>NZ_CP046908.1:0-600000 GCF_009789575.1 Stappia indica | reverse complement strand
AATGCGCGGGGTGGAGGCGCCCATGGCGCGGGCGGCGGTGACGAATTCCTGGTTGCGCAGCTGCTGGGTGGCGGAGCGCACGACGACGGCGAAGCGGTCCCACAGCAGCAGGCTGAGCACCGTGACGACGATCCACAGATCGCCGCCGAACAGGGAGACGACGGCCAGCGCCACCAGCACCACCGGCAGCGCCAGGCGCACCGAGACGATGAAGGTGACGACGCTGTCGACGCGGCCGCCGAAATAGCCGGCGAGCAGGCCGAGCGTCGTGCCGATCAGCCCGGAGCCGATGGCGGCGGAAATGCCGATCAGCAGCGAGACCCGGGCGCCGAACAGGATGCGCGAGAGATAGTCGCGCCCCAGGGCATCGGTGCCGAAGATGTGCTCCCAGCTGCCCTTTTCGGACCAGACCGGCGGCAGCAGCCGCTTCGACAGGTCCTGGGCGTATGGATCGTGCGGGGCGATCAGCGGTGCGAAGAGGGCGATCAGCACGACCGCCAGCACGATGGCGCCGCCGATCACGAGGCCGCGGTGTTCCCTCGCACGCTTGAGCAGGATGCGACGCGGCGAGGGATGGGGCAGGCGGGCCGGTGCCGCCGGGATCGAGGATGTGTTTGTGCTCATGGGATCAGCTCACGCGGATGCGGGGATCGAGCCAGGCATTGATCACATCCGCGAGGAAGGTCAGCCAGACATAGATCATGGCGTAGACGAGAATGATCGCCTGAATGGTGGGGAAGTCGTTGCGGGCGATGCTTTCCCAGGCCAGCAGGCCGATGCCGCGGATGCCGAAGACGCTCTCCACCACGACCGAGCCGCCGAGGATGAAGCCGAACTCGACCGCCGCGACGCTGATCACCGGCAGGATGGCGTTGCGGATCGCGTGGCCGAAGATCACCTGACGGGGCAGCAGGCCCTTGGCGCGGGCGGTGCGCACATAGTCGGAGGAGAGCGCGTCGATCATGCCGGCGCGGCACAGGCGCAGCATGGAGGGCGCGGCGTAGTAGCCGAGCACCAGGGCGGGCAGCACGAAATGGGCGAGCGTCTGCGAGCCCGAGACCGGCAGCACCCGCAGCTTGACCGCGAAGAGCCAGATCAGCATCAGGCCGAGCCAGAAGCTGGGCGTCGCCTGGCCGATGGTGCCGAAGGTGAGTGCGGCGCGGTCGGGCAGGCGGTTCTGGCGGATGGCGGCGATGATGCCGAGCGGGATCGCCAGCAGGATGGCGACGCCGATGGCCAGCACGCCGAGCGTCGCGGTGGCCGGGAAGCGCTCGGCCAGAAGGTCGACCACCGGCTTGCTGAAATAGATGCTGTCGCCGAAATTGCCCTGGACGGCGCGGCCGATCCATTCGGCATATTGCACCGGGATCGGACGGTCGAAGCCGTAGCGGGCGCGGATGACGGCGATGTCGTCTTCCGTCGCGCCCTCGCCGGCGATGGCGATGGCGGGATCGCCGGACACGAACATCAGGCCGAAGCTGATGCCGGAGACGACGAGGGCAACGAGCGCTGCGATCGCCAGGCGTTTGAGGGTGAAGCGGATCATGCCGGGCCTTTGACTGGTCTGGACCTTCGACGAGAGGCCTTCGATTGGGGCCGGTAGGGGCGGCGGCTGCGGCGAACCGCAGGCAGCGCCGTTGCCGCGCAGGTATCATGCGCCAAGCGAAGACCGTTCCGGCAACGCGCAAGGGCGCGCCGGGCTGGCGGTCAGGATACGGGTCAGGATACTCTGGCAGACAGAAAAGCGAAGCGAACCGGTGCCGCATCCGGGCGCGGCACCGGTCCTTGCCGTTACTTCCAGCTGGTCGCGTAGAAGCGGGGCAATTCGTCAGCCGACGGGGTGAAGTCGAGCTGAGCGTTGTAGCTGTAGTTCTTGGTGTAGCTGAACAGCGGCAGCCAGTAGGCCTCGTCGGCGATCAGCTGCAGGGCCTCGGCATAGCTGGCGAGGCGCACGTCGCGGTCGCTGGACAGGTCGGCGCGGCGGATGGCCTCCTGCAGGGCCGGGTCCTTGGCCGGATCGTCCGGGCCGCCGCCGAAGAAGTAGCTGGTGATGGCCGACACGTCCGGGATCGAGGACGAACCCCAGGTCATGTTGGCGACCGGCGCCTTGCCTTCGCGGATCATGTCGCGGGCGGCGGAATACTGCAGCCAGCGCAGGTTGGCCTTGATGCCGACCTTGGCGAGATCGCCCATGATCGCCTCGGTGACTTCGCGGTCGCGATAGCCGTAGAGGTCGAAGGAGAAGCCGTCCGCCTTGCCGGCCTCCGCGAGCAGGGCCTTGGCCTTTTCCGGGTCGTAGTCATAGGCCGCGACGTCGTCGGTGCAGCCGAACTGGCTCGGATGGCAGGCGGCGTTCACCACCTGGCTGTTCTCGCCCATCAGGTACTTGGCGATGCGGGCGCGGTCGATCGCATGGCCGACGGCCTGGCGGACCTTGACGTTCGTGAAGACATCGGTGCCGCTGGTGCCCTTCAGGTCGAAGGTCAGGTAGCTGATGCGCATGGTCGGCGCGTTGACCGAGGTCAGGTGCGGCGCCTGGGCAAGGTTCTCGGCCTGGTCGTTGCTGATGCCCCAGACCCAGTCGATGCCGCCGGTCATCAGCTCGGCGATCTGTGTCGCCGCGTCGGTGATGGTGCGGTAGGTCAGCTTGGCGATCTGCGGCTTGCCCTTGGGACCGTCGAAATAGGCCTCGTTCGCCTCCATGACGACCGTGTCGCCATTGCCGAAGCTCGTCACCTTGTAGGGACCGGTGCCGACCGGGGGCACGGCGGCGAAGCGCTTGGTGCCGTCGCTGCCGGTCTCGGCCTTGTCGAAATGGCCGTCCGGCACGATCGGCAGGACCAGCGCCAGGTAGGAGAGGGCGGCCGGGAAGGGCTCGTTCAGCTGGATGCGCACGGTGCGCTCGCCGACGGCCTCGGCCGACTTGATCCACTTGATGTCGCCGTAGTTGAGAACGCCGTTCTTCTCGTCGATGACGAAGTTCAGCGTGTAGACCACATCCTTCGGGCCGAAGCTGCTGCCGTCGTGGAAGGTGACGCCCTCGCGCAGGTCGAATTCCAGCGTCAGCGGGTCGATCTGGCGCCATTCGGTCGCCAGCAGCGGTTTGAACTCCTGCGCGTCCTGATCCCAGAAGACGAGACCGTCATAGACGTGCTGGGCGACGACGACCGCCTCGCGGGAGGTGTCGAAATAGGTGTCGGCGGCGGTCAGCTCCTTCTGGGCGGACCAGATCAGGCTGTTGTCGTCCGGACCTGCAAGCGCGGTGCCGAACGGTGCCGACAGCACCAGGGCAGCGGCGAGCGCGGTGCCGAGCTTGAGAGACTTCAGGGACATACTAAGGGACATGGGGACCTCCTGGGCGCTGGATCGCCCTTTGATCGACACTTTTTGTGATCGATATTTTGTAGTCGCTATCGAATAGTGATTATCGACATTGATATTTAAATGTGACAACTTATTGCTTGTCAAGCGGCGCCCTGTCGTGCGGCTTAGGGAAATGTCGTCCCGACCCAGGGTTACGGGCGCGCGGGACAGACCAAGGCATTCATGGTGCTCCGGTTTTTGCCGGCGAAACGGGCGGTGGATTTTTCCCGCGCCCGGATTGCGGGAAAGCGACAAGGAGCGCCTGCGGGAGATGGTTGCAAGATGACCGAACAGACCAGGCCGCCGGTGCTGGCAAGCACGCTGGAGCGGGGCATGCGGGTGCTGGCGCTGTTTCGCGACCACCATGTGGCGCTGAGCCTGACCGAGATCGCCGAGGCCGCCGGGCTGGAGAAGAGCGCGGCGCAGCGGCTGACCTACACGCTGCACGCGCTCGGCTATCTCGACCGCGACGACAAGACCCGCCGCTATCGCCCGGGCCTGAGGATGCTCGACCTCGCCTATGCGTTCCTGATCCACGACCGGCTGCTGGAGCGCGCGCTGCCGCGGATGATCGAGGTCAGCCGGACGCTGCGCACCACCGTCAATCTCGGCGTGCTGGACGGGCACGAGGTCGTCTACAAGGCGCGGATCCCACACACCAGCCTTGCCTACGACACGACGCTGATCGGCGTGCGCCAGCCGGCGGCGGTGACGGCGGTGGGGCAGGTGATCGCGGCCTTCTCGCCGCCAGAGGTGCTGGAGCGGATGATGGAGCCGGGCCTGCCGGAGCCGGTGACGCCCTTCACCTGCCAGGATCCGCAAGTGGTACGGGCGCGCGTCGCCCAGGCGCAGCGCGACGGCTATGTCATCACCAACCAGCAGATCATGCTGCAGGAGATCGTCATCGCCGCGCCGGTGATCGGCGCCAACCGCCAGGCGGTCGCGGCGATCAGCATGCCGGTCTACATCCCCGAATGGAGCGAGGAGCGGGTGCTGCGCGAGCTGGTGCCGGCGATTACCGATGCGTCCAGGACGATTTCCTCCGTGGTGGCTCTTGCCTGAAGCGGCTCAGCCGAAAAAGCCGAGCGTGACGGCGGCCAACACCGCATAGCGGCCGGTCTTGGCGATGGCGACCAGCACCAGCACGGTCGCGAATCGCTCGCGCATCACGCCGGCGGCAAGCGTCAGCGGATCGCCGATGATCGGCATCCAGGACAGAAGCAGCGACCACTTGCCCCAGCGGGCGTACCAGCCTTGCGCGCGGGTAAGCGCCGCCTCGCCGACCGGGAACCAGCGGCGGTGGCGGAAGCGCTCGATGCCCCGCCCCAGCGCCCAGTTGACGAGCCCGCCGAGCGTGTTGCCGAGACTGGCGACGGCGATCAGCAGCAAGACCGGCCGGCCGCTGAGCAGCAGGCCGGCCAGCACCGCCTCCGACTGCATCGGCAGCAGCGTCGCCGCGCCGAGGGCCGAAAGAAACAGCCCGCCATAGACCCCGATCTCTACCATCATGAGGCCTCGACCATCACGCGGCCGCGATTGCCATGCCGCCGAGCCCGGCGACCAGCACCGCGACAAAGGGCGGCGCCTTCCACGCGGTCAGCAGCACGAAACAGGCAAGCGCCAGGGTGAACTGTGCCGGCGTTGTGACCGCGCTGGTGAAGACCGGGTCGTAGAGCGCCGCGCCCAGAATGCCGACGACGGCGGCATTGGCCCCGGCCATCGCGGCGCGCGCGCCCGTGCGGGCGCGGAACGCCTCCCAGAACGGCAGCACGCCGACGAGCAGCAGCAGACCGGGCAGGAAGACGGCGACCAGCGCCAGCCCCGCCCCGGCGATGCCGTTCGGCGGCAGGGCGATCACCGTGCCGAGATAGGCGGCGAAGGTGAAGAGCGGGCCGGGCACGGCCTGTGCCGCGCCATAGCCGGCAAGGAAGCTCTCGGCGCTCACCCAGCCGCCGCGCACGACCTCGGCCTCCAGCAGCGGCAGCACCACATGGCCGCCGCCGAAGACCAGCGCGCCGGCGCGGTAGAAGGCATCGACCACGGCCAGCGCCTGCGAGGGCGCCAGATGCTGGGCGAGCGGCAGGCCGACCAGCAGCAGCACGAAGAGCGCAAGGCAGGCAAAGCCGATGCGGCGGGACACGGGCGCGCGGGAGAGGGCGGCCTGCGGATGGCCGGGGGCGGGGCTGGCGCCGGGAAGCTTGAGAATGAGGCCGATGAGGGCGGCAAGGGCGATGGCGCCGACCTGGGCCATCGGGCCGCCGACCAGCAGCACCAGCGCGGCGGCGGCAAGCGCCAGCGTCGCGCGCTCCCGGTCGGGGCACAGGGCGCGGGCCATGCCGAGCACCGCATGGGCGACGATGGCGACGGCCACAAGCTTCAGCCCGGCAACGAGGCCCTGGCCGAGGGGGCCGGAAAACAGCGGCGCACCGAGCGCGAAGGCGACGAGCAGCAGCGCCGAGGGAAGGGTGAAGGCGGTCCAGGCGGCAAGCGCGCCGAGCGGGCCGGCGCGCCTCAGCCCGAGCGCGAAGCCGACCTGGCTGGAGGCGGGACCGGGCAGGAACTGGCACAGGGCGACGAGATCGGCATAGGCGGCCTCGTCCAGCCACTTGCGGCGCAGCACCAGCTCCTCGCGGAAATAGCCGAGATGGGCGATCGGGCCGCCGAAGGAGGTGAGGCCGAGCTTGAGGAAGGCGCGGAAGACTTCGCTGGCGCTGCCGCGCGCGTGTTGCGCGGGGCGGGGGCCGGCCGGCTGCGGGGCGGGGGAACTCCTCGTCACGTCGTCCTCTCCTGCCTCGTGGTCGCGAACGGCGCCGTATAGCCGCGCGGTGTTGCGGGCGCGTGACGGCGTGATGCCGCCGGCTTGCCGGGGCGCAGTGTCGCCGCAGGCGGCGATCACGTACAGCAACGATGTTTGGGAGGGTTCAACGACGGAGTGGTACGCCCAACGGGACTCGAACCCGTGTTTCCGCCGTGAAAGGGCGGCGTCCTAGACCGCTAGACGATGGGCGCCCGGTCCGTCGATGTGCGCGGGTTATAAGCAGCTTTCTCGCGCCGGGCAAGGGGGTAGGTGACGCATCGTCCACAGGCTCGTGAAGGGGGCTTGCGAGGAAAGGGAGAGGCGCGTTGCGCCCCTCCCGGAAGGCGGGGCTTACCAGCTGCCGGTGTTGCCCATGGAGGCCCAGGGCTCCTGCGGCTCCTGCGCGCCGCCCTTTTGCAGCAGCTCGATGGAGATGTTGTCGGGCGAGCGGACGAAGGCCATGCGGCCGTCGCGCGGCGGGCGGTTGATGGTGACGCCGGCGGCCTGCAGCCTGGCGCAGGTCTCGTAGATGTCGTCGACCTCATAGGCGAGATGGCCGAAATTGCGGCCGCCCTGATAGTCCTCCGGGTCCCAGTTGTAGGTGAGCTCCAGCGCCGGCGCCTGGCCGTTCTTCACGGCCTCCACGTCCTCGGAGGCGGCGAGGAAGATCAGCGTGAAGCGGCCGGCCTCGCTCTCGATGCGGCGCACCTCCTGCATGCCCATCTTGTTGCAGTAGAAATCGAGCGATGCGTCGATGTCGCGGATGCGGACCATGGTGTGCAGGTAGCGCATGAATACCCCTTCGTGCTGTGCGGTGCTTCGCGGCGGCCGGCCCCAGCGTGGCGCAGCGGCCGGAACGTGCCCGCGAAAAGAAAGAAACGACGCGCGCGGCGCCGGGTTCCGCGCAAGAGAATATGGCCTGGCGCGGCGACTTCAACGGAAGTCTGCAATCTTTCGCAAACGCCTTTTGCAAGCACCTTTCGTCCGGGCTTGCGAATCGCGGTGAGCCGGGGAAACTGTTGCTCAAGGGTAACCATGGCACTTTTTCGCAAAATGCACTGGTTCCGGGGACGCGGGATGCTATCCTTGGCCCTGCGGAATCGGTGGTTTTCCGGTTGTGCACTCACGGATCCAGCTTACGGCGTATCAGAGGCGGGACTATGAAGGACTTGGGGGCAAAGCCGGTTGTGGCCTCGCGCGACGCGGGATCGGAGGATTCCGGGGTCGACCTGACGGTCGTCGCGGGAGCGATCAAATGGTTCGACGTGGCCAAGGGCTACGGGTTCATCGTGCCCGACGACGGGCAGCCCGACATTCTCCTGCATGTGACCTGCCTGAGGCGCGACGGTTTCCGCACCGCCTATGAGGGCGCGCGCATCGTCTGCGAGGTGACGCCGGGCGCAAGGGGGCTGCAGGCCTTCCGCGTGTTGTCGATGGACGAATCCACCGCCGTTCACCCGTCCCAGCTGCCGCCTTCGCGCACCCATGTGCAGGTGACGCCGGAAGGCGGCTACGAGCCGGCGGTCGTCAAGTGGTTCAACCGGGTCAAGGGCTTCGGCTTCCTGACCCAGGGCGAGGGCACGGAAGACATCTTCGTCCATATGGAGACGCTGCGCCGCTTCGGCATCACCGAGCTGCGCCCCGGCCAGACCGTGATGGTGCGCTTCGGCCAGGGCCCGAAAGGGCGCATGGCGGCCGAGATCCGGCCCGACGGCGAAGGCGTCCACATTCCGTCGTCCCACTAACAGGCATTCCGAGCGGACCTTCCACCCAACGGACAGGACGGACATTCTCCCGACACGTTTGCCGGCAGGATGTGTTGCTTCGGCGGGATCCCGTTCTCCGGCTGGCCCGCGGGGCGACGCCGCCCCGACTTGAGACTGTCCCGGCCGAAAGCGTCACGACCTAGCCTGACACCGCCTTTCCGACCCGTCGCTCGCGCAGGACCGACCGATGCCCTCCATGATGCTCTCCCCAGGTCCTTCCCGGTCTTCCTCCCGCTCCGGCTCCCTCTACGCGCTTGCGGTCTTTTCCGTGCTGTGCCTGTCGCTGGCGGCGGTCCTGCTGCTGGCCTTTCCGGCGGCAGCGCAGGAGCGCGGCGCGCCGCAGACCGGGCTCAGGAGCGAGGCGCTGAGCATCACCACGGCTGCGGGCAAGGTCCACGATTTCACGGTGGAGATCGCCGATACGGCGGACTCGCGGGCGCGCGGGCTGATGTTCTACGAGAACCTGGCCGCTGACGCCGGCATGCTGTTCGACTATCACGCCGACCGGGAGGTGGTGTTCTGGATGAAGAACACGCTGATCCCGCTGGACATGATCTTCATCGCCCGCAACGGGCGCATCGCCAGCATCGCCGAGAACACCGAGCCGCTGTCCGAGGCGCTGGTGCCGTCCAACGCGGTGGTGCGCTTCGTGCTGGAAGTGCCGGCGGGAACCAGCGCGGCGCTCGGCATCGCGCCGGGCGACCGCGTCGACAGCCCGACGATCCGCGCCGCGGCGCCCTGACGGGGCCAATCGACCTGTCAAGTCCGGCGCGCTTGCGTCATCTGCCCGTTATTGCAGCGTGATTTCCGCCAATCCGGCCCGGCCGGGGGGCCGCATTCCTCGTTTTTTGCGCTTATGGTGCGAATCACCTTGATCGAATCAACATATGATTCGTTTCGGCATGACCCCGCCGCGCGGGCGCTCGTGCCAGTGCGCAACGGGCGCGGCGTCGAGGGGCAGGGGAATGGCTGGGAGCTGTGTGTCGGCCACTGTCGGGAACTGCGAAGTCGACCTGGATCAGGCCGGCTTTTTCCGCAATGTCATCGGCGCGCTGGCCGGCACCATGGAAGAGGTGATCGGCCGCGAGGATGCCTCCGCCTTCGTCAGCGTGGTGGGAACGCGGATCGGCGACGACCTGGCCCGGCAATACCGGGCCGCGCTCGGCAGCCAGGCGAGCGAGTTGGAGGCGGTCGCGGCGGTCCTTGTCGACCTGAAGACGCGGATCGGCGCCAGTTTCGAGATTTCCAGCCTCAGCGAAGACGAGATCGTGCTGGTGAACGGCGACTGCCCCTTCGCCGAGAAGGTGGTCGGCCGGCCGTCGCTCTGCATGATGACCGCGACCGTGTTCGGGCGGATCGTGTCGCAGGCCAAGGGGTATGCGCGGGTCCGCGTCGAGGAATCGATCGCCACCGGGCACGGGAGCTGCCGGGTGCGGGTGGCCTTGAGACCAGGGGAGGGCGGCAATGACGGTCATGAATTCTTTGCCTGACAGCGCCCTGCTGATGGAGGGCATTCGCGTCGCGCTGGACAACATGCCGCGCGCAACGCTGGTGCTCGACGAAAGCGGCCGGGTGCGGCTGGCCAATCGGCAGGCGCTGCGCCAGTTCGAGCGGCTGGAGGCGGACGGTATCTCGGCCCTCACAGACCTTCCCCGCGACGAGGTGATGGAGCGGGTGGGGCGCGCGTTCCGCTCGACCACGCCGGCCTTTATCGGCCTGCAGGGAGCGGACGGCACCCATCTGACGTTTTCCGGATGGCGGCTCGGCGTGCCCGGCGCCAAGGGGGAAGCGCTGGCGATGCTGCAATACGACCAGACCAAGTCGCTGGCGGCGCGGTTTCTGGCCGTGTCGCAGGAGGCGGCTGACCACCGCGAGCGGCTGGCCGACAGCCTGCAGCAGCAGCGCCGGCTGCACGAGGAGGCGCAGCGCCTGCGCCAGCTCTCGGTCACGGACCGCATGACCGGGCTGCTCAATCCGGTGGAATTCCGTCTGCAGGCGGGGCGGATGATCGCGGAGATCGGCGTCGGCCTGTCCTGCGTCACCTTCGCCTATCTCGATCTCGACAATTTCAAGCAGGTCAACGACCGCTTCGGCCATCTGGCCGGCGACATGGTCATCCGCGCCATCGCCCGTATCCTGAAGCGCGCGGTGCGGGGCGGCGACATCGTCGGGCGGATGGGCGGCGACGAGTTCATGATCGGCTTCGCCGATGCGCAGGCTGCCGATATCTCCGACCGGATGAGCGAGATTTCCGACCGCATCCGCCAGCCGATGCACTGGAACCCGCCGGAAGGGGACCACAGCTGCCTGCTGGCGACATCCGCCTCGATCGGCGTGTTCACCGTGCAGGAGACGGACATGTCGTTCGAAAGCGTGCTGCGCAATGCCGAGGCCGGCATGTACGGCATGAAGCGCGAGAGCCGCCGGGCGTAACGAGTCGCTGCGCCGTTCCGGGCCGGCAGGCTACGCCTTGCTCCTTCAGTTCGCGCAGGACTTGAGGAGAGATCCGCAAGGGGCTGATTGCTTGCGGAAATCCGAATCTCGAAAAGGAAAGAATGGTCGGGGCAGCAGGATTCGAACCTGCGACCCTCTGCTCCCAAAGCAGATGCGCTACCAGGCTGCGCTATACCCCGACTTGGAGAATTTCTGCGGTGTATCGGGCTTGCGGTGGGGCGTCAAGGCTGAAGCACGGATGCCCGTGCCGCGCCGCCCGGCGGCGATGACGGCGGGAAAAGGCGAGCGGGCAGGCATTTTGCCGAGTTGACTTCGCGCGCCGAACCAATGAATAACCGACGGGATAAGGCACACGGAGCGAACGCGCGGCGGCCAGGCTGCAGGTGCGTCGATCCGAGTGTCGCAACAGGACGCAAGGCAACCGCAAGAGGGGCACTGCACGATGGTCGCACGCATCTATTCCCCGGCGAAGACGGCAACGCAGTCGGGGCGCGGCAAGACCCATGACTGGGTGCTGGAATTCGAGCCGGAGCAGGCGCGCACGATCGAGCCGCTGATGGGCTACACGTCCTCCGCCGACATGAAGCAGCAGCTGCGCCTGCGCTTCGAGACGCAGGAAGAGGCGGAAGCCTACGCCCGCAAGAACGGCATCGCCTATCGGGTGGAGCAGCCGCGCGAGCGGCGCGTGCCGAAGATCGCCTATTCGGACAATTTCCGCTACGATCGCTTCATGCCCTGGACGCATTGACCTGCGATCCTCGCGCCGCGCGCGCCGGAACGGCCCCGTAGCTCAGTTGGATAGAGCACCGGCCTTCTAAGCCGATGGTCGCAGGTTCGAGTCCTGCCGGGGTCGCCATTTTTCCTTTGGTCGCCATTTTCCTTTGTACGACGGGCCTGTCCCTTCCCCGCGCATGCGGGGCGTGGGATGCCATGCGCATCCGGGTCCGGTCGATGGCTGCGCGCAAAACGGGGCCGGGCTAACCTGCGTCAGTGCGCGGGAGCCGATATTGCGATTGAGTGTGGACGTGCCCGCCGGATGACCGGTGGCACGCACTTCCGGAAAACGCGAAAGCACTTGCGGCGAGGCTCCTCGAAGGGGCCGCGCTGCCCTGGCGCTTTCAGCTTCCCGGATGGTCCAGAAAGGGACACTCCATGACACCCGACCGCAACAACGTCACCGAGAAGATGACCTCCGTCAAGGCTGCCTGGGACAAGGCCCCGGCAGGCCCGAAGAAGGATGCGGCTTTCAAGCACTACAAGGCTGCCGAGACCGCGCAAACGGCGAACAACCACGCCGATGCGATGAAGGAACTCGACGCGACGACCCGCGCCCTTGCGTGACACGTGCTGTCTGAGCTGACGTGATTGCCGGGTCGCCCGCCGTTCGACGGTGGGCGGCCTTGTCTATTTCAGCAGCGGGCCGCTCTGGTCCATGTACACCGGGTCGAACTCCGCGAAGTCCACCAGAGCGCCGTAATCGTCGAACGTGACATGACCGTTGCGGAAGGTGACGAGCCCGCCGTCGCGCAGCTTGCGCAGGACGCGGTTCACGTGGACCGTGCTCAGGCCCAGGGCATCGGCAAGGTGAGACTGGGTGAGCGGACAGGGGTAGCCGTCCCTGCTGCCCATCCCGACCAGGGCCAGCCGCGCATGCAGTTCGAGCAGGAAATGCGCCAGCCGGGCCTCCGCATCGCGGCGCCCGACGCCGACGAGATGCTCGACCACCATCGCCTCGTCCCGCGAGACGGCCCAGAGAATGGCCGTTGCCAGGCGCGGCGTGTGGGCGAAGGCCTCCAGAAGGTCGCTCACCAGCACTTCGGCGGCCTGGATCTCCACGATCGGCTCGAAGCTGTGATCCGAGGTGCGCAGCAGGACGCTGCGCAGCCCCAGGAAATCCCCCGGTATCTGGAAATCGACGATCTGACGCGTTCCGTCCGCCTGGACCTTGTACGAACAGACCCAGCCCGAGGAGAGGATGTAGGCCGCTTGACCGGACTGCCCCTGGTGCACGAGATCGCGCCCCGCGGCGAAGGTCCGGCGACGCTCGTGCAGACGTTCCAGCATCTCGAACTCGGCCTGCGAAAGGGCGACGAAGGCCGAGAGCTTTCGGGCGAGCGGGGATGCGTACCTCGTGTTCATGAACTTCGGTGATCCCTTGGAGGATCGACGGAAAGCCGGAACGACAGCTGCTTTCGATCAGTCCGGCGATCCGCGCCGGGGGGTAGAGTCGTGTGTGGCGGCGAAATTCTGTCGTGACCGATCACTCGCCACCGGAAAGGAGCCTGCCGATGCCTGATCATCCAGACTACTCGGGGATGGCCGCCCTGTCGATCTGCGAGGCGCTTCTGCTCGCCCTCAACGATCACCACCTCCTCCCGGAGCCGGAGATCCTCGGCATTTTGCGCGATGCCGCTGCGGCGCACGAGAATGCCGTTGCCCCGGACGCGGAGCGGGAAGCGCACCTGGCCGTCGCCGAACTGATCAACCGGATCATTGCCGGCGGCAACTCCGTCCGGCGGCCATGAGCAGGCCGCCTCCGCCGGGGCGGCCGGAGCGCGCAGGTGCCTGCCGGCCCTCGGCTTTCGAGCGGCGCGCGGGGGCGCGCACTAACCTGCGTCAGTGCGCAGAGGACAGAAAACCGGCTAGCTGACGGGTGTTGCCCGAACGATGTTCGGGGCGTTTTCGGTCGAAGGGAACAGGACCATGGACAAGGATCGCGTGATCGGCTCGGCAAAGGTCGTCAAGGGCAAGCTCAAGGTCGTCGCCGGGAAGGCCTTCGGCGATGCCAAGCTGCGCTCGGAAGGGGAGGCCGACAAGGTCGAGGGCAGCATCCAGAACACCCTCGGCAGCATCAAGGATACGCTTCGTGACGCTTAGGGGTCGCGGCCGATGCGCCCGTTCCGAAACCTCATGGGCGAGCGTCCGATGACCCGGCGAGGCCTCCTTCTGGTGATCGGGGTGGTCGCCGCCGGTGCCACCTATCTCGTCCTGGAGGAGCGCCGGAGCGGCGTCGACATCAGCATCGACAGGCGCGGCCTGACCATCGACGGCAACTGAACCGGAGACAATGTCATGCCTCTCAGCACAATCCTCATCATCATACTCGTCATCTTCCTGCTCGGCGGTTTCAGCGGGCGCTTCGGAGGGTACGGCTACGGCTTCGGCCATGCCGGCGTGGGGGTGCTCGGCACGATCCTGCTGATCGTGGTCATCCTGATGCTGCTCGGCCGGCTCTGACAGCGCGCCCGTTGCGGCTCAGAACTCCAGCAGGGCGTTGTCGATCACTTCCTTCATGACGAAGAAGGTGCGGGTCTGGCGGGTGCCGGGCAGGGCGATCAGCTTGTCGCCGTGCAGGCGGTTGAAGTCGGCCATGTCGCGCACGCGGATCTTCAGCATGTAGTCGAAGTCGCCGGCGACCAGATGGCAGTCGAGGACGAAGGCGAGCTTGCGCACCGCCGCCTCGAACTCGCTGAAGCTCTCCGGCGTCGAGCGGTCCAGCACCACGCCGACCATCACCAGCGAGCCGCGCCCGACCTTGTCCGGCGCCACCATCGCCCGCACGCCGCTGACATAACCTTCCGCGAAAAGCCGCTGGGTGCGCCGGTGGCAGGTGGCGGGCGAGGTGTTGGTGCGCTGCGCCAGTTCCGCATTGGTCAGCCGGCCGTCTTCCTGCAGCAGCTTGAGGATCTTGAGGTCGATGCGGTCGAGCGTGCTCTCTCTGGAAGAATCTTTCATTTTTGATCTCACTATCGGAAGCAATCCAGGACAGATATGTTTCTCATGATCAGATCCAGGAGTTTCGTGCCCGAAATTAGAGAGCACATTTCATTCGTCGATTGCTAGCTTTTTCGCCGGTTCCACAAGGCTCGCAAGGGCCCCATCGGCGAGGACAGGCATGCTTGGGAAATTCGAACGCTATCCGCTGACCTTCGGTCCCACCCCCATCGAGAAGCTGGAGCGGCTGAGCCAGCATCTGGGCGGCAAGGTCGAGATCCACGCCAAGCGCGAGGACTGCAACTCCGGTCTCGCCTTCGGCGGCAACAAGCTGCGCAAGCTGGAATATATCGTGCCGGACGCCATCGCCAGCGGCGCCGACACGCTCGTCTCCATCGGCGGCGTGCAGTCCAACCACACGCGCATGATCGCCGCCGTCGCAGCGAAGATCGGCTTCAAGTGCCGCCTGGTGCAGGAAAGCTGGGTGCCGCACGAGGACGCGGTCTACGACCGGGTCGGCAACATCATGCTGAGCCGCATCATGGGCGCTGATGTGCGCCTGGTGGACGAGGGCTTCGACATCGGCATCCGCCGCAGCTGGGAAGATGCCATCTCCGAGGTCGAGGCCTCCGGCGGCAAGCCCTATCCGATCCCCGCCGGCGCCTCGGTGCACAAGTATGGCGGCCTCGGCTATGTCGGCTTTGCCGAGGAAGTGCGGGCGCAGGAAGAGGCGCTCGGCTACAAGTTCGACTACATCGTCGTGTGCACGGTGACCGGCTCCACCCATGCCGGCATGCTGGTGGGCTTTGCCAAGGACGGGCGCGCGCGCAACGTCATCGGCATCGACGCCTCGGCAACGCCGGAGCAGACACGCGACCAGGTGCACGAGATCGCCTCGCGCACGGCGGAGCTGGTCGAGCTCGGCCGGCCCATCGAGAAGGACGACGTGGTGCTGGTGGAAGACTACGCCTATCCGATCTACGGCGTGCCGTCCGAGGAGACCAAGGAGGCGATCCGCCTGTGTGCGCGCCTCGAGGGCATGATCACCGACCCGGTCTACGAGGGCAAGTCGATGCAGGGCATGATCGACCTGGTCAAGAAGGGCTACTTCCCGGAAGGCTCGAAGGTGCTCTACGCGCATCTGGGCGGTGCGCCGGCGCTGAACGGCTACGGCTACACGTTCCGTAACGGTTGATTGGCCGTAACGGTTGATCGGCCGCAACGGTTGATCGGCCGCAACGGCTGATGAGCGAATGACGGCGAACGACAGGGCGCGGGAGAGATCCCGCGCCCTTCTTTTTTGGCTTTCCGAAGGGGAAGAGATGGGTATCCGGCGAAAGACGTACACGACCTTTGCCGAAATAGCGCTGATTGAGGTAGTAAAGCCCTGATCTTGAAGGAAAATTCAGGTTAACTCTGCATTTATATTTTTCTCTTTAGGGTTGTACTTGGCTGGAGAAAATCGCGGCCGAAAAATGGGGAGGGATTCAGGTATTTCACGGCCGCCTTTCGAGGTGGAAGGAGGATGCATGTTTCTTTCAGGTCGCCGCCGGCAGTCAGATTGCGACGCCATTGCCAGCGCGCTGGACAGGTCGCAGGCCCGCATCGAGTTCAAGCCGGACGGCACGGTGCAGGATGCCAACCGCAACTTCCTCAATGCGCTCGGCTATACGATCGAGGAGATCCGCGGGCGCCATCACTCGATGTTCGTGGGCAAGGCGGTGGCGGACAGTCCCGACTACAAGGCCTTCTGGGAGCGGCTGCGGCGCGGCGAGTTCCAGGCGGGCCGGTTCAAGCGCTACGCTAAGGACGGCAGCGAAGTGTGGATCGAGGCTTCGTACAATCCGGTCCTCGACGGCAAGGGCCGGGTCTACAAGATCGTCAAGTTCGCCTCCGACGTGACGGAGCGCACCCGCGAGCATGCGGAGATGACGGGCCAGGTCGAGGCCATCGGCAAGGTCAGCGCGGTCATCGCCTTCGATCTCGACGGCAACATCCTGGACGCGAACGAGAACTTCCTGTCGACGGTCGGCTACGGCCTCGACGAGATCCGCGGGCAACATCACCGCATGTTCGTCGATCCCGCCTATGCCGAGAGCTCGGACTATCGCGAGTTCTGGGCGCGGCTGCGGCGCGGCGAGTTCCAGGCCGGCCAGTTCCGCCGCTTCGGCAAGGGCGGCAGGGAAGTGTGGATCGAGGCCTCCTACAATCCGATCCTGACGCCGGACGGGGTACCCTACAAGGTGGTCAAGTTCGCCACCGACATCACCGCGCAGATGCAGCTGCTGGCCAACCTGCGCAAGATGATCGACGAGAATTTCGTCGAGGTGGAGACCGCGCTGTCGAAGTCCGACCAGCGGGCCGAGACCGTGGCCGGAGCGGTCGGCAAGACGTCCGAGAACGTCCAGATGCTGGCCTCCAGCGCGGAGGAACTGGCCTCGTCCATCGCCGAGATCTCGCAGAACATGTCGCGCTCGCGCATTGCGACGGAAAGCGCCGCCACCCACGCCAGGGACGCGGAGGCGGCGACGAGCAAGCTGGTCGGCGCGGCGACCGCGATGGGCGGCATCGTCAGCCTGATCCAGGACATTGCCGGGCAGATCAACCTGCTGGCGCTGAACGCGACCATCGAGTCGGCCCGGGCCGGCGAAGCAGGACGGGGCTTTGCCGTGGTGGCGAGCGAGGTGAAGAACCTTGCCGGCGAGGCGGCCAAGGCGACGGACCAGATCTCGCGCGAGATCGACGGCGTGCAGGCGATCACGGGCAGTGTGGCCGGCACGCTGGAGAATATCCGCGGGGCGGTGGACACGCTGTTCGCGCAGGTCGCGGCGGCCGCCTCTGCGGTGGAAGAGCAGAGCGTCGTAACCTGCGGCATGTCGCAGAGCATGCACGAGGTCGCCGGTGCGGTCGGCGACATTTCCAGCTCGATCACCGATATCGGTGCGGCCGTGACCCAGATCGACAGCGCCTTCAAGCGCACCCGCGAGGCGGCGACGGTTCTCGCCCGCTAAACGCGCTGGCGCGCCAGGGGGGCGAACGGAGGGGCCGGTGCGTTGCGCCGGTCCGCCGATTGCAGCCCGTGCGTCACTCGCGGTCGGCGGCGTTCAGGTAGCTGACCAGATCTTCCTCGCTGGTGGTCGGCCGGCCGAAGAGATAGCCCTGGGCCAGGTCGCAGCCGTGGCGACGCAGGAAATCCAGCTGCTCGTGCGTCTCGATGCCTTCGGCCACCACATCCATGCCGAGCGCCTTGGCAAGGCCGATCACGGTGCGCACGATCACCGCATCGTCGCCATCGGCCTCGATATCGCGCACGAAGGACTGGTCGATCTTCAGTCGGTCGACCTGGATGCGCTTGAGATGGGCGAGCGAGGCATAGCCGGTGCCGAAATCGTCGAGCGCGATGCGGATCCCGAGCCTGCGAAACTCGCGCAGGGTCAACGCGATCTGCTCGGCGAAGCGGCCGAAGATCACCGTCTCCGTCACCTCGATCTCCAGTCGCTCGGGCGGCAAGCCGTGCTCGGCGAGCATGGCGGCGACGGTCGCGGCGAAATCGGGCTCGCGCAGCTGGGCGGCCGAGACGTTCACCGAGATCGTGCCGGGATCGATGCCGGTCTCGGCGAGCTTCACGGCAAGGCGCAGGGCGCGGGCCAGCAGCACCTTGCCGAGCGGTACGGCAAGGCCCGTTTCCTCGGCAAGCGGAATGAACTCGGCCGGCGAGATCGACTGGCCGTCCAGCGTCCAGCGGGCCAGCGCCTCGAAGCCCCTGTGGTTGCTGCTGCCGGCCTCGACGATGGGCTGGAAGGCGATGGACAGCGCATCGGCGGCGATGGCGGTGCGCAGCGCCTCGGCAAGGGTGCGGCGGCGCTCGCGCGTCTCGCGCAGGGCGGGCGAGAAGAAGACATGGGTCTGGCGGCCGGCGGCCTTGGCCTCGAACAGGGCGATGTCCGCATGCTTGAGCAGCGTGTTCGGGGTCTGCCCGTCGCGGGGAAAGAAGGCGATGCCCATGGAGACGCTGCTCGACAGAACGTGCCCCTCGATATGCACGTCGTCGGCGAGGCGCGCGGCGATGCGACCGATGGTGGCCAGCACCGCGTCCTCGCTGGCGATCTGCGGCAGCACGGCGACGAACTCGTCGCCGCCGACCCGCGCGACGATGTCCTGATGGCAGACGCTCTCGGTCAGCCGCTCGGCGGTGGCGCGCAGGAAGATGTCGCCGGCATCGTGGCCGAGCGTGTCGTTGATGTCCTTGAAGTGGTCGAGATCGAGCAGGATCAGCGCGCCGCGGCCGCCATCGGCAAGACGCTGGCGCAGGGCCTCGTCGAGGCGGCGGCGCAACAGGCTGCGGTTGGCAAGGCCGGTCAGCTCGTCCCGCTCGGCAAGGCGGCGGATATCCTCGTCCTTCTTCCGCTGCTCGGTGACGTCGATGATGACGCTGTGCCAGACGGTGTCGCCGTTCTCCTCGCGGCGCGGCAGGCCGCGTCCTTCCAACCACTTGAACCGGCCCGAGGGCGTCGTCAGGCGCCAGATGTAATGCCAGGGCTGCAGGGTGCGGGCGGACTCCAGCACCGATTCCAGCATCGGCGGCACATCCTCGGGATGGATCATCTGCCAGATGGGGGCGGGGTCGTTGTTGATCTCCTCCGCCGGCAGCTCCCAGATGGCGACGCTGCCCGGCGTCATGTCGAAGATCTGGTGGGTGCCGTCGACGCGCAGGCGGTAGCGGAAGACGGCGCCGGGAATGTTCTCCGCCAGGGCGCGGAACCGCGCCTCGCTGGCCTGCAGGTCGGCATAGGCCTGTATCTGCGCGGTGATGTCGGTGACGGTGATGTTCCAGGCATCGCCCGGCAGGTCCGAACGGGGCAGGCCGCGGGCGACCGCCCATTTCTCGCGGCCGCTGTCGCCGCCGCGGATGCGGAAGGTCGCAGTCCATTCGTGGCGGCCCCGCTCTGCGGCGCGCAGCCGGTCGCCGAAATGGGTCAGGTCGTCGGGATCGATCCGGCTCCACAGCAGGCGGGGATTGTCGCCGATTTCAGCGCGCGAGAGGCCCCATACGGCCTGGCAGGTGTCGCTGATGTAGTCGATCCGGTAGCGGCTGTCGTGTGCGCCGCGCGACACGCGCATGACGGCGAAGGGAAGGGGATTGGCAAGGATCAGTCGTGCCGCAGGGGTGTCGAGCGCTCGCGCTCGCGCGGCACGTCGCCTGTCGTCCAGTTCCGGTTTCGCCGATGTGCTTGCCACAGGTCTCTTCCGGCTGCTGCTGGCACGTGCCGGGACTGCCGGCTAAATGCCGGGAGGCCGTCGCCCCTTGCGGACGTCGGCCGCCCTTTTCGCGTTCTACGAGTGTAAGTCCAATTTCCGTATAATGAAAATTGATATTTCTGCCGTCGTCCAACATTGGCTCGAGTCTTGGTTTACAGGCGCGTTACGCTCGCCGGCCTGTTTCGGACTGCAATAGCCGTTGCGGGACGGGACAAAAGCAGGGGGCAGGCTCCGCCTCGGGACTGGTCCCGATTGCCGCGGGTCGAGGGTCGGCGCATGATCGGCGGATGATCGCGAACGGACTTCTGGCGCTCGGCGGGGTCGGGCTCTTCCTGACGGGAATGGTGGTTCTGACCGACGGGCTGCGGACGCTGGCCGGCGGCTCGCTGCGGCGGACCCTCGCCCGCCTGACGGGCAGCCCGGCAAGCGGCGTGATGGCAGGGGCGGCCTGCACCGCCGTCCTGCAGTCGTCGAGCGCCACCACCGTGACCGCGGTCGGCTTCGTCGGGGCCGGCCTGATGAGCTTTCCCCAGGCGCTCGGCATCGTGCTCGGGGCCAATATCGGCACCACGGCCAAGGGCTGGATCGTGGCGCTGGTCGGCTTCAAGCTGGATCTCGGCATGGTCGCCCTGCCGCTGCTGCTGGCCGGTGTCCTGCTGCGCCTGTTGGCGCGCGGGCGGGTGGCGCAGGCCGGCTGGGCGCTGACCGGCTTCAGCCTGCTGTTCCTCGGCGTCGATGCGCTGAAAGACGGGCTGGCCGCCTTCGAGGGCATCGTGACGCCCGACAGCTTTCCTGGCGACGGCCTGCTCGGCCGGCTGCAGCTCATCGGCATCGGCATCGCGGTGACGCTGGTGACCCAGTCGTCCAGCGCCGGCGTGGTGATGGCGCTGGCGGCGCTGGCCGCCGGGTCGATCACGCTGCCGCAGGCGGCGGCGCTGGTGATCGGCATGGACATCGGCACGACGGCAACGGCGCTGCTCGCCTCTCTCGGCGGATCGGTGGCGATGCGGCGCACGGGCATCGCCCATGTGGTCTACAACCTGATGACGGCCGTGATCGCCTTCCTGTTGCTGACGCCGTTCGCGATGCTGGCGGAGCGGGTCGGCGGCGGGGCCGGCAATGCGCAGCTTGCGCTTGTCGCCTTCCACACGGGCTTCAACGTCCTGGGGGTGCTGGCGATCCTGCCGTTCACCGGAAGCTTCACCCGGCTGATCGAGCGGCTGGTTCCGGACCGCCAGCCGGCCGGGGCCGGGCGGTTGGACCCCGCGCTGCTGGCCGAGCCGGCGGCGGCGCTCGATGCGGCCGGGGTCACGGCGCGCGAGCTGGCCGCGCGTCTGTTCCTGGTGGTGGCGGACAAGCTGGAGGAGGACGAGCCCGGCGCCGGCAACGGGCGGCTCGACGAGGTCGCGGCCGGGATCTCCTCCTTGCGGCTTTATGTCGACGGGCTGCGCACCGACCGCGGCGACCGGGCGGCGCACTCCCGCAACCTGTCCCTGCGCCATGCGCTCGACCACCTGTCGCGGCTGTCGGCCCGGGCGGCGCAGGATGCGCGCATTGCCGGCCTGCACGACGATGCGAGACTGGGGCGGCGGGTGCATCTGCTGGCGGGCCTGTCGCGGCAGGCGGCCGGGCAGCTGGCCGGGACGGGCGCGGAGGCCGGGCGGCGCCCGCCGGAAGCGCGGCTCGCCCGCTTCCAGCACGAATTGCGCAAGCAGGGGGACCGCCTGCGCGCCGGGGCGATCGATGCCGCCGCGGCGCGCGAGATCGACGCGGAGACCGCGCTGGCCCGCCTCGACGGGCAGAGATGGCTTGCACGCGTCGCCCACCATCAGTGGCGGATCGTGCGCCATCTCGCCCGGGTCTGAGGCGGCCTTTCGCCTACCAGCTGATGCCTTCGTCGGCGAAGAAGGGGAACGGCCCGGGGAACCGCTCGACATAGGCAAGGTGGCTGACCACGTCGCTTTCCGGCGCATAGTGGTGCAGGAAGAAGGCCGGCGGCTCCATGATGAAATGGCCGCTGCCGCGGTCGACGAAGTCGAGATGCACCTGGTGGGCGGTGCTGGGGCACAGGGTCATGACCGTGTGGCCGACCGAGGCGACGATCGCCCGGTGGACATGGCCGCACATGACGCGCCGCACATGGGAATGGCGCGAGACGACCGCGGAAAAGGCGGCGGAATCGGCAAGCCCGATCGTGTCCATGTGGGCAATGCCGGTCAGCGCCGGGGGATGGTGCAGGGCGATCAGCGTCGGCCGGGCGCTGGCGGCGAGCGTCGCGTCCAGCCAGGCGAGCTGTGCCTCGCCGAGAGTGCCGTGGGGCGCGCCGGGCACCGAGCTGTCGAGCGCGATCAGGCGCACGTCGCCGATGTCGACGGCATAGTGCATCTTGCCGTTCTCGCCCTCGTTGATCGGGCCGACGCCGATCAGCGTCTCGCGCATCATCGCCGCCGAATCGTGATTGCCCGGAAGCACATAGACCGGCGCCTTGATCAGGGAGACGAGGCGCTGCACGCCGCCGTATTCGCGCGGGTCCGGCGTGTCGGCGAGATCGCCGGTGATGATCACCGCATCGGGCTGCGGGTCGAGGGCATTGAGGGCCTCGACGGCGCGGCGGGCGAGCATGTTGGTCTCGCTGACCCGGTAGCAGGCCGTCCCGCTGGGGCGTACATGCAGGTCTGTGATCTGGGCGATCAGTGTCATCAAGGTCTCCCTGGAAAGGTCGGCTGCGGCAAGCGCATCCGTTCGATTTAGCGGATGTCCCGGCTTCGCGCGAGAGGGGAAGGAGGGGCTTTGCTGCGGCCTCCGGTTCCCCTTTGTCCCGCGCTCCTGTAGGAAACGCAGGAACGGGCAAGGCGAGCGCAGTAGCAGGCGAGCGTGACATGACGGATACACAGGCGCGGCAATCCACAGGCAGCTTCGAGGTGCGGTTTTCCGGACCCGGCGCGCGCTGGCTGCGATTGCTGGGACATCGGGGCCTGGCGCCGCTGGCGCTGCTGCTGCTCGCCCTGGCGCTCTATCTGCCGGGGCTTGTGTCGGCGCCGCCGCTGGGCATTGGCGAGACGCAGATTGGCGAACCTCAGATTGGCGAGACGCAGATCGTCGAGACCGCGCGGCACATGCTGACGAGCGGCGATCTCGTCGACACGCGGCTGCGCGACGGCAGCGAGCGCATCGTGCCGCCGGGCCTGCCCCTGCTGCAGGCCCTGAGCGCGGCGGCGAGCGGGCAGGGCGCTGAGGCCCCGCTATGGATCTTCCGCCTGCCTTCGCTGGCCGGGGCCGTGCTTGCCGTGCTGCTGGGCTACTGGTGCGCCAGAGCCTTCGTCGCGCCGCCGCCGGCCCTGCTTGCCGGGGCGCTGACGGCGGCCGCGCTGCCTCTGGGAGCTGCCGCGCGGCTCGGGGAACCGGACGCGCTGTTGCTGGCCGCGATCCTTGCCATGCAGGGCGCGCTCGCCCGGATCTGGCTCTCCCGAACGCCCGGCGCGTCCTCTCCCGGTTCTCTTGCGGCCAGGGGGCTGGCGGCGATCTTCTGGGTGGGGCTCGGGTCGTCGGTGCTGATGGCCGGCTTGAGCGGGCCGGTGGTCGCCGGGCTGAGTGTGCTGGCGCTGTGCCTTGCCGCGCGCAATGTGCGCTGGCTCGCCCGCTTGCTGCCGCTGCCCGGCCTGGCGATCCTTGCGCTGATCGTGCTGCCCTGGACGCTCGCGAGCGCGCTGCGCGGCGAGGGCGGGATCCTGTCGGGCGGGAGCATGGAGCTCTTTGCCGGGATACTCAGTGGGGCAGGGATCGGGTCCTCGCTCGGCGCGCGAGGCTTCGGCGCCCCGCCGCTCGCGCATCTGCTGTTTTCGCTGGTGGCCATGTGGCCGCTGCCGGCCTTCCTGCTGCTCGGCCTGCCGATGCTCTTGCGCAGCACGCGCTCGCCGCAGGTGGTGTTCTTCCTGTGCTGCCTGGTGCCGCTCTGGCTGCTGATCGAGCTGCTGCCGGCCAAGGCGCCGCAGCAGGCCCTGCTCTTGGTGCCGGCGCTGGCCGGGTTGGCCGCGCTGCTGCTGTCGCGGGGGGACGAGGGCGCCGCGCCGCATCGCCCGGGGCGGATCCTGCGCTATGCGGCCGCCGGCCTTTTCGCCGTGCCGCTCGTCGCGCTGGTGGCGGCAAACCTTGTCGCCGGCCCGCTGACGGGATCCTGGCCCTCGCCGCCGGGCGCGGTGATCGCGCTGCTTGCGCTGGTGCCGGGGGTCTCGGCGCTGCGGCGGCTGGCGCGCGGCGAGGCCGCTGCCGCCCTGATGCCGGCCCTCGGCGCGGGCATCCTGCTGGCCGCCGCCGTGTGGGCCTTCACCCTTCCATCAGTCGCGGCGTCGCTGGCGCCGGCGTCGGCTCCGGCGGCGGTTGCCGCCGAGCCTGTCGTGTCCCAGCCAGATGTTCCGGAGACTGGTGTTCCGGAGACCGATAGTTCGGAGACTGATAGTTCGGAGACTGGCGTTTCGGAGCCTGCTGCATCCGGCACAGCGCAGTAACGCTGCGCCGGACGCACGTTTTCCTCAGCCCTTCAGCGCGGCGAAGCCGGCTTCAAGGTCGGCGCGGATGTCGGCCGTGTCCTCCAGGCCGATATGCAGTCGCACGCTGGGGCCGCCGGTCGGCATCGGCGTTGCCGTGCGCGCGCCCTTGAGCCGGACGGGAATGGCGAGGCTTTCGAAGCCGCCCCAGGAATAGCCGAGGCCGAACAGTTCCAGCGCATCGAGGAAGGCGTGGCTCTGCGCCTCGCTGACGCTGTCGACGAAGTCGAAGGCGAAGAGGCCGCAGGCGCCGGCGAAATCGCGCTTCCAGATGGCGTGGCCCGGGTCGCTCTCCAGCCCCGGATGGCGCACGCGGGCGACCTCGGGCCGCTCCTCCAGCCAGCGGGCGATCTCCAGCGCGTTCTCCATGTGGCGGCGCAGGCGCACCTCCAGCGTGCGCAGGCCCCGCAAGGCCAGATAGACGTCGTCCGGCCCCACATGCATGCCGAGCGCGCCGTGGGTCTCCTTCAGGCCCGGCCAGGCCCGCTCGCTGGCCGCCACCGTGCCCAGCATCGCGTCGGAATGGCCGATCAGATACTTGGTGCCGGCCTGCACCGACAGGTCGACGCCGTGGCCGATGGCGTCGAAGAAGCAGGGCGTCGCCCAGGTGTTGTCCATCACGACCAGCGCATCGCGCGCATGGGCGACCTCGGCGATCGCCGGGATGTCCTGCATCTCGAAGGTGAGGGAGCCCGGCGCCTCGGTCATCACCGCGCGGGTGTTGGGCCGGAACAGCGCCTCGATGCCGGCGCCGACCGCCGGGTCGTAATAGTCGACCGCGATGCCGAGCCGCTTCAAGGTGGTCTCGGCGAAATGGCGCGTCGGGCCATAGGCGCTGTCGGTGATCAGGACATGGTCGCCGGAGGAAAGGCACGACAGCAGCGCCACCGAGACGGCATTGAGGCCAGAGGCGGCAAGGCGCACGCCGGCCGCGCCCTCCAGCTCGGCCAGCGCCTCCTCCAGCGCATCGGTCGTCGGATTGCCGCGGCGGGCGTAGTGATAGGTCTGGCCGCCGGAGAGCATGGTCGCGCAGTCCGGAAACAGCACCGTGGAAGCGTGAACCACGGGCGGGTTCACGAATCCGTGGAAGTCCTCGGGCTTGCGTCCGGCATGGGTGAGCCTCGTTGCAAGACCCCGGGCGCGGTTCGACTGGGAGGCGGACATAAAGGACCTTTCGCGGTGTGTTGACTGGATTTTCAGTTAGCGAAAAATTTTTCGCAAATCGTACCTTACGGTGCGTCGGGTACTTGACCCTTAGCGATAAATGCCATCGAATGCATCCATGAGATGACGGTGGCATCTCCGACGGCCAGAAAACAAGAAGGGCCGCGGACATGCCGGGAGGGGGTTATCCTGTGCCGACACTGCTTTTCGCAGACGCATCATGGCCGCATCCTGATTCCCGCACGCGTGATCTCGAAAAAACCCAGATTAGACAGGGCAAAAGAGAAGGCTGCATATCCATGACGCATAAACTGCTTCCGATCGTGCTCGGCGCGGCGCTCGGCCTGACGGCCACCGCCGCTTCCGCCGCGACGCTCGACGACGTCAAGGCGAAGGGCTTCCTGCAGTGCGGCTCCAACACCGGCCTGGCCGGTTTTGCGGCTCCGGACGACAAGGGCGAGTGGACCGGCCTCGACGTCTCCACCTGCCGCGCCATCGCCGCGGCGATCTTCGACGATGCCAATGCCGTCAAGTTCACCCCGCTGACCGCCAAGGAGCGCTTCACCGCGCTGCAGACCGGCGAAGTCGACGTGCTGGTGCGCAACACCACCTGGACGATGAGCCGCGACACGACGCTCGGCCTGAACTTCACCGGCGTCAACTACTATGACGGCCAGGGCTTCATGGTCCGCAAGTCGCTCGGCGTCTCTTCGGCTCTCGAGCTGTCCGGCGCCTCCGTCTGCGTGCAGACCGGCACCACCACCGAGCTGAACCTGACCGACTACTTCAAGGCCAACGGCATGGAGTACAAGCCGGTCGTGTTCGAGAAGCTCGAGGAGGTGAACGCCGCCTACGACGCCAACCGTTGCGACGTCTACACGACCGACGCCTCGGGCCTGTACTCGATCCGCCTGCAGCTGACCGACCCGGCCGAGCACATCGTGCTGCCGGAGATCATCTCCAAGGAGCCGCTCGGCCCCGCAGTGCGCCAGGGCGACGACCAGTGGTTCAACCTGGTCAAGTGGGTCCACTACGCCATGCTCAACGCTGAAGAGCTGGGCGTGACCTCGGCCAATGTCGAGGAGATGAAGGGCTCCGACAACCCGAACATCCGTCGCCTTCTCGGCGTCGAGGGCACGTTCGGCGAGTCCATCGGCCTCAGCAACGACTGGGCCGCCCGCATCATCAAGCATGTCGGCAACTACGGCGAAGTCTTCGACAAGACGGTCGGTCCGGACACCCCGCTGGGCATCGCCCGCGGCGTGAACGCGCTGTGGTCGAAGGGCGGCCTGCAGTACGCCCCGCCGATCCGCTAAGACGGCATCACCGGACCCGGCGCGGCATCCGCGCCGGGTCTTTTCGAAGTGACGCAGAAACGACAAACGACCGAGTCCGGAAAACCGGACCGGACGGGCCCCGAACGGGCCAGTCACTTACGGGTTACGCTGAACGCAGCGGATATCGGGTAACGCTGAAAACAGCGAACCGGCGAGGGGAACCTGTCTGACATGACACCTGCAAGCTCTGCCGAGCGCGAGCAAGCGGGCGGCGGATCCGGCACATCCTGGTTCTACAATCCGCGCGTGCGCGGCGTTGTCTTCCAGGTGCTGGTCGTCGCCTTCCTCCTGGGGATGCTTGCCTTCTTCGCCTACAACGCGAAGATCAACCTGGAACGGGCGGGAATCGCCTCCGGCCTCGGATTCCTGTCCGAGCGCGCCGGCTTCGACGTCTCCCAGTCCCTTGTTTCCTACACCAACGACAGCAGCTATTCCCGCGCCTTCATCGTGGGCCTGCTGAACACCTTGCTGGTGGCATCGATCGGCATCGTCATCGCCACGGTGCTCGGCTTCATCGTCGGCATCGCGCGGCTGTCGAAGAACTTCCTGATCCGCCAGATCGCCACCTGGTATGTGGAGTTGCTGCGCAACATCCCGCTGCTGCTGCAACTGCTGTTCTGGTACAAGGCGGTGCTGTCCGTGCTGCCGTCGCCGCGCCAGTCGCTGGAGCCGGTGCCCGGCGTCTTTCTCAACAATCGCGGCCTGATCCTTCCCGAGGTGATCGGCCAGCCGGGGTCGTCCGCGATCCTGTGGGCGCTGCTCGCCGCCATTGCCGCCTCGATCGGCATCTCGCGCTGGGCGCGCAAGCGCCAGCAGGAGACCGGACGCCAGTTCCCCAGCGTGATCGCCGGGCTCGGGCTGATCGTCGGCCTGCCGCTCCTTGCCTATCTCGTTACCGGCATGCCGGTCGAGCTGGCCTATGCGGAGCTTGCCGGGTTCAACTTCCGCGGCGGCGTCGTCGTCATCCCGGAATTCATGGCCCTGCTGCTGGGACTTGCGCTCTACACGGCGGCGTTCATCGCCGAGATCGTGCGCGCGGGCATCCTCGCCGTCTCGCACGGCCAGACGGAGGCGGCCTATTCGCTGGGTCTGCGGCCCCGGCGGACGCTGCAGCTGGTGATCATCCCGCAGGCGATGCGGGTGATCATCCCGCCGCTGACCAGCCAGTTCCTCAACCTGACCAAGAACTCCTCGCTGGCGGTCGCCATCGGCTATCCGGACCTCGTCGCGGTGTTCGCCGGCACGGTGCTGAACCAGACCGGCCAGGCGGTGGAGGTGATCATCATCACCATGCTGGTCTACCTGACCCTGTCGCTGCTCACCTCGGGCTTCATGAACTGGTACAATTCGCGCATGGCGCTGGTGGAGAGGTAGGGCGATGACCGTGTCGAAAATCGCCTATGTGCGAACCGACGAGGCGCCGCGCATGGCGCCGCCCGTCTCCGAGACCGGCGCGATCGGCTGGATCCGCCAGAACCTGTTCGACAGTGTCGGCAATGCCATCATGACCGTGGTCGGCATCGCCATGCTGGCCCTGATCCTGCCGCCGACCATCAACTGGCTGTTCATCGATGCGGTGTGGACCGGCACCAGCCGCGATGCCTGCGTCGTGGAAGGGGCCGGGGCCTGCTGGGCCTTCGTCTACGCCAAGTTCGGCCAGTTCATGTATGGCCGCTATCCGGACCCCGAACGCTGGCGGGTGGACCTCACCGGCCTGCTGCTGATCGCCGGCCTGGTGCCGGCGGCGATCCCGCAGGTGCCGTTCAAGCGCGAGACGGTGCTCTACCTGCTCGTCGTCTTCCCGATCGCCGGCTTCATCCTGCTGACCGGCGGCGATGTGGACCTGTCGGGGAGCTTCTGGATCGGCCTTGCGATCCTGGCCGTGCTCTCGCTCGCCATCACCGCGCTGATCTGCCGGAATGCGGGCATCGAGCCGCTCTCCCCGCTCAAGGTCGTGGCGGCGATGTACGCGGCGCTGGCGCTGGTCTTCGCCGTCGTCTCCTACGACTTCGGCCTGAGGCCGGTGGAGACGCAGCTGTGGGGCGGATTGCTGGTGACGCTGGTGGTCGCCATCGTCGGCATCGTCGCCTCGTTCCCGCTCGGCATCCTGCTGGCGCTGGGACGGCGGTCGAAGCTGCCGGCGGTCAAGCTGGTCTCGGTGATCTTCATCGAGTTCTGGCGCGGCGTGCCGCTGATCACCGTGCTGTTCATGTCCTCGGTGATGCTGCCGCTGTTCCTGCCCGACGGCGTCAACTTCGACAAGCTGCTGCGGGCGCTGATCGGCGTCGCCCTGTTCGCCTCCGCCTATATGGCCGAGGTGGTGCGCGGCGGGTTGCAGGCGATCCCCAAGGGCCAGTACGAGGCGGCCGACGCCATGGGCCTGTCGTTCTGGCAGGGCATCGGCCTGATCATCATGCCGCAGGCGCTGAAGCTGGTCATTCCGGGCATCGTCAACACCTTCATCGGCCTGTTCAAGGACACGAGCCTGGTGCTGATCATCGGCCTGTTCGACCTGCTCGGCATCGTCTCGCTGAACTTCTCCGACGCGAACTGGGCTTCGCCCAACACGCCGGCGACGGGCTTCGTCTTTGCCGCCTTCGTCTTCTGGATCTTCTGCTTCGGCATGTCGCGCTACTCCATCTACATGGAGCGCCGCCTGCACCGGGGGCACGCGCGCTGACGCGCGCCCTTCGAAGCCGACACAACGTTTGGAGCTGAGCCATGACTGAAAACGCTGTCGATGCCGCGGACATCACCCCCATCCGCAGCCGGATGACGGTGTCGGAGACCGACGTCGCCATCGAGATCACCAACATGAACAAGTGGTACGGCGACTTCCACGTGCTGCGCGACATCAACCTGAAGGTGATGCGCGGCGAGCGGATCGTCATCTGCGGCCCGTCCGGGTCCGGCAAGTCGACCATGATCCGCTGCATCAACCGCCTGGAGGAGCACCAGAAGGGCTCCATCGTCGTCGACGGGATCGAGCTGACCGACGATCTGAAGAAGATCGACGAGATCCGCCGGGAGGTCGGCATGTGCTTCCAGCACTTCAACCTGTTCCCGCATCTGACGATCCTGGAGAATTGCACGCTGGCGCCGATCTGGGTGCGCAAGATGCCCAAGGCCAAGGCCGAGGAAATCGCCATGCACTACCTGGAGCGGGTCAAGATCCCCGAGCAGGCGAAGAAGTATCCGGGCCAGCTGTCGGGCGGCCAGCAGCAGCGCGTGGCGATCGCCCGCTCGCTGTGCATGAGCCCGAAGATCATGCTGTTCGACGAGCCGACCTCGGCGCTCGACCCGGAGATGATCAAGGAAGTGCTCGACGTGATGGTGAGCCTGGCCGAAGAGGGCATGACCATGCTCTGCGTCACCCACGAGATGGGCTTCGCGCGCCAGGTGGCGAACCGCGTGATCTTCATGGATGCCGGCCAGATCGTCGAGCAGAACGAGCCGGAACCCTTCTTCACGAATCCGCAGCACGAGCGGACCAAGCTGTTCCTCAGCCAGATCCTGCACTGAGGCGGGGCGGGCCGCGCTGTCGGGGGGGCACCGCGGACCGCTCGCTCGCCCGTGCATACGGGGGGCATCGAGGAACGGAAGGGCGCGGGCCGCAAGGCTCGCGCCTTTTTCGTTTTTGCGGCCGGGAGCGCCGGGAGTGGGCGTGAGCGCGGGTGCGCTATCCGCTCAGGCCGGCTGCAGGCGGTCCATCAGCAACTTGAAGACCTCGACCGGCCGGTAGGGATAGTCGAGGAAGCCGTCGATGCCGGTCTCGAGAAGGCCGGCGCGCGCGGCGTCGCTCATGTTCGGCGGGGCCAGCAGCATCATCTTTCCCTGCGGCGGGCGAATTCCCTCGCGGGTCATGTATTGCAGGAAATAATGCACGAACTTGCTGTAGACGAGCAGGACGATGTCCTGACGATCGAACGTGTAGCTCTTGTGCTTCAGCTTTTCCTCCGGAACGAGGGTGATCTCGCAGCCCAGTTCCTCCAGCGCGGCGCGGATCGGCTCGACGACCTTGGGCAGACCGCTGACGAGAGAGATGCGCAAGGGACCGCGTGCCTGCCGCGACTGGCGGATCGCCTTCTCGATCTGCAGCAGCTGCGCCCGGTGGGCGCCGTCGATGCGCCGGACTTCATTCAGCCGCGCCTCGACGGTGGCCAGCAGCATGTCGAAGTCGAGCGGCTTGGTGAGATAGTCGTCGGCGCCCAGCTTCTTGCCCTGGATGATGTCGTCGCGCGTGGCGAGCGCGGTGAGGAAGATGAAGGGCACGCGGGTCAGCCGCGGCAGTTCGCTGCGGATGCGGGCCAGCAGCTCCGGCCCGCTCATCACCGGCATCATCATGTCGCAGATGATGAGATCGGGCACATGCTGTCCGAGGCAATCGAAACCTTCCTGCCCGTTGCAGGCCGTCAAAACCTGGTAGCCGGCATCCTGAAGCTCCTCCTTGAGGTCCTCCAGCAGCAGCTTCTCGTCCTCGATGCACAGGATCGTCGCCTTGTGGGTCATAGGGTTGCCTCGTTGGCGGTCGGGGGGGCGGCGGGGGCGGCCGTGTGGGGCAGGCGGATCTCGACCGCCGTGCCGCGTCCGACCTCGCTGACCACATGCAGCTTTCCGCGATGTTCCGAGACGATCATATCCGTCATGTGCAGTCCGATGCCGGTGCCGGGTATGCCGCTGGAGGTGGAAGCGCGGAAGTAGCGGTTGAAGATCTTCGGGATCTCGTGTTCGGGAATGCCGACGCCGTCGTCCTCTATGCGAATGACCGCGTGCCCGTTCTCGGTGAAGCCGCGAACGCGGATGCGGTCGCGGCCGGCCGAGTACTTGATGGCGTTCGACAGGATGTTGGCGATGCACTGCTCGATGAGGCGGCTGTCGATCCTCGCCGTCTCGGGCAGGGCATCGAGGTCCGTGTCGACGAGATGCGTCGTGCAAAGGCTCTGCTGGCGCAGGCACACCGCCTGGACGAGCGGCCGCAACGCGCTCTCCTTCAACTCCAGTTCGAGAGCGCCCGACTGGTGCTGCGTGAAGCTCAGGAACCGGTTGATCAGGTATTGCATCCGGTCGACGGATTCCCGGATGTTGCCAAGGCGGCGGGTGAGGGCCGTCGCGGCCTCGTCGTCGATCGGGTTCGCCCCGCTTGCGACATGACGGTCGAGCAACCGGCGCAGGCGCTGTGCGTTGCTGTCGATGATCGCAAGGGGCGTGCGGAACTCGTGCGAGGCCATCGAGACGAACTCGCGCTGCATCTCGTTGATCTTCTGCTCGTTGCGCAGCATCTTCACCAGCTTGTCCGTGTGCTGCTGCAGTGCCCGGTGCTGGAGCTTGAACGTGGTGATGTCGGCGAAACGGTAGATCACGGTGCCGTCGTCGCCGGTCGGGCGGCAACTGACGCGATACCAGCTGCGGGCCCCGAAGCGGAACTCGCTCGGCGTCTCGGGATCGGTGTCCAGGCCTTCCAGCGCCTCTGCAAGCCCTGCCGGGCCGAGCCGCTGCAGCACGTCGACGATGTTTTCGCCGCTGTCCGTCCAGCTTCGCTCGCTCGGAAACAGCCGGTCGAACGTGTTGTTGGTGAGCACGATGCGGCCGCTCTCGTCGACCACCACCAATCCGTCGTTGACCGCATTGACCGTACTGGCGAGCAGGTCGCGACCGCGGCGCAGTTCCGCGGTGCGCTCCTGAAGCCGCTCCTCCAGAAGGTCGCGGGCCTCGGCGACGGCATCGTTCCGCCGCCGCGCCTCGGTGACGTCGGTGTAGATCGTCACGAAGCCGCCGTCCGGCATCGGCGTCCCCTGCGCCCTGAGGACCGTGCCGTCCGGGCGCTGGCGCTCGATGTCGAACATCTTCCGGCTGCGGGCCAGCTCCAGGCGTTGGCGAACCTGGGCTTCGGGATCGCCGGGGCCGTATTCGCCGCGCTGCGCGATGAAGCGCAGGACTTCTTCCAGATCGGGAGTGTTCTCGATCAACTCCCGCGGCAGGTCGAGCAGCCGGCAGGCCGTATCGTTGACCACCACGAGGCGCAACTGTGGATCCATCACGGTGATCCCCTTGTGCATGGTCGCCAGGAGATGCCGGAGAACATCCGCTTCGGAGCTTCCCTTCCGGATGAAGTGCTGCACGTCGCATCCTCGTTTCACAGCCGTCCAGGCCGGGAAATCAGTGTGCGCCAGTGAGGCGAGGATTCTAAGGGGAAGTCAAAAACGGGTTTAATGATCCCTTTCCCGGCACAGCTTTCCAGCTGCCCGGCAGGATGCTGCGGGCCGGGGGGCGAGGCGGGGGACTGCGCTGCGGGGGGGCTGCAAGATTGCAGATCCGTCAATCGTCTCCGCAGCTTGAGGCCATGTTGCGGCGGTCGGCCGGGCTCCAGCGGGATGAGATCGGCAGTTTGATCGGTAGGAATGCGGATGGTGGCGCGAGTGCCTGGCGCGAGGTCAGTTGCGCGGCTGCATCGGCCAGCAGGCCGGGGTGCTTTTCACCAGGTCGGCGCCGTTGAGACGCTCGGCGAAGGCGATCGCCTCGTCCAGCGGCATGGCCGGGGCATGCAGCCAGCCCTGGATCAGGTCGACGCCGCAGGAGGCGACAAGGTCTGCCTGGGCGCGCGTTTCCACACCTTCGGCAATGACCCGGTAGCCGAGCTCGTGGCACAGGCCGGTGAGCTTTCGGTAGACGATGCGGCCGCGCTGTTCGGCCGCGCTCAGCAGCAGCGAGCGGTCGAACTTCACGATGCTGACCGGCAGGTCGGCCAGCAGGTTGAAGTTGGAATGGCCGGCGCCGAAATCGTCGATGGCGATGCTCAGGCCGGCACCGGACAGCCGGCGCAGATTGTCGGCAATGGCCGGATCCGAACGCAGGCCCCGCTCGATGATCTCGAAGCTGACCGGCATGTCGGCGAAGGCCTGGACCAGCCAGTCGACGGTGCCGCGATCGGCGATCGTATCGGGATGCAGGTTGATGGAGACGATGAGATCGGGCCCGGCCTCCTGGACGCGGACCAGGTCCAGCAGCACCTGGCGGCAGACCCAGCGGTCGATCAGATGCGCGAAGCCGGCGTTTTCCAGCGTCTCCAGGAAGTAGGGGCCGAGAAAGCCGCGCCCCTCCACCCACACCCGCAGCAGGGCCTCGAAGCCGACGCAGGCGCCGGTGCGCGCGTCGATCTCCGGCTGGTAGTGCATGGCGAGCCGGTTCTCGCGCAGGAATTCGACCGCATCGCGGGCCGCCTCGCTGTTGCGCAGCAGCTCGGTGTGGTGGTCGAACACGGTGCGGCCGTGCTGGCGGCGCATGTGATCGTCGAAATCGGCGCCGTCATTGAGCAGCGAGGGGCCGAGCGTGTTCTCCCGCAGGCGTCCATACCTGACCACGAAGGGCGCATAGAGCAGGGTGCTCACGCCGAGCAGCGCCGCCTGCAGCAGCACGGCCCAGACCTCGCCGGTCTGCAGGTAGACGTTGAGAAACATCGGCGTCACCCAGGGCACCTCGGCCGGATAGACCGCCAGGCCGATGTGGGAAACGGCCAGCAGGGCAACCGCCTGGCAGACGACGGGAACCGCGACGAACGGCGCGAGCAGACGCAGGTTGAGGACGATCGGCAGGCCGAAGACGAGGATCTCGGAAATGTTGAAGGCGGTGAAGGGCAGGGCGACCAGCGCGATGGAGCGCATGTGCGGATTTCGCGAGAACAGCAGGATCGCCAGTGCCAGGCCGAGCGTCGCGCCCGATCCGCCGAGATTGACGAACGAGGTCATGAACATGTCGCGCGACAGGCCGCTGGCGACCTCGAACGCGCCGAAGTCGGGCGGCACGGCGAGATAGGCAAGGTTGGTGCCGTGCAGGCCGAGGAACCAGATGAACTGGGAGCCGGCCAGATATAGTGCCAGCGCCAGATCCGAGCCGAGCCCCAGGAAGGCGGGGGCAAGGGCGGCATAGATCGCGTCGGCGGCATCGTGCAGCACGCTGAGCACGGCAACGGTGAGAATGAAGCTCAACAGCGCCGGCAGCGCCATGTTCAGCGCATTTTCGAGATTGTAGCTGAGCGCGCCGTGATGGAGGCGCGGGAGCGGCAGCCTGGTGCAGGCACGCAGGATCATGAGCGCCAGCAGCGGGGCGATCACCGCGTTGACGGAGGCGAGCGAGATCGCCTCGACATCGTCGATCGACATGGCGCCGTAGGTGTCGAAGAAGAAGACGGCGAGCGCCAGCGCAGCCCCGGTCACCCGGTCGATGCGGAACAGGATGGAGAGCTGGTAGGAAACCGAGATCGCCAGCATCACCGGCATCGCGACGTCCAGCAGGCGGCCGATATCGTTCAACGTCTCGTTCGCCAGGAAGGGAACGGCGACACCGCTATAGAGAAGTGCGAAGTCGATCAGCCGGATTGCGGAGATCAGGACGACGAACGGAACGAGCGCGATGAACGCTTCCTGCAAGGAAAAGCGGATATTTTCGGCGAAACCGACAAACGATTTCATAATCAGGCGCTCGTCTCCCGCAACGAATCCGACATACGGTCCGTAAACTCGGCAAAGACCCTAATCGTGCAAACGTTAATGTGTCTTGCATAACTGCAAGAAATGCCGAGTTCTCCACCGACTGAAGGTTTGCACAGCCAAGGAACGGCAAACCTGGCGTCAGGTCCCGGGCGCAGGGAACCGGATGCGGGCATGTCGAAGGCGCCGGCCGGTTGCTGGCGGCAGTCTCATCGTGCGGCCGCAGGCGGGCGCGGCGGTATCTTGACCGACCGGCGCGGGGGGGGGGGGCTGGCGCGGGTCGGACTTTTCTACTGCGATGCAGCAGGGGCGCGCTAGCGAGAGTTCGCGAGCTGCGGCGCGGGGGCGACGATGCGGGCGGCCTGCTTGCGTCCTCCCTGGGCCCAGAAATAGGACTGGCGCTCCTCCGTCGGTGTGCAGTTGTAGCGTTCGCGGTAGCACTTGGTGAAATGCGAGGTGGAGGCGAAGCCGCAGGCGATGGCGACGTCGAGCACCGGACGATTGGTCCGCCGCAGCAGGTCGCGCGCCGTCTCCAGCCGCAGCTTGAGATAGTATTGGCCCGGCGTGCAGTCGAAATGGCGGCGGAACAGCCGTTCGAGCTGGCGCGGGCTGAGATTCACGGTCATCGCCAGCTGCTGGCAGGACAGCGGATCCTCGATATGCAGGTCCATGATGCGGATGGCGTCGAGGATCTTGACGTTGGAAATGCCGGTGCGGCTTTCCAGGTCGTGGCGCTGCGCGCTCTCGCCCGAGCGCATGTTCTGGTAGAGCGCGACCTCGGCCACCTCGTGCGCCAGATAGGCGCCGTGCTGGATGGCGATGACGCGCAGCATCATGTCGAGCGCGGCCATGCCGCCGGCGCATGTGATGCAGTTGCGGTCGATGGCGAAGAGGTCGCCGGAGACCTCGATCTCCGGAAATTCCTCGCGGAAGGAGCGCAGGTTCTCCCAGTGGATCGTGCAGCGGCGCCCGTCGAGAAGGTGGTAGCGTGCCAGCACGTAGGAGCCGGTGCAGACCGCGCCATAGGTGCGCCCGCGCGCATTCAGCTTGCGCAGCTTGGTGCCGAGTTCCTTCGGCAGCGGCACGCGCTCCACGTCGACGCCGGAACAGATCAGGGTGATGTCGGCGTCGTCCAGGTCGTTGATCGAGCCCTGCACGGAGACATGGCAGCCGTTGCTGGCCTGCACCGGATTGCCGTCGACCGAATAGGTCTTCCAGGAATAGAACTCCTGCCCCAGCACCCGGTTGGCAATGCGGATCGGCTCGATGGTCGAGGTGAAGGCGATCAGCGAGAACTGATCGAGAAGGATGAGGGCCACCGTCTGCTGTTCGGTGGATGCGGCCTGGTCTGCCATGCGCTGTGCCCGAGCTGTGAGGGGCGGTCCCCCTAGATCATTGGAAGGTTTTTGCTTTTAATTTCGGTCAGTCTGTGTTCGCGCAACATGCTTGTCAAATAAAAACGGCGGCGAATACATGTATGGCGAAAATGTGCCGACACGCATGAAATAAAGCCGGGCGGCGTCAACAAAACGTCATGACGATGCGCGGGCGCGACATCGCTTCCACCGCAAAATCCACAGGGGACCAAATTCCGCCTTGCGCAAGTCGGTCGGCTCCTTTAGATACCCCTCACCAGCCGACAGGCCATGGGCGATTAGCTCAGCGGGAGAGCGTTCCGTTCACACCGGAAAGGTCACTGGTTCAATCCCAGTATCGCCCACCATTCCTTCCCGCACGACCAGCCAAGCACCCGCCGACAGCGCGACGCGCGTCCGGCACCCGCATTCCTGACAGGGAAGACGGCGGTTGCGGGCGATCTCACCTAGCGTAAGTTTGCAGCGTTCGCATCCGGTTTACCAGTTGCGCGCTTTTTCCCGGAAGAGCTGCCTTTTCCGCCGGTCCGTAAAGCCTCCTGCAAGCCTGCTGCGCCAGACTGGGCGCAAAGAGGGTACAGCTTGCGGATGCACGGACAGATCGCCAGGACCAGCAAGATGTTGCGGGATGCGATGCAACACTCCAGCCGCCCCATGGAGCGGCGGGATCTCGGCGCCGTCGCCGCGATGTTCGCCAGCGCCTTCCGGGGCGGGCGCATCGCGCCGGGACTCGAGGCCTATCTGGAGGCGTTCTGTTTCGGCCATCCGCAGCTCGCCCCGGAGATCGGCAGCCAGGTCTACGAAAACGAAGCGGGCGAACTCAGTGCGGCGATTCTCTGCGTGCCGCTGCGGTTTCGCGTCGACGGGCAGCCGGTGACGGCGCGGCTCCTGTGCAACTTCATGGCCGTCGGCGAGACGGGCGCACGAGGGGCGGCCTGCCTGTCGCGGCACTTTCGGGCGAAACGCCACGACTTCCTGTTTTCCGATACGGCCTCGGATGCCAGCGCCACCCACTGGAAGACGGGCGGCGGGCGGATCCTGCCGATCCAGAGCCTGGAATGGTGCCGGGTCTTCCGCCCTCTGAGCGCCTGCGCAAGGCGCCTGCATCGCAGCCTGCGGGGCGAGGCCGGTGCGTTGCTGCTGTCGCCGCTCGGCCTGCTCGATGAGGGCGCGCGGCGCCATCGTCCGCTCCTGGTGGCGCACATGCCGGACGGCATGACGGTGGAGCAGGTGGGCGCAACGCAGTTTCTGGTCGAGACGCGGCCGATGTTCGGCCGTTTCAGCATCCATCCGGACTGGGACCCGTCCGAATTCGCCTGGCTGTCGCGTATGGTCGCGGCGAATCCCTCGCTCGGGCCGCTGAACTTCGCCCTGATGCGCGACACGAGCGGTGCGACCGTCGGTGCCGCCGCCTATTGCGGCGTGGGCCGGGGGCGGGCCAGCGTGCTCAATCTCCTGTGCCTGGAAGGACGCGAGCGCGAGAGCGTTGCCGCGCTGCTGGCCGATCTGGACCGGCAGGGCTATTGCGAGGCGCGCGGGATGACCCAGCCCTTCCTCATGCACGCGCTGCAGGCGCAAAAGCACATGAGTTTCCGCCACCGCGGCTTCTTCTGCATCGCCGGGCGGTTGCCGGCCCTGCACCGGGCGCTGGACCAGGACCTCGTTTATGCGGAAGGCCTGTCCTCGGAGAGCTGGTCGCGGCTTTTGACCGACTTCTGAACGGCCGGAGCTTTTCGCCTACCGTGCCGCGCTCAGCGCAGGCCGGGAAGTCCCGCCAGGGCCGGATGCAACTCGTCGAAATGATCGATCACCGCGTCGGGCGAGAGCTCGCGCACCGGCACGGCGGTGTAGCCGAAGGTGACGGCGACGACCGGGATGCCGGCGGCGCGGGCCGCGTCGATGTCGGTCTTGCTGTCGCCGATCATCACCGAGCCGGCAAGGCGCGCGCCGGCGCGCTCGACCGCGCCCAGCACCGGGGCGGCGTCCGGCTTCGGCCGAGCGAACGTGTCGCCGCCGACCAGCGAGTCGAACAGATCCAGCATCTTCAGGTGGTCCAGCAGCTGGCGGGCGATCGGCTCCGACTTGTTGGTGCACACGGCCAGCCGCCATCCGTCCTTGCGGGCCGTCTCCAGCGCCTCGTGGATGCCGGGGAACGGCCGGCTGAGGCCGGCGATGTCGGCGGTGTAGAAGGCGATGAAGCGCAGGTAGAGCCGCTCGATCTCGGCCGGATCGGGATCGGGGATGCCGTTGGCCCACAGGGCCTTGGCGATCATCGGCCGGGCGCCGACGCCGAACAGGTGGCCGAGCGTCTCGATCTCGACGCCGGACAGGCCTTCCTCGCGCATCACCGCGTTGAGCGCAGCGGCAAGGTCGTGGCGGGTGTCGACCAGGGTGCCGTCGAGATCGAAGACCAGAGCGGGCGTGGAGGCGGGCGTGGTCATGGGCGCTGTCCTGCGTGGTGGCGGTTGCTGCGGCTTATAGCCGGGCGGGCCGCCGGCGGGGAAGGGAATACGAAAACGCCGGCCAAAAGGGCCGGCGTTTCAAGGGTCTGGAGACCGTCGATGCGGTCAGGCGATCTCGCTTGTGACGCCGAGGCGCTTGTCGAGATAGGAGCCGCACTCGGCCATCAGCTCGTCCATGTGGTTCTCGAAGAAGTGGTTGGCGCCCGGGATGACCTTGTGGTCGATCACGATGCCCTTCTGCGTCTTGAGCTTGTCGACCAGAGTCTGGACGTCCTTGGACGGCACCACCTTGTCGGCATCGCCATGGACGATGAGGCCGGAGGAGGGGCACGGCGCCAGGAACGAGAAGTCGTGCAGGTTGGCCGGCGGGGCGGCGGAGATGAAGCCTTCCACCTCCGGGCGGCGCATCAGGAGCTGCATGCCGATCCAGGCGCCGAAGGAGAAGCCGGCGATCCAGCAGGAGCGCGCGTCGGGATGCACCGTCTGGACCCAGTCGAGCGCGGCAGCGGCGTCAGACAGCTCGCCCTGGCCATGGTCGAAGGAGCCCTGGCTGCGCCCGACGCCGCGGAAGTTGAACCGCAGGACGGCGAAGCCGCGCTTCGCGAACATGTAATAGAGCTGATAGACGATCTGGTTGTTCATCGTCCCGCCGAACTGCGGATGCAGATGCAGGATCAGGGCGATGGGCGCCGTCCGCGATTTTGCCGGCTGAAAGCGGCCTTCGATCCGGCCGGCCGGACCGTTGAAAATCACTTCAGGCATGGACCACCTCGTTCATGGGGTATTCGTTCCTTAACTGCGGTTGCCGCGTACCGGGGTCGCGAAAGGTTGCGAAACTCAGGGCTATTGCTTAGTCCGGCTTGACTCGGATGGCCCTGCTTCCTACAACTTCTTTAGAATCGTTCGAAAGTTGACGGCGGGTGCCGCATCTCGACCGGTTCACGTCGGCGGCCCGGTCGACCAGTCGTGTCGATCTGTCCGTCCGGCCAGCGTGGTATATAGGGATGTCTTAAACCGATCTCCACGCGGAATTGCAAGAATTGCATCGCGGTAGAAGCGGTCAGGAGCGGTTTTGTCGGTCGAATGGGCCGGGCAGGGCGGTTCCGGCGGAGACATATGACGGTCATGACGTCACGGACGGACATCTATCTCGACCACAATGCCGGGGCGCCTCTGCGTCCGCAGGTGGCCGAGCTCGTCTGCCGCGTGCTGATGCGCACGGGAAATGCGTCCTCGGTGCACGGACCCGGACGGCGGGCGCGGGGCGCGATCGAGACGGCGCGGGCGCAGGTCGCCCGGCTGTGCGGGGTTCCGGGCGCGCAGGTCAGCTTCACCTGCGGCGCCACCGAGGCGAACGTGACGGCGCTGTCGCCGGTCTGGAAGGACGGGCGCGGCGAGCGGCGGTTCACCCGGCTGCTGGTTGCGGCGAGCGAGCATCCCTCGGTTGCGGCCGGCGGGCGCTTTCCGGCCGAAGCGCGCGAAAGCGTGCCGGTCGACGGCCGGGGGCTTGTCGATCCGGCGGCGCTTGCCGCGCGGGTCGCGGAGCTGACGGCGGCGGGCGAGAGCGTGCTGGTGGCGGTGATGGCCGCCAACAACGAGACCGGCGTGCTGCAGCCGCTGAGCGAGATTTCGGCGGCGCTCAAGGGCAGCGACGCGGTGCTGCATGTGGACGGCGTGCAGGCGGCAGGCCGCATCGCCATCGACATGGAGGCCTGGGGTGCCGACAGCCTGGCGCTCTCGGCCCACAAGATCGGCGGCCCGCAGGGTGCGGGTGCGATCGTGGTGCGCAGGGCAGGGTTGCACCCGGCCCCCTTGCTCACCGGCGGCGGACAGGAAAACTGGCGCCGTGCGGGCACGGAGAATGTCGCGGCGATCGCCGGTTTCGGCCTCGCAGCGGAACAGGCCGCGGCGGAACTGGTTGGGTGGGATGAAATTCGGGCCCTTCGGGATGGCATGGAGCGCGAGCTTCGCCATATATGGGCTGACACGGTGGTGTTCGGCGCCGATGCGCCGCGGCTCGCCAATACCAGCTGCTTCGCCGTGCCGGGCGTGGCAGCGGAGACCGCGCTGATCGCCCTCGACCTGGAGGGGATCGCGGTGTCGTCCGGGTCGGCCTGTTCGAGCGGCAAGGTCGGCGTGTCGCCGGTGCTGTCGGCGATGGGCATAGACAAGGACCTGGCGCGGGGCGCCATCAGGATCAGCCTCGGGCGCGAGACCGCGCCGGAGGAGATCGAACAGTTTCTTGCCGCATGGCGGCGGATATCGGGACGGATCAGGCAGGCAGGCGCGGGACGCGCCGCCTGACGGGATCCGGACCAGCAAGACCGAAAGGGGGCGCAGCCTGTGCCCCCGCCAAGACCCGGGGGCGGCCGGTGGCCGCGCCCATTACATAGTGCGACAACCCGCGGTCCTTGACACCGCAGTGGATGGAGACACGCATGCCTGCAGTTCAGGAAACGATCGACCGCGTCCGGTCGATCGATGTGGATCAGTACAAGTACGGTTTCATCACCGATATCGAGTCCGACAAGGCGCCCAAGGGGCTCAACGAGGACATCATCCGCTTCATCTCGGCCAAGAAGGGCGAGCCGGAATGGATGCTGGAGTGGCGGCTGGAGGCGTATCGCCGCTGGCTGACGATGACCGAGCCGACCTGGGCCCGCGTCGAGTATCCCAAGATCGATTTCAACGACATCTACTACTACTCCGCGCCGAAGTCCGCGCCGGGGCCGAAGAGCCTCGACGAGGTCGACCCGGAGCTGCTGGCGACCTACGCGAAGCTCGGCATTCCGCTGCAGGAACAGGAAATCCTGGCCGGCGTCGAGCCGAAGAACCGCGTCGCGGTGGACGCGGTGTTCGACAGCGTGTCGGTGGTCACCACCTTCAAGGAAGAGCTGAAGAAGGCTGGCGTCATCTTCTGCTCGATCTCCGAGGCGCTGCGCGAGCATCCCGAGCTGGTGAAGAAGTATCTCGGCTCCGTGGTGCCGGTCACCGACAACTACTATGCGACGTTGAACTCGGCGGTCTTCACCGACGGATCCTTCGTCTACGTGCCGGAGGGCGTGCGTTGCCCGATGGAGCTGTCGACCTATTTCCGCATCAACGAGAAGAACACCGGCCAGTTCGAGCGCACGCTGATCATCGCCGAGAAGGGCGCCTACGTCTCCTATCTGGAGGGCTGCACGGCGCCGCAGCGCGACGAGAACCAGCTGCACGCGGCCGTGGTCGAGCTGATCGCGCTGGATGATGCCGAGATCAAGTATTCCACCGTCCAGAACTGGTTCCCGGGCGACAAGGAAGGCAAGGGCGGCATCTACAACTTCGTCACCAAGCGTGGCGACTGCCGGGGCAAGAACTCCAAGATCTCCTGGACCCAGGTCGAGACCGGCTCGGCGATCACCTGGAAGTACCCGTCCTGCATCCTGCGCGGCGACAATTCGCGCGGCGAGTTCTACTCGATCGCGGTGTCGAACGGTTACCAGCAGATCGACAGCGGCACCAAGATGATCCATCTCGGCAAGAACACGTCGAGCCGCATCATCTCCAAAGGCATCTCGGCCGGCAAGTCGCAGAACACCTATCGCGGCCTCGTCTCGGCGCATCGCAAGGCGTCGAACGCGCGCAACTTCACGCAGTGCGACAGCCTGCTGATCGGCCAGGATTGCGGGGCCCACACGGTGCCCTACATCGAGTCGAAGAACGCGACGGCCGTGTTCGAGCACGAGGCGACCACCTCGAAGATCTCCGACGACCAGATGTTCTACTGCCAGCAGCGGGGCCTGTCGGACGAGGAAGCGGTGGCGCTGATCGTCAACGGCTTCGTCAAGGACGTGATCCAGCAGCTGCCGATGGAGTTCGCCGTCGAGGCGCAGAAGCTGATCTCCATTTCGCTCGAAGGCTCGGTCGGCTGACGCCGGCCGACCGCCTCGCATCGCACATCCAGAATACCGACGGACATCATCATGCTTGAGATCAAGAACCTGCACGCCCGCATCGCCGAAGACGGCACCGAGATCCTGCGCGGCATCGACCTCGTCGTGAAGCCGGGCGAAGTGCACGCCATCATGGGCCCGAACGGCTCCGGCAAGTCGACGCTTTCCTACATCCTCGCCGGCAAGGACGACTACGAAGTCACCGAGGGCGACATCGTCTACAACGGCCAGAGCCTCCTGGAGCTGGCGCCGGACGAGCGCGCCGCCGCGGGCGTCTTCCTCGCCTTCCAGTACCCGATCGAGATCCCGGGCGTGGCGACCATGACCTTCCTGAAGACGGCGCTCAACGCGCAGCGCAAGGCGCGCGGCGAAGAAGAGCTGTCCACGCCGGAATTCATGAAGCGGGTCAAGGACAAGGCCGGCGAACTTCAGATCACCATGGACATGCTGAAGCGGCCGCTGAACGTCGGCTTCTCCGGCGGCGAGAAGAAGCGCGCCGAGATCCTGCAGATGGCCCTGCTGCAGCCCTCGCTCTGCGTGCTCGACGAGACCGATAGCGGCCTCGACATCGACGCGCTGAAGATCGTGTCGGACGGCGTCAACCGTCTGCGCGGCCCGGATCGCTCCTTCGTGGTGATCACCCACTACCAGCGCCTGCTCGACCACATCGTGCCGGACGTGGTGCATGTCCTGTCGAAGGGACGCATCGTCAAGACCGGCGGCCCGGAGCTGGCGCTGGAGCTGGAGAAGAACGGCTACGCCGACTTCGTCGACGCGGCCGCGTGACAGGTCAGGAAACAGACATGACCATCGAACCACGCACCCTGGAAACCAGGGCCGAGACCGACCTGGCAGAGGCCTATTACCGCGACCGCGACGCCCTGCCGGGCGGCGCGGCGGTCGCCGAGATCCGCAAGACGGCTTTCGACGCCTTCCGCAAGAGCGGACTGCCGCATCGCCGGGTCGAAGAGTGGAAATACTCCGACCTGCGCGCCAGGCTGAAGACCCTTCCGGCCTTCGCCGCGCGTCGCAGCGACGACGAGGCCAAGGCGGCTGTCGCCGCGCTCGAAGATGTCTATGGCGCGGCGGACCGCTACCGCCTCGTCATCGTCGACGGCCACTTCCACGCGGGCCTGTCGGACGTTGCAGCACTGGCCGAGGCCGGCGCGAGCGTGCGTCCGCTCGCCGAGGCACTGGCTGAAGAGGGCGAGAGCCTGATGCAGCTGCCGGAGATCGCCGCAGGCGACGCGGCGACGGGCCTCAACGCCGTCTTCTGCGCCGACGGCATCGTGCTGTCGCTGCCCGAGGGCGTCTCTCTGGACAAGCCGGTCGAGATCGTCCACGCGCTGTCGGCGACTGCCGCCAGCACGAGCGAGCGGGTGATCGTGGCGGCCGCCAAGGGCGCCAAGGCGATCGTGCTGGAGACCTTCATCGGCGGGGCGGAGGGAAGCTTCTCCAACACGCTGACCGACATCCGCGCAGGCGACGAGGCGGAGGTGACCGTCGCCCGCCTGCAGATGGAAGCCGCCGGCACCACCCATATCGGCACGGCCGTCGTGACGCTCGGGGCGCAGACCCAGGTCAAGCTCATCGGCGCTGGCATCGGGTCGGGCTTTGCCCGGCACCAGTCCTTCGTTGCCTTCATGGGCGAGGGGTCGCGCGCGGACCTGCTCGGCATCACCATGGTGCGGGCCGGCCAGCATGTCGACCAGACGCTGGTGGTGGATCACGCCGTGCCGCAGTGCGACAGCCGCGAGCTGTTCAAGACCGTGGTCGGCGAGGGCGCCAAGGGCATCTTCCAGGGCAAGATCATCGTCCGCCCGCATGCGCAGAAGACCGACGGCCAGATGATGACCCAGTCGCTGCTGCTGTCGGACGACGCGGAGATGTCGCTGAAGCCGGAGCTGGAGATCTTCGCCGACGACGTGCAGTGCGCTCATGGCGCGACGAGCGGCCAGATCGACGAGGACCTGCTGTTCTACCTGCGCTCGCGCGGCATTCCGGAGGCCGAGGCCCGCACGCTGCTGGTGCTCGCCTTCCTGTCGGAAGCGGTCGAGGAGATCGGCGAGGAGATCGTCGTCGAGGCCTTCGAGGAGCGCATCCGCGCGTGGCTCGACGCCGGGGCATAAAAGCCCCGGCATCAAAGGCTGTGGGGGCGTAAAACCCCGGCATCAAAGCCTGCCGGGGCGCAAGGTCCCGACAGGACCGTACAGGCCGGGGCAGGCGCCCCGGCGAAGCGGGAGAACGCAGATGACGTCGATGACCGATCCCGGTGCCGTTGCAAGCGCCCCCTATGACGTGATGGCGGTGCGCCGCGACTTCCCGATCCTGTCGCGCGAGGTCTACGGCAAGCCGCTCGTCTATCTCGACAACGGCGCCTCGGCCCAGAAGCCGCAGGCGGTGATCGACGCGGTGACCAAGGCCTATTCACACGAATACGCTAATGTCCATCGCGGGCTGCACTACCTGTCGAACACGGCGACCGAGAATTTCGAGGCGGCGCGCGAGACCGTGCGCCGCTTCCTCAACGCGCCGTCGCAGGACGAGGTGATCTTCACCCGCTCGACGACCGAGGCGATCAACCTGGTCGCCCAGACCTTCGGCGCGGAACGCGTCGGGGAGGGCGACGAGATCGTCCTGTCGATCATGGAGCACCATTCCAACATCGTGCCCTGGCACTTCCTGCGGGAACGACAGGGCGCGGTGCTGAAATGGGTCTATGTGCGGGAGGACGGGTCCTTCGACATCGAGGCGTTCGAGGCGGCCCTGTCGCCCAGGACGAAGCTGGTGGCGATCACCCAGATGTCGAACGTGCTGGGCACCGTGGTGCCGATCCGCGACATCTGCCGCATCGCCCATGCGCGCGGCATTCCGGTGCTGGTCGACGGCAGCCAGTCGGCGGTGCACATGCCGGTCGACGTGCAGGACCTCGGCTGCGACTTCTTCGTCTTCACCGGCCACAAGGTGTACGGTCCGACCGGCATCGGCGTGCTGTGGGGCAAGATGGAGCACCTGGAGCGGATGCGTCCGTTCAACGGCGGCGGCGAGATGATCCTCGACGTCACCGAGGACATGGTAAGCTACAACAGCCCGCCGCACCGCTTCGAGGCGGGTACGCCGCCGATCGTCCAGGCCATCGGCCTTGCGGCCGCGCTCGACTACATGGACACGATCGGCCGCGATCGCATCGCCGCGCATGAGGCGGCGCTTCGCGACTACGCGCATCAGCGGCTGAAGCAGATCAACTCGATCCGCATCTTCGGCGAGGCGCCGGACAAGGGTGCCATCGTAGCCTTCGAGATGAAGGGGGTGCATGCGCACGACGTGTCGATGATCATCGACCGCGAGGGCGTTGCCGTGCGGGCCGGGACCCATTGCGCACAGCCGCTGCTGGCACGATACGGTGTGACCTCGACGTGCCGGGCGAGCTTCGGCCTCTACAACACGTTCGACGAGGTCGACAAGCTGGTCGAGGCGCTGCAAAAGGCCCACGACTTTTTCGCATGAGGGCGAGATGAGCGAAGACCAACTGACACAGGACGAGGACGCCCAGGCCGAGATTTCGGCCACCGGCTCCGCCTTTTCCGAGGACGAGCTGAAGCGCCTGACCGACGACATCGTCGGGGCGCTGAAGACCGTCTACGACCCGGAAATTCCCTGCGATATCTATGAGCTCGGCCTGATCTACAAGGTCGACATCGAAGACGACCGCTCGGTCGCCATCGACATGACGCTGACCGCGCCGGGCTGTCCGGTCGCCGGCGAGATGCCGGGCTGGGTGGAAAACGCCGTCAGCGCGGTCGCCGGGGTCGGCGACGTCAACGTGCAGATGGTGTTTGATCCGCCGTGGACGCCCGACCGCATGTCGGAAGAGGCCAAGGTGGCGCTCAACTGGTATTGAGTGCCGCTCGGCCCTATATTCAAGGGTAACGCGGGCGCGTTTCGTGCCCGCCAACCGCTAGAATCGGGGAAACGGATATGGGTTCCAGATTCCAGGTCCTGAAGCTGACGGACGCCGCCGCCGAGCGCGTGCGCGAGATCGTCGGCAATTCGGCCAAGCCCGTTCTCGGCCTGCGCGTCGGGATCAAGAAGGGCGGCTGCGCCGGCATGGAATACGACATGAGCCTCGTCGAGGAGGCAAAGCCGGGCGATGACGTGATCGACGACAAGGGCGTCAAGATCTTCATCGAACCGTCGGCCGCGCTGTTCCTGCTGGGCACGGAGATGGACCACGAAGTGACGAAGTTCCGCTCCGGCTTCGTGTTCCGCAATCCTAACGAGGTCTCGGCCTGCGGCTGCGGCGAGTCCGTCTCGCTGAAAGAAGCGGACGCGGAGGCGTTCGGGGCGCAGGGCTGAACGGCCGATCAGAGCTTTGGACACAATAAAACCCCGCCGGACGCGACCGTCCGGCGGGGTTTTTCATGTCAGCTCGCCTCAAGCGTCCCGCAGGGCCTTCAGCAGGGTCTCGATCTCCACTTCCGTGTTGTAGGCGTGGAGCGAGGCGCGCAGGACCGCGTCGAGGCCGCGCTGCGGCAGGTCGATGCGCGCGGAGGAGGCGGAGGAGACCGAGGTGTTGATGCCCGTCGCCGTAAGGCGTGCGCGCGTCTCCACCGGGCTTTCGCCGTCCACCGTCAGCGTGACGATGCCGCATTTGCGCTGTCCCCGGTCGTGCACGGCGATGCCGGGAAGCTTGCCGAGCTCGGCCCGCAGCAGCGCGGCGAGCGCCGAGATGCGGTCCTCCAGCCGCTGCGGCCCGGTCTCCAACGCATAGCGCACGGCGACGCCGAGGCCGATCTGGCCGGCGAAATAGCGCTCCCAGTTCTCGAAACGGCGGGCGCCCTCGACGAGGCGGTAGCTGTCGGCATCAAGCCACTCGGTCGATTCCAGGTCGATGAAGGCCGGCTCCAGCTGGTCGAGCACCGCGTCCGAGACATAGAGGAAGCCGGTGCCGCGCGGCCCGCGCAGATACTTGCGCCCGGTGCCGGAGAGCATGTGGCAGCCGATCCGGGTGACGTCGAGGGCGATCTGGCCGGCGGACTGGCAGGCATCCAGAAGGTAGAGCAGTCCGTGACGGCGGGCGATGGCACCGACCTCCTCGGCCGGATTGACGAGGCCGCCGAAGGTCGGGACATGGGTGAGGGCGATCAGCCGGGTCTTCGGGGTGATCGCCGCCTCCAGCGCCTTCAGGTCGATCTGACCGCTCGCGTCGTCGTCGATCAGGTCGATCTCGATGCCGGCGCGGGCCTTCATCTGCAGCAGCGCGACATAGTTGGAGACATACTCGGCGCGGCCGGTGATCACCCGGTCGCCGGGGCGAAAGGGGATCGAGTAGAAGGCCATGTCCCAGGCGCGGGTGGCGTTCTCGACATAGGCGATCTCGTGCGGGGCAGCGCCCAAGAGCGCGGCGACGGCCGGGTAGAAATCGGCGACCGCATGGGCGGCCCGGTCGGCGGCCTCGTAGCCGCCGATATCCGCCTCGAGATCGAGATGCGCCTTGACGGCGGCCAGGACCGGGGCGGGCGGCAGGCTGGCGCCGGCATTGTTGAAATGAACGAGGCGGCTGGCTGCGGGCGTATCGGTGCGCAGGCGGGCGGTGTCGGCATCGGTCCAGCTGGAAGATTGCGCGCGGGGGATGGTGGTCATGGGCGGGGCGATCCTCTAGGCAGGAGAGATGGACGGAAAAGGCGGGGGCCGGACGGTCCCACCGCCGCTGGATTGCAGCTTACGGGAACGCACGGCATGACCATCACGTATTTCGGTTACGGATCGCTCGTCAACACGCGCACGCTCGGGCCGCAGGCGGTGGCGGAGGCCGGGACGCTCGCCGGCTGGCGCCGCGAATGGCGCGCCTGGTGGCGCCCGGTGGGTGCGGAGAACCTGCCGAAGGTCTGCACGCTTACGGTGCGCCGGGCGGAGGATACGGCAATCCGCGGGGTGATGGTGAGCGAGCCGGCCGAGCGGTTGGCCGAGCTCGACGCGCGCGAGCGGCGCTATCGCCGGATCGACGGGATCGGCCCGTCCTTCCGCCGCGACGGCGACGGGTCTGCGGGCGCGGCGGGCGCCTTTCTCTACGAGGCGGACAGCGAGATCCGCCGGCCGGGCGACGACGATCATCCGATCCTGCAGAGCTATGTCGACTGCGTGCTGGCGGGCTTTCACGCCTTCTGGGGCGAGGAGGGTGTGCGCCACTTCATCGAGACGACGGACGGCTGGGACGCTCCGATGCTGGCCGACCGCAGCGCGCCGCGCTACCCGCGTGCGCAGGTGCTGGATGCCGGGCTGCTGGCGCTGTTCGACGGCCTGCTGGCCACAACTGGCCTGCGCTACATCAAGGGCTGAGGCGCGCAGGCTCGTGCCTCGCTGCGACGTTATCTGTGGCCTCGCCCCTCTGCCGCGTGTATAACCCCCGGCACCCGCTGCCCGCGCAACATCCGAACGGGCAAAGGGGGGACAAACGAAACACGCAACCGGAGCGGATGCCTGCAGGCACAAGATCTTGCCGAAGGTCGTTTATACGGAGTTGGAACAATGGCGCAGAACTGGACACCGGATAGCTGGCGGTCGATGCCGATCGTGCAGGTGCCCGAGTATCGCGACGCGGACGCGCTCGCGGAAGTGGAGCGCCGCCTGTCCGACTTTCCGCCGCTCGTTTTTGCAGGTGAGGCGAGAAAGCTGAAGACCCAGCTCGCCGAAGTGGCCGAAGGACGCGGCTTCCTGCTCCAGGGCGGTGATTGTGCGGAGAGCTTTGCGGAGCACCACGCGGACCACATCCGCGATTTCTTCCGCGTCTTCCTGCAGATGGCCGTCGTGCTCACCTATGCCTCGGCGCAGCCGGTGGTGAAGGTCGGCCGCATCGCCGGCCAGTTCGCCAAGCCGCGCTCCTCGCCGATGGAGAAGCAGGGCGACGTGGAGCTGCCGAGCTACCGCGGCGACATCGTCAACGACATCGCCTTCACGCCGGAATCCCGCGAGCCGGATCCGCAGCGCCAGGTCATGGCCTACCGCCAGTCGGCCGCGACGCTGAACCTTCTGCGCGCCTTCGCGCAGGGCGGCTTCGCCAATCTCGACCACGTGCATCGCTGGATGCTGTCCTTCGTCAAGGACAGCCCGCAGAGCCACCGCTACCAGGCGCTGGCGGACCGCATCTCCGAGAGCCTGGATTTCATGCGGGCCTGCGGCATCGATCCCGACAGCGCGCCGCAGCTGCGGTCGACCGATTTCTTCACCAGCCACGAGGCCCTGCTGCTGGGCTACGAGCAGGCGATGACCCGTGTCGACAGCACGTCGGGAGACTGGTACGCGACCTCCGGCCACATGCTGTGGATCGGCGACCGCACCCGCCAGCCCGACCATGCCCATGTCGAGTTCTTCCGCGGCATCAAGAACCCGATCGGCCTCAAGTGCGGCCCGAGCCTCAAGGCCGACGAGCTGCTGCAGCTCATCGATACGCTGAACCCGGCGAATGAGGCCGGCCGGCTGACCCTGATCTGCCGTTTCGGCGCGGACAAGGTGTTCGAGCACCTGCCGCAGCTGGTGCGTGCCGTGGAGCGCGAGGGCAAGAAGGTGGTGTGGTCCTGCGATCCCATGCATGGCAACACGATCACCGCCGGTGGCTACAAGACGCGCCCGTTCGACCGCATCATGCGGGAGGTCGAGGCCTTCTTCGCGGTGCACCGGGCGGAAGGCACCTATGCCGGCGGCATCCATGTGGAGATGACCGGCAAGAACGTCACCGAGTGCACGGGCGGTGCCCGGGCGCTGACGGCCGAGGATCTTGCCGACCGCTACCACACCTATTGCGATCCGCGCCTCAACGCCGAGCAGGCGATCGAGCTCGCCTTCATGGTGGCCGAGAACGTCCGCAAGGAGCGCGACCAGCGCGGCAGTCCGGAACGCGAGGCGGCCATCGCCTGAGTCGCTGCGCTCTACCGCCACGCGCAATTGTTATCGACGCCGCCGGGTCCCCCCCCGGCGGCGTTTTCCGTTTTTCCGCCGCCGCGCGCCGTGCGGTAGGTTTCCCGAAAGGTGTTGCGGGGTATGGGTCGCGCGCCGGCCGCAGGGCGGACCGGCGGCCGGCCGTTCCGGCCAAAGCTTACGTAAGGAAATATTTCCGGATTCCGTATATTTGTAAGTATGAGCCAATCGGGAGGGAACCGAACGGCATGGTGCTCGATCTTTCAGCTGTGTCGGTGCTGGTCATCGACGACAATTCGCATATGCGCAGCCTGTTCAGGGCGATCCTGAACGGGTTCGGCATCCGTCGCATCTCGGATGCAACGGATGGGGCGGACGGACTGGCCGCGACGCTGGAGCGCAAGCCCGACATCGTGATCTGCGACTGGGTGATGTCTCCGCTCAACGGCGCCGAGTTTCTGTCGATCCTGCGCGGGGACACGGATGCGGGCGTGGCGACCACGCCGGTGATCATGGTCAGCGCGGATGCGCGCAAGCCGGTGGTTCTCAAGGCGGTCGAACTCGGCATTCACGAATTCCTGGCAAAGCCAGTCTCGCCGGCCATGCTCTACCAGCGCCTGCAACGGGTGCTGACGGAGCACCGGCCGTTCGTGCGTGCGAGCGACCGCCTGCGGCCGGCTCCAAGAGGCAGCTACGCGCCGTCGGCGATGCCGGCGCCGGAAGTGGCGGCTGCAGCGCTCAAGCAGCAAGGCGGGGCAGGCGGGCAGGGCACCTTCTACCTCTGACGATCCGATGTCCCACGGAGGGAAGGGCGGAGACGCGCACCGCCCATGCGCTCTCGCCGATTGCGCAAGCGCAAGGGCCGGGCTACACCCGTTTCCATGAGCGCGACACCGACCGAATCCTCCCTGAAAACCGGCTCTTCCGGCCCTGCCGACAGGCTGCGGCTGGCGGTGGTCCAGATGAACCCGACTGTCGGCGACGTGGAGGGCAACCTGGCGCTGGCGCGCCGCGCCCGTGCGCAAGCTGCCGCCGGCGGGGCCGATCTGCTGCTGCTGTCGGAGCTGTTCCTGTCCGGCTATCCGCCGGAGGATCTGGTGCTGAAGCCTGCCTTCGTGGCCTCTTGCCGGGCGGCGCTGGACGAGCTGGTGGCGGAGACCGCCGATGGCGGGCCGGGCGTGGTGATCGGCCTGCCCTGGCGCGAGGGCGACAAGCTGCACAATGCCGTGGCGCTGGTCGACGGCGGGCGCATCGAGGGCGTTCGGTTCAAGTACGACCTGCCGAATTACGGCGAGTTCGACGAAAAGCGCGTGTTCCAGTCAGGCCCCTTGCCGGGACCGGTCGGCTTTCGCGGCATCCGCCTCGGCCTGCCGGTCTGCGAGGATGCGTGGACCGAGGAAGTGTGTGAGTGCCTGGAGGAGACCGGAGCGGAGCTGCTGCTGGTGCCGAACGGCTCGCCCTTCCATGCCGGCAAGCCCGAGGTGCGGCTGCAGGTGATGGTCCAGCGCGTGGTCGAGACGGGCCTGCCGCTGGTCTATTGCAACCAGCTCGGTGGCCAGGACGAACTGGTGTTCGACGGCGCGTCCTTCGCGCTGCAGGCCGACCGGCGCCTTGCCTTCCAGATGGGCGAGTTCGTCGAGGAGATCGCGATCACCGACTGGCGCCGCGATGCGGAGGACGGCTGGGTCTGCGAGAGCGGGCCGAAGGCCGAGCTGCCGGACATCGATGCGGCGCGCTGGCAGGCCTGCGTCCTCGGCTTTCGTGACTATGTGAACAAGAACCGCTTCCCGGGCGTGGTGCTGGGCATGTCCGGCGGCATCGACAGCGCCGTGGTGGCGGCGATGGCGGTCGATGCGCTGGGAGCCGACAAGGTGCACTGCGTGATGCTGCCCTATCGCTACACGTCGGCCGAAAGCCTCAAGGACGCCGAGGCCTGCGCGAAGGCGCTCGGCGTGCGCTACGACACGGTGGCCATCGCCCCGGCTGTGGAGGGCTTTGCCGAGGCGCTGTCCGGCCTGTTCGCCGGCACCGAAAGCGGCGTGACCGAAGAGAACCTGCAGTCGCGCGCGCGCGGCACGATCCTGATGGCGATCTCCAACAAGTTCGGTGCCATGGTCGCGACCACGGGCAACAAGTCGGAAATGTCCGTCGGCTATGCGACGCTCTATGGCGACATGAATGGCGGCTTCAACCCGATCAAGGATCTCTACAAGACGCAGGTCTATCGGCTCGCCGCCTGGCGCAATGGCAACCGGCCGGACGGGTTGCTCGGCCCCGCGGGCGAGGTCATCCCCGTCAACATCATCGACAAGGTGCCGACCGCGGAGCTGCGCGAGAACCAGACGGACCAGGATTCGCTGCCGCCCTACGACGTGCTCGACGATATTCTCGAGTGCCTGGTGGAGAACGAGATGTCGGTGGGCGATATCGAGGCGCGCGGCCATGACCGCGAGCTGATCCACCGCATCGAGCACCTGCTCTACATCGCCGAATACAAGCGCCGGCAGTCGGCGCCGGGCGTGAAGATCACCCGCAAGAATTTCGGCCGCGACCGCCGCTACCCGATCACCAACCGCTTCCGCGACCGCAGCTAGGCCGCGTCTCTTGGCGGCGGCCGCCCGGACCGGGCCGCCGTCGTTCCCGCCACCCGAGCCCTCGCGCGAGGGATCATGCGTCTCGACAGGCTCCGCCTGGTCGCCATCCTTGCCGCCGGCCAGATCGTCGGTTGGGGGACGACCTTCGACATGCCCGGCGTGCTGGGGCGGCAGATCGCCGCCGAGCTCGGGATGTCGAACGCGCTCGCCTTCGGCGGGCTGACGGCGATGATGCTTCTGGGCGGGTTCGCCGGCCCCTGGACCGGGCGGCTGATCGAGCGGCATGGCGCAGCAAAGGTGCTGGCGGCGGGCGCTGCGACCATGGCGGCGGGGCTTCTCGCCATGAGCCTGGCGCAGGGCGTTGTGCTCTACTACGCCGCCTGGCTGGTGATGGGGATCGGCGGCGCGCTCGGTCTGACCGTGCCGTGCAATGCGGCGGTGGTCGAGCGGGAAGGGGCGGGCGCCCGGCGCTCCATCGGCATCCTGATGATCTTCACCGGCCTGTCGGCCGCCGTTGCCTGGCCGCTATGGAGCCTGCTGGAAGGGGCGATCGGCTGGCGCATGGCGATGCTGGCGGCGGCCGGTACGCAAGCAGCGCTGTGCCCGCTCTATCTCTTCGCCCTCCCGTCGCCGCGCGGCGGAGACGGCGCCGCCGCACGGGCTGCGGCCGCTGCGGTGGAGCCCTTGCGGCTGACGCAGGCGCAGGCGCGTCTTGCCTTCCTGCTGATCGCGCTGGCCTCCATTGTCTTCAGCCTGGTGACGACGGGGCTTGCGCCCTCGCTGATCGCCCTGCTGCAGATGTCGGGCGCCTCGCCGGCGCTGGCCCTGGAACTCGGCGCACTGCGCTCGGTGCTCGGCATCACGGCGCGGCTCGCCGACATCCTGGCGGGGCGGTTTGCGACGCCGCTGACCTCGGGCCTCATTGCCGCCGCGTTGCTGGTGGGCTCGCCCCTGCTGCTGCTCCTCGCCGACGGGCAGGCCTCGCTGCTCTATCTGTTCATCGCGTTCTACGGGTTCGGATCGGGCATTTCGGCGCTGACGAGGGCGCTGCTGCCGCTCAGCTTCTTTTCCGCAAGCCGCTATGCGCGGGCGGCGGCCGACCTGTCCTTGCCGAGCAATGTGGCGATGGCGGCAGGTCCGCTGCTGGTGACGATGGTGCTGGACAGCGCCGGTGTGGCGGGCGTCGTGCTCTACGCCTCGGGGCTGGCGATGCTGGCGCTGGCGGCGCTCGCCTGGCTCGCCGTTCTGGCATGGAGGCGGCCGGCGGAAACCGCAGCGGTCTGAGACGGGCATTGTCGGAAAGGACGATCTCTTTCGCCGGGAGCGAAGTTTCTCTATCCTGACGGCTCTTTCCTGGTCCTGCGACCGGTGCCGCCGGCCTGCGCTCCACCTGATCGACCTGCGGTCGCACCGCCCTTCGCCTCGCGCCATGTTCCGGCTTGCCGCGGGCACGGGCTTGCCGGCCTGCGGACGTGCCACCTTTGCCGCGGATGCTGCCATGCCCTTCTTCACCTTCCTGCGCGACAACCTCCGATGGCTCGGCGCCGGGCTGCTTCTGACCTTCTTCTCCAGCTTCGGGCAGACCTACTTCATCTCGCTGGTCGCAGGCGACCTGAGGGCCGAGTTCGGGCTGAGCCACGGCGCGTTCGGCGGGCTCTACATGGCCGCGACGCTGTGCTCGGCGCTGTCGCTGACCTTCGTCGGCAAGGCGGTCGACCGCTTCCCGTTGGCGCTGGTCTCCGGCGGCGTGGTGGCCGCGCTCGCCCTGTTCACCGCCGGCATGGCCAGCGTCTCCTCGGTCGCCATGCTGTTCGTGGTGCTCTACGGGCTGCGCCTGTTCGGCCAGGGCATGATGACCCATGTGGCGATGACCGCGATGGGCCGCTGGTACGACGCGCAGCGCGGCCGTGCCGTCTCCATCGCCTCGCTCGGCATCCAGTGCGGCGAGGCGAGCCTGCCGCTGGTCTTCGTGACGCTGGCCGGCCTGCTGGGCTGGCGCGGCACGTGGTGGCTCGGCGTTGGCGTGCTGGTGCTGGTGGCGCTGCCGGCGCTGCTCCTGCTGCTGAAGGTGGAGCGGGTGCCGCGCGGCACCATCCACACGGATGAGCGGCCCATCGTTCAACGGCAATGGACCCGCGGCGAAGTGCTGCGCGATCCGGCCTATTGGATCATTTCCGCCGGCACGCTGGCGCCGCCCTTCATCGGGACGACGATCTTCTTCCATCAGGTCTACCTGGTGGAGCTGCGCGGCTGGTCGATGGAGATGTTCGCCTCCGCCTTCATGGCCATGTCGGCGATGACGATCAGCTGCGCGCTGCTGGCCGGCTATCTGGTGGACAAGGTGACCGCGCTGCGGCTGCTGCCGACCTTCCTGCTGCCGCTGGGGCTCGCCTGCGTGCTGCTGGGCGCGGTCACGCATCCCTTCGCCGCCTTCGGTTTCATGGCGCTGCTCGGCATCAGCTACGGCTTCAGCTCGACCCTGTTCGGCGCCCTGTGGCCGGAGATCTATGGTGCGCGGCACCTCGGCTCGATCCGCTCGGTGACGGTGGCGATGATGGTCTTCGCCTCGGCGCTGGGGCCGGGCCTGACCGGCTATCTGATCGATGCCGGCGTGGCCTATTCGCTGCAGGTCTATGCCATGGCGCTCTACTGCCTGCTGGCGGCGCTGGCGCTGACGCTGGTGTCGCGCCATGTGCGCCAGCGGCAGGCGGAGGGCAGCGTTGCGACGGGTGCGGCTTCCGGCTAAGAGGTGGCCATGACCGTCACCGTTCGCTTCGCCCCGTCGCCCACGGGCTTCCTGCATATCGGCAATGCCCGTCCGGCGCTGATCAACTGGCTCTTCGCGCTGCGCCGCGAGGGGCGCTTCATCCTGCGCTACGACGACACCGACAAGGAGCGCTCGACCGAGGAATTCGCCTCGGCGATCGCGGAGGATCTCGGCTGGCTCGGCATCGCGCCGCATGAGAGCTTCCGCCAGTCGGACCGGCTGCCGCTCTACGATGCGGCGGCCGAAAAGCTCAAGGCGGCCGGGCTGCTCTATCCCTGCTTTGAGACGGCGGACGAGCTGGAGCGGCGGCGCGCAAGGGCGCGGGCGCTCGGACGCCCGCCGGTCTATGACCGGGCGGCCCTGAAGCTCAGTGATGAGGAGCGAGCCCGGCTGGAGGCGGAGGGACGGCGGCCGCACTGGCGCTTCCTGCTGCCGAACCACGACGGCGATCCCTTCGTCACGCGGCGGGTGGAGCGCAGCTGGGACGACCTGTGCCGCGGGGCGCAGAGCATCGATCTCGCCTCCCTGTCCGATCCGGTGCTGGTGCGCGAGGACGGAAGTTATCTCTACACGCTGCCGTCCATCGTCGACGACATCGCCGCCGGGGTGACCCATGTCATCCGCGGCGAGGACCATGTCGCCAACACGGGCGTGCAGATCGCCATCTTCGAGGCGCTGGATGCGAGCCCGCCGGTCTTCGGGCATCACAACCTGCTGACGACGGTTTCCGGCGAGGGCCTCTCGAAGCGCAAGGGCGCGCTGTCGCTGCGTTCGCTGCGCGAGGAGGGGTTCGAGCCGATGGCGGTCGCCTCGCTCGCCGTTCTCACAGGCACCAGCCATGCGGTGGAACCGGCGGAGAGCCTGGCCCGGCTGGCGGAGGTCTTCGACCTTGCCGACGTGTCGCGTTCGTCGGCCAAATTCGATCCGCAGGAGCTACGGCCGCTCAACGCGAAGCTGGTGCATGCCCTGCCATATGCCGACGTTGCCGAGCGGTTGTCAGCCATGGGCGTTGGCGATGCGCAGCCGGGGGGCGAGGCCTTCTGGCTGGCGGTGCGCGAGAATTGCGAGACGGTGGCGGATGCCGCGCGCTGGTGGCGCGCCGTGACCGCGCCCGAGCCGCTGCCCGTGGCCGAGGAAGACCGTGCGTTCCTTCGCGAGGCGACGGAGCTGCTGCCGCCCGAGCCTTACGACGAGACGACCTGGGGCACCTGGACGGGTGCATTGAAGGCGCGGACGGGCCGCAAGGGGCGGGGGTTGTTCCTGCCGCTGCGCAAGGCGCTGACGGGCGAGGAGCACGGGCCGGACATGAAGGCCTTGCTGCCGCTTATTGGGCGACGAAATAGCGCGGCCCGACTATCCTGACATTGCGCTCGGCGGGCGGCTCGGACGGGCCGTCCATGCCGGGGTCTGCAGCGGCGGCACTTTCGGCGCCGGCCGTCGCCGGCTTCGGGCGCGAGGACGAGCCGAGGACCGGCAGGGCCGGGCCCTGGCGCACGGGCGAGTAGCCCAGCTCCATGTTGGTGCGGGTGTCCGGGTCCTGCAGCTGCAAGGCCTCGATGGCCTCCTGCGCATCGTCGGTCGGCAGGCCGTCGGGAGCAACGCCGCTGCGCAGCTCCTGCCCGGTGCCGGTCTCGACATCGCGCAGGTAGGCGGCGGCCTCGTCGTCGCCGCTGCGGATCAGGCTGGCCATGGTCTGGCGGTCGGCGCTCGGCTGGCAGCCGCACCCTTCCACATAGGAAACGCGGAACCGGTTGGCATTTGGCAGGTCGCCATAGGGCATGCCGGTGACGGAGACGAGGTTCTCGACCGTTTCGCCCGGATTGCGATGGACGAAGAGCTCGGCCTCGGCGCCGGGGCACATGGAGCGGCACACGGCGGCATCGCGGCCGAAGCCTTCCTCGCCGGTGGCGAAGCTCACGGGGAAGAAGAACCCGTCGCACATGCGCACGCACATGGTCCGGTAGGTCGGGCCGGAAGGACGGCGCGCGATGGCGGCGCTGTCGCCGGAGCTGAACCGGACGGTCGAACGCGGCCGCGGCTCGCTCTGGTCCTGTTCCACGGCGACCTGATGCGTCACGGCCTCGTTGCGGCGGCCGATGCCGAACAGCGACAGAAAGCCGCCGCCGGAGGGCGGTGCGGACCGGATGCCCGGATTGGCGGGGGCATGGGCCTCGCGCGGGGCGTCGCAGTTCTGACGGGCCAAAGCCTTGCGCAGGGCCGCCTCGCGGCCATTGCTGCGGGTCGTTCCGGCATGGCGGGCGCGTTGCCGCTCGATCTTGGCGAGGTTGGCGCGCATGTTTTCGATCTTCGGACCGAGCCCCTTGCAGGACGGGGCGCCGGCAGCACCTCCGCAGCCGAGATGGCGGAAGTCGCGCTCGGCCAGGCCCAGGGCGCGCGACTGGGCGCGGTGGGCCTCGTCCCACTTGGCATATTCGGGCGAGCGCGAGCCGCCGGCCGAGATCTGCTGCAACTCGGCACGCAGGGCAGAGCAGCTGGCGGCGACAGCCGGGCCGCCGACGGCAAGGATCAGGCCCGCAGCCACGAGGGCGCGCAGCAGTCCTTTTCCCATGCCGTTCTCGAGTGCCATCGACGCGATCCGCTTGCGCAAAAGGGGGCAGCCTGGTCGCAGCCAGGCTCCAACGGGGCCGACTATGGCGCCAGGTCGCGGCGCGGCACAAGGAAATGCTCGACTTTTAGTAAACTCGCACCTAACCGGCGGCGACCGTGTCCGCGCCGTCGAGGTCGATGCTCAGTTCCTTCGCGCGCCCCGCCAGTTGCTCCAGCACCCGGTCGAACACCAGCCGGTCGGCCGGGTCGAGCGGGGCCACCAGCGCTTCGATGAAACGATGCGCTTCCGGCACCAGCTGGCGATAGGCGCCCATGCCCTTGTCGGTGAGCTGCAGGAAGCTCTCCCGCATGTCCCGGGCGTTGGCCTTGCGCAGCAGGAAGTCGCGATGTTCAAGGCTTGCGACCGCGCGCGAGACCTTGGTCTTGTGCATGTGGCTGTGCGCGCCGATCTCCTTGGCGGTCATCGTCCCGAATTGGCCGAGGGTCGCCATGATCCGCCATTCAGGCACGCTGATCGCGTAGCGCCGGCGATAGATGCCGGCGAGCGACTGGCTGACGGTCTCGGCGAGCACGTTGAGTCGATAGGGGAGGAACCCTTCCAGCTCGAGAGGCCGTTGATCGTTGCCCATGTCGCTCATCGAGTGCTCGCTTTCAGCTGCCGTGGGCGACAGGCAGGCCCGGCCGGCGGCGGCAATCATTGCATGTATGGTTGCAATTCTAACGATTGGCGGGACACGGGCAAGGGTGCGACATCGGGTGTTCCCGGATCGGCTTGCGGCCGGTGGCCAGGCGTGGCAGTCAGGCAAGGGGCGGGGCAATCAGGTTCCAGACAGGATGACCGGCAGGATGGCGAAGACGGCAGGACGGGCGGACAAGACGCAGGCACCGGAAAAGGCTGCTGCCGCACCGCCGAAACCGCAAAGCCCGGTGCTGGTGTGGACGGTGCTCAACCACGTGCTGCTGCTGCCGCTGGCAGGCGCCTTCCTGCCGATGGGGTTGTTTCGCGCCGGCATTCAGGACGAGCAGGGGATGCTCGCCGCCGCCATTCTGGCCGTGCTGGTCGTTCTGACCCATGGCGCGTGCTGGCGCGTGGCTGCAAGGGCCGGCGAGCGCGGACTGGCAGGCGCCAACATCGTGCTCGGGCTGTTGAGCCTTACGGCGCTGGCGCTCTTGTCGACACCTTCGCCCCTGGTCGCGGCCGTCCAGATCGGGAAGCTCTTCATCTGAGGACGGCGGGCGCACCGCTTGCGCCTCTTCCGGCCGCCCCCCATATGCGGCTCGACCATACCGGGAGACTGAGATGATGAAATCCTTCCTGCGGGCCGCCGTTCTTTCCGTCGCCGCGCTCGCGGCGCTGGCGCAGCCGGCCCTGTCGGCCGACGAGCCGGACCTGATCTTCAAGAAGTCGACGGTCTGGAAGTTCCTGACGCCGGACCACAAGCTGGCGACCTATGCGGTGGACGATCCGCTGGTCGAGGGCGTCGCCTGCCACTTCACCGTGCCGGAAAAGGGCGGCGTGTCGGGCTGGCTCGGCGTTGCCGAGGAAGTGTCCGACATCTCGCTCGCCTGCCGGCAGGTGGGGCCTGTGACCTTCAAGGCGAAGTTCGAGCAGGGCGAGGAGATGTTCCGCCAGCGCCGCTCGTTCCTGTTCAAGAAGATGCGGATCGTGCGCGGTTGCGACACCAAGCGCAACGTGCTGGTCTATCTCGTCTATTCCGACAAGATCATCGAGGGCAGCCCGAAGAACTCGACCTCCACGGTGCCGATCATGCCCTGGGGCGAGGCGAGCGCGCCGCGCTGCGGGGACTGGCTGGACAACTGACCCGCCGGATCTGCGCGCCGCGTCGGACAGATGCGGCCGCTGACAGGTGCGTGGCGGCGGCGGTCACCCGGCGACGGTCACCCGGCGCCGGTCGTCTCCAGCCGCCTGCCTTTGCGGGCTGCCATCGCCTCGGGAGGACAGAAATGCTTCTCCAGCAGGGCCAGGACGTCCTGGGCAATCTCGCTGTCGAGGCTGTAATAGATGGTGGTGCCCTCGCGGCGTGTGCGCACCAGACCCTGCGCCCGCAGCAAGGCGAGTTGCTGCGAGACGGTCGGCATGCGCATGCCGGTCAAATCGGCGAGCTGGCCGACATTGGTTTCGCCGTTGGCCATATGGCACAGCAGCATGAGGCGCGGGGCAGAGGCGAGCATCTTAAGAAAGCTCGCCGCATCCTCGGCCTTTTCCTGAAGCGCGTCGATCATTTCCGTCCTTCCCGAACGCCGTTGGGTGCAAGAGGCGGCCCCGATCCCGCCGCTGCACAGCACATCGGCCTCGAGCCGCAACGGCCAGCCCGCTCACGCAGGAGGAGCTCGCCAGTCTGCAATTCGAAGTCGCGGCATTAGAGTGGAACAATTCCTTCGACGCAAGATATCAGCGATTGCTAAAAGTCGAACTATGTCCCTGAGGGTTAATAATGCAGCCGATTTTATCCTTCGTGCACAGGGAAGGTGCATGAAACGCAATGTCGTCCCGGTTTCTGGACGTCATGTCGGTGGCAAAAACGAATCCCGCGACCGGCGCCAGCATGAGCGCTCCGAAGAGGGACGCGGCGACGAGCTGGCGGACCAGGCGTCCGCTGCGATCGAGGAGGGGAGAAAGGGTCGTCTGCATGGCACTGGCTCCGATACGCTGGGCCTTGAACTGTGCCGATGATGCATCGGGGCGACTGAACCCGTGCTGAGACGTGCCTTTATGTGCCGTTCAGATTGGTAAAGGCGCCGCCCTTGCGGAGCGGCGCCTTTAACGTTTGAGCGGGCGAGGGCCGGTCCCCGTCAGAGATTGGCGGGCCGCAACTGGGCGATTGCCTTGGCCAGCACCTTGTCGCGGTCGTAGATGTCGCGGCGGAAATGCACCGAGCCGTCCTTGTTCACCCAGGCGGTCAGATAGGTGAGGTGGACGGGCATTGGCTTCGACAGCTTGATCACCCGCCGCTCGCCGCTGTTGCGCACCGCCTCCAGCTTGCCCTTCGTCCAGCCGTCGGAGCCGAGCAGGGCCTGGCCAAGGTCGAAGGGGTCCTCGGCGCGGATGCAGCCATGGCTGAAGGAACGCTGGGCGCGGTCGAACAGCGACTTCGACGGTGTGTCGTGGATGTAGATGTTGAACTTGTTCGGGAACATGAACTTGATGCGGCCGAGCGCGTTGCCCTCGCCGGGATCCTGGCGCAGCGTGAAGGGGAAGCTGGCGCGGCTGTAGGAGCCCCAGGCGACCGACCAGGGATCGATCTCGCGGTTCCCCGAGAAGACGCGGATGTTCTTGGCCAGCAGCGCGCCGGGGTCGCGCTTGAGCATCGGCAGGTATTCGGTCGTGGCGATGGAGTAGGGCACCGTCCAGTAGGGGTTCACCTCCGCATAGGTCATCTCGTCGGAAAAGACCGGGGTGGCATGGTACGGCTTGCCGACGACCACGCGGGTGGTGTGGACGGTCTTGTCGTTCTCCACGACCTTGAGGTTCTGGTCGGCCAGGTTGACGAAGACGTAGCGGGAGCCGAGATCGTCCGGCATCCAGCGCCGCCGCTCCATGTTCAGCTCCATCTGGTCGATGCGCGTGGAGATCGGCACGTTGATCTCGGCGAGCGTGTTCTTGCCGATGACGCCGTCCACCTCCAGGCCGTGGCGCTCCTGGAAGAGCTTCACAGCCTCGACCAGCGCGCCGTCATAGACGTCGCCGGTATGGCTGCCGGGCGTGAAGAGGTCCTGCTCGGCCAGGCGGGTGCGCAGCGCCTCCGCCCGGGTGTCGGTCATGCCCGGCTTCAGCGTCTCGCCCTCGGGAACGGCGGTGAAACCGCCGGCGGCCTCCTTGGCGCGGTAGTCGGCGAGTGCCGTCTTCAGCCGTGCATAGTTGGGCGTATTGGGGGAAAGCCCCTCGATGGCGGCGGCGAAGTCCTCGGACGTGTCGACGAACTCGAGCACCACGGCCGGATCCGGTGCCTTGGGGAAGAGGTTCAGCGAGCGGTTGACCTCGTTCGGCTTCACCCGGCCCGCGGTCAGGTGGTTGGCATAGGTGACGAAAGTGTTGGAGATCGCGACTTCCAGCTCCGCGAGGCCCTCGGTGTCGGTCGCCGCGCTTGCCAGCTGGCGCAGCCGGTCGGGCGCGTAGTCGGCCGGGTCGAGCGCATGGTCGCCCGCCCTCTCGAAGGCGGACAGCAGCAACTCGCCATGGGGATTGAGGCCCTGCTCGCTGACCCAGAGCGGCTGGAACACGCGGTTCTCGTAGTAGCCCTGGATGCCGAGTTCCAGCTCTTCCTCGCTGCCGGCATTGACCGAGGCCTCGAGCATCACCGTGGTGTTGACCGACAGCTCCCGGGCGATCGCCATGGCGAGCGGGTCGGTCGGCAGATGCGCCTCTCCCACCTGCACGCTGCCCGTCGGCGCGCTTTCCACCGGCAGGGCCGACTGGGCGTGCGCCGGCACTGCAGTGGCCGACAGCAGCGCGGCAAGCGCGAGGGCCGGGACGGCGCTGGCGAGACGCAAGAACGCAACCGGCCGGGGCCGGGTCTCACAGGCGAAGGGGCTCATGACTTTCTCCCACAAATGACCTCCATCATACGGTGGAGCCGCAGCCCTAATATGACGGAGTCTCCTCAACGCCAGTGTGATCCAGGACACGCGTTGAACGCCAGCGAAAAGCCGCTGCGAGGCGCGGCAACCCGCCTTTTGACGCTTGACCGGGCCAGGCAAACGGGTCAGAACACTTGCCATGTGCACGGCCCATCGGAAGACCATTTCGATTCTCATTATTTGCAGCTAGCGACAAAGCTGGCTGTGGCCGTTCCCCTCATGCGTGAAGCTCTCCGACAAGGGAGATGAGACGGACGCCCCGGCCAGCTGGCCAGGAGACGACCGATCATGCTTTCCGCTCATCGATTGAAACTGACCAACACGCTGACCCGGGCGAAGGAAGACTTCGAGCCGGAGGACGCCGGGAACGTGCGCATGTATGTGTGCGGGCCGACGGTCTACGACTACGCCCATATCGGCAATGCCCGGCCGGTCGTCGTGTTCGACGTGCTGTTCCGCCTGCTGCGCCATCTCTACGGGCAGGATCACGTCACCTATGTGCGCAACATCACCGACGTGGACGACAAGATCAACGCGCGGGCCCTGCGCGACTATCCCGACCTCCCGCTCAACGATGCGATCGCCAGGGTAACGGGCAAGACGGCCGATCAGTTCCATGCGGACGTGAAGGCGCTGGGCTGCCTGGCCCCCACGCACGAGCCGCGCGCCACCGCCCATATCGGCGGGATGATCGAGATGATCGGCACGCTGATCGCCAAGGGGCATGCCTATGAGGCGGAAGGCGAGGTGCTGTTCGACACCGGCTCGATGCCGGCTTACGGCGAGCTGTCCAAGCGCAATCTGGAGGACCAGAAGGCGGGCGCGCGGATCGCCGTCGATGCCCACAAGAAGAACCCCGGCGACTTCGTGCTGTGGAAGCTGTCGTCCGAGGACGAGCCGGGCTGGGACAGCCCCTGGGGGCGCGGGCGTCCGGGCTGGCATATCGAGTGCTCGGTGATGAGCGCCCATCACCTGGGCCCCGTCTTCGACATCCATGGCGGCGGGCTCGACCTGATCTTCCCGCATCACGAGAACGAGATCGCCCAGTCCTGCTGCGCGCACGGCACCAAGCTGATGGCGCGCTACTGGCTGCATAACGGCTTCCTGCAGGTGGAAGGCGAGAAGATGTCGAAGTCGCTCGGCAACTTCATCACCCTGCACGACCTGCTGGAGACGGAGAAGGTGGGCGGTCGCCCATGGCCGGGCATGGCCATCCGCCTCGTCCTGCTGATGACGCAGTACCGCCAGCCGCTCGACTTCACCGAGAAGGCGCTGGAAGAGGCCGAAGGACTGCTGCAGCGCTGGGACGATCTGATCAACCGCGCGGGCGTTCAGCCGGCAGCGGCGACCCTGCCGCCGGAAGCGCTGGTGGAGGCGCTGTGCGACGACCTCAACACGCCGCGGGCCATTGCCGCGCTGCACGGGCTCGCACGCGAAGCGCGCGGCGGGGATGCGGCCGCCGCTCAGACGCTGGCCGATGCGCTCGGCTTCCTCGGCTTCGACCTGAGCGAGATCCGGGCAGCCGTCGAGGCGGTTCAGGAAGCGGCTGCCGATCCCGAACTGATGGCGAAGGTGGATGCCCGCATTGCCGAGCGGCTTGCCTTCATCGAGGCGAAGGACTGGGGCGAGGCCGACCGCATCCGTGCCGAGCTGGCCGATGCCGGCGTCGTGCTGAAGGACGGCAAGGACCCTGCGACCGGCAAGCGCGTGACGACCTGGGAGCTGGCGCAGTGACCATGACGGGCCATGCGAGGTGCAAACAGAGGTCGCGTGGCAGTGCCTCGCGTCCCTCTCCCCCCTTGAGGGGGAGATGCCGGCAAAGCCGGCAGAGGGGGGTAGGGGGCTCTCCACTCGTACGCTCGGTTTTTGAGGGGAGGTTTGTCACCCCCCTCTGTCTCCTGCGGAGACATCTCCCCCTCAAGGGGGGAGAGGGGTACTTGCGGCGACGTCCCGGCGAGATAGCCCGGGGTGTTGTTTTGCGGCAGCGTGAGGGACGGTCCTGAGAGATGCCGCATCACGAGGTCGCCAAAGCACTGCGCGGTAACGCCAAGTCACTTCGCCGGGACATGACCGAGGCGGAGAGAAAGCTCTGGCGCGCATTGCGGGGACATCGTCTCGAGGGGATTTCCTTTCGCCGCCAGATGCCAATCGCAGGCTATATCGTCGATTTCGCGGCCCCGGCTCACCGTCTTGTCGTCGAACTGGATGGTTCTCAGCATGGTGAGGCCCGTGGAGCACGCGTCGACCGACTGCGAGACGAAACGCTTTCCGGGTTGGGATGGAAGGTTCTGCGTTTCTGGAATCCGGACGTCCTGAAGGAGCTCGATGGGGTTTGCAGGAAGATCCTGGAAGCATGCGAAGAGGAGAAAGCACATGACTGACGCGGTCATTCACACCGGTGGGTGCCAGTGCGGCGCGATCCGCTTTCGTGTCGAGGGAGCGCTGGGCACTGCTTCGATCTGCCATTGCCGCATGTGCCAGAAGGCGTTCGGCGGCTTCTACGCGCCCTTGGTCGCGATCGAGCGCCCGCAACTGACATGGACGCGCGGGGAGCCGGCGCAGTTCCGCTCCTCCAACCATGTGACCCGCGGGTTCTGCCCGTCCTGCGGAACGCCGCTCACCTATGAGGAGCCGGGCGACAAGCTGGCGCTGGCCATCGGTGCGTTCGACCACCCGGAGGAAATCGCCCCTAAGATCCAGTTCGGCGTGGAGGCGAAGCTGCCTTACGTCGACACCGTCTCGGCGCTGCCCGAGCGCGACACGATGGACGATCTGGAGGCCGCCTCGTTTCTTGCCACGATCCGTTCCAACCAGCATCCCGACCGGGAAACGGAGAGCTGGCCGCCGGACGAGTGGCCGCAGGACGCCTGGTCGAACGCCCCCTCTCACCTGCCACGCAATCCCGGGAAAGCCTGACCGGCCCCGTGCCGGCCCCCCATCCACGAACGACCGGCCGCAAAGGCCGGCGACCCCAAGGACCCGACCATGACACGCGAACGCCTCTACCTGTTCGACACGACGCTGCGCGACGGAGCGCAGACGGCCGGCATCGACTTCTCGGTGGAGGAGAAGATCGTGATTGCGGAGCTTCTGGACCGGCTGGGCGTCGATTACGTGGAGGGCGGCTATCCGGGCGCCAATCCGACCGACACGGCCTTCTTCGAGGCCAAGCGCACGAAGGCGGCGACCTTCACCGCCTTCGGAATGACCAAGCGGGCAGGGCGCTCGGCCGCGAACGATCCGGGGCTGCAGATGGTGCTGGGCTCGGCGGCCGAGGCGGTGTGTCTCGTCGCCAAGAGCTGGGACTATCATGTGCGCGTGGCGCTGGGCTGTACCAACGAGGAGAACCTCGAGTCGATCCGCGGCAGTGTCGAGGCCGTGACGGCGAGCGGCCGCGAGGCGATGATCGACTGCGAGCACTTTTTCGACGGCTACAAGGCCAACCCGGCTTACGCGCTGGCCTGCGCCAAGACCGCCTATGAGGCCGGCGCGCGCTGGGTGGTCCTGTGCGACACCAATGGCGGCACGCTGCCCTCGGAGGTGATGGAGATCGTCGGGGCGGTTACCGCGCATGTGCCCGGCGTGCATCTGGGCATCCACGCCCATGACGATACGGGCCATGCGGTCGCCAACTCGCTGGCCGCCGTTGCGGCCGGCGTGCGCCAGATCCAGGGAACGCTCAACGGCATCGGCGAGCGCTGCGGCAATGCCAACCTGATCACGCTGGTGCCGACCCTGATGCTGAAGTCTCCCTACCGGGAGCAGTTCGAACTCGGCGTGAGCGCCGAGGCGCTGGCCGACATCACCTCGATCTCGCGCGCCTTCGACGAGATCATCAACCGTTCGCCGGACCGGCATGCGCCTTACGTCGGCGAGAATGCTTTCGCCACCAAGGCGGGCATCCATGCCTCGGCGATCCTGAAGGAGCCGGAGACCTACGAGCATGTGCCGCCGGAGACCGTCGGCAACCGGCGCCGGGTGCTCGTTTCCGACCAGGCCGGCAAGTCGAACCTGATCGGCGAGCTCGCCCGGCTCGGCATCGCCGTCGACAAGGCCGATCCGCGCCTCGATGCGCTGCTCGCCGACGTCAAGGAGCGCGAGGCGCAGGGCTATGCCTACGAGGCGGCGGACGCCTCGTTCGAGCTGCTGGCCCGCCGTCGGCTCGGCGAGGTGCGGCGCTATTTCGACGTGTTGTCGTTCCGCGTCATGGTGGAGCGGCGCTTCAATGCCATCGGCGAGCTGGTCACCGTCTCCGAGGCGGTGGTGAAGATCGACATCGACGGCGAGACGCATATGTCGGTGGGCGAGGGCAACGGTCCGGTCAACGCGCTGGACACGGCCCTGCGCAAGGATCTCGGGCGCTACCAGTCGGTCGTCGACGAGATGGAGCTGACCGACTTCAAGGTGCGTATCCTCAATGGCGGCACGGATGCCGTCACGCGCGTATTGATCGAGAGCTACAACAAGAGGACGCACAAACGCTGGTTCACGATCGGCGTTTCGGGCAATATCGTCGATGCGTCGTTCCAGGCGCTCATCGATTCCCACACCTACACGCTGCTGAAGGCCGGGCTCTGACGGGCAGCCTCGCAGCAGCCCAGCGGATCACGCGATCATGACCTCCCAACCGACAGCCGCGGCGGCCGATGCCGAGCGGCGCCTCGGCCTTGCCTTCGCCCTCTCTGCATTCCTGCTGTGGGGCTTCCTGCCGGCCTACTACAAGTGGACGGCGGCGATCCCGGCGGATCTGGTGGTCGCCCACCGGATCCTGTGGTCGGTGCTGTTCCTGGCGATCTTTCTCGGCGTTCGCGGCAAGCTCGGCGAGGTGGGGGCGATCCTGCGCGATCCCGCGACCTTGTCGAAGCTGGCATTGTCCGCGGCGGTGATCTCGATCAACTGGCTGGTGTTCATCTGGGCGGTGGAGCGCGGCCGGATCCTGGAAGTGAGCTTCGGCTATTTCGCCAATCCGCTGGTTTCGGTCGCAATCGGGCTCGTCGTGCTCAAGGAGACGTTGAGCCGCTGGCAGACCGTGGCGATCGTGCTGGCGGCCATAGCCGTTGCCGTCCAGGCTATGGCGCTCGGCGGTTTTCCCTGGGTCTCCGTCGCGCTGGCCTTCTCCTTCGGCATCTACGGCTATGTGCGCAAGACGGTGGCGGTCGGAGCCTCGCCGGGCCTGATGGTCGAGGCCATCGTGCTGGCGCCGCTGGCCTTTGCCTATCTGGTCTATGCGGGCCTTTCCGACGGCGGCGCTGCGATGCCCGACGTGTGGCCGATCGACCGGCCGAGCCTGTTCCTGCTGCTGCTCGGCACTGGCGTCGTGACGGCCGTGCCGCTGGCGCTGTTCGCGGCCGGTGCAAGACGCCTGTCGCTGACGGCCGTCGGGCTGATGCAGTATATCGCGCCGAGCATCCAGTTCCTGCTGGCGCTCTATGTCTATGGCGAGGAGGTGGAGCCGGTGCGGCTGGCGACCTTCGGCCTCATCTGGGTCTCGCTGGCGATCTTCACCACCGACACGCTCATCAGGCACGAGCGCTCCCGCGGCTGAAGAAAAGCTGCGCCGTCGCTTGTCGGGAAGCGGCAGGCAGACTAAAACCCATCCATCGGTAAATTACGATGAATGGGTATTCCATGCGTGACCGAACCGCTGCCCGGCTCCGCGACGAGCCGGCCCGCCCCCTTGCTGCCGCCATCGACAGCGAGCGGCTCGCCCGCATCTTCAAGGCCCTGTCGCATCCGGTGCGGGTGGAGATCGTCTCCTCGCTCTCCGCCTGCGCAGGTGCCTTCTGCGGCGATATCGTTCGCGGTCTGCCGCTTGCGCAGTCCACCGTCTCCCAGCATCTCGCCATCCTGCGCGAGGCGGGCCTGATCGAGGCGGAGGAGAACGGCCGCTGCTGCCACTATCGCCTCACCGACGGCGCGCGGTCGCTGGTCGAGGGCGCCGCGGCGGAGCTTTTTGCGGCGGCCTGCTGCGAGGCGCCGGCAGGGGCGAGCGCGACGCGCATGGATGCCTGTCGAAAGGACACGGAATGACAAGTCGCCGCTCAGGCGTTCCCGGCCCCGCGCCCCGCATTTCGGCGGACGAGGTCTCGACCTTCCGCACCCTCGGCCAGCTCTGGCCCTATATCTGGCCGTCCGACCGCCCGGATCTGAAGGCGAGGGTCGGCCTTGCCGTCCTGGCGCTGGTGGTGGCGAAGATCGTCACGGTGCTCTCGCCCTATTTCTTCAAATGGGCGACGGATGCGCTGACCGTGCAGCAGGGCGATGCGTCGGCTGCCGGTGGCACGCTCGGCCTCGATGTCCTGCCGGCCTGGCTGGTGGCGCCGGTGATGCTGGTCATCGCCTACAACGTGGCGCGGGTGCTGTTCGTCGGCTTCAATCAGTTGCGCGACGCGCTGTTTGCCCGCGTCGGCCAGCACGCGGTGCGCCAGCTGGCCTTCCTGACCTTCCGCCACCTGCACGCCCTGTCGCTGCGATTTCATCTCGCCCGCCGCACCGGCGGCCTGTCGCGGGTGATCGAGCGCGGCGTCAAGGGCATCGAGAACATCGTCCGCTTCACCATCCTCAACGGCATCCCTACCGTGATGGAATTCGGCGTGATGGCGGCGGTGATCTGGTACCAGTTCGGCTGGATCTACGTTGCCGTCGTCGCGGTCATGATCGTCGCCTATACCTGGTTCACGGTGCAGACGTCGAACTGGCGCATCGCCATCCGCCGGGAGATGAACGACAACGATACCGAGGCGAATTCCAAGGCCATCGACAGCCTGCTGAACTTCGAGACCGTGAAGTATTTCGGCAACGAGCAGATGGAGGCGGAGCGCTTCGACCGCTCGATGGCAGGCTACGAGCGAGCGGCCACCCGCACCTGGACATCGCTGGCCTGGCTCAATTTCGGCCAGGCGGTGATCCTTGGCGTTGCCACGGCGATCTGCATGGTGATGTCGGCCCGGGCGGTGATGGCCGGCACCCAGACGCTGGGCGATTTCGTGATGATCAACGCGCTGCTGCTGCAGCTGTCGATCCCGCTCAACTTCATCGGCTTCCTCTACCGGGAAATCCGCCAGGGCCTTACCGATCTCGAGGCGATGTTCCAGCTGCTCGGCCAGCCGGCGGAGATCACCGACCGGCCGGGCGCGACGCCGCTCGCGGTCCAGGGCGGCACCGTGCGCTTCGAGGACGTGACCTTCCATTACGATGCGGACCGGCCGATCCTGCAGGGCATCGCCTTCGAGGTTCCGGCCGGGCGCACGGTCGCCATCGTCGGGCCGTCGGGGGCGGGCAAGTCGACCATCTCGCGGCTGCTCTTCCGCTTCTACGATGTGACGGGCGGTCGCATCACCATCGACGGGCAGGACGTGCGGGACGTGACGCAGGAGAGCCTGCGCCGGGCGACCGGCATGGTTCCCCAGGACACGGTGCTGTTCAACGACACGGTCGCCTACAACATCCGCTACGGGCGCCCCGAGGCGAGCGAGGAGGAGGTGCGCGAGGCGGCCCGCATGGCCCAGATCGGCGACTTCATCGAGGCGCTGCCGCAGGGCTACCGCACCGAGGTGGGCGAACGCGGACTGAAGCTGTCGGGCGGCGAGAAGCAGCGTGTGGCGATTGCCCGCACGATCCTCAAGGCACCGCCGATCCTGATCCTCGACGAGGCGACCTCGGCGCTGGATACCCATACGGAGCGGGAAATCCAGGCCGCGCTCGACCAGGTCTCGCGCAATCGCACGACGTTGGTGATCGCGCACCGCCTGTCCACCGTGGTCAATGCCGACGAGATCCTGGTGCTGGAGAAGGGCCGGATCGTCGAGCGCGGGCGGCACCAGGAGCTGCTGGCAAAGGGCGGGCTCTACGCCTCCATGTGGGCGCGCCAGCAGGAGGCGAGCGAGGCGGAGGAGCGGCTGCGGGCCGCAACGGCCGACAGCGAGGGCTTCGTGGTGCGCGGGCCGCGCGCCGGCGAGGAGGTGTCTGCAGAATAGGGGGCGAAAGGTGCCTTGCCTGAGGCAAGGTGCCGCCATGGATTGATTTTGCGACCCGCTCCGGTGCAAAAGGGGCGGGTTCGCCTTGTCTGCGGAACCCTTTCTTCCGCGACCGGCCGCCATAAACGGAACCGTCCATGTCGCTGACCGATACGATCACCAAGACCTTCGTCCCCATTCACCGTGAGGGCTGGCCCTTCGTTGCCGCAGCCGGTGCGGCGACGCTGATCATCGGGTGGTTCGTCGACCCGCTGTTCTGGATCGGCCTGATCCTGACTGCGTGGGTCGCCTATTTCTTCCGGGACCCGCAGCGTGTGACGCCGATCGACGACGATCTGGTCATCTCGCCTGCCGACGGGACGGTGTGTCAGGTGGGTCAGGCGGTGCCGCCGCCGGAGCTGGATCTCGGCAGCGAGCCGATGATGCGCGTCTGCATCTTCATGAATGTCTTCAACTGCCATGTGAACCGCGCGCCCTTTGGCGGGCGGATCACCCGCGTCGCCTATCGCGCCGGCAGCTTCCTCAACGCCGAATCCGACAAGGCGAGCGAGGAGAACGAGCGCAACGGCCTTGTCATCGAGAGCGGGGAAACCCGCATCGGCGTCGTGCAGATCGCCGGCCTCGTCGCGCGGCGCATCGTCTGCTTCGTGCGCGAGGGCGAGAATATCGGCGCGGGCGAGCGTTTCGGCCTGATCCGCTTCGGCTCGCGGCTCGACGTCTACCTGCCGGAGGAGGCCAGCGTGAAGGTGGCCGTCGGCCAGACGATGATCGCGGGCGAGACCGTGGTCGCGGACCTCACCAGCGAGACGCGCAGCAGCGTGCTCACGCGTGTCAGCTGATCGGCAGCCACGGATGACCGGACCCTTCGCCCCCTACGATCCTGGCCCAACGCGCCGCCGGCGCGGTCGTGCCCCGCGTTTCCGCCGGGTGCCGCTGCGGCTGATCCTGCCCAACCTGGTGACGCTGCTGGCGCTGTGCTCTGGCCTCACGGCCATTCGCATGGCGCTGGAGTCGCGCTGGGACTATGCCATCGGCGCCATCGTCATCGCGGCGGTGCTGGATGCGCTGGACGGGCGGGTGGCGCGGCTGCTCAAGGGCACCTCGAAATTCGGCGCGGAACTCGATTCCCTTGCCGACTTCGTCAATTTCGGCGTGGCTCCGGCGCTGATCCTCTATTCCTGGCTGCTGCAGGAAGTGCGCTCGATCGGCTGGATCGCGGCGCTGATCTTTGCGATCTCGGCGGCCCTGCGGCTTGCCCGCTTCAACGTCTCCATCGACGATCCGAACAAGCCCGCCTGGTCGGTGAACTTCTTCACCGGCGTTCCTGCGCCGGCCGGCGCCTTGAGCGTGCTGTTTCCCGTCTATCTCGAATTCGTCGGCATCCTGCCGCACTGGCCGGAGCTGGCGCCGGCGGTCGCGGTCTATGTGGTGGTGATTGCCTTGCTGATGGTCAGCCGCTTGCCGACCTTCTCGGGCAAGAAGCTGGGCACGCGCGTGCGCCGCGACCTCGTGCTGCCGCTCTTCGTGGCCGCCGTGTTCCTGGTTGCCTTGCTGGCGAGCTATCCGTTCGAGGTGCTGGCGCTGGGAGCGGCCGCCTATCTCGTGTCGATCCCCTTTGCCTGGCACTGGTACGAGCGCTATCGCAAGGCCGACCCGGCGGTGGAAGACGCGGACGAGGCGGCCTTGGGCGCCGAGGACGAGGACACCGATCTCGATCACCTGAGCGAGGACGACAAGGACGACGCGCCGTAATCTGCGGCCTTCCGGCTTTCTGGAAAAGCGTATCGCCTCAAGAAAAAAAGCCCTGCGTCGCGGACGCAGGGCTTTTTCGTTCTAGCTATCCGGGCGACCCGGGACAGCGTCAGGAGGACACTTGTACGAAGTCGCGCAGCTCCTTCGACGGGAAGTCGAAGAGCTGGCCGTTGGCGGTGTTGTCCGGTGTCACGAAGTCGAGCAGGGACGCTGCAACCTCGGACGGATGCGGCAGGGTCTGCGGATCTTCGCCCGGCATCGCCTCGGCCCGCATCGCGGTGCGGGTTGCGCCGGGATTGACCAGCATGCCGGTGATCGGCGTCTGCGCGGTCTCGGCGACATAGGTGCGCACCAAGGCCTCAAGGGCCGCCTTGGAGACGGAGTAGGGGCCCCAGAAGGCCTTGCACTTGTGTGCGGCGCCCGAGGACAGGAACAGCACGCGGCCGGCATCCGACTGGCGCAGGAGCGGGTCGAGCGAGCGGATCAGCCGCCAGTTGGCGGTGACGTTGATCGCCATCACCTTGTCCCAGATCCGCGGCGAGACATGCCCGAGCGGCGACAGGCCGCCGAGAATGCCGGCATTGCCGACCAGGATGTCGAGCTTGCCCCATCGTTCATGGATGGCGGCGCCGAGCCGGTCGATGGCGTCGTAGTCCGTCAGGTCGACCGGAACCAGCGTCGCCTGACCGCCGTCCGAGCGGATCTCGTCGTCGAGTTCCTCCAGGCCGCCGACTGTGCGGGCGAGCGCGATGACGTGCGCTCCCTCGGCGGCCAGCGCCTTCGCGGTGAAATATCCGATGCCGCGGGAGGCGCCGGTGACGACGGCAACCCGTCCCTCGAAGCGTTTCGTCATGTCCTGTCCGTTATCCTACTTCGACGAGACGGGGCATGTGCGTGACGTCCCCGTCTTCAGCCATGTCGGTCAGCGGCGTCGGGTAGTCGCCGGTGAAGCAATGGTCGGTGAACTGCGGCGCCTCGTTGTTGCGCCCCTCATAGCCGATGGCCTTGTAGATGCCGTCGACCGAGAGGAAGGCGAGCGTGTCGGCGCCGATATAGTTGCGCATTTCCTCGAGGCTGTATTTCGCGGCCAGCAGCTTCTCGCGCACCGGCGTGTCGATGCCGTAATAATCGGAGAAGCGGATCGGCGGCGAGGCGAGGCGGAAATGGACCTCGCGGGCGCCGGCGTCGCGGATCATCTGCACGATCTTCAGCGACGTGGTGCCGCGCACCAGGCTGTCGTCGACGAGCACCACGCGCTTGCCCTCGATCTGGGCGCGGTTGGCCGAGTGCTTCAGCTTGACGCCGAGGGTGCGGATCTGCTGCGTCGGCTCGATGAAGGTGCGGCCGACATAGTGGTTGCGGATGATGCCGAGCTCGAAGGGGATGCCGGAAGCATCGGCGAAGCCGAGCGCCGCCGGAACGCCGGAATCCGGCACCGGGACGATGACATCCGCCTCGACCGGGGTCTCCAGCGCCAGCTGGCGGCCGAACTCCTTGCGCACGTTATAGACGCTGCGGCCGCCGAGGATCGAATCCGGGCGGGAGAAGTAGATGTATTCGAAGATGCAGGGGCGGGCGGGGCGGCGGCCGAAGGGGAAGTAGCTCTCGATGCCGCCGGGGGTGCAGACGACCACCTCGCCGTTCTCCACTTCGCGGATGAACTTGGCACCGATCATGTCGAGCGCGCAGGTCTCGGAGGCGAAGATCGGCGCGCCGTTGAGGTCGCCGAGGACCAGCGGACGGATGCCGAACGGGTCGCGGGCGCCGATCAGCTTCTTGCGGGTCAGGGCGACCAGCGAGTAGGCGCCCTCCATCTGCGTGATGGCGTCGATGAAGCGGTCGACGATCTTGTCCTTGCGCGAGCGCGCGACGAGCTGGAGAACCACCTCCGAATCGGAGGTCGACTGGCAGATCGCGCCTTCCTTGATGAGCTTGCGGCGCAGGGTCATCGCGTTGGTGAAGTGGCCGTTGTGACAGACGGCGATACCGCCGCCGTCGAGTTCGGCGAAGAGCGGCTGGACATTGCGCAGGATGGTCTCGCCGGAGGTCGAGTAGCGCACATGGCCGATGGCGTAGGGGCCGCTGAGCCGGCGGATCGTCTCGGCGTCGGAAAAGTGGTCGCCGACGAGGCCGAGGTGCCGCTCGGAGCGGAACTGGTTGCCGTCGAACGTGACGATGCCGGCGGCTTCCTGGCCGCGGTGCTGCAAGGCGTGAAGGCCGAGCGCGGTGATGGCGGCGGCGTCGTCATGGCCGAGAATGCCGAACACGCCGCATTCCTCGTGGAGGCGGTCGCCTTCGATTTCCTCGCGCCAGAAATCCCTGGCGGCTGCGTCGCGGTCGGAACCGTGGCTTTCTGCGTGATGGGGGGCGGTGTGATTATCGGCGTAGGCCATGGCCTTGGCTCCTGGTTGCCCGCGGGCGGCGGAGGCGTCCGCCGGACGGGCCTTCAAAACGCACCAGGGACGGCACCGCGGGGCGGTCCGTCCATGGCAACGAGAATTTCAGTCACATGATGCGGTCCGTTCCAGCGGACGTGCCTTAGTTGGTGGACGACCCCGAAGTCGTCAACTGCTCGATCCCGCGACGCTCGCTGTCGGTATAGCCCTGCTCGTCGCCGGTCGGGGCCGGCGCTGCAGGCGTTTCCGTCGTGCCGGCGGGGGCACCGTCGGAGCGATTGCGGATGCGGTTGAGAATGGTGTTTTCCGGGCTTTCGGGCAGCGCGTTGACCAGCCGGTTGCCGATCGAGTCGATCACCGGCTTGGACTTGGCCGTGGCGATCCAGGCAGGCTGGTCCTGCGGCACGAACCAGTTGAAGAACATCATCGCGACGACGACCAGAAGAAGGCCGCGCAGGGCGCCGAAAACGAAGCCGAGCGTGCGGTCGAGCGCGCCGATCCGGCTGTCCAGCACGAAGTCGGAAATGCGCATCGTGATGTAGCTGACGATGATCAGCGTCACCAGGAACACGGCGGCGGCGGCAACGCCGAGCGCCACGTTGTCGTTGTTGATGTACTGGCGCACGAAGGGAACGACGTGGCCATGCAGGTAGAAGGCGGCAACGGCGGCGGCGATCCAGGACGCGATCGACAGGACCTCGCGGACGAAGCCGCGGATCATGGCCAGGACGGCCGACAGGAGCATGATGACGAGAAGGATTCCGTCGAGAAGCGTGATCGGCATCGCTCGGCCTGGTCCCTGATCGCGTCGCAAGACGCCCTGTCGACCCAGTTCTCCGCGTGGGTCGGGCGCGGTGTTCACTGCCTTGCCCGGCGCGTGCAGCGATCGGGCACTGCCGGATGCGAGGTCCGTCCGGGCCCTAGTCCCGCTCGGATGCGCCTGCGGAGCGCGCCGCCACCTGGGCGACCAGATCCGCCAGCTCGCTCAGCCCCGTCACCGGGCCGCCATCGCTCGCACCGTCTCCGGCGTTCGCTTCCGGCACGAAGGCCGAGGTGAAACCGAGCTTGCGGGCTTCCTTGAGACGGCTTTGGGCCTGAGAGACCGCGCGGACCGCCCCCGAGAGGCTGACCTCGCCGAAATAGACGCAATCGGCGGGAAGGGCAACCCCGCTGAGAGACGAGACGAGCGCAGCGGCAACGGCAAGGTCGGCGGCCGTCTCGTTGACCCTCAATCCGCCGGCAACATTGAGGTAGACGTCGTTCTGCGCGAAGCGCACGCCGCAGCGCGCCTCCAGCACCGCAAGGATCATCGAAAGGCGGGCGCTGTCCCAGCCGATCACGGCCCGGCGCGGCGTGCCGAGGGGCGAGGGCGCGACCAGCGCCTGGATCTCGATCAACAGCGGGCGGGTGCCCTCCAGCCCTGCGAAGACGGCCGATCCTGGCGTGCGGCCCGAGCGCTCGCCGAGGAAAAGCGCAGACGGATTGGCCACTTCGGCCAGCCCCTTGTCGGTCATCTCGAAGACGCCGATCTCGTCGGTGGCGCCGAAGCGGTTCTTGACCGAGCGCAGGATGCGGTACTGGTGCGCGCCGTCGCCCTCGAAATAGAGAACGGCATCGACCATGTGCTCCACCACGCGCGGGCCGGCGATCTGGCCGTCCTTGGTGACATGGCCGACGAGAATCACCGTGGCGCCGCTCGACTTGGCGTAGCGTACCAGGGCCTGCGCGGAGGCGCGGACCTGGGTGACGGTGCCGGGCGTGGACTCGACCATCTCCGACCACAGGGTCTGGATCGAATCGATGATGACGAGGGCCGGCGGCGGACCGTCCGTCAGGGTGGCGAGGATGTCCTCGACGCTGGTCTCCGCCGCAAGGCCGACCGGTGCGTCGGACAGGCCGAGGCGCATGGCGCGCAGGCGCACCTGGTCGATGGCCTCCTCGCCGGAAATGTAGATCGCGCGGTGGCCGAGCCGGGCGATGCGGGCCGCCGCCTGGATCAGCAGCGTCGACTTGCCGATGCCCGGATCGCCGCCGACGAGCAGGGCAGAGCCGCGCACGAACCCGCCGCCGGTGACGCGGTCGAGCTCGCCGACCCGCGTCTCGATGCGTGGCGGCGTGTCGCTTTCGCCCGCAAGCCCGACGAGGGGCACGACGCGCCCGCGCTTGCGGCTTGCTGCTGTCGGCGAACCGCCGACCCCGCCGCCGCTGCGTTCCTCGACCAGGGTGTTCCACTCGCCGCAGCTGTCGCAGCGACCCGCCCACTTGGACGCGGCCGCGCCGCAGGACTGACAGACATAGGCTGTGCCGCGCTTGGCCATCAGGACTGCTCCCCGCCGGTCGAGGGCATGCCGGCATAGCGGTGGGCGAAGCGGTGGCCGAGAGATGTCAGCAACTCGTAGCCGATGGTGCCGGCACGGCTCGCGGTCTCGTCGACGGACACGTTGCGGCCGAATAGCTCCACGAAGGCGCCGCGCGCGGCAATGTCTTCCGGCACGTTGCTGACGTCGAAGGCGCTCATGTCCATGGAGACGCGGCCGAGCGCGGGCAGGCGATGGCCGGCGAGCCAGGCCTCGGCGCCGGGCTTGCCGTCCGTGGAGCCGGCCGCGCGCAGGAACCCGTCGGCATAGCCGGCCGCGACCATGGCAACGCGCATGTCGCGCGGCGCGGTGAAGGTCGCTCCATAGCCGATGGGCGCGCCCCTGGGCAGGGTATGAACCTGGAGGATCCGCGCCTCGAGGGTGACGACAGGATCCAGCCGGCTTTCCTCCATCGCCGAGGCCTGTCCGCCATAAAGAGCGATTCCGGGGCGGGCGAGCTCGAAATGGAAGTCCGGGCCGAGGAAGATGCCGGCCGAGTTGGCGAGCGAGCGCGGCACGCCGGGGAAGAGGCCGGAAAGCGCCCGGAAACGCGCCAGCTGGGCCTGGTTCATCGGGGCGCCCGGCGCATCGGCACAGGCCAGATGCGACATGATCAACGACAGTTCGAGCGCAGGGCCGCCGGCCAGCGCTGCGGCTTCCTCTGCCGTCAGGCCGAGACGGCTGATGCCGGTGTCGACGTGAAGCGCTGCAGGAAGCGGCGCACCGGCGCTGCGCCAGTCCGCGATCTCGTCCGGAGAGCCGAGGCAGGGGCGAAGACCGTTTGCGGCGTAAAAGCTTGCTGCGCCCGGATAGAGCCCGTTGAGGATGTAGATCGCGGCGTCCGGAAGGTGGCGGCGCACGGTTGCGCCTTCCTGCGGCGTGGCGACGAAATAGGTTCGGCAGCCGGCGGTCCACAGCGCTTCGAGGCAAGGCGCATCGCCGAGGCCGTAGCAGTCGGCCTTCACCGCCGCGCCGCATGCGGTTCCCTCGCTCAGCAAGCCGGCGAGGCGGCTCCAGTTCGCGGCGAGTGCGGCAAGGTCGACGGTGATGCGGCCGTTGTCGATTGAAGGCGTGGCGCTGGCGCCGGAGTGGGTATCGATCACATCCCTGGTCCAGGCTCTGGCCGCATCAATGCGGCTCGGGGAATCGGTCCGGGTCGGCGAGGTCGGAGAAGCGGGTGAACTCGCCCTGGAAGTGCAGGTTCACGGTGCCGGTCGGACCGTGACGCTGCTTGGCAATGATCACTTCGGCCCGGTTGCGCACCCTGTCAAGCTTCTCCTCCCACTTAACGTAGTCCTCCGTGCCTTCCTCGGGCATGGTCTTGCCCAGGTAGTACTCCTCGCGGAACACAAACATCACCACGTCGGCGTCCTGCTCGATCGAGCCGGATTCGCGCAGATCCGAGAGGATGGGGCGCTTGTCGTCGCGCGATTCCACCTGACGCGACAGCTGGGAGAGCGCGATGATCGGGACATTCAGCTCCTTGGCCAGCGCCTTCAGGCCGGTGGTGATCTCGGTGATCTCCTGCACGCGGTTGCCGCTGTTCTTCTGCGAGCCGGTGAGCAGCTGGATATAGTCGACGATCAACAGGTCGAGGCCGCGCTGGCGCTTGAGGCGGCGGGCACGGGCGACCAGCTGGGCGATGGAGATGCCGCCCGTCTGGTCCACATGCAGGGGGACCAGCTGCATGGTCTGGGCGGCGGCTGCGAGCTTCTCGAAGTCGTGTTCGGATATGTCGCCGCGGCGGATCTTGGAGGACGAGATCTCCGTCTGTTCGGAAATGATACGGGTCGCCAGCTGCTCGGCCGACATTTCCAGCGAGAAGAAACCGACGACGCCACCGTTGACGGTCTTCATCGTGCCGTCCGGCTGCTCCTCGGCCATGTAGGCCTCGGCGACATTGTAGGCGATGTTGGTCGCGAGCGAGGTCTTGCCCATGGCGGGACGGCCGGCAAGCACGATCAGATCCGACGGCTGCAGGCCGCCCATCAGGCCGTCCAGATCGCGCAACCCGCTGGCGATTCCCGACAGTGCGCCTTCGCGCTGGTAGGCTGCGGCAGCCATCTCGATGGTTGCGGTCAGCGCATCGCCGAATGAGACGAATCCGGTATCGGTGCGGCCCTTTTCGGCCAGTTCGAACAGGCGCCGTTCGGCATCGTCGATCTGCGCCACCGGCGGCATGTCGATCGGCGCGTCGAAGGCGATGTTGACCATGTCCTCGCCGATGCGGATCAGGGTCCGGCGAATGGCGAGGTCGTAGATGGCGCGGCCATAGTCCTCGGCATTGATGACCGAGGCGGCGTCGGCGGCCAGCCGCAGGATGTATTGCGCGGCCGACATGTCGGCGATGCGCGCATCCTGTGGAAAGAAGGTCTTGAGCGTGATCGGGGAGGCGACCTTGCCGGCGCGGATCAGCTGGCCGGCCTTCTCGTAGATCTCCCGGTGCGGGGCGATGAAGAAGTGCTCGGGCTCGAGAAAGTCCGAGACGCGGTAATAGGTCTCGTTGTTGACGATGATCGCGCCCAGCAGCTGGCGCTCGGCCTCCGCGTTGTGCGGGGCAACGCGCATCGATGCGGCGCTGGTGTCGTTCGCCGGAACCGGACCCTTCATTCTCATTTCCCCTCGTGTGCCCCTGTTCCTACCGGAGGGAGGGGGAGGGAGAAAGGGGAATCCGGACTGGATGCATTTCGTGTGAAAGGAGCGGGGAAAACCCCGCTGTCCGGTTGACGCGGAGGGCGATCTTCGTTCCGCCGGCAAAGGGCCTGAGCGCGGCCTCGACTTCACGCATGACGCGCATGTGACCGAGTTGCCCACATGCCCCAGGGGAACGGTGTGGATCGGCAATTTCCTGCTTGTATTCGGGCTCTTGCGTCTGTCATGGAAGTGTCGCTTAATGTTCATGTGAGCGACATCTGGCGTTCATATGAAACAAATACGAAATGCGGACATTTTCGTTCAATGCGGCTTCCGCCAGGGAGGCCGTATTGCCCAGAACCGCATATCGGGCCGGGTGCCCGAGCTTTGGGAGAGCAAAACATGGCTTATCGCAAGACGCTGGCCGGTCTGGTCGCCGCAACGATGCTTGCCGGCAGCACCACCGTGTCCTTCGCCGCCACCGAGATCCAGTGGTGGCATGCCTTCACCGGCCGCCTCGGCGATCTGCTGAACGAGCAGGTCGAGAAGTTCAACGCCTCGCAGAGCGACTACGTCGTCGTCGCCTCGCACAAGGGCAACTATTCCGAGGCCCTGAATGCCGGTATCGCCGCCTTCCGCGCCGGCGAGCAGCCGCACATTCTGCAGGTCTTCGAGGTCGGCACCGCCACGATGATGGCAGCCAAGGGCGCCATCAAGCCGGTCTACGAGCTGATGGCCGAGACGGGCAAGGAGTTCGACCAGGACGCCTACCTGGCGGCGGTCGCCGGCTACTACACCACCACCGACGGCCAGATGCTGTCGCTGCCCTACAACTCGTCGACCCCGGTTCTGTATGTGAACCGCGATGCACTGCAGGCGGCCGGCATCGACCCCGACACCGACCTGACGACCTGGGAGAAGGTCGGCGAGGTGCTGGACACGCTGAAGGCGTCCGGCTCGGCATGCCCGCTGACCACCGCCTGGCAGAGCTGGGTGCATCTGGAGACCCTGTCCGCCTATCACGACGTTCCCTTCGCCACGAAGGAGAACGGCTTCGGCGGCGTCGACACCGAGCTGGCGTTCAACGGCCCGGTGCAGGTTGCCCATATCGAGGCGATGGGCCAGTGGGCCAAGGACGGCAAGTTCGTCTATGGCGGTCGCCGCAACGAGAGCGGTGCCCAGTTCCGCGCCGGCGAGTGCGCGCTGTTCACCGAATCCTCGGCCGGTTACGCCGGCGTGAAGTCCGAGGCCAAGTTCGCCTTCGACATCCGCCCGCTGCCCTACTGGGATTCGGTCGAGGCCGCCCCGCTCAACACGATCATCGGCGGCGCCTCGCTGTGGGTGATGGCCGGCCATGAGGCCGAGGAATATGCCGGCGTGGCGGAGTTCCTGAACTTCCTGTCGTCCGCCGACATCCAGGCCAAGTGGCACCAGGACACCGGCTACCTGCCGATCACCCATGCTGCCTACGAGCAGACCAAGGCCTCCGGCTTCTACGACGCCAATCCGGGCACGGACATTGCGGTCATCCAGATGACCGGCAAGGCGCCGACCGCCAACTCGAAGGGCGTGCGTCTGGGCAACTTCGACCAGATCCGCGGCATCATCGACGAGGAACTGGAAGCGGTGTGGGCCGGCGACAAGTCGGCCAAGGAGGCGCTCGACAACGCGGTGCAGCGTGGCAACCAGCTGCTGCGTCGCTTCGAGCAGGCCAACCGCTGATCTCCTGAAACGCCCGTGGATGCGGAGCAGGCCTGCGCATCCACGGTGCATCTGAGAAACGGGAAACGGTCCGGCAGCCTGCCGGGCCGTTTTCGCCCGTCGGAAAGGCCCGGCGGACAGACCAGCTGGAACAGCGCGCCATGCACAAACGCGTCGTCTTCAACAGCCGGGTGTTGCCCTATCTGCTGCTCGCGCCGCAGATCCTGGTGACGCTCGTCTTCTTCTTCTGGCCGGCGGGCCAGGCGATCTACCAGTCCGCCTATATTCCCGACCCCTTCGGCCTGTCGTCGCAGTTCGTCGGCTTCGGCAATTTCGAGTTCCTGCTGAGCGACCCGTATTACCTCGCCTCGTTCAAGACGACGGTGATCTTCTCGACCCTGGTGACGCTCGTCTCGATGGGTGCCGCGCTCTGGCTGGCCGTCATGGCGGACCGGGTGATCAATGGATCGAGCGCCTACAAGATGCTGCTGGTGTGGCCCTACGCGGTGGCCCCGGCGGTCGCGGGCGTGCTGTGGCTGTTCATGTTCAATCCCAATGTGGGCCTGGTCGCCTGGTACCTGAAGGCGTTCGGCTACAACTGGAATCACGTTCTGGACGGCGAAGAGGCGATGGGGCTCGTCGTCGTCGCCTCCGCCTGGCGCCAGATCAGCTACAATTTCCTGTTCTTCCTGGCCGGCCTGCAGGCGATTCCGAAAAGCGTGATCGAGGCGGCGGCCATCGACGGGGCGAGCTTTGCCCGCCGGTTCTGGACCATCGTCTTCCCGCTGCTGTCGCCGACGACGTTCTTCCTGCTGGTGGTCAACGTCGTCTACGCGTTCTTCGAGACCTTCGGCGTGATCCACACGATCACCGGCGGCGGGCCGCAGCAGGCGACGACCATCCTCGTCTACAAGGTGTTCTCCGACGGCTTCGTCGGGCAGGACCTCGGCTCCTCGGCCGCCCAGTCGGTGATCCTTCTCTTCGTGGTCGGGCTGCTGACGGTCGTCCAGTTCCGCTATATCGAACGCAAGGTGCATTACTGATGAGCGGCATGGTCGAAAAACGCGGGCTCGGCCTCTGGCTGACCCATATCGGGCTGATCGTCGGCATCGCGATCATCTGCTTTCCGATCTACATGGCGTTCGTCGCCTCAACGGTGACGCAGCCGGAGATCGCCCGTCCGCCGATGCCGCTCATCCCCGGACCGCATCTGATCGAGAACTACACGGCGGCGCTGACGCGGGGCGTCAACTCGCCGGTTCTTCTGATGCTGTTCAACTCCAGCGTCATGGCGCTCGGCATCACCATCGGCAAGATCGCCATCTCGATCATCTCCGCCTATGCGATCGTCTATTTCCGCTTCCCGTTCCGGATGGCGTTCTTCTGGATGATCTTCCTCACCCTGATGCTGCCCGTCGAGGTGCGCATCGTGCCGACCTACGAGGTCGTCGCCGGGTTCGGGATGCTCAACTCCTATACGGGCCTGATCCTGCCGCTGGTCGCCTCCGCGACCGCGACCTTCCTGTTCCGCCAGTTCTTCCTCACCGTTCCGGACGAACTGATCGAGGCGGCGCGAGTCGACGGGGCAGGGCCGGTGCGCTTCTTCCTCGACATTCTGCTGCCGATGTCGCGGACCAACATCGCCGCGCTGTTCGTGATCCTCTTCATCTATGGCTGGAACCAGTATCTCTGGCCGCTGCTGATCACCACCAAGCCGGAAATGAACACCATCGTGATGGGCATCAAGCAGATGTTCCCGTCCGGCGACGATATCGCCGACTGGCCGGTGATCATGGCCACCACGCTGCTGGCGATGCTGCCGCCCGTCGCCGTCGTCATCTTCATGCAGGGGCTCTTCGTGAAGGGCCTCGTGGAAAGCGAGAAATAGGTTCCATGGCGAAGATCGCTTTTTCGAACATCCGCAAGTCCTATGGCACCACCGAGGTCATCCACGGGGTCGACGCGGAGATCGCCGACGGTGAACTGATCGTCATCGTCGGGCCGTCGGGCTGCGGCAAGTCCACGTTGCTGCGCATGGTGGCGGGGCTGGAGACCGTCACCTCGGGCGAGATCCGCATCGGCGACCGGGTGGTCAACGATCTGGAGCCGCGCGAGCGCGACATCGCCATGGTGTTCCAGAACTATGCGCTCTATCCGCATATGTCCGTCTTCGACAACATGGCCTACGGTCTGAAGATCGCGGGCGTTGCGAAGGCGGAGATCGCCGAGCGCGTCGCGCAGGCCGCGAAGATGCTGGAACTGGAGCCCTATCTCGACCGCAAGCCGCGGCAGCTGTCCGGCGGCCAGCGCCAGCGCGTCGCCATGGGCCGGGCCATCGTGCGCAAGCCCTCGGTCTTCCTGTTCGACGAGCCGCTGTCCAATCTCGATGCGAAGCTGCGCGTGCAGATGCGCGTGGAGATCAAGACGCTGCAGCGCCGTCTCGGCGTCACCTCGCTCTATGTGACCCATGACCAGGTCGAAGCCATGACCATGGCCGACCGCATCATCGTGATGAACGGCGGCAATGCGGAGCAGGTGGGCACGCCGCTGTCGGTCTATCACAAGCCGGCGACGGTCTTCGTCGGCGGCTTCATCGGCTCGCCGCCGATGAACTTCCTGCAGGCGGCACGTCTTGCGGCGAGCGGTTTGCTGCGCAAGGTGGCGGAGACGGCCGGCCCGGCAGAGGCCCTCGACACGGTCGGCGTGCGGCCCGAGCATCTCTCCTTCTGCGCGGAAGGCGAGGCGGTGCTGTCGGGCAAGCTGATGATCGCAGAGGCCCTTGGCGCGGAAACGCTGGCCCATGTGGAGCTCGACGACGGCGAGCGCATGATCGTGCGGATCGAAGGCGGACGCGAGGTTCCTGCGGCCGGCGCGCGGGTGCATCTTTCCTGTGCGTCCGAGCACCTGCACTATTTCGGCGCCGACGGAAAGCGGCTGCCCGACTGAGGTCGCCGGACAGGGCACCCTTGATATGTGGGTTCACGCATCCGCAACCAAGGGTGCATAACCTTCGGCGCATCACGCCGGAGGGTCTGCCAATGTCCGAACGTTTCTTCAGTCTCGTCCTGCTGGACGCACCGCGTCCGCTCGATATGGCCGCGCTGGTCCTGCAGCTTCGTCAGATCACTGCGCCCATTGGGCTGTCCGTTGAGCTGACGCGCGACGCGCAGGGCGGGGAACCGGCGATGGTCGCGATCGGCGGCGTGCCGGTGACGGTGATCGCCAAGGACGTGCCTGTGCCGACGGGGACGATGGACCGGGCGGTCGCTGCGAGCATTGCCTGGAAAGACGCCTCCGCTGTGGTGGCAGTGCACGGTGCCCATGTCATCGTCGGTTGCGTCCTTCAGCCGGAAAACCACGAGCAGGCGCTGCATTTCGCGATGCTCACCACCTTTGTCGCCGCCGCCGCGCTCGACGTGAGCGGGGGGCTCGGTGCCTATTGGGCGAGCGGCGAGATGATGCTGTCGCCGGACGGGATGCGCAGCGCGGTGCGTGCCATGTTGTCGAAGACCCTGCCCGTAGAAGACTGGGTCAATCTGATGTGGTTCCGCGGCGAAACGGCGGGGCAGCGGCAGATGATCGGCGCGGCGACCATCGGTGTGCGCCCTTTCCTCGGAATGGAGATCGAATTTCTGCCCGCGCCGCAGCAGCCGGTCGAGCTGGCACAGCGGATCTTCGGACTGGTCCGCTATCTGCTTATGCACGGCATGGTGATCCGGGATGGCGAGACCATCGGCAACAGCGAGACCGACATCACTCGGGTCCGTTTCCTGGAGAACGGTACCCGCGTGCCCGGGCGCGTGATTCAGCTTGCCTTGGAGACCGGCAACGATCCTGTCCAGGAGGCGCCTGCCGTATCACCCGCACCGCAGCCATCGACAGACGCTTTTGCGTCCGGGGCGCCGGGGAGGCAGCACCCAGAGGCGATGGTCGCCTTTCCCGATCCCAGCGCCGGCATCGTCCCGCGTCGGCCCGTCTTCGGCCGACGCGGCAGGGACTGATGGTGCCCGCTCAGTCCAGCGTTTCGATTAGCCGAACCATGAGCTGCATCCGCTCGCCCAATGAGGGGATGAAGATGTGCTCGTTGAGGGTGTGCACGTCGTCGCCGTCCGGGCCGAGGCCGTCGAGGGTCGGAACCTTGTCGGCGATGAAATTGCCGTCGGATCCGCCGCCCGTCGTCTCGCCGATCAGCTCGAAGCCGATCTCGTCGGCGAGCCGTGCCGCCTGGTCGAACAGCGCCTTGCTCGCCGCCGACTGCTCGAAGGGTGGCCGGTTCATGCCGCCGGTGATCGTCAGCTTCGTGTCCGGCGTCTTCGGCGTCAGGCCGGTGATGCGGGCGACCATCTCCTCGGCTGCGGCGAGCGTGGGTACGCGCAGGTCGATCTCGGCGCTCGCGAATTGCGGCACGACATTGGTGCCGGTGCCGCCGCGGATCTCGCCGACATTGACGGTGATCTCGCGGTCGTAATCCGTCATCGCCTCCAGCGCGATGATCTGGTGGGCAAGCTCGGTCACCGCGCTGCGGCCCTGCCAGTGGCGGGCGCCGGCATGGGCCGGCCTTCCTTCCACCTTCAGCGTGAAGCGGCCGACACCCTTGCGGGCGGTAACCACATGGCCGCCGTTGCGGGCCGGCTCGGTCACGAGGGCGTATTTGGCTGTACCGCCGAGGCGCTCGATCAGCGCCTGCGAGGTCGGGCTGCCGACTTCCTCGTCCGAGGTGAAGAGGATGCTGACCGCAAGGGCAGGGGGTATGCCGCCGGCCTCGATGCCGGCGGCAACCGTGCGCATGGCGGCAAGCCCGTTATAGGCGCCGCCCTTCATGTCGCAGATGCCGGGGCCGTAGCAGCGGTCGCCGTCGATCCGGATCGGCAGATCCTTGTCGATGGTGCCGCGCGGATGCACGGTGTCGAGATGCGACAGGAAGAGGATGCCGGGCCTGGAGTGGTCGCCCCAGGGCGAGCGGACCAGGAGATGGTCGCCATGGCCGTCGCGGCCGGGGAAGCGCTCCGTGGTCGCGCCGAAGGCGGCCGCCTGCGAGGCGACAAGGTCCATCAGCCGGTTGAGCCCCTCGACATCCGGTGTGTGCGTCTCGATGCGTACCCAGTCGAGCAGTCCGGCGAGCAAATCCTCCGACGACGGCTTCATGTCTATCCCCATGTGCGTGAACGAAAATCGGGCGAGGAGACGATGATAGCCTGTCGACCTGGCCTTCGCGAGAGGCAATGCCGGCGGACCGTTCGGCACAGCTTGTGCGCGGCCGATGCCGCAGCGTCGGCGGCGCAAAAAAAAGCACCGACCCGAAGGTCGGCGCTCTGGTTTCGTCGTTTGCGGGCTTGCCCGGGGCAGGTCAGGCAGCGCGGACGCCGGCGAGGAAGTTCTCGACTTCCTGCTTGAGCGCTGCGGCATCCCGGTTCACTGCGGCGGCGGCCGAAGCCACGTCCCCGGCGGCGCTGCGCGTGTCGCTTGCGGCATGGGAGACGCCGAGAATGTTCTCGGTGACGTCCTGGGTGCCGCGCGAGGCCTCCTCGACATTGCGGGCAATCTCGCCGGTCGCCGCGCCCTGCTCCTCGACGGCTGCGGCGATGGCGGCGGCGATGGCGTTCATCTCCTCGACGGTGCGCCCGATGGACTGGACGGCGCCGACGGCGGTGCGGGTCTCGTTCTGGATCGTGGCGATCTGCGCGGTGATCTCCTCGGTCGCGTTGGAGGTCTGGGAGGCGAGCTCCTTGACCTCGGCAGCGACGACCGCGAAGCCGCGGCCCGCTTCACCGGCGCGTGCGGCCTCGATGGTTGCGTTCAGCGCCAGCAGGTTGGTCTGCTCGGCGATGGCGGCAATCATGCTGACAACCTGGCCGATCTTCTCGGCCGCGTTGGCAAGGCCCTGGATCTGGCTGTCGGTACGCTGAGCCTCGCCGACCGCCTGGGAGGCGATCTGCGACGACTTGGAGACCTGCGAGCTGATCTCGGAGATCGACGACGACAGTTCCTCGGTCGCGGAGGCGACGGTCTGCACGTTGGCGGCGGCCTGCTGGGCGGCGGTGGCGACCGTCGTCGAGCGGGCATTGGTGCTTTCGGCAATGTCGGCCATGGAGCGCGCATTGTTTTCCATGGCACCGGCCGACGAGGTGACGGCCGTCAGCAGCGCGGTGGCGCTGTTGTCGAAGCGCCGGGTCATTTCCTCGATACGCTGCGCCCGCTGCTCGCGGCTGCGCTGCTCCTCGATCTGCGAGGCGGACAGGTCCTGCGCGCGCAGCATGCCATCGCGGAACACCTCGGTGGCATCCGCCATCTGACCGATCTCGTCCTTGCGCCCCGCGCCCGGCACGGAAACCGACAGGTCGCCGTCGGCAAGGTGGCGCATGGCGTCGGTGATCGCGGCGATCGGCCGGCTGATGCTGTTGGCCAACAGGAAGGCGGCCACGCCGATCAGGGCGGTCAGCGGCAGGATCCACAGGGCGCTGGTCAGCAGCTCGCCATAGAAGGCGGTGGTGACGTCATCGACATAGAGCGAGGCGGAGACCGCCCAGTTCCAAGGTGCGAATCCGTCGGAATAGGCGACCTTCGGAGAGGGTTCCTGCTCGCCGAGGCGCGGGAAGTCGTAGTCGGTAAAGCCGCCGCCGGCGCGCGCGGACTCGACCTGGCCGACCACATACTCGGTCCCATGGGCGTCCTTGGAGGCCCACAGGTTTTTGCCGACGATCTTCGGATTCGGGTGAGTGACGACGACGCCCTGGTTTGCCGGATCGGCGTCGATGACGACGAAGTAATCCGAGCCTTTGAAACGCATGGCGGTCAGCAGGCTCTTGGCGATGCGCTGAGCTTCTTCTTCCGACATTCGTCCGGCCTGCGCTTCCTGCGCGATGGCCTCGATCATCGTGGTGGCGGTCTCGACCTGGGTGCGGACCATCTCGCGACGGTCGTGCATCATGGAGCCGTAGAGCGAGTAGATCTGCACGCCGGCAACAAGGAGCAGAGCGGCCAGCGAGCCGCCGACCAGAGCCAGCATTTTCTGTTTGATGGACATAGGGAAAGGCGACCTCGTGACGCTGAAGATGAGGCAGTAAGTGGGAAAACTACTGAACCTTCAGTAAATAAGTCGGATGGACGGATCGTTTTAAATGCTTGCCGTTACGTCAAAAACTCCGCATCTCAATCCATGGTTTTATTTCACGTCGATTGCGCGACCTTCAGGTTGTGCCCGGGAGTCGGCGTTCGAATCGTCAACGCCTGCTTGGCCCGGCGCCGGACGGGCGATAGGGTTCGCTCCGACATCGCATTGCGATCCGATGAAAAGCGGGAGCGAAACCTTTGAGCATTGTCCTTTACGAGCTGTGCGGCGCCGATGCAGGGCGCCCTTTCAGTCCCTATGCCTGGCGCATCCGGATGGCGTTGAAGCACAAGGGGCTCGACTTCGAATGCCGGCCGAAGCCGTTCACCGAGATCCCGGCCATCGCGCCGGATGCCGGCAAGACCGTGCCGATCCTCGTCGATGGCGAGCGGACGATCTGCGACAGCTGGGCGATTGCCACTTATCTTGAGGATGCCTATCCGGATCGGCCGAGCCTGTTCGCGGGAGAGGGCGGCCGAGCGGCGGCCAAACTGATCGAGGGCTGGGTCAACGCTTCGATCAGTTCGCTGATCGTGCGGCTCATCATCAAGGACATCTGGGACGTGCTCGGCCCGGCCGACCAGGCCTATTTCCGGCAGACGCGTGAGGCCCGCTTCGGCATGACGCTGGAGGAGGTGCAGGCCGGACGGGAGGAGCGGCTGGCGGAACTCGCTACCGCGTTGCTGCCGCTGCATCTGATGCTGAAGAGCCAGCCCTTCATCGGCGGTAACGCGCCGCTTCACACCGACTACCTGTTGTTCGGCACCCTGCAATGGGCGCGGATCGCCAGTCCGTTCCAGCTCGTCGATCCCGGCTCGCCCATCGGGCAATGGCGCGAGCGCTGCCTCGATCTGTTCGACGGCTTCGGACGCAGCGTTCCGGCGGCCTGAGCCTTTCCCGAAAACAGCGGAAACCGGCGCCCCTTGCGCCTTGCGGGGGCGCCCGTCCCCGGCTATACGCATGGCGCGTCCGCTCACGGGCGCAACGAGATCAAGCAGTGTCCGGCTTTCAAGGCGCGGACAGGCGGGGCTAGCGAGGGCGCGAGGCCCGGCCGTACAACCACGGGAAAATGATAATGGCGATCGAGCGCACCTTTTCGATGATCAAGCCGGACGCGACGCGTCGCAACCTGACCGGCGCGATCACCAAGATGCTTGAGGATGCCGGCCTGCGCGTCGTCGCGTCCAAGCGCGTGTGGATGTCCCGCCGCGAGGCCGAGGGCTTCTACGCGGTGCACAAGGACCGTCCGTTCTTCGGCGAGCTGGTCGAATTCATGTGCTCGGCTCCGACCATCGTGCAGGTTCTGGAAGGCGAGAACGCCATTGCCAAGAACCGCGAAGTGATGGGCGCCACCAACCCGGCCAATGCCGACGAGGGCACCATCCGCAAGACCTTCGCCCTGAACATCGGCGAGAACTCGGTTCACGGCTCCGACGGCGCGGACACCGCCGCCCAGGAGATCGCCTACTGGTTCTCCGAGACCGAGATCGTCGGCTAAGGTTGCAAGTCGCGTCGCGACAGCGCACCCAACGACATCTGGAAGGGCCGGCCGCAGCGCCGGCCCTTTGCTTTTGGGGGCTACCGGTCCTTGACATGACGGCTGCCTGCGAGTGAGCCTTGCGGCCGTTCCCATCCTTGCGAGAGACGCATGAACGCCCCCGTTGCACACGACCCCGTCCTGAAGGCCTCCGCCTGTCCGCATGACTGCCCGTCCACCTGCGCGCTGGAGGTGGAGCTGTTCGCCGACGGGCGGATCGGGCGGGTTCGGGGCGCTCGCGCGAACGCCTATACGGCCGGCGTCATCTGCGCCAAGGTCGCGCGCTACTCGGACCGGCTTTACCACCCGGACCGGGTGACGCAACCGCTGAAGCGCGTCGGAGCGAAGGGGGAAGGACGCTTCGAGCCGATCTCCTGGGATGAGGCGCTGGATCTGGTTGCGGCCGCGTTTCTGAAGGCCGAGGCCGAGCACGGACCGCAGGCCGTGTGGCCCTATCACTATGCCGGGACCATGGGCCTGGTGCAGCGGGACTCGATCCATCGCCTGCGCCACGCCAAGGGCTATTCGCGCCAGTTCGACACGATCTGCACCAATCCCGCCTGGACCGGCTATATCGCCGGAACCGGCCGGCTGGCGGGGCCGGATCCACGCGAGATCGCCGTTGCCGACATGGTGGTGATCTGGGGGACCAATGCGGTCTCGACCCAGGTCAACGTGATGACCCACGCCATCACCGCCCGCAAGACGCGCGGGGCGAAGATCGTCGCCATCGACGTCTACCCGACCCAGACCGTGAAGCAGGCCGATCTTGGCCTCGTCCTGAAGCCGGGAACGGATGCAGCGCTCGCCTGTGCGGTGATGCATGTGCTGTTCCGCGACGGGCATGCCGACCGCGATTACCTTGCCCGCTACACCGACTGCCCGGACGAGCTGGAGGCGCATGTGGCTCAGCGCCCGCCGGAATGGGCGGCCGCGATCACCGGACTGTCGGTGGAGGAGATCGAGCTCTTCGCCCGCATGGTCGGCGAGACGAAGCGGACTTTCTTCCGCCTCGGCTACGGCTTCACCCGCCAGCGCAACGGCGCGGTCTCGATGCACGCGGCTTCCTGCATTGCGGCCGTGACGGGCGCCTGGCAGCATGAGGGCGGCGGCGCGTTCCACAACAACGGCGCGATCTACACGCTCGACAAGTCGATGATCGAGGGGCACTCGCTGATCGATCCGGCGGTGCGGCAGCTCGACCAGAGCCAGATCGGCCGGGTGCTGACGGGCGATGCCGAGGCCTTGCGGCACGGCCCGCCGGTGACCGCGATGCTGATCCAGAACACCAACCCGGTATCGGTGGCGCCCGAACAGGAGCTGGTGAAGCAGGGCTTTGCCCGCGAAGACCTCTTCGTCTGCGTGCACGAGCAGTTCATGACCGAAACGGCGATGATGGCCGACGTGGTTCTGCCGGCGACGCAGTTTCTCGAGCATGACGACATCTACAAGGGCGGCGGCCACCAGTACCTGCTGCTGGGGCCGAAGCTGGCGGAAGGGCCGGGCGAGACCCGCGAGAACCTCTACGTGCTCAACGAGATCGCCCGCAGGGTCGGCGCTGCCGAGCATCCGGGCTTTGCCATGAGTGCGCGCGAGCATATCGACTGGATGCTGAAGGCCTCCGGTTTCGGCTCGCTGGAGGAGATCGAGCGCGATCGCTGGGTCGACTGCCAGCCGGACTTCCGCGCCGCGCATTATCTCGACGGCTTCAACTGGCCGGACGGCAAGTTCCGCTTCAAGCCCGAATGGACGGCAGTACCGGCACCGAACGATGGACCGATGGGACCCTTCGCCGACATGCCGACCTTGCCCGATCACTGGGCGGTGAACGAGGCGGCGAGCGAGGAACACCCCTTCCGCCTCGCCACTTCGCCGGCACGGTCCTTCCTCAACTCGACCTTCAACGAGACCGCCTCCTCGCGCGACAAGGAAGGGCGGCCTGACCTGATGATCGGGCCGCAGGATGCCGAACGATATGGGATCACCGATGGCGACCGCATCCGCATCGGCAATCGCCGCGGCGCGGTGATCCTGCATGCCCGGCTGACCGAGGGACTGAAGCCCGGCGTCGTGGTGGCGGAGGGGATCTGGCCGAACGAGGCCTATCCGGACGGCCGGGGCATCAACACGCTGACCGGTGCGGACGCCGTTGCGCCCTATGGCGGAGCCGCGTTCCACGATACGGCGGTGTGGGTGCGCAAGGACTGACCGCGCGCACCCTCTATCGGCCGGAGACGGGCAGGCTCAGGCTGCCTGTTCGCCGCGCAAGGTGGCGGGGATGCGGGCTGCCGGGCCGAACACCGTGCGCTCGAACCGCAAGGCATAGTCGGCCAGCGTCGGGATTGCGGCCGCGTGGCGCATCAGCGGCGTGTCGATGTCGCTCGCCAGGATGTTGAGCACGACGCCGACAAGGCTGGCATCGACCGTGGTCGGCCGGTCGCCCATGAAGAAGGGCTTGTCGTCCAGAAAGGCGGCGATGGCGTCGAGATCCGCGCGGCCGAAGGCGTAAATCTCCTCCGGCGCATGCCGGCCGATGCCCTGTGCGTGCAGTGTCTTGCGGATGTTCTCGCGCAGGCCCATGAACACGTCCCGCCGCATCTCCTCGGGTACGTCTGCGAGCGCGGTTCCCATTATCATCTCCTCGCCGGCAGGGTCGATCCAGCGGGCATGGACCATCGTCCAGCGCAGGTGTTCCTCGGCCATGCGGCGGAAGGCTTCGGCCATGGCCAGTTCGACGCCGGTCAGCGTCTCGTCGATGGCAAGTCCGTGGTGGCGTTCCAGGTGGCGCTGGATCAGGGAACTGTCGGGAATGACGAGATCGCCGTCCTTCAGCACCGGCACCTTGCCGTGCGGCAGGGCGGCAAGATCGGTCGCGTGTTCCATGCGATAGTCGCAGCCGGCAAGCGCCAGCAGCGCTTCCGCCTTGTAGCAGAAGGGCGAGAGACTGCGAATTTCCGGGGGCGCGGGAAAATTGACGAGAACGAGCATGGAGACATCTCCTGGGGTTGCGTCTGGCTCGTGTCTTGTAGCCAACCCATCCTGACAGCATACTGTCAGTATCGGGTGGCAATATGTCAGCAGAAGGAAAAGTGATGCGTCGTGCCGACAGGTTGCTGCAGGTGCTGCAGATTCTGCGCCGGTACCGCAGGCCGGTCAGCGGCGCGGCCATTGCTGCCGAGCTCGAAGTGTCGCTGCGCACGCTCTACCGCGACATCGCCGCGCTGCAGGCGTCCGGCGTGCCGGTCGCCGGCGAGGCCGGCGTCGGCTATGTGCTGGACGAGGGCTACGACCTGCCGCCGCTGATGTTCACGGCGGAGGAGCTGGAGATCGTCATGCTGGGCCTGCGGATGGTCGAGGGACGGGGCGACGAGGCGATCCGGCGCACCGCGCGCGATGCCGTCGCCAAGATCGCGACGGTCCTGCCCGAAGGCTTGCGCGACGGGTTCCTGGATGCGCCGCTCTACGCACCGCCGCCCTGCGAGCTGCCGGGCGACCGGATCGAGCTGGTGCGGCTGCGGGAGGCCCTGAGGCTGGAGCGGAAGGTGGAGATCCTCTACCAGGTTCCCGATCGTCCGCCCGAGCGCCGGGTGGTCTGGCCCATCGTGCTGGCCTTTTTCGAGCATGCCCGGGTGCTGGCCGCCTGGTGCGAGCTGCGGCAGAACTACCGCAACTTCCGGACGGATCGGATGCTGGAGATGACTGTGCTGGAGACGCGCCCGCCGCGCGGGCGCAAGCGGCTCTATACGGAATGGCGCAGGCATCGACTGGAAGAGGCCAGGATCAGGGACATCGATGCGAAGAGCGAGGACACCGCCGGCTGCCGAGCGGTCGGCTGAGCCGGCGGAGGCTTGGGTTCAGCCCTTCGGCGCGATCAGCGGCGGCTGGGCCACGTCCGCTCCGGACGTCGTCAAGCGCACCCGCATCCCGTGGATCTCGAAGGCGCCTGCCGCAACGAGCGCAAGCGCCTGCGGGTAGATGCGGTGCTCGACCTCGAGCACGCGTGCGCCGAGCGTTGCCGGGGTGTCGTCGTCGAGCACGGCCACCGCTCCTTGCGCGATGATCGGCCCGGCATCCATTTCCGCGCGCACGAAATGCACCGTCGCGCCATGCAGCCGGCAGCCTTCCGCCAGCGCCCTTGCATGGGTGTCGAGGCCCTTGAAGGCAGGCAGCAGCGCCGGGTGGATGTTGAGCAGGCGGTCGTGCCAGCGCTCCACGAACCATGGCGTGAGGATGCGCATGAAACCGGCAAGGCAGACCAGCTCGACGTTGCGCGCGCGCAGCTCCGCGTCGAGCTTTTCCTCGAAGGCCTGCCGCCCGCCCTGGCCGCGGTGGTTGACGGCGACGGCCTCGATGCCGGCCGCACGGGCCTTGTCGAGGGCAGGTGCGTCCGGCACGTTGGCGATCACCGCGACGATTTCCGCCGGGAAGGCCGGATCGACCGCCGCCGACAGCAGGGCGGTCATGTTCGATCCGCGTCCCGAGACGAGGATTGCGGTGCGCTTGCGGCCGGAAGCGGAAGAGGTCGAAGCGCCAGAGGTCAAAGTTTCAAGGCTCCGTCGAAGACCACGGCCTCGTCGCCCGTACGCGGCTCAAGCGTGCCGATGCGGCTTACCGTCTCGCCCTCGGCGGTCAGGATCGCGATCGTCTCGTCGGCGCTCTCCGCGGCAACCGCGACGACCATGCCGACGCCGCAGTTGAAGGTGCGCAGCATCTCCGACTGGGCAACGCCGCCGGCCTGTGCCAGCCAGCCGAAGACCGGCGGGACGGAGATCGCGGTGAGGTCGATGCGGGCGCCCAGGTGATCCGGCAGCACGCGCGGCAGGTTCTCCGGCAGGCCGCCGCCGGTGATGTGGGCGAGCGCCTTGATCCCGGCGCCGGCCTTCAACGCCGCCAGCAGCGGTTTCACATAGATGCGGGTCGGCGTCATCAGCGCTTCGCCGAGGCTCATGCCGGGTGCGAACGGCGCATCCGCGCTCCAGTCGAGGCCGGAATGTTCGACGATCTTGCGCACCAGGGAGAAGCCGTTGGAATGCACGCCGGAGGAGGCGAGCGCCAGCAGCACGTCGCCTTCGGCGATGTCGCCGCGCGGCAGCAGGGTGCCGCGCTCGGCCGCGCCGACGGCGAAGCCGGCAAGATCGTAGTCGCCCTTGCCGTACATGCCCGGCATTTCCGCGGTCTCGCCGCCGATCAGCGCGCAGCCGGAAATGCGGCAGCCCTCGGCAATGCCCTTCACCACGTCGGTGGCGACATCGACGTCGAGTGCGCCGCAGGCATAATAGTCGAGGAAGAGAAGCGGCTCGGCACCCTGCACGACCAGATCGTTGACGCACATGGCCACCAGATCGATGCCGACGGTCGCGTGTGCGCCGCTGTCGATGGCGATCTTGAGCTTGGTGCCGACGCCGTCATTGGCAGCCACCAGAATGGGATCGGTGAAGCCGGCCGCCTTCAGGTCGAACAGGCCGCCGAACCCGCCGATCTCGCTGTCGGCGCCGGGACGGGCCGTCGCCTTCACGAAGGGCTTGATCCGCCGCACGAGGGCGTTGCCCGCGTCGATGTCGACGCCCGCGTCGGCGTAGCTCAGGCCGTTCTTGGGGGAGGGGGTCGCCTCGCTCATGCTTGTCATGTCTCCGAAACCCGTACAGGGCGCGCATACAAACACAGAAGCGTCGGAATGCAAGCGAAACCGGGCCCTGTGTGCACAGGCGCGGGGGCGGGAAAGCCCTGACAGGAGCTGCGGGCATACAAGGGACCCCGTCAGCCTGTGGTGAAGAGGGAAAATGGCGAATCCCTGCCGGTGGCCTCCTTGACGCTCCGCGGCGTGGCTGCCTATCTGCTGAGGGACAGGCAACAGGCCGCACCAGCAAGGGACGGGATTTCGTGACGCTCAAGCGACAGATCAATTTCTGGCTGGTTTCCTTCGCGCTGTTTGCGCTGTTCGTCTATCTGTTCAGCCCGATCCTGCTGCCCTTCGTCGCCGGCATGGCGCTGGCCTATCTGCTCGATCCCGTCGCGGACCGGCTGGAGGCGCTCGGCCTGCCGCGGCTCGGCGCGACCATCGTCATCCTCGTCCTCTTCGTCCTTGCGTTCATTCTCATTCTGCTGCTGCTGCTGCCGATCCTCGGAAACCAGCTCGCGGCTTTCCTCGAGGCCTTCCCGAACCTCGTCAGTTCCCTGCAGGAACTCATCACCTCCGGGTTCGGCAGCCGCCTGTTCGAGACGCTGGGCATCGGCGGGCAGGAGCTCAAGGCCAATGTCGGCAGCCTGCTGGGCGAGGGCGCCGGCTGGATCGGCGGCCTGCTCAAGTCCGTGTGGAACGGCGGTCAGGCACTGCTGTCGGTGATCTCGCTCTTCGTGGTGACGCCGGTCGTTGCCTTCTATCTTCTTCTCGACTGGGACCGGATGGTCGACAAGATCGACAACTGGCTGCCGCGGCAGCACCGCGACACCGTGCGCCAGCTGGCGCGCGAGATGGATCTGGCTGTCGCCGGCTTCGTGCGCGGCCAGGTCAGCGTCTGTTTCCTGCTCGGCGCCTTCTATGCGATCGGCCTTGCGGCGGTCGGGCTGAATTTCGGCCTGCTGATCGGCATCGGCGCTGGTCTCGTCAGCTTCATTCCCTATGTCGGCGCAACGCTCGGTCTCGTCGTCTCGCTCGGTGTCGCGTTGGTGCAGTTCTGGCCCGACTGGCCGATGGTCGCGGCTGTGCTTGCGATCTTTGCGGTCGGCCAGTTCCTCGAAGGCAATGTGCTGCAGCCCAAGCTGGTGGGCAACAATGTCGGCCTGCACCCGGTCTGGCTGATGTTCGCGCTGTTCGCCTTCGGCTACCTGTTCGGTTTCGTCGGCATGCTGATCGCCGTGCCGGCTGCGGCGATGATCGGCGTGCTGATCCGGTTTGCATTGAACCAGTACATGGCGAGCGCGCTCTACACCGGTGAGGCGACGGCGATGGCCAGCGGTGTGCCGGGCGATGCGGTCGGCGTGCTGCCCGAAGAAAAGGTGGAGAGCCGCGATGGCTGACACCTTGCGCGGGGGCGGCGAGCAGCTGCCGCTGATCCTGCCGCACGAGACCGCTTACGGGCGGGACGATTTCCTGATCGGCTCCTCGAACCGGGCAGCCTTTGCGCTGATCGATGCCTGGCCGCAGTGGCCGAGCGCGGCAGCGCTCCTGGCAGGACCTGTGGGCTCGGGCAAGACGCATCTCGCTCATATATGGCAGGCGGCGAGCGGCGCGGTGATCCTGCGGGCGTCCGAGCTGCGCCGCGAGCAGGTGGAGGATCTCGCCCGGTCCGGCGCGGTCGCGCTCGAAGATGCTCACGCGGGTTTCGACGAGACGGCGATGTTCCATCTGTTCAATGCCGTTCGAGAGACTGGCGGCAGCCTGCTTGTGACCTCGCGCAGCTGGCCCCAGTCCTGGGGCTTGCGTCTGCCGGACCTTGCCTCGCGTCTGCGTGCCGCGACCCCGGTGGAGATCCTCGAGCCGGACGACGATCTGCTGCGGCGGGTTCTGGTCAAGCTTTTCGCGGATCGCCAGATCGATATCGACCCGGCCGTGGTAGAGTTTCTCGCGGTGCGGATGGAGCGGTCCGTGGCGGCGGCGCAGGCGCTGGTCGACCGCCTCGACCGGGCTTCGCTGTCGGCTGGCCGGCGGATCACGCGCCCGCTCGCCGCATCGGTGCTGGCGGAGCAGGATCCGGCTGCCTGATACCTTTTGCCGGGTCAGTCAATTTGCCGGGTGATGTAAATCCGTCAAATCAATCCGGTATGGTCGCCCGCAACAGTGACCACGGATGACCGGCCCGGCCGGTCCGCAGGAGGCAGACATGAACGAGATCAGCGTGAACCCGAAGGATGCGGAGGCAGCTCCTGCAGAGGTTCGGCCGGCGAAGCCGGTTTCGGACGCCGCCGAGGCGCTGGCCGATCATCCCAGCAGGTTCATCAATCGCGAGGTCTCCTGGCTCCAGTTCAACCGACGGGTGCTCGAGGAGGCGGAGAACACCTCCCACCCGCTGCTGGAGCGTCTGCGGTTTCTCTCGATCTCGGCCAACAATCTGGACGAGTTCTTCATGGTGCGCGTCGCCGGTCTGCGCGCCCAGCAGCGCGAAGGCGTCTCGACGCGCTCCATCGACGGCCTGACACCGGCCGAGCAGCTCGAGCGGGTTTCGGCCGCGGTCCTGTTGCTGCAGCACGAGCAGCAGAGCGTCTGGCGCGAGACGCGCAGGCTCATGGCCGCCGACCGCATCGCCATCGTCGACGGGCCGGACCTCAGCCCGCAGGACCTCTTGTGGCTGGAGGACTATTTCCTCGCGCATATCTTCCCGGTGCTGACGCCGCTGGCCATTGATCCGGCGCATCCGTTCCCCTTCATCGCCAATCTCGGCTTCTCGCTGGTGCTGGAATTGGCGCCGGAAAAGGGCGGGCGCGGCATGACGGCGCTGCTGCGCATTCCCGCCCAGCTCGACCGCTTCGTGCGCCTGCCGGCAAGCGAGGCCGACGAGGGCGAGCGCTACATCACCATCGAGAACGCGCTCGGCCTGTTCATCACCCGGCTGTTCCCCGGCTACCAGATCCGCGGCAAGGGCGCCTTCCGGGTGATCCGCGATTCCGATCTGGAAATCGAGGAGGAGGCGGAAGATCTCGTCCGCCTGTTCGAGAGCGCCCTGAAGCGCCGTCGCCGCGGGTCGGTCATCCGGCTTGAGATCGAGGAGACGACGCCGCAGTCGCTGCGCGAGTTCGTCGCTGAAGCGCTCGGTGCCACCGGCGACGAGGTGTTCCTGGTCGATGGTCTGCTGGCGCTGAACAACCTCTCGCAGCTCGTCTCCATCGACCGCGACGACCTGAAGTTCGAGCCGTTCGCTCCGCGCTTCCCTGAGCGTATCCGCGAGCATGGCGGCGATTGCTTCGCGGCGATCCAGCAGAAGGACATCATCGTCCACCATCCGTACGAATCCTTCGACGTGGTGGTGCAGTTCCTGCGCCAGGCGGCGCAGGACCCGGACGTGGTGGCGATCAAGCAGACCCTCTACCGCACCTCCAGCAATTCGCCGGTGGTCAAGGCTCTCGTCGAGGCGGCGGAGGCCGGCAAGTCGGTGACCGCGCTGGTCGAGCTGAAGGCGCGCTTCGACGAGGAGGCCAACATCCGCTGGGCGCGCGACCTGGAGCGAGCCGGCGTGCAGGTGGTCTTCGGCTTCCTGGAGCTGAAGACCCACGCCAAGCTGTCGATGGTCGTCCGCCGCGAGCATGGCGAGCTGCGCACCTATTGCCACCTTGGCACCGGCAATTACCACCCGATCACCGCGCGCATCTACACGGACCTGTCCTACTTCACCGCCGATCCGCGCATCGGCCGGGAGGTCGCCAAGATCTTCAACTTCATCACCGGCTATGCCGAGCCGGTGGAGCTGGAACACATGATGGTGTCGCCGGTGACGCTGCGCGACGGCATCACCCGGCTGATCGCGGCGGAGGCCGAGCATGCGCGGGCCGGGCGCCCGGCGCAGATCTGGATGAAGATGAATTCGCTGGTCGATCCCGGCATCATCGACGCGCTCTACAAGGCGAGCCAGGCCGGCGTGCAGATCGATCTGGTGATCCGCGGCATCTGCTGCCTGCGTCCGGGCATCCCGGGTCTTTCGGAAAACATCCGGGCCAAGTCCATCGTCGGCCGTTTCCTGGAGCACAGCCGGATCTTCTGCTTCGGCAACGGTCATGGGCTTCCCTCGCCGGATGCGGTCGTCTATATCGGCTCCGCGGATCTGATGCCGCGCAACATCGACCGGCGGGTGGAGACGCTGACGCCGCTCATCACCCCGACGGTGCACGAACAGGTGCTCGATCAGATCATGGTCGCCAATCTGAAGGACAACCAGCAGAGCTGGCGGCTGCTCCCCGATGGCGGTCATGAGCGCGTGCGTCTCGGTCGTGGCGAAAAGCCCTTCAACGCCCATCAGTATTTCATGACGAATCCGTCGCTCTCCGGCCGTGGCAAGTCGCTGCGCAGCCACAGTCCGAAACCGTTTGCGGAGCCGAGGAAGCGTGGCTGACAGCCCAAAGCATGAACTGGTCCGCGGCCGACTCAACGGCAGCGGACCGATTGCCGTGATCGATATCGGGTCGAACTCGATCCGCCTCGTCGTCTACGAAAGACACGCGCGCACCCCGACGGTGCTGTTCAATGAAAAGGTGCTTGCTGGCCTCGGCCGCGGCGTCGGTGCGACGGGCCGGCTGTCGGAAGAGGCGACGGACCAGGCGCGCCGGGCTTTGGTGCGGTTTCGCCGCCTGTGCGACCAGATCGGGGTTGCCGATCTGCACATCCTTGCCACTGCTGCGACCCGCGATGCGGCCAATGGCGAGGAATTCCTGACGTCCGTGGAGGAAATCTGCCGGACCCCGGTGCGGCTGCTGTCGGGCCGCGACGAGGCGCGTCTTGCCGCCAACGGCGTCGTTTCCGGCATCTGGCGACCGGACGGCATCGTCGGGGACCTCGGCGGCGGCAGCCTCGAGCTCGTCGAGATCAAGCATGACGAGATCGGCCGCGGCCAGACCCTGCCGCTCGGGGGCATCCGCCTGCAGGAGGATGCGGACGGAAAGATCGCCAAGGCGCAGAAGATCGCCGAACAGGCGCTCAGCGATGTCGAATGGCTGCCCATCGGCGCCGGCAAGCCCTTTTATGCGGTCGGCGGCACGTGGCGCTCGCTCGCCCGCCTGCACCTGCACCAGAACGGCTATCCGCTGCATGTGATGCACGACTATGCCATCCCGGCGGAGGAGGCGATCGAGTTCTGCCAGTTGGTCGCCCGGCGCGATCCGGAAAGCCTCGACATGATCGAGGTGGTCTCGCGGGCCCGGCGCCTGCTGCTGCCCTTCGGCGCGGCGGTGATGGAGAAGGTGCTGCGGCGCTCCAAGGCCTCGAAGGTGGTGATGTCGGCGCTCGGGCTTCGCGAAGGGCTGCTCTTCGACCTGCTTCCGGACGATCTGCGCCGGCAGGATCCGCTTGTGGAGGCTGCACGCGAACTGTCGCAGCTGCGCTCGCGCTCGCCCGCCTATGGCGAGGAACTGGTGGACTGGACCGACCGTCTGTTTCCCGCCGTCGGCATCGACGAGACCGAGTACGAGGTGCGGCTGCGCGCGGCTGGCTGCCTGCTATCCGATATCGGCTGGCGGGCGCATCCCGATTATCGCGGCGAGCAGAGCCTCAACATCATTTCCAACGCCGGCTTTGTCGGGATCGACCACGCAGGCCGCGCCTATCTCGCCCTGTCGGTCTTCTACCGCCATCAGGGGCTGGTGGAGGACGCGTTGGGGCCGCGCATTCGCGAGCTCGCCCATACGCGCCTGAAGGACCGCGCCCGCATTCTCGGCGGCGCGTTGCGGGTGGCGTCGGTGCTGAGTGCGTCCGTCGCCGGCATCCTGCCGCAGGTGCCCGTTGCTGTGGACAATGGCGAGGTGGTGCTGACCTTGCGCGGCGAGCTGGTCGCCCTGGAAGGGGAGCGGCTGAACAAGCGACTCACCCAGTTCGCCCGGCTGCTGGGTCTGAAGGCGCGGGTCGTGGTCGAGGCCTGACGGGCCTCTCGCCGATGGTCGGAACCGACCGACAGACAAAACAAACGACAGCATACAAGCAAACGGGCAGGGAAGACCTGCCCGTTTGCTTGTCAATTGTCGTTGGTGCGTGCGGCTGCCGGCCTAATCGGCTGCTGCGTCCGCATCCGCGTCCGCCTTCTGCCGGTTGCGGCGACGCTTGGACGGCTCGGGCTTCGGAGCCAGAACAGGCTCGCTCTGCTCCACGGCGACGATCCGCTTGCCGTTGAAGGCGAGGGCGATCTCGCCGCGCTTCAGCTTCAAGGCGGCTTCGCCGAACAGCTCCATCCGCCAGCCCTTCAATGCGTCGACATCGGCATCGTCGCTGGCGGCGATCTTCTCCAGGTCTTCCATGGTTGCGATGACCTTGGCGGCAACGCCGTGGGCCTCGCTGATCAGCTTGAGCAGGACCTTGAGAAGGTCGACGGCCGCCGCCGACCCGTCGGGCGCGGCGCGCCCCTTGGGCACGGCCGGGAGGTTGTCCTTGGGGATCGCCATCGCCCGCTTGACCGCGCCGAGGATTTCCTCGGCCGTGCGCGAGCGCTCGAAGCCGCGGGGAATGGTCCGCAGGGCAGCGAGCGCCTGGGTGTTGGTCGGCTGCTGGGCGGCGATCTCGTAGATCGCGTCGTCCTTGAGGATGCGGTTGCGCGGCACGTCGCGCTCATGCGCCTCGCGCTCGCGCCAGGCGGCGACCTCCTGCAGCACCGCGAACTCGATCGGCTTGCGCACCCGCAGCTTCAGCCGCTTCCACGCATTTTCGGGATCGGTGCGATAGGTGTTCTCTGAGGTGAGGATCTCCATCTCGTCGCCCACCCAATGGCTGCGACCCTGTTCGGCGAGGTTCGCCTTCAGGAAATGGTAGACCTCACGCAGGTGCGTCACGTCGGCCAGCGCATAGTCGAGCTGCTTTTCGCTCAAGGGCCGGCGGGACCAGTCGGTGAAGCGCGACGACTTGTCGATCCTGACCGCCGTGATGCGGTGGACCAGCTGGTCGTAGGAAATCGAATCGCCGAAGCCGCAGACCATTGCCGCGACCTGGGTGTCGAACACCGGGTGCGGGATGAACCCGCCGAGGTGATAGACGATCTCGATGTCCTGCCTTGCGGCATGGAACACCTTCACGACGCTCTCGTCGCGCATCAGCTCGAAAAACGGCGCGAGATCCAGACCGTCCGCGAGCGCGTCGACGATCACGGCATCCTCGACGCTCGCCATCTGGATGACGCAGAGCTTCGGCCAGAAGGTCGTTTCGCGCAGGAACTCCGTGTCGACAGCGACGAAATCGTGTTGCGCGAGACGCCGACACACGTCGGCCAGTTCTTTGGTGCTTGAAATGATATGCATAGTAATCGCGAGATATAGCGGATGCTTGCCCGCTTGTCGCCACGAAACCGCCTTGTTATGGCCTGTTCGTTCGACGGGCTTCCAGGGGCCGCCAACCGGCTCGCCGCCTTGACTTTGTCGTCATCCCATGGCTTTTGCACGGGCGCGCCATCGCGCCGGCCGGCAGCTGCTTCGCCTTGTCAGCCGCCACTTTTTTCAAACTTCGGGCCATCGAGGACCACATGCATCGCTATCGCAGTCACACGTGCGGGGAACTGCGCGAAACCCATGTCGGCGCCACGGCGCGCCTGTCGGGCTGGGTGCACCGCGTGCGTGATCACGGCGGCCTGCTCTTCATCGACCTGCGCGACCACTACGGCATGACGCAGTGTGTGATCGATCCCGATTCGCCGGCCTTCAAGCTCGCCGAGACGGTTCGCGCCGAGTGGTGCCTGCGCATCGACGGCGACGTGAAGATGCGCACGCCGGAGACGGTCAACGAGACGCTGCCGACCGGCGCGATCGAGATCTTCATCCGCGAGATCGAAGTGCTGGGCGCGGCGCGCGAGCTGCCGCTGCCGGTCTTCAACGAGCCGGACTATCCCGAAGACATCCGTCTGACCTACCGTTTCCTCGACCTGCGCCGCGAGACGCTGCACGAGAACATCATGACGCGCACGCGCATCATCGGCTCGATGCGCCAGCGCATGGGGACGGCGGGCTTCACCGAGTTCCAGACGCCGATCCTGACGGCGTCCTCTCCGGAAGGCGCGCGCGACTTCCTGGTGCCCTCGCGGCTGCATCCGGGCAAGTTCTACGCGCTGCCGCAGGCGCCGCAGCAGTTCAAGCAGCTGCTGATGGTCTCCGGTTTCGACCGCTATTTCCAGATCGCGCCGTGCTTCCGCGACGAGGACCCGCGCGCCGACCGTCTGCCGGGCGAGTTCTACCAGCTCGACCTGGAAATGAGCTTCGTCGAGCAGGAGGACGTGTTCTCCACGATGGAGCCGATCATGCGCGGCATCTTCGAGGAGTTCGCGAAGGGCAAGCCGGTCACCGGGACCTTCCCGCGCATTCCGTATGCGGATGCGATCGCCAAGTATGGCAGCGACAAGCCGGACCTGCGCAACCCGATCGAGATGCAGGATGTCGGCGCCCATTTCGCCGGCTCCGGCTTCAAGATCTTTGCGCGCATGCTTGAGGACGAGAAGAACGCCGTGTGGGCCATCCCGGCTCCGACCGGCGGCAGCCGCGCCTTCTGCGACCGGATGAACTCCTGGGCGCAGGGCGAAGGCCAGCCGGGCCTTGGCTACATCTTCTGGCGCGAGGAGGGCGGTGCCCTCGAGGGCGCCGGCCCGCTGGCCAAGAACATCGGCGAGGAGCGCACCGAGGCGATCCGCACCCAGCTCGGCCTGAAGGCCGGCGATGCGGCCTTCTTCGTCGCGGGTGACCCGAAGAAGTTCTCCGACTTTGCCGGCAAGGCGCGGACCCGCGTCGGCGAGGAGCTGGATCTCATCGACCGTGACCGTTTCGCGCTCGCCTGGATCGTCGACTTCCCGTTCTTCGAGTGGGACGAGGAAGAGAAGAAGGTCGAGTTCGCCCACAATCCGTTCTCCATGCCGCAGGGCGGCCTGGACGCTCTGGAGACCATGGACCCGCTGGACATCAAGGCGTTCCAGTACGACCTCGTGTGCAACGGCTACGAGATCGCCTCCGGTTCGATCCGTAACCAGTCGCCGGAGCTGATGGTCAAGGCGTTCGAGAAGGTCGGCCTGTCGAAGAGCGACGTGGAAGAGCGCTTCGGCGGCCTCTACCGTGCCTTCCAGTACGGCGCGCCGCCGCATGGCGGCATGGCGGCCGGTGTCGACCGCATCGTCATGTTGCTGGTCGGGGCGAAGAACGTGCGCGATGTCAGCCTGTTCCCGATGAACCAGCAGGCGCAGGACCTGCTGATGGGCGCACCGTCCGACGTTTACCCCAAGCAGTTGCGCGAGCTTCATATCCGGCTCAATCTGCCCGAGAAGGGCTGACGGTAACCGTCAGTCGCCCGGGGCAGGGGCGGATGCCGGCGGCACGGGTCGCCGGCGGGCTGCAAGGACAAGGCCGACGCATTGAAACGCATCTGGTCCCACCTGTTCGCCGATCCGGAAGGCACGCCCTTCCTGGTCCGGCGGCTGGTCCTGGAAAACGCCCGCGACTACGTGTGGCGCTATATCCTGGCCTTCGTCTTCATGGGTCTGGTCGCCGCCAGCACGGCGGCGAGCGCCTGGATCATGAAGGACGTCATCAACGAGGTCTTCCTGGAACGCGATGCGACCATGGTGATGGTCATCGCGGGCTTCGTCTTGTTCATCTTCACGGTGAAGGGGCTTGCCACCTACGGCCAACTCGTCGTCCTCGGCGAAATCGGCAATGCCATCGTTGCGAAGACGCAGTCGCGCCTGTTCGAGGCGATCACCCGTCAGGACGTCGCCTTCTTCGAGACGTCCGGCATTGGCGACCTCGGTACGCGGCTGTCGCATAACGCCACGGCGGCCCGGGTTGCGCTCGATCTCATCGTCACCGCGCTCGGGCGCGACCTCCTGACCGTGATCGCACTGGTGGCGGTGATGATCTCGCAGGATCCGTTGATGAGCCTGATCGCGTTGGTGATCATGCCGCCGGCGATCATCATCATCGCCGGCCTGGTGCGACGCGTGCGCCGGGTGGCGAAGTCGCAATTCGTCTCGCTCACCCGCATCCTGTCCATCGCGCAGGAGACGATTGCCGGCATTCGTGTGGTCAAGGCCTTTGCGGTGGAGCAGAGGCTGCGCCGCGACATGGATGCTGCGGTCGAGGACGTGCGCCTGCGCGCCAACAAGATGACCCGCCTGTCCGCGCGCACTTCGCCGGTGATGGAAACCCTCGGCGGCGTCGCCATTGCCCTGGTGATCCTCTACGGCGGCTTCAGCGTGGTGGAACGCGGCAGCGATCCTGGCGCTTTCTTTGCCTTCATCACGGCGCTTCTGCTCGCCTACGATCCTGCCCGGCGTCTTGCCCGGCTGCATGTCAATCTGTCGGCCCACATGGTCGGCGTCCGGCTGATGTACGAGGTTCTCGACCGTGCCTCTGCCGAGGCTTCGGACGAGGGTACCCAGTTGCCGGGGGCGCCGTTCCAGCCGGGGAGCGTGCGCTTCGAGAACGTTGTGTTCCACTACGGCGAGGCACCGGCGCTGGCCGGGCTCGATTTCACCGCCCATGCCGGTGAGGTGACCGCACTGGTCGGACCGTCGGGAGCGGGCAAGTCGACCGTGTTTTCGCTGCTTGAACGCTTCTACGAGCCGGTCTCGGGGCGCGTGACCATCGGCGGGCGCGATATTCGCGACATGACCATCACCGACATTCGCGCGGCCATTGCGCTGGTCTCGCAGGACACGTTCCTGTTCGACATGCCCGTGCGCGACAACATTGCCATGGGCCGCCCGAATGCGAGCGAGGAGGAGATCGTGCAGGCAGCCCGCGAGGCGAATGCGCACGACTTCATCATGGAGCTCGACGAGGGCTACGACACGCGGGTGGGCGAGGGCGGCGGCCGGCTGTCCGGCGGCCAGCGCCAGCGCATCGCCATCGCGCGGGCGATCCTGCGGGATGCGCCCCTGCTGCTGCTCGACGAAGCGACCTCGGCGCTCGATTCGGAATCCGAGGCCAAGATCCAGGCGGCGCTCGCCAACCTGATGCGCGGGCGCACGACGCTGGTCATCGCGCACCGCCTGTCGACCGTGCGCGAGGCGAACCAGATCGTCGTGATGGATCGCGGGCGCGCCATCGAGAGCGGCACCCACCGGGAGCTTTTCGCGCGCGGCGGGCTCTACAAGCGGCTTTGCGATCTGCAGTTCTCCGACAGCGGGTCGGCCGACTGACGCCCTGGCGCTGGCCGGCGCCGTTCGCTGGACATGAAAAACCCCGCCGCAGGGGCTCTGCGGCGGGGTTTTTCGTTCTGGGGCTGCGATGATCGATGATCAGATCAGCGGCCGGAATTGGCCATGACGGTCGCGTTGAGAAGCTGCGGCAGGGTGTCCGGTGCGGTGGCCAGCACGCCCATGATCTGCATCGCGGGGACCGGCGTTTCCGGCTCGATGGTGATCACCAGTTCGTCCGGCGACACGAGGAAGCTCTTCAGCGCGCCGTGCAGGCTCTGGCCGAACGGGGTGTCCTTGAGCGGGCCCATTTCGTTGGCGGCCTGATCGGCCAGGCCGAGTGCCAGGGTTTCCGGCGACAGGCCGGCCGGCTTGGCCTGCTGCTCGATGAAGGCGGAGACCAGACGGGCATCGCGCACCGTGAGGCTCGCCTTGTTCACCATCGCGGTGGCGATGACCATCTGCGCCTGCTCAGGGCTCTCGAACACCACGCGCGGCACGCCGCCGATCTCCATCTTCAGGTCCATGGAGCCGCCGCCCTCGATGGTGAAGGAGAGCGGATCGATGCTGAGCGTCTGGGTGTCGGGGTTCCAGCTGATCCGCGTCTCGTCGGAATAGCTGACGACCTTCAGGTCGAGCGCTTCGACGAGCGCGCGCGCCTCGTCTTCCTCGATCAGCGACACCGGGAAGGATGCATTCTTCGTCATGGCCTCGATCCGGGTCGGGATCGGGCTGATGAAGTCGCTCATGGCGAGGCGGTAGCTGTCGATGGAGACCGGTGCGGGCAGCTCGTCGGACGCGACCTTGATGTCTTCCATCTCCAGCAGGCCGAGCGTGGGGACCACCGAGAGGATCTCCGGCAGCGTCGGCTCGCGGTTGCTCGAGGCGACGAAGAAGTCGATGTAGCGCGACAGCGGCGCCAGCCGCAGCTCGCTCATGCGGAACAGCTTGGCATCGACAGCGGCGTTGTTCTCTTCCGCCTTGATCGACAGGTCGGTCATGGAGAAATCGCCGAAGCCGCGATAGGACGCGTCCTTCGCCTGGATGCTGCCGATGGCGCCGTTGAGAATGGGCGAGGAGATGGCGAGGGCGGACAGGTCGAAGCTGTCGAGCGAGGCCGCAGCCAACGCATCGGCCGCCTGGCCGCCCAGGGCGGTCAGGGACGCCTCGTCCTGCGGCAGCTTGCCGAGAGCGGCCTGGTCACCGATGGAGGCGACATCGAAAGCGGGGGCTTCCGGATCGATGCGCAGGCCCGTCATCGACAGGCTGCCGATGGCGGCGGACCCTTCCGCGAACGAGAAGTTCATGCCCTCGACGGAAGCGCTGGCGATGATCTCGTCGCCGGTCAGGCGGTCGGCGGGAAGAGCGCCGAACAGCCTCAGAAGCGGCTTCATGTCGGTGCCGGTGACGACCTGCAGGCCGGTTTCCTCGCGCATCGCGACGGTGTCGGCGGTTACGCCCGGCTCCGTCTTGATCGTCGTCTCCGAGACGGTCTTCTCGATGCGCTGTTCCTCGATCCGGCCGTTGGCGAAGCCGGTGATGGTCATGCCCTCGTAGGACTGCATGCCTGACGCACCGTCGGGCATCTTCGAGGTCGATTCCATCCGGCGGACGAACATCTTGCCGATCGTCGTGTCGAGGCCGGCAACGATGGCCGGAAGGAAGCGCGAAACCGGGCGCTCGGCATCTTCCTGCGCTGCGAACGGCACCTGCAGGTAGTCCTCGGCGACGAGATCGTACTGGATGACCGAGATATCGAAGGCGTTGCGCACCCCGTCCTCGGTCACCCCGCCGGAAAACGCGAACTCATGCGCTCCAGGCTGCTCATAGCGGTCGAGATGGTAGCCCTTGTCGGTCTTGGTGACGCCGATCAGCCGGGTTTCCGGACTGTTGATGCGGATGTCGAGATCGACGTTCGCGCCGGCAATCGAAAAGGCGAGATCCCATCCGAATTTCGCGTCGCGCACGATGGCATCGCCGGTGCCGGTTTCGGTGACGCTGCCGTACTCGGCAATGGTGGCGCCGTGGTCCTTCGCCCACTGGAGGAAGGCATCGGCGGCGTCCAGGGCCGGGTTCGCGGTGGCGGGGGAGGCAAGGGCCAGGGTGACGAGGAGGGCGCCGGCCGTCGTGGTGTATCGCAAGCTTCTGGGCATCGTCCGTTGTCCGTGATCTGGTGGCAAACCCGCCTTTCAAAGCGGGCGTTCATGCCGAAACCGGCGCAGACGTGCTGCGCCGGCCTCGGCCGTTCGTCGATGTCGTGGGCGGAGCCCCCCTTGGCCGCCCGACGTCGAGGTCAGTCCTGATTTGCCGCGACCGTCACGCCGAGAATTGTCGGCAGGGTCTGCGGTGCCATCATCGCGGTTCCCAGCAACTGGGCGAAGGGAACCGGCGCAGACGGAGCCGCGGTCGCGGAGATCGACTGCGGATCGTTCAGGAAGGTGGTGGCGGCGCCGGAGACGCTCTTCTGGAACTCGGGATTGCCGATGGCGGCGAGCAGCATGGGCAGAGCGGCGCTCAACTGGCCGACGAACTGTTCGCGGGTCGCGCCGGACTCCTTCGCCTGCGCGTCGAGCAGACGGTCGACCAGCGATTCGTTGTCCAGCCGCAGGCTCAGGCTCACCACCTGCAGGCCCTGCATGATGCCCATGGCCTCTTCCGGCTTGCCTTGCGCTGCCTCCAGCTTGGCGAAGACCTCGCGGGTCAGGCCGTTCAGCTTCAGCGATGCGTTCAGCGTCGCGGCTTCGGTGCCGGAGATCGTCAGGTCGGAAATCTCCAGAGCGCCGGTGTCCGGATCCCAGTCCGCCTCCAGCGACAGGCCGAGGACGACCTTGTCATAGCCAAGATCGGTCAGGGTCTTGCGCTCTTCCGCATCGAGGCTATCGGCCGAGATCTCCACGCCCTCGACGGTGAGGGAGCCGGCGGTCGGCAGCTCGCCATCCATCTCGTCGATCACGGCGACCACGCTGGCGACCGGAATCTTGCCCTCCTGGCCGCTGTCGATGAGGATGCCGTTTATCTCGGCGCGCGAATAGGACGGGGCGATCGCATCTGTGCTGGCCTTCGCCTTCACCGTGGCTGCGGACGGCAGCACCGGATCGTCGATATCGATGGCGGCGACCGTGATGTTGACGTCCTTGCCGTCTTCCTGGCTTTTGATGGCGACGCCGTTCATCGACATGGCACTGGCGGTCAGGCCGCCGCCGGAGGCGACTTCGCCTTCCTCGAACGACATCGTGGCAATGGTCATCTCGGTTTTCTGGCCACTGTCGTCGATGGCGGCGCGCATGCCGGTGATCGTCACCGTGTCGCCGTTCTCCTCGACGCTGTCATAGCCGGTCACGGTCGCTTTTCCGGCCTCGAAAATCTCGAAGAACGTGTCCGCAATCTCGTTGCCGGACGCATCGAAGGCGAGTGCGGGCGTGGCAAGGAGAAGCGGGCAGGCGAGCGCGATGGCGCGTGCGCGGCGAAGGGCAAGATAAGTCATTCAGACGTCTCCGACTGGTGTTTGGGGGTCCGCTCCCTGCCTGCGGACCGCTACGATGCGCCAAATGCGGCGCGAGAACAAGCTGCGCGCTTAGATTGTTCAGCGCGATTCCTCGCCCGGACCGTCAGTCGCGGGTCGGCTGCTTCTCCGTCCATTCTGCCATTGCCGTCTCGACATCGGCGAGCGCAGGCAGGCTCTCCTCGTTGCCCAGATGCTGGATCGCATGGGCCGAGGCGGCGCGGGCGAAGCGGAAATGCTGCTCCCATGCTGCGCTGGTGTCCCGAAGCCAGGAATAGACATATGCGCCGTGGAAAACGTCGCCGGCGCCGTTGGTGTCGACGATGCGGGCCTTCGGCACGTCCAGGGCAGCCAGCCGGCGCGTCGGGCCGCGATCCTCGTACCAGAACATGCCGTCCTCGCCGACGGTGACGCCGGCAACCGGGCAGCCGCGCTCGCGCAGATAGTCGAGCGTCTCCTCGACGCCGAGGCCGAGCTGTTCGCAGAACCGGGCGGAGACGACGGCGACGTCGATGTAGCGCAGCAGCTCGTCGGTGTTTTCGCGCACCGCGCCGCCGTCGAGCGAGGTCAGGATGCCTGCCGACCGGGCGGCCTTGGCATAGTGGAGGGCGGCGTCCGGCATATGGCCGTCGAGATGCAGCGCCCGGCAGCCGGCAAGGTTCAGCTGGGGGAAGGGGTGCAGGAAGTCGTTGTCGCGGCAACGGACGATGGCGCGCTTGCCGTCCTTCGGCATGATGAAGGAGAGGGACGATTCCCGCACCTTCCGGCCGTGGATCGAAATGCCGTACTTGGCAGCCATGTCCAGAAACATACGTGCGAGCCAGTCGTCGGCCTGCGAGCACAGGATGTCCGGGGCGATGCCGAGCCGTGCGCAGGCGAAGCCCGCCGTCACGGCGTTGCCGCCGAAACTTACCGCATAGTCGCGGGCGATGGTCTTTTCGTCGCCTGTCGGCAGCGTGTCGGTGAGGAAGGTGACGTCGATATAGGCCTGACCGATGAATAGGGCCTGCATGCTTCGGCGTGCTCCTTGCTGGCGGGTTTATCTCTCGTTCTCAAGTCGCGGTCCCTGCGGAATTTTTTGCCTTTGCAGAGACCGCCTTCAGGGCTCATTTACCAAAGGAACCGATACTGGTCCGGCTGTTCAATGCCGGATCGTCGCGTGCCTCATCGTTACACCCGTTTCCTGAAGACACTGGCGATTGCCCTCGGCCTGGCGATTGCGCCCCTCATTGCGGCCAATTACATCCTTGCCAACTACGCCGTAACACAGGCTCGGACCGAGATGAAGGCGATTGCCGAGCGCTACGTCCTGCGGGCGGAGAAGGCGATCGGCGATGCGGTCTCGGTGCTCCAGACCCTGCATCAGAACGGGCATGTCACCTGTTCCGCGGACGACCGCCGGGCGTTCCACTCGGGCCTCATCGAGGCGCCGTTCGTGCAGATGATCGGCGTGGTCAATTCCGGCGGCGTGATCATCTGCAACGTTCCCGACCAGCCGGGGCAGGGGCAGCAGGTGCTGCCCGTGCTGCAGGCGGATTCGCCCCTGGTGGGAATCGGCATGCGCGATCGTGTCTACGAAGGCGCGCGGGTCGCCCTTGTCAGTTGGCGCATCGGTACCGGCAACCGTCTGCTGGCGGAGATTTCTCCGGTGGCGATCGCCATCGATCCGGGGCCGGAATACCTGCGTGCCCACCGCCATGTGGAGTTGCGCCTAGGGGACGGCGTCACCTGGCTGCGGTCGGGCGAATACAGCAACATCAGTTCCCGCGAAGGCGAAAGCGAACTGGTCGTCGAGGTGCCTTCCGAGAAGTATCCGATGCTTGCGACCGTTTCGGCGCCCGCGTCCGCTGCAGCCAATCTGGTCCGCGACCTCAAGGTCGTGGCGGCCATCGCCTGCGTCGGCTTTGCGATCCTCTTCGTCGCCGTCAGCGTCTGGTTCTCCTGGCGGCCCGAAAGCGAGGCGGAGGACGAGTTCGTCCAGGCGATCCGGCGCGGAGAGTTCATTCCCTACTATCAGCCCGTGATGGACATCGAGACCGGCCGCCTGCGCGGCTGCGAAGTGCTGATGCGCTGGCAGCGGCCGGATGGGACGGTGATCTCGCCGGGCGCCTTCATGACCTTTGCAGAGACCTCCGGCCATATCTTCGAGATGACGCGGCAGGTCATGCGCAAGACTTGCGACGAAGTCGAAGAGCTCTATTTCCAGAACCCGGAATTCAAGCTGTCGATCAACCTGTTCGCCGGCCATTTCGAGGACCGGCAGATCATCGAGGATATCACCGAGATCTATGGTGGCTCCAAGATCGCCTTCCAGCAGATCGTCATGGAGGTGACCGAACGCCAGCCTCTCTCCGACATGGACACCGCCCGCAAGATCATTGCCGAAATGCAGGCGACCGGCGTGCGCGTGGCGCTGGACGACGTGGGCACCGGCCATGGCGGCTTTGCCTATCTCCAGAAACTGGGCATCGACATCATCAAGATCGACAAGATGTTCATCGACAGCCTGGGAACCGACGACAATTCGACGACCATCGTCGATACGATGGTCGAGCTCGCCGACAATCTGGGCATGGGCATCATCGCCGAGGGCGTGGAGACGATGGAACAGATCGAGCGGCTGCGCGAGCTAGGCGTCTCCGCGGCGCAAGGCTATATCTTCGCGCCGCCCCTGCCGGCCAAACTGTTCATCGAGCTGGCGCAGGCCCTGTCCGGCGGCCGCACCTCGGCCATGCCGGAAGGCATGGGCAAGGCCCTCGTCGCCTGAAGGGCGGATCCGCGCGCCCTGCATGCGCCGGGACCTTTTGCGCAAGACCGGGATCCGATAAGGTGCGCGCCGATCAGCCTTCTCATCGGGAGCCGCAGCTTTGAACGCTCTGACCACGGCGAGGGACCTTGGCGCGCGCACCTGGCGTCGTGCGGTCCTCGCTCTTGCCGTTTCACTTGCGCTTGGTGGTTGTCAGACCACTGCCAGCGTCTCACGGGATGCATCGCGGCCGCGGGCCACTCCCGTTCAGGCTGTCGCACTTCCCGCGCTGCCTGCGCCCGTTGCCGGAGCACCGGGCTCGGAACTGGCTCTTGCTCCGCAGGGGAGCGCCGAGCGGCGGGCGCATGCGGCCATCGTCGTCGATGCGGCAACTGGCGCCGTGCTGCACGAGGAGGACGCGGACTCTCTGCGCTATCCGGCGTCTCTCACCAAGATGATGACGCTCTATCTGCTGTTCGACGCCTTGTCGGAGCGACGTGTCACACTCGACACGCCTCTCGTCATCTCGGCCAAGGCCGCAAGCCAGCCGCCGGCGCGCATCGGCCTCAAGGCGGGTGGCCGCCTGACTGTCTCGCAAGCGATCCAGGCACTTGCAGTGAAGTCTGCCAATGACGTTGCCATTGCGGTTGCCGAAAACCTTGCCGTCTCGGAGGCGGCCTTCGCGGCACAGATGACGGCCAAGGCGCGCAGTCTCGGCATGCGCCACACCCGCTTCGTCAATGCCTCGGGCTTGCCCGATCCGCGGCAAGTCACGACCGCGCGCGACATGGCGATCCTGTCGCGGGCGCTGAAGAGCCGGCACGCCTCGCGCGCCAGCGCCTTCACCGCACGCAGCTTCTCCTATGAGGGGCGCACCTATCAGGCGACCAACAACCTGCTCGGCCGTGTGGCCGGGGTCGACGGCATCAAGACCGGCTATATCCGCGATTCCGGCTACAATCTCGCGGCTTCGGCGCATCGCGGCGGGCGCAGCGTCATCGCCGTCGTCTTTGGCGGCGAAAGCGAAGGCGCGCGCGACCGGCAGGTGACGGCCCTCATCGAACAATATCTGTAAGGCTGGGCTGCCGACGTCAGCAGGTCGGCGGGCGTGCCATCGAGGCCGGCAGGGCAGACAACCTGTCCTCGCCCTTGTCCCGGGTGGCTGGGCGCCGGCTTTCCTCGTCATTCGGCGACGGGGCAGCGGCCGGCGGGCGCTCGAGCAGCGGCTCGTCGTCCTTGTGGACGACGGTTTCGAGGATCCCCGTCTCGGCATCGATCAGCAGGAAGACTTCGTCTCCCCCCTTGCGGGCGACGATCTCGATCCGGCCGTCCTTGTTAATGTAGCGAAGGGTGCTGTAGCCGTGGGCCGACAGAGCATTGGCGATGTCGTTGAGGTTTGCGCCCAGACGATCTCCGGGCGAAACGTGGTCGGCTGCGGCAGGTGACGCGGCAGCCAGCATCGCCAGAAAGGCAAGATGGCTCGCTGCCTTCCTCAGGCGCGCCGGAATCCCGGCTGTGGACTCATCCGTTCCGTCCATGGTCTCGCTCCCCGGAATGGTCCGGACCACTCCTCCAGTCCGGACCAATCGGCGGAGAGCCTAGCATGGAAACGCCCGATTGTGACGTCCCGTTCATACGGCCTTTCAAGAATGTTACCGGCGATCAGTAACTTGGGACAGGTATACTGACAGATGTTGCAGGTCCGCGCTGTCGCCGCCGTCGGACCCGGTGAGTTCGGGAGGCGTGCGCCAGCCCGGCTCGACGTTCTCCATGTTCGGGAGCTGGTGGGCGATTCCCTTGTGGCAGTCGATGCAGGTCGCCTCGCCGCTGACGAGATAGCGCTCGTGGATCGCCGCCGCCCGGTCGGTCTGCCGGGTGAAGTCCATGGCGACGGAGGAGTGGCAGTTGCGGCATTCCAGGCTGTCGTTGGCCTTCAGCCGCGCCCATTCATGCTTGGCAAGTTCCAGCCGATGGTCGAGGAACTTGCGCCGCGTGCTGATGGTGCCGAAGAGGTGGCCCCAGACTTCCTTGGAGGCCTGCATCTTGCGGGCGATCTTGTCCGTCCAGTTGTGCGGCACATGGCAGTCGGGGCAGGAGGCGCGCACGCCCGAGCGGTTGGAGAAGTGCACCGTCTGCGTCAGCTCCTCGTAGACGTTGTCCTTCATCTCGTGGCAACTGATGCAGAACGCCTCGGTGTTGGTCACCTCCAGCGCCGTGTTGAACGCGCCCCAGAAGATGACGCCGCCGACGAAGCCGCCGAGCGTCAGGAACCCCAGGCCGAAATGCACGCTCGGCTTGGCGAAGACGGCCCAGGCCTGGCGGGCAAGCGATTTCACGCGGCTCCACATGGCCTATTGGCTCCCGGCCGGCCTGGCGCCGAGCTCGCTCATGTCGCGGAACGTGTTGGAGACCAGCGGCGCGGCATCCGACTGCGGCACATGGCACATGGTGCAGAAGTAGCGGCGGGGCGACACATCGGCGAGCATCTGGCCCTCGCGGTCCATGTAATGGGTGACGCTGATCATCGGTGCGCCGGACCCTTGCGTGTATTCCCGCTTGTGACAGGACAGGCAGCGATTGGTGTTGACCGAGAGCTGGTAACCCTCGATCGAGTGCGGAATGACCGGCGGCTGCTCGGGATAGGCCCGCATCTTGCGAACGTCGTCCGTCACCCATTTGGCGACCGGGGGCGCTGCGGCGTTCTCCATCGGCTGGGGCGCACCGCGCAGACGCGGGGCATCCTGGGAGAAGGCCGGCAGCGCGAGGCCGACGGCGAACACGAGCAGGCCGGCCAGCAGCGCGGGCGCGGCTACGCGGTGGAGACCTTGACTGCGCATTTCTTGAAATCCGTCTGCTTGGAGATGGGATCGGTGGCGTCGAGCGTGACCTTGTTGATCAACTGGCTGGCGTCGAACCACGGCACGAAGATCACACCGCGCGGCATGCGGTTGCGCCCGCGCGTCTCGATGCGCGAGCGGATCTCGCCGCGCCGGGAGGTGACCATCACCTCCGTGCCCTGGTTGAGGCCGCGGGCGCGGGCATCGTCGGGATGCATGAAGACGCGGGCGCCGGGGAAGGCCTTGTAGAGCTCGGGCACGCGCATGGTCATCGATCCGGAATGCCAGTGCTCCAGCACCCGACCGGTCACCAGCCACAGGTCGTACTCCTCGTCCGGCACTTCCGCCGGCGGCTCGTAAGGCACGGCGAGGATCACCGCGCGCCCATCCTTGCGGCCGTAGAAGCGCACGCCTTCGCCCGCCTTCACGTACGGATCGTAGCCCTCGCGGTAGCGCCAGCGGGTTTCCTCGCCGTCGACCACCGGCCAGCGCAAGCCCCGCACCTCGTGGTAGCGGTCGTAGGGCGCAAGGTCGTGGCCGTGGCCGCGGCCGAACTCGGCATATTCCTCGAACAGCCCCTTGTGGACGTAGAAGCCGAAGTCCTTCGCCTCCTGGTTCTCGTAGTCGGGATTGATCTCCGACAAGGGGAAGCGGTCGACATTGCCGTTGCGATACAGCACATCGAACAACGTCTTGCCGCGATAGTCCGGATTGGCGTCGAGCATCTCCTTGGGCCACACCTCGTCCGTGGTGAAGCGCTTGGAGAACTCCATCAGCTGCCACAGGTCGGAGCGGGCCTCGCCCTTGGCGGTGACCAGCTGGTGCCACACATGGGTGCGCCGCTCGGCATTGCCGTAGGCGCCTTCCTTTTCCACCCACATGGCAGCCGGCAGGATGACGTCGGCGGCGAGCGCCGTCACCGTCGGATAGGCATCGGAGACGACGATGAAATTGTCCGGGTTGCGATAGCCGGGATAGGTCTCCTGGCTGTTGTTGGGGGCTGCCTGGACGTTGTTGTTGACCTGGACCCAGTACCAGTTGAGCTTGCCGTCGCGCAGCATCCGGTCTTGCTGGACGGCGTGGTAGCCCGGCTTGTCCGGCAGCAGCCCCTCGGGGAGCTTCCAGATCTCCTCCGCATGCTTGCGGTGCTCGGGGTTGGTCACCACCATGTCGGCGGGCAGGCGATGGGCGAAGGTCCCGACCTCGCGCGCCGTGCCGCAGGCCGAGGGCTGGCCGGTCAGCGAGAACGGGCTGTTGCCCGGCTCGGAGATCTTCCCGGTCAGGAGATGCAGGTTGTAGGCCATCTGGTTGGCCCACACGCCGCGCACATGCTGGTTGAAGCCCATGGTCCACAGCGACATGACCTTGCGGTCCGGGTCGGCATAGAGCTCGGCGAGTTCGCGCAGGAAGTCGGGCTCGACGCCGGACAGCTCCGACACCCGCTCCAGCGTGTATTCCGACACCAGCTTGCGGAAGGTCTCGAAGTCGGCCGGCTCCATCTTTCCCGGATCGCCGGCGCCGGCGGCCTTGAGCTCCAGCTCGTTGTCCGGGCGCAGGCCGTAGCCGATGTCGGTCTGGCCGGTCATGAACACCGCATGGTCGCGCACGAAGTCCTCGTTCACGCGCCCGGTCTCGATGATGTGGTTGGCGATGTAGTTGAGGATCGCCAGATCCGTGCCCGGCTTGAACACGATCGGAACGTCGGCGAGGTCCATGCTGCGATGGGTGAAGGTCGACAGCACCGCGACGCGCACATGCTCGTGGCCGAGCCGCCGGTCGGCGAGCCGCGTCCACAGGATCGGGTGCATCTCCGCCATGTTCGAGCCCCACAGCACGAAGGCGTCGGCATGCTCGAAATCGTCGTAGCAGCCCATCGGCTCGTCCATGCCGAAGGTGCGCATGAAGGCGGTTGCGGCGGAGGCCATGCAGTGGCGGGCGTTGGGGTCGAGATTGTTGGAGCGGAAGCCCGCCCGCATCAGCTTGGTGGCGGCGTAGCCCTCGAAGATCGTCCACTGGCCGGAGCCGAACATGCCGAGCGCGGTCGGCCCCTTGGCCGCCAGCGTTTCCTTGGCCTTCCGTGCCATCAGGTCGAAGGCCTCGTCCCAGGACACCGGCTCGAACTCGCCGTCCTTGTGGTAGCTGCCGCCGCGCTTGCGCATCAGGGGTGTGGTCAGGCGGTCCTCGCCATACATGATCTTCGACAGGAAGTAGCCCTTGATGCAGTTGAGGCCGCGATTGACCTCCGCCTGCATGTCGCCATGGGTGGCGACCACCTGGCCTTCCTTCACGCCGACCATCACGCCGCAGCCGGTGCCGCAGAAGCGGCAGGGGGCTTTCGACCACTTGATGTCGAGCGTGCCGATGCCGCCGGGGACCGGCTGGGCGGCAGCGGGCAGGGCGATGCCGGCGGCAGCCGCCGCAACCGCCGCGGCCTGCGCCTTGATCATGTCGCGTCTGGAGAGCTCAAGCTCCATCGTCAGACCTCCTCGATATGTTCGAAAACCATGTTGGCCGACACCACGCCGTCGAGCAGGGCGATCTCGACCAGTTGCCTGCCGGTCTCGCCGCGCGGCGCCTCCAGGACGATGACGATCTTGCTGCCCTCGGCGGCGCGGACCTCTACTCCGGGAAGGGCGGAGAGGATCGCGGCGACGCTGTCCAGCCTACCCGGCAGGACCGAGACGACGGCGCTGGAAATGGCAAGGGGGACGGCGGGGGCGTCAGGCATCGCAGGCCTCCACAACGGGAGCGAGCGCAATTGCCGAGACGGGACAGGGCGCGACGCAGGCGCCGCAGCCGGTACACAGCGAGGCTGTGACCTGCGGCAGGAATGGACCGCCGCGCCGAGGCGGAAAGCGGATCGCCTCCTGCGGACAGGCATCCCGGCAGGCCTGACAGTCGATGCCGGCGCGCGGCAGACAGTGGGCGCCGATCTGCGGCCTGTAGGGCAGGGCTTCCCGCTCGCGGTCGAACAGGTTCTCCGGGCAGGCCTCGGCGCAGGCGCCGCAAAAGGTGCATTCACCTGCGGCGAAGGACAGCGCCGGGCGCTCACGGGCCAGCTCCACGATGCCGGTCGGGCAGGCATCGACACAGGCGCCGCATCCGGTGCAGCGGTCGAGCGCGTCGGCAGGTAGCCAGGGTGGCAGCAGCGTGTCGGAAAAGTCGGCGCGTGACGGGCGCCCGGTGAGAAAACGCCGTCTTTGGGCATCGAAGGGCATGGTCATCGTTACCCCCTCAATGCAGCGCCGATGGTGGCCCGGGTGGGCCGAACACAAGCTGCAGCATCCACACGGCAAAGCCGAAGGCGCCGACGACTGCGACGGCCACGAAGGGCCAGACGCCGAAGGCGAGGACGAGAAACGCCAACAATTCCGTGCGCCAGCGCCGCCGATCCGCGGTGCTGGTATCCGGTTTCCCCGATCCAGTCATGTCGACACGTATCCCTTCGTATGGTTTTCGTGTGACCTGAAAAGTAGTCTGTCTGTCTATCTTGATATCATCAATGCGCAGAATTGCTTATTTTTCCGAATTTTCATTGTAACAACAATAGTTTCATGCGCAGTTATGTCAGTGTGACTGACGTGATCGGGGTAAGAATTTTCGATCCGCGATTTGTAATCTCTAATATTTGAATGTTGCGCCTGCTCAATTGGTTTTGCCGACGCGAAGAGGAGAAATCTGCGCGGCGGCGAAGAGCAGATAGGCAAGGCTCCAGAGGCCGGCGCCGGTGCCGAGCAGAGACAGGTAGTGCTCGGGCGCGACCGGGGCCGCCACGCGAAGGAGCGCGCCGGCATTGACGGCCAGCACGGCGAGCGTGCACAGCCGCTGGCCGGCATGGCCGCCGGGCCCGCGCGTGGATGCCAGGCGGCTCATCACCGCAAGCGTCATGCTGCCGATGGCGCCGGCGGTGAGCGCGTGCAGGGCGCTGTCGGCCGGCACACTGAAATGCGGCAATGCCGAGAAGGCCGCGAGTAGCAGCCCGGCCACCAGCCAGGCATAGCCGGCATGAAGAGCGAGGATGTCGCCGCGCCGCAGCAGCCAGCCGCGCCAGCGCAGCAGACGGGCGAGCTGCAACAGCCCGGCTGCAGCCAACAGGGCGGCGCTGAACAGGGCATCCGGCGCCAGGACCCAGGCCGGCAGGGCAAGGCTGGTCGCCAGCAGCACGAAGATGTCGAAGCGACCGTAGGGAGCGGGAACGCGCTCGGCACCACGCCCGGCCAGCGCATTGCGCGTCAGGCTGGGCACCAGGCGCCCGCCAACGGCGGCGATCAGAAGGGCGGCCACGGCAATGCCGGTGCGCGCCATGGTCGCGGCCATTGCCGGATCGTCGCCCAGAAGCCGGTGGGCGAGGGCAGCGACAGCCAGGACGGGAAACAGCATCAGCCCGTGCCGCGACTGGCCGCTGCGGCCGAGCCGCATTTCGCGGATCAGCAGCGCCGAGACCGCCAGAGGAAAGGCCGCGTCGGCGGCAAGCGCCAGGGGCAGGGGGGCGACGAGAGGCACGAGGCGACCGGCCAGCCACAGGCCGACAAGCAGGGCGAGCGGCCTGCCGGCGGTCGGCAACCGGCCGGACCAGTTCGGCGTTGCCGACAGCAGATAACCTGCCATGATCGGCGGCAGGAAGCCGAAGATCATTTCATGCGCGTGCCAGGTCATCGCCGGCAGCCCGGCGACCTCGGCCACGCCTGCGGTGTAGATCCAGATCCACAGCGGCACCGCGGCCGCCCCCTGAAGCGCGGCGGCGAAGAACAGCGGGCGAAAGGCGACGGCGAGCCACCAGCCATCCGCCGGGCGCCGCGCTCGTGCGGGAGAGGGCGAGGCGGGGAACGTTGCGGCGGAGAGAGGGCGGGTCTGCGGGGCCATGGCCGGCATCCTTGCACGTGGGGGATGCTTGCAGACCTAGCCGGGGATTCCGCCGGCTTCGTTGCTCCCGCGCAAAGACGAGGACAGCGGACACGCCTTAGAATGATGCCTGACGTTGCAAAGGGAGTTCTCCCATGTCCAGCTATCAGGGTTCCACCGCCGGAGCGGCCAGAAGGGTCGGGCCGGAGACGCTTGTCGGGGACTTGATGAGCGACTACCGCGCCACCATCGCCGTGTTCATCCGTCACAAGATGATGTGCATCGGCTGTCCGGTCGCGCGCATCCACGACGTCGAGGAGGCCTGCCGCGAACATGGCATCCCCCTCGAGCGGTTCCTCGGCGAGCTCGATGCCGCCATTGCCGGCGCTGCGTGACGTCATGGCCGACACCACCACGGACGCAGCCGTCCCAGGCGACTTCGCCATCGATGCCGACGTGCTGGCCGAAGGGTTCGGCCTGTCTGCGGAAGACTTCCGCGAACGGCTTCGCGCCGGTGCGGTGACAGGGCGGCTCTATCGCGGCATCGACGAGGATGCCGGGACATGGCGGCTGGAAGCGTTCCATGCCAATGCCCGGCTGACGGTCATAACCGACGAGCAGGGCCGTCCTCTCCGCCGTTCGCTGGTCGACTTCGGCGACCGGCCGCTGCCGCGCGAGATGCGCATGCCGCCGGGCGGAGGGATCAGTCGTCCGAACGCTCGGCAAGCATGAACAGCTTGTGCGCGTTGCACACGATCACCTTCTTGCGGGCGCTGGAGACCAGCCCCTGGGCTTCCCATGAGGTCATCACCCGGCTCACCGTGTGAAGGGTCGTGCCGGTCATCTCGGCGATGTCCTGCCGCGTGACGGGGAAGTCGATGAGGATGCCGTCCTCGGTCTTGCGGCCCGCCTGGTTGACTAGGCGCAGCAGCGCATGCGCCACGCGCCGCTCCACTTCCTCCGTCGACAGCTCGCGGATGCGCGTATGCGCGTCCTGCAGGCGTTGCCCCACCGTCTGCAGCGCATTCATCGCCAACACGGGGCTGCGGGCGATGAAGGCGTCCCACTGGCTGGACGGCCAGACGAGGGCGAGGCTGTCGACCACGGCGGAGGCGGTCGCCGGATAGTCCGTGCGCCGCATCGCCTTGGCAATGCCGAAGATGTCGCCGGGGCTGACATGGCGCACCACCACCTGCTGCCCGTCCGGCGTCGTCTGCACCACCTTCAGTCGGCCGTGCAGGAGAGCGAAGAACTCGCTCGCCGGTTCGCCTTGCGCGAAGACGGTCGCGCCGATGGCGTATCTGCGGCTGACCGCGATGGCCAGCACCGCGTCGAGGTCCTCGTCCGACATCGACTGGAAGATCGTCAGGTCCCGGATCAGGGATCGGTCAAGTTGTGCAGGCGGCATTCCGTGGTTCCCTCCTCAGATGCCATTTTGTCGCAGGGGGTCCGGTCTTGGATGCCGGCCTTGTTTGCCTTTTCGCAAAAAGAAAATCTCCGAGCAGGTGTTTCCTGAACTTGTCGAAAACGACGCACGACAGGAAAGGAATACATCATGATCACGAGACGTACCGCACTGATCGGGACCGCAATGGCCACTCTGATGGCGGTCGTCCCGGTCCTGGCCGACGAAACGGCAAACCCGACGCTGAATGCGCTGGACCTGCCGGATCAGACCGCGACCCTGGAGCGAGTGCAGGCGACCCTGGTGGCGCCGCCCGCCGTGATGGACCACGACCGGGTTGCCCAGGGCGCCCCGAAGATCGTCGAATTCACCATGACCATCGAGGAGAAGACGGTCGTCGTCGATGACCAGGGAACGACGTTCCAGGCGATGACCTTCAACGGCACGATGCCCGGACCGACCATGGTTGTCCATGAGGGCGATTACGTGGAGCTGACCTTGGTCAATCCCGAGACCAACGAGATGCCCCACAATATCGACTTCCACGCCGCCACCGGCGCGCTCGGCGGCGCTGCCCTGACCCTGATCAATCCGGGCGAGCAGGCGACGCTGCGCTTCAAGGCGACCCGCACGGGCACCTTCGTCTATCACTGCGCGCCTCCGGGCATGGTGCCCTGGCATGTGGTGTCGGGCATGAGCGGCACGCTGATGGTGCTGCCGCGCGACGGACTGAAGGACGAGCGGGGCAATCCCGTTGCCTACGACACCGTCTACACGATCGGCGAGTTCGACCTCTACATCCCGAAGGACGAGAACGGCAACTACAGGACCTACGAGAGCGTCGGCGAATCGTATGCCGACACGCTGGACGTGATGCGCGGGCTGATCCCGACCCATGTGGTCTTCAACGGTTCGAAGAACGCCCTGACCGGCGATAACGCCATGACCGCGAAGGTCGGCGAGAAGGTGATGTTCATCCACAGCACCGCCAACCGCGACACCCGTCCGCACCTGATCGGCGGCCATGGCGACCTGGTCTGGGAGACCGGCAAGTTCGTCAACCCGCCCGAGCGCGACCTGGAGACCTGGTTCGTGCGCGGCGGCAGCGCGGCGGTGGCGATCTACGAGTTCCTGCAGCCGGGCATCTACGCCTATGTGAACCACAACCTCATCGAGGCGGCCGAACTCGGCGCCACCGGCCACGTCAAGGTCGAGGGCCAGTGGAACAACGACCTGATGATGCAGGTCAGCGCACCGGCCCCCATCGCGGTCCAGTAACCGCCAAGCCGAAACGACAGCCCGCCATCGCGGGCTGTCGCCTTGCCAACCGGGGAGAGGCTGCCATGTTCGCAAAAGGGAAAACGACGCTCCTGCCGCTTGTTGCGGTCCTGTCGCTGCCATTTGTTGCCGGCGCGGCGCTGCCGGGAGCATCCGAACCGGCGGGCGCGCCGGAGGTGGTGCGCATCGAGGAAAGCAGCATCACCTACCGCCTGCCGGGCGAATATCTCGTCGGCCGGACGGCGACCAACGCGCCGCTGGAGAAGATCTCGCTCACCCGTCCCTTCGAGATCATGCGCCGCCAGGTAACAGCGGGCGAATATGGGCGCTGCGTCGAGGCCGGGGGCTGTCTTGCCCTCGATGCGCCGCAGGATCCGGAGATGCCGGTCGTCGGCGTCAACTGGTACGATGCGGCCGCCTATGCCGCCTGGTTCAGCCGGGACACCGGCGAGCGGTGGCGCCTGCCGACCGACCGGGAATGGGCGCTCGCCGCCGGCAGCCGCTATCGCGACGACGCGCTGACAGATGTTGCCGATGCGCAGGATCCCTCGCGGCGCTGGATCGCGCTTTACGAGGCGGAGACCGCGCGCGGTGCCGAGGTCGATCCGGCGCCGCGGGCGGTCGGCCATTTCGGCAGCAACGAGCAGGGCCTGCTCGATATGGGCGGCAATGTCTGGGAATGGACCGACAGCTGCTACCTGCGCCATCGCTTCGACCCGGTCACGGATGCCGAAAGCATCGTCGAGAACTGCGGCATCCGCATCGCGCAAGGCAGCCACCGGGCCTACATGACCACCTTCTTCCGCGATCCCAAGGCCGGCGCCTGCTCGGTCGGCATTCCGCCCGCCAATCTCGGCATTCGCCTCGTGCGCGACGAGCCTGGTGCCCTGCAGCGCTTGAAGACATGGATCGGCCTGTGAGCGGCATGGGGCCGGCCCTTGCCGACAGCGACGACGACGTGCTGTCGCGGCTGGCCCATGTGCTGCACGAGATGGGACTGCCCTGCGACTGTCAGGACCAGGTGGAGCGGGCGGTCTCGCTCTTTGCCGAGCTGGAAGCGCGGCGCGTGCGTCGGCGGCTGATGGAGGCGGCCCGCACCCGCGCGGTGCGCCTTGCCGGCTTCATCGGTTATCTCGACGACCTGCGCGAGGGGGCGGCCGAGCAACTGGGGCCGGACGATTGCCTGCTGATCGCCGACACGTTCCGCACCATCGGCCGCACGGCCTTAGAAGGTGCCGCCTGCCTGGAGATGCTGGCCGGGCGGCTGGAACCGTCCGGCAGGGAAGACGGCAGCGGACAGAGCTGACCTCCCGCGCCGTGCCCGCCAATTCGCCCCGTTCTTTGTGCCGGCACAAAGAGCGCTCGCCGCCTGTCGCTTAAGGCTGGGTGTCGCCAGCAGCCAGGGGAGGGCTCACCGGTTGCTCCGGCGACGCCCTTGCCCCTGCTGGCGGACGGAGACCGGCGATGACGTTTCACCCCACCACCTTGCACCGCAAGCCCGGCATCGGCGCTGCGCCGGCCATCGGTCCCGGCCAGCCGGTCGTGCCGCAATCGGTCAGCGGCCGCTTCCGCCGGCTGAAATGGGCGGCCGTCGGCTTGTGCCTTGCGCTCTACTATGTGCTGCCGTTCCTGCGCTACGACCGCGGTCCCGGCCAGCCCACCCAGGCAATCCTGTTCGATCTTTCGCAGCTGCGCTTCCATCTCGCGGGCCTGGAGCTGCGACCGCAGGAGCTCTACCTGCTGACCGGCCTGCTGGTGCTGGCGACCATCGTCCTGGTCCTGTCCAACGTGGTGGCGGGCCGGATCTGGTGCGGCTTCTTCTGCCCGCAGACCGTGTGGACCGATCTCTTCCTGTGGGTCGAACGGCAGCTGGAGGGCGACCGCCGCGAGCGGCTGCGCCAGCTCTACCTGCCGATGACGCCGGCGCGGGCCCTGCGGAAGGGCATCAAGCATGCGATCTGGCTGGTGATCGCCGCCGGGACGGGCGGTGCCTTCGCGCTCTATTTCGCCGATGCGCCGACGCTTCTGCGCGAGATCTTCACGGGCGAGGCCTCCAGCGTCGCCTATGGCGCGGTGCTGACCCTGACGCTCACGACCTATACGCTCGCGGGCTTCGCCCGCGAGAAGATGTGCACCTACATGTGCCCCTGGCCGCGCCTGCAGGGCGCCGTCTGGGATGCGGAGGCCTATAGCGTCGCCTATCGCGACTATCGCGGCGAGGCGCGCATGTCCGCCAAGAAGGCGGCGGCGGCCCGCGCGAACGGCCTGCCGGCCGGCGACTGCGTCGACTGCATGGCCTGCGTCAATGTCTGCCCGATGGGCATCGACATCCGCGAGGGGCCGAACCTTGCCTGCATCAATTGCGGCCTGTGCGTCGATGCCTGCGACACGACCATGCAGAAGCTCGACCGGCCGCGCGGGCTGATCGACTACGAGAGCTGGACCAATATCGAGCGCGGCCGCAAGGGCGAGGCCCGCGTGCCGGTGCGGCTGGTGCGGGCGAAGACCGCGGCGCTGGCGCTGGCCGGCCTTGCGACCGCCGTTGCCCTCGTTGCCGTGGTTGCGACCCGCGCGACCCTGTCGCTCAGCGTCGCCCATGAGCGCAATCCGGTGGCGGTGGAGCTGTCCGACGGGCGGGTGCGCAATGCCTACGAGATCCGCGTGTCGCATGTGGCCGGGGCAGGGGGCACCTTGATGCTCAGCATCGAGGGCGAGGCCGCTGGCCATGCCGAGCTGCGCTCGGTCAGCGATGTCGGAGAGGGGGACGGGGGCGTTGCCGTCCTGCTCGACGACCGGGGCAGCCGGCGGCTGCGGGCGACCGTCGTCGCCGAGCCGTCCGCTGCCGGGCCGATCGCGTTCCGCCTCACCGACCCGGTGAGCGGGGAGAGCGTCACGGCCTCGGATTTCTTCAAGATTCCATAAGTTTCGCGGACTTTGCGCTGGCACAACGTTGCAACGCAGCAAGGCGAATATTCCTTCAGACAACGGACCGCGGTGGTCCGCCCAATGGAGACCGAGATGAAACACGCACGGATGTTCGCCCTTGCCCTTGCCACCGTCGCCGCCCTGTCGGGGACCGCCGCCATGGCGGCAGAGCACGAGGTCAAGATGCTCAACAAGGGCGCCAAGGGCGTCATGGTGTTCGAGCCGGACCTCATCAGGATCGCCCCCGGCGATACGGTGCATTTCCGCGCCACCAACCCCAGCCACAATGCCGAGACCGTGCCGGGCATGCTGCCCGAGGGCGCCGAAGCCTTCGCCGGCAAGATGAACAAGGACGTCTCCTTCACCTTCACCCAGGAAGGCGTCTACGGGATCAAGTGCAAGCCGCATTTCGCCATGGGCATGGTCGCGGCCGTCGTCGTCGGCGATCCGGTGAACCTCGACGATGCCAAGACGGTGAAGACGCCGGGCAAGGCCAAGAAGGTCTTCGCGGAGCTGCTCGGCGGCCTGTAACCCGCCGGCTGCAAGAACGGACGGGCCGGACGGCGCGCGACCTCCCCCCTCGCGCCGTCCTTTCAGCAGGAGGGGCATGAGGAGACGGGGCATGAGCAGATCCCTTCGCGACACCTACTGGCTGACCGGGGGCTTTCGCCCCTTCTTCTTCCTCGGCGCGCTGTCGATGGCCCTGTCGGTGCTGGCCTGGATCCCGATCCTTTCCGGCCATCTGGAGCTGCCGACCGCCTTCATCCCGCGCGACTGGCACATCCACACCATGCTGTTCGGCGGCGTTTCGGCGATCATCGCCGGCTTTGCGCTGACGGCGGTCGCCAACTGGACCGGCCGCCCGCCGGTCGCCGGCGGCGAGCTCTTCGCCCTGGTGCTGCTGTGGCTGGCCGGGCGTATCGCCGTCACGCTCTCGGCGCTGACGGGCGCCTGGGCGGCGATGGCCGTCGATCTCGCCTTTCCGCTCGCGCTGGTCGCCGTCTTCGCCCGCGAGGTGATCGCCGGCGGAAACTTGCGCAACCTGCGCGTCGTCGTCATCGTGGCGCTCTACGGGTTTGCCAATGCTGCCTTCCATGCGGAAGCGGCGCTGACCGGCTTTGCCGACCATGCCGCGCGCGCCGGTATCGCCGTGGTGCTCCTCCTCGTCATGCTGATCGGCGGGCGGATCATTCCCGCCTTCACCCGCAACTGGCTGATGCAGCGGCGCGCCCTCTCGCTGCCTGCCGGGTTCTCGCGTCTCGATGGCGGCGCCATCCTGATCTCTGCAGCCGCCCTTGCCATGTGGATCGCCGTTCCGGGCCATCTTGCGACGGCCCTGTTGATGCTGGCGGCAGGCCTTGCCAATGGCTTGCGCCTGTCGCGCTGGTGCGGGCTGGCGACGCGCAGCGATCCGCTGCTTCTCGTCCTGCATCTGGGCTTTGCCACCGTGCCGCTCGGCTTCGTGCTGGAAGGCCTGTCGATCTTGCTGCCCGGCGTGCTGGAGCCGTCCGCCGCCGCCCATGTGTGGACGGCCGGCACCTTCGGCATGATGACGCTGGCCGTGATGACGCGGGCGAGCCGGGGCCATTCCGGCCATCCGCTGGCCGCCGGCCGGCTGGAAGTGGCGATCTACGCGCTCGTCGCGCTCGGCGCGGCGGCGCGGGTGCTGGCGCCCTATGCCGGAAACCTGGCTGGCAATGGCGGCGGCAACTGGGTGGTGCATCTCTTCGCCTGCGCCGCGCTTTTGTGGGCGCTGGCCTATCTGCTCTTCGCCGCCGGCTATGCGCGCATGCTGCTGTGGCGGCCGGGCCTGCCGGTGCGCCGGCCATGACCGCCACTACCGCTGACTCCGATGCGATCCGCGTGCTGCCGGCCATCACGCCCTGTGCCGCGCTGCGCCTTGCCGCCTGCCGCTTCTTCGCGATCCTGCTCGCCGCCTATCTTCTGTCCGGTTCGGCCCGCGCGGTGCTGGTCGACCCGGCTGCCGGCCCGCTTGCCGGCGCGGCGCTGGAGGCGGTGTGGCTGGTCTCGGCCGGGCTGCTCGCCACCGCCATGCTGCCCTGGGGGCTACTGACGCCGCGCCGGGCCGTCGCGCTCGCCGTGCTGACGGGGCTGGGCCTTGCCCTCGGCGATGCGCTGGTGGCGATCTTCCTGTGCGCGATCCCCGTGCCGCGCCATTTCGCCCGCTTCGCGCAGGTCCATGGCGCGATCCAGGCGGCCGCCTTCCTCGCCGCGCTGTTGCTGCCGCTGGCGGTATCTTTGCGAAGGCAGTGAGGGCGCCAGAATGTTACCCGAAACGACGAGGCCCCGGACATCGGGTGATGTCCGGGGCCTCGTTTGGCTGTTTTCAGTCCGGGCGATCCGGCCCTTGCCTCAGCTGCAGCCGCTGGTGCTGCCGCAGGTGTCGCACTTCAGGCAGGTGCCGTTGCGCACCATCGTGAAGTTGGCGCATTCCGGGCAGCTCTCGCCTTCGTAGCCCTTCATGCGGGCCTGGGCGATCCGCTCGGCCGCGCTCGGCGCCTGCTGGGCGGGGGCGGTGCTGATCTCGACCCGGGCGGCTGCTTCCGAGCCGCGGGCGAAGGCGGTCGCAACCGCCGTCGTCTGCGCAATCGGCGAGTTGCCGAGCTCGGCGGCGATCGCCTTGGTCAGGTTGCCGGCCGGCTCGCCGCCGCCGACGAGGCGGAAGCGCTCGGTCTGGCCGCGGATCAGGCCATGCGAGACGACGCCCTTGTGCCCCTTGCCGCCGCGCTCCTCGGCCTCGATCGAGGCCTTGGCCGACTGGCCGAAGACCTCCGGCGGGACGTGGGCGAGCTCGTGACGGTCGAGATAGGACACGGCCAGCTCGCGGAACACGTAGTCGAGCACCGAGGTGGCGTTCTTGATCGCGTCGTTGCCCTGCACCATGCCCGCCGGCTCGAACTTGGTGAAGATGAAGGCGTCGACATACTCCTCCAGCGGCACGCCGTATTGCAGGCCGAGCGACACCGAGATGGCGAAGTTGTTGATGAAGGCGCGCAGGGCCGAGCCTTCCTTGTTCATGTCGATGAAGATCTCGCCGAGGCGGCCGTCATCGTATTCGCCGGTGCGCAGGAAGATCGTGTGCCCGCCGATCTTGGCCTTCTGGGTGTAGCCCTTGCGGCGGGTCGGCAGCTTCTCCTGCTGGCTCACGACGCGCTCGACGATCCGCTCGACGATCTTCTCGGCGACGATCTCGGCACGCGTGGTCTGCGGCTGGGCGACCAGCGCCTCGACCGCGTCCTCCTCGTCCTCGTCCACGTCGGACAGGAGCTGGGAGTTCAGCGGCTGCGACAGCTTGGAGCCGTCGCGATAAAGGGCGTTGGCCTTCAGCGCCAGGCGCCAGGAGAGCAGGTAGGCCTCCGTGCAGTCGGCGACGGTGGCGTCGTTCGGCATGTTGATCGTCTTGGAGATCGCGCCGGAGATGAACGGCTGGGCCGCCGCCATCATGCGGATATGGCTCTCCACCGAAAGGAAGCGCTTGCCGAGGCGACCGCACGGGTTGGCGCAATCGAAGACCGGATAGTGCTCGGTTTTCAGGAAGGGCGCGCCCTCCAGCGTCATGGCACCGCAGACATGGGTGTTGGCGGCCTCGATCTCCTGGCGGGAGAAGCCGAGATGCGCCAGCAGCTCGAACTCCGGATCGTCCAGCTTCTCGGCCGGCACCTTCAGGGCGCCCGTCAGGACATCGTCGCCCAGCGTCCAGCGGTTGAACACGAACTTGATGTCGAAGGCCGACTTCATCGCACCGGCAAGCTTGGCCAGCGACGCGTCGTCGAAGCCGCGGGCCCGCAGGCTCGACGGGTTGATCGCCGGTGCCTGGTCGAGCGAGCCGTGACCGACCGCATAGGCCTCGATCTCGGCGATCTGGCTCTCGGAGTAGCCGAGCGTGCGCAGGGCCTCCGGCACCGCGCGGTTGATGATCTTGAAGTAGCCGCCGCCGGCCAGCTTCTTGAACTTCACCAGCGCGAAGTCGGGCTCGATGCCGGTCGTGTCGCAGTCCATGACAAGGCCGATCGTGCCGGTGGGCGCGATCACCGTCGACTGGGCGTTGCGGTAGCCGTGCTTCTCGCCGAGCTCCAGCGCGCGGTCCCAGGCGAGCTTTGCCCGCTCGATGAGGATCGGCTGCGAGCAGGAGGCATGGTCGAGCGGCACGGGCAGGGTGTTCAGGCCCTCATAGCCGGTGGCCTCGCCATAGGCGGCGCGGCGATGGTTGCGCATGACGCGCAGCATGTGCGGGGCATTGTCCGCATAGCCCGGGAAGGGGCCGAGCTCGCCGGCCATCTCGGCCGAGGTGGCATAGGCGACGCCGGTCATGATCGCGGTCAGGGCGCCGCAGATCGCGCGGCCCTCGTCGCTGTCATAGGGAATCCCTGAGGTCATCAGCAGGCCGCCGATATTGGCGTAGCCGAGGCCCAGCGTGCGGTAGCGGTAGGACAGTTCCGCGATCTCCTTGGACGGGAACTGCGCCATCAGCACCGACACCTCGAGCACGACGGTCCACAGGCGGACGCAGTGCTCGTAGGATTCCACGTCGAAATTGCCGTCGGCCTCACGGAACTGCAGCAGGTTCAGCGATGCGAGGTTGCAGGCCGTGTCGTCGAGGAACATGTACTCGGAGCACGGGTTCGACGCGCGGATTTCGCCGGAGGCCGGGCAGGTGTGCCAGTCGTTGATGGTGGTGTGGTACTGGATGCCGGGATCGGCCGAGGCCCAGGCGGCATAGCCGATCTGCTCCCACAGCTCGCGGGCCTTCAGCGTCTTGGTGACGCGGCCGTCCTTGCGGGCGGTCAGGCTCCAGTCGCCGTCGTCCATCACGGCGGTGAGGAAACCGTCCGTCACGCGCACCGAATTGTTGGAATTCTGGCCGGAAACCGTGAGGTAGGCCTCCGAATCCCAGTCGGTGTTGTAGGTCGGGAACTCGATCTTGGTGAAGCCCTGGCGCGCGAACTGCATGACGCGCTGGATGTAGTTTTCCGGCACCATCATCTTCTTGGCGGCGCGGATCTCGCGCTTCAAGGCCGGGTTCTTCGCCGGATCGAAGCAATCGCCGTTGTCCGCCTCGCAGTTGACGCAGGCCTTCATGATGGCGGTCAGGTGCTTCTGGCAGATCTTCGAGCCGGTGACGAGGGCGGCGACCTTCTGCTCCTCGCGGACCTTCCAGTTGATGTAGTCCTCGATGTCCGGATGGTCGATGTCGACCACCACCATCTTGGCGGCGCGGCGGGTGGTGCCGCCCGACTTGATGGCGCCGGCGGCGCGGTCGCCGATCTTCAGGAAACTCATAAGGCCGGAGGACTTGCCGCCGCCCGACAGCTTCTCGCCTTCGCCGCGGACGCGGGAGAAGTTGGAGCCGGTGCCGGAGCCGTACTTGAACAGGCGCGCCTCGCGCACCCACAGGTCCATGATGCCGTTCTCGTTGACGAGATCGTCCTCGACCGACTGGATGAAGCAGGCATGCGGCTGCGGATGCTCGTAGGCCGTCGCCGAGCGGGTCAGCTCGCCGGTCTGGAAATCGACATAGAAGTGGCCCTGGCTCGGGCCGTCGATGCCATAGGCCCAGTGCAGGCCGGTGTTGAACCACTGCGGGCTGTTGGGGGCGACCTTCTGGGTCGCCAGCATGTAGCGCAGCTCGTCGTAGAAGGCCTGTGCGTCGGCCTCGCTGTCGAAGTAGCCGCCCTTCCAGCCCCAATAGGTCCAGGTGCCGGCGAGACGGTCGAAGACCTGGCGGGCGTCGATCTCGGAGCCGTAGCGCTCCTCCTCGGGCAGCTTCTTCAGGGCCTTCTGGTCGGCTTCCTGGCGCCACAGCCAGGAGGGAACGGTGTTCTCCTCAACCGGCTTCAGGCGGGCCGGGACGCCGGCCTTGCGGAAGTATTTCTGCGCCAGAATGTCGGCCGCGACCTGCGAGAACTGGGCCGGAACGTCAATGTTTTCAAGCCGGAAGACGATCGAGCCGTCCGGGTTGCGGATCTCGCTGGTGGCAACGCGAAACGCGATGTCGGCGTAGGGGGACTGCCCCTCCTTCGTGTAGCGCCGCTCGATCTTCATCCCAAAGCCCCTTTCGTGTCTCCGGCCGCCGGCCGGCATTGTCTGTCGCGGCAAGCCGCATGATGTCTGTCGCGGGCAAGGCCGCATGAATTGCAATTGCGGCCAGGCCGCGCTTGTTCCGGTCGCGGATCGGCCGCGAGCGGGCAGGGCGGCCACGCCGCCGCGCCTGCGCATCGTTCGATGCGCGGGTCGCCGTCTGCCTGCCTGTTTGAATGCCGCACCCTGTGGACGCGGTCGTTATCCTTGGATGATGCCTAGATATAGTAGGCCATCTGTCTTGTGTCACCATATATCGCCAACGCGAGGCGCAATTTTCCGACGTCGCGAACCGCCGCGGTCGTGACGCCGAGACCGGGATCACCCGGATACGCTGCTGCAGTTGATGAGGACGCGGGGCACGCACGGCTTGTCGCCGGCCCCAACCTTGCTGCGATTACCTGACGCCTTGAAACTAGGGTGAATCGTCGGCAGGCGTCAAGCGCTGCGAGCAACCTGTTGTGGCTGCTTGTGTCCCAGGCCCCAAATATAGTGTGTCCGTGTGGATAACGAGGATGAGGGGCGAATCGGCCTTTTTGCCGGCAAATGCAGCTCCCGTCCGGCCCGTGCCGGGCTGAGCGTCGCTTGCGGCTTGTCCCCGGCCTTATCCCCGCGGGGCAAGGCGGCGCGCAGGGCACTTATCCCCGCCGAACCCTTGCGAAACGGGGGGAGGGGATTGCGATCCTCTATCCCCGGCCGTTCCGAAATGGCGGAAAACTGCCATTTCCATTGAGCGCGATTTTGCGAGATTGCGCAGAATCGTCTCAATTCTTGAGAAACTAGCATCGAACGCGCCGCAATTTTAGAAAGTTTGTCCGAAAATCGTCTTGTCCCGCTCAATCGCGGGGAAATCCGCACGTGGTTCACTGGCATCCTCCGACAGAAGGATGACGCGCTTGGCCCGGATGACGCGGCACTACGCATACGGACTGGATATCGGCGACCTGGATGTCGTGGTCGTCGACGATTCGAAGCCGATGCAGGCGATCCTGCGCTCGACCTTGCTCTCGTTCCGGGTGCGCCGGGTGCGAACCTTCGACACGGCCGAGGCGGCGCTGGAGATGATGCGGCTCGACCCGCCCAACTTCGTCATCACGGACTGGCGGATGAAGCCGACGAGCGGGCTGGCGCTGCTGCGCACGCTGCGCCAGCGCAAGATGGCGCCGCTCTGCTTCCTGCCGGTGGTGGTGTGCACCGCGCATGGTACGCGGACCCTGATCGACCGGGTGCTGCGCGACGGGGCCCAGCATGTGGTGGCCAAGCCGCTGTCGCCGTCGGGCCTCTACGACCGGCTGATGTGGACGCTGCGCGACGGCCGGCAGCTGGTGATGGGCGACGACGGGCGCTATGTCATCGAGGGTGTTGCCGGCACGCTCGACGAGAAGGCGCGCAAGTGGCAGCAGATCGGCATCGAGCGCGAGATCGTAGCGCCGAAGTCCGGCACCCGCCGCGATCTGGCGGCAACCGCGCAGAAGGCGAGTGCGGGCGAGACCGGCCCGACGCCGCGCAACGGCTTCGCCACCGTGCGCCCGAAGCGGCCCCAGCCGGCCGCCTGAGCAGATCGAGCGCAGGAAACCGCGTCGCCGGACGCGCCGCCGCATTGCGAAACGGCCAAGGGTGCGCTATGCGAAAGCCAGACAGACAAACTGGGACGCCGCCTTCGATGAAAACGCTGCTGCAATTCTTCACCTGGTGGAACAGCGCGACCTGGGGCACGCGCTTCTTTACCTGGCGCAAGGGCGAGTTCGTCGGACATGACGAGTTCGGCAATGCCTACTATCGCGAGCGCGGCGGCCGCCGCCGCTGGGTGATCTACAACGGCCTGGCCGAGGCCTCGATGATTCCTCCCGGCTGGCACGGCTGGATGCACCACCGCACCGACACGCCGCCGACGGAGGCGGACTACAAGGCTCGCGCCTGGGAGGCGCCGCATCGCAGCAACCGCACCGGCACGCATGAGGCCTACCGTCCGAAGGGCTCGATCCTGACGGCGGAAAGCCGGCCCAAGGTCTCGGGCGACTACCAGGCCTGGACGCCGGAAGGCTGAAGCTGCTTCATGCGGCGGGTGAATATCCTGCCGTAACGGATTGAAAGAACGCCGGCCTTAGTGGTCGGCGTTTTTGTTTTGGGGGAGGCAAGCGATGCGAGGGCGCCGCCGCCGCCGCTGGTGCTCTCGGTAGAAGCTCTGTCGCTTCAGTCTCGATTGGCGTCATTCCGGGCAAGCGAAGCGCGAGCCGGAAAAACGCGCCCCCTCTCGGCTGTCATGCCTGCGAAGGCAGGCATCCAGTATCCGCTGGGGCGGGTGGTGGCGCGAGCGCCGCCGCCACTGAAGTTCCAGCGGCAGTGCCGAGGTCTCTCTCGTACCGTTCGGGGTTACTGGATCCCGGTCTTCGGCTGCGCCGAAACCGGGATGACATCCTGCGGCTGTGGCGAACGACGTGCATTCCCTGCGGTGCGGGATGACGCGGGGAGAGGCGCCCCGTCGCGGGCGCTGCTCCCCCCCTTTCGTCGGCTGCGCCGACATCTCCCCCTCAAGGGGGGAGAAGAGTGCGTGGGGCATGGCCGGTGTGTTTCGCCGCCGCTCTGGCAACCAATAGGCCCCGGCGCGCGCTGCGCTTGGCCGGGGTGACGGCCGAGAGGATGCGAGGGAGGCGCCACTTTCTCGGAGGTCATCCCGGCCGCAGGCGCAGCCGGAGAGCCGGGACCCAATGGCGCCCTCGGTCGGCGTGAGGCGGAATGCTTCTCATGGCGTCATTCCGGGCAAGCGAAGCGCCGAGCCGGAAAAGCGCGCCCCCTCTCGGCTGTCATGCCTGCGAAGGCAGGCATCCAGTATCCGCTGGGGCGGGTGGTGGCGCGAGCGCCGCCGCCACTGAAGTTCCAGCGGCAGTGCCGAGGTCTCTCTCGTACCGTTCGGGGTTACTGGATCCCGGTCTTCGGCTGCGCCGAAACCGGGATGACATCCTGCGGCTGTGGCGAACGACGTGCATTCCCTGCGGTGCGGGATGACGCGGGGTGGGGCGCCCCGTCGCGGGCGCTGCTCACCCCCTTTCGTCGGCTGCGCCGACATCTCCCCCTCAAGGGGGGAGAAGAGTGCGTGGGGCATGGCCGGTGTGTTTCGCCGCTGCTCTGGAAGCCAATAGGCCCCGGCTCTGCGCTGCGCTTGGCCGGGGTGACGGCAGATGGGATGCGAGGCCGTGCCTCTCTCTCCTTTCTGTCAGACCGTGCCGCCGAGATCGGCGCCGAGGTCCTGCAGCTCCTTGCCGCCGGCCATCAGGTTTTGCAGTTCGTCGATGGTGATCTCGCCGCGCGCATGGGTGCCGAGGGTGCGGCCGCGGTTGAGCACGGTGAAACGGTCGCCGACCGCATGGGCGTGGCGGACATTGTGGGTGATGAAGATGACGCCGAGCCCCTTGGCCCGCACCTGGCCGATGTATTTCAACACCATCGAGGTCTGGGCGACGCCGAGCGCCGAGGTCGGCTCGTCGAGGATCAGCACCTTGGCGCCGAAATAGACCGCGCGGGCGATCGCCACGCATTGCCGCTCGCCGCCCGACAGGGTGCCGACCGCCTGTTGCGGGTCGCGCACATCGATGCCGATGCGCCGCATCTCCTCGCGCGTCACCGTGTCCGCATGGACCATGTCCATGTGGCGGAACGGCCAGGTGCCCTTGAGCGGCTCGCGGCCCATGAAGAAATTGCGGGTGATCGACATCAGCGGGATCATCGCCAGGTCCTGGTAGACGGTGGCGATGCCGGCATCGAGCGCGTCGCGCGGGCTGTCGAAGGCGACCTCCTCGCCGCCGACGAGGAAGGTGCCCGCCGTCGGCCGGTGCACGCCCGAGAGCGTCTTGATCAGGGTCGACTTGCCGGCGCCGTTGTCGCCGAGCAGGCACAGGACCTCGCCGGCATGCACCTTCATCGAGATGCCGCCGAGTGCGATGACCGAGCCGAAATGCTTGACGAGGTCGCGCACCTCGATCAGCGGGACGGCAGGCGCGGGGTCGGAATGTGCGTGAGCTGTCGCGGCCATGGTCAGCGCTCCCCCGTCGCCCGCTTGCGGATGAAATTGTTGAACAGCACGGCGATCAGCAGCATGCCGCCGAGGAAGACCAGGTACCAGTCCTGGTCGATGGTGGTGTAGGTGAGGCCGATCAGCACCATGCCGAAGATGATGGCGCCGAAGAAGGCGCCGATGGCCGAGCCGTAGCCGCCGGTCAGCAGGCAGCCGCCGATCACCGCCGCGATGATTGCCTCGAACTCCTTCTGGAAGCCGCGGCGGGCATCGGTGGAGCCGGCATCGAGCACGGTGAGAATGGCGACCAGCGCCGCGCACATGGCGGTGACCATGAACAGGATGGTCTTGACCCGGGTGACCGGCACGCCGGAATTGCGAGCGGAGGCGGCATCACCGCCGGCGGCGAAGATCCAGTTGCCGAAGCGGGTGCGCAGCAGCACCCAGGTGGCGAGAAGCGCGATGGCCGCGAACCACAGGATCTCGACCGGAACGCCGGTGACCTTGGGCGTGCCGTTGCGGAAGGTGTCGATGTGGTCGTTGGCGGCAAGCCAGGCGAACAGGCCCTCGAAGGCATCGCCCGAGAACAGCTGCAGCACCAGCCCGTCGCCGGCCGCCTCCTTGACGCCGCGCAGCTGGGTGGAGCCGTCGGTCGCCCATTTCAGCCCGACCAGGGTGAGGCCGCGCAGGATGAACAGGAAGGCCAGCGTGACGATGAACGAGGGCAGGCCGGTGCGCAGCACGATCTGGCCGTTGACCGCGCCGATGCCGGCGGCAAAGGCGAGCGTTGCGGCAATGGCGACGATGAGCGGCATGTCCCACACCACCAGCACCGTGCCGAAGGCGAGCCCGGCGAAGGCGACCATGGAGCCGACCGACAGGTCGAACTCGCCGCCGACCATCAACAGCGCGGCGCCGATGGCGAGAATGCCGAGCTGGGCGGCGGGTGCCATGAAATTCATGATGCCGGCAAGCGAGAACATCGCCGGGTTGGCCACCGTGACGAAGAAGAGCGTGACCAGAACCAGTCCGGCCAGGGCGCCGAGCTCCGGCCGGCGCAAAAGCTTCGTCGCCAGCCCCGTCTTGCGCAGCCGCTCGTCGGCGCCGGGAGAGGCGCTCGCCTGTGCTTCACTCATCGAACCTGTCCTTCAGATGCCGGATATCAAGCCGGGGCCGGGCCTTGCCGCCCTGCCAGAGTGCTCCGGCAGGGCGTCCAAGCGCGGGGATTCCGGATCAACGCGAGATCAACGCGAGATCAACGCGAGATCAGCGCCAGATCAGCGAATGCCCTGGGCGGACAGTTCCACCACCTGGCCGGCCTTGTCCTTGGTGATCAGGTTCGGACCCGAGGCGACATTGCCGCCCGGCATCAGGCCGAAGCGGGCATGGTTGGCCAGGAACACCACCGGCAGGTAGCCCTGCAGGAACTGCTGCTGGTCGATGGCGAAGGCGGCCTCGCCGTCGGCGACCGCCTGGAGGAAGTTCGCCGACATGTCGAAGGTCGCGACCTTGACCTGCTGCAGCATGCCGCTGTCCTTGACCGCCTGCAGGCTGGGCTCGCCGGCCAGCGCCGCGCCGAGCGCCATGACCGTGTCGATGTCGCCGTCGGAGGCGAGCGCGGCCTTCACCTTGGCCAGGATCTCGGCCGGGTCGTTGGTGGTGGGCAGTTCGGTGACCGAGCCGCCGAAGCCGTCGGCAAAGCCCTTGCAGCGCTGGTCGAGCGAGACGTTGCCGACCTCGTGGTTGACGCAAAGGCCCTTCTTGCCGCCCATCTCGGCCAGCGCCTCGCCGGCCTTCTTGCCCGCGTCGTATTCTTCCTGGCCGACATGGAGCGCAGCACCCAGCGAGGCCGAGACGTCGGAACCGGAGTTCATCGAGATGACCGGAATGCCGGCGGAGACCGCCTTGCGGATCGAATCGCCGAGCGCGTCGGCATCCGGAATGGAGACGATCAGGCCGGCCGGCTCCTGGTTGACGGCGGCGTCGATGAGCTGGGCCATCGCCACCATGTCGAAGGTCTCCGGCGCGCGGTAGTCGACGGTGACGCCCATGTCCTCGCCGGCCTTGGCGACGCCGTTCTTCACCACAGACCAGAACGGATCGGACGCCTGGCCGTGGCTAACCACGATAATGTTGATATCCTGCGCCATTGCCGGTGCAGTGCCGGCAGAGGCTGCCAGGCCGACGACGGCGGCAGCCGCCAGCAGACGAGCGACGAAACGTTTCATGTGTCTTCCTCCCATTGCCCCGCTTGCGGGGACTTTTTCGTCTTCCGCCTCCGCCGGTCGATCCTTTGCCGTCCTGGCAGAACGCGCATTCCGGCTGCCCGCGCCTCCCGCGCACCCTCCGGAAAAATCAGAATGACGCATTCCAAAACGCATCATATGGAATTTTTATTCCATTTTTGGTTTGACGGTGTCAAGCTGAAATCGGCCTTGCCGCTGCGTCGGATGGCGCGGGCCGGAACGCGCGCAAGGAAAACCGGGATCGGGACGAGCAGGGGAGGACGCCGATGAGCGACAAGGATGTCGGCACGGCCGAGGGGGCGGTGCCGCCGCGCGACTATGACGGGTTGCGGGCGCTGCTGATCGAGAAGAAGCCGGCAATGCCCAAGCGGCTGGCGCAGGTCGCCGCCTTTGCGGTCGACCGGCCGGACGATGTGACCTTCGGCACGGTGGCGGTGATCGCCGAGCAGGCCGGCGTGCAGCCCTCGACGCTGGTGCGCTTTGCCCAGTCGCTCGGCTACCAGGGCTTTTCGGAGCTGCAGGACGTGTTCCGCGCCCGGCTGCGCGAGCGCTGGCCGGACTATGACGAGCGGCTGGAAGTGCTGAGACGGCGCAGCGGCGACAGCAACGGCGCCCATGCGCTGTTCGGCGATTTCGTCGACACGGCGGTCGCCTCCCTGCTGCGCATGCGCAACTCGCTCGCCCCCGAGGTGATGGAGGAGGCGGCCCGCGCCATGGCGCGCGCGCGGGTGATCTATCTCGTGGCGCAGCGCCGGGCCTTCCCGGTCTCCGCCTACATGGCCTACGCCCTGTCGAAGCTCGGCATGGCGGCGGTGCTGGTCGACAATCTCGCCTCGCTCGGCCCCGAGCAGGCCTCGGCCGCCGGGCCGCAGGACCTGCTGGTGGCGGTGAGCTTCACCCCTTACGCCTCGCTGACGGTGGATGTGGCCAATGCGGCGGCGGCGCGCGGCGTGCCGGTGCTGGCGCTGACGGATTCGCCGTTCTCGCCGCTGATCCAGTCGGCACGGGTGGTGGTGGAAGTGGCCGAGGCGGATCTTGGCGCCTTCCGCTCGCTGTCCGGCACGCTGTGCCTTGCCATGGCGCTCTGCGTGGCGGCCGCCGAGATGCGCCGCGACGGGGTGGGCGAGGCGAGCTGAGCCGGCGATCTACCCGGCGGCGGGCCCACCCGTCGGCATGCTCGCCGGGCTGCGGTCGAACTTGGAGGCGAGCACGATGGAGGATTGCGAGCGGCGCACGCCGGGGACAACGGCGATCTCGTCGAGCGCTTCGTCGAGATCCTCCAACTGCGGCGCCTCGACCACCAGGAAGAGGTCGAACTCGCCGGCGATGGTCAGGCAGGTGCGGATCTCGGGAAAGGTCGCCAGCCGGCGGATCGTCTCGCGCATCTGCTGCTGCTCGACGGCGAGCATGACCAGGGCGCGCACCGTGCTGCCGGTGTCGGGGCGGGCAAGGACGGCGGTATAGCCGGCGATTGCCCCGGTGCGCTCCAGCCGGGCGATGCGCTCGTGCACGGTGGACCGTGCGACGCCGAGCCGGCGGGCGATATCCGCCGTCGGCATGCGGGCATTCATCTGCAGCAAGGCGATCAGCTTGCGGTCAAGCGCGTCCCGGCCTGTGGTCATGACGATCCGTCCGTCCCTCCGTCGTTCCGCCGATTATAGCGGCAATACGTCGGAGGGTCAGGGGGAAACGTCGGCGCGGGTGGTCAGGCGACGCGGGTGTCGTCGGCCTCGACATCGGGATCGGTCTCGCAGCGCACGAGATTGCGCCCGGCGCCCTTGGCCGCGTAGAGCGCGGTGTCGGCGCGCGCGATCATCGATTGCGGGGTGTCGTTGCTGCGGAAGGTCGACACGCCGATGGAGATGGTGATGCGGCCGAGATTTTCGCCGGTGGAGCGCTTGACCAGCTCCTTCGACAGGACGGCGCGGCGAATGTGCTCGGCGACGGTGACCGCCTGGCGCAGCGAGGTGTGCGGCAGCAGGATCGCGAACTCCTCGCCGCCATAGCGGCAGGCGACGTCGTGGCCCTTGACGTTCTGCTTGACCGCGAGCGCCACGAGACGCAGCACCTGGTCGCCGGTCTGGTGGCCGTAGGTGTCGTTGAACTTCTTGAAATGGTCGATGTCGGTGAGCAGCAGCGACAGCGGCTCCTGGCTCTGCGCGGCGTCCTTCACCATGCGCTCGATCGTGTGATCGAAATGCCGGCGGTTGCTGAGCGTGGTGAGCTCGTCGGTGAGCGACTCGTAGCGGATCGCCTCCAGGCTCTCCTGCAACTCCTCGATCTGGCGCCGCGACTCGATGAGCTGGCCCTCGAGCTGGCGGTTCGACCCGGCAGTGTTGCGAGTGGCGAGAAGCAGATGGGCGACGAGCTGCTTGAGCTGCTGCGGGTCCTCCAGCGTTTCCAGCTGGGCCTGCGCGCCCTCCAGCGACTGGCCGTATTCGGTGACGGATTCGACGCTCTGGCCGAGCATGTCGACCATGTCGCGGATCTCGTCGGAGATCTTCTCGCCGACCTCGTCGATGCGGTCGCCGAGCTTCGTCGGCGACAGGAAGCTGTTGTAGATCTGCTGTAGCTGCTCGGTCGTGACCGTGCCCTTCGCGCCGACGATCTCGTTCACCGCGCGGTTCAGCGAATGGTTGAAACCGGCCGCATAGGTGTACCAGAGCTCGTAGAAACGCGGATACGCCGGCAAGACATTCTTGCGGATATATTTGAGGGCGGCGTCACCGTACACGATGGTGCGCTTGTGATCGTCTTCCTGGGCCATGCGATGGTTCCACACGTCTCGGTTTTGTGCCAGGAGGATGCACGCGACCTCGATATCAATGTAGTTCTTAAAATACTCATTCAAGCCTTAAGGCACGGTTAAGCATACCTTAATGCTCCGTCAACGGAATCCGGCCCCCAAAAGCGGTTAATACAGTGAAAACGGCGCGCGCAACCTTTACGCGCAGAGTTCCGCCATTCTCGCGAGGGCGCGCGCCGTGACGTGCCGGGCGGCTCCGGCGACGATGGGTTGCATTCTGCTCTGCTGGGAAAGAATGGCCCGGCATCTTCTGCCGGACGGCAGGTCCGGGATGGGGCGACGACGGCGAGGCCAAAAGAAAAGGGCAGGGCCAAAAGAAAAGGGCAGGCGCGAGGCCTGCCCTTTGTCCGTTCGGGTAAGACGTTGCCGGCGGCTCAGCCCTTGGAGGGGCGAATCTCGCGCAGCAGGAAGGCCGGGACGTGATCGCCGAGGCCGATGACCGGCTCGTCGTCGTCCTGCCGGCGGCGGTTGTTGCCGCCGCGCCGGTTGTCGGAGCCGCCCTTGCCGCCGGAGCGGTCACGCGAGGGGCCGCTCGTGTTCTGGTCGCGGCGCGGGCCGCGGTCGCGCGGCGCATTGCGCTGCTCGCCGCCACCGGAGCGGCCGGAGGATGCGGTCTTCTCGGCCGCGGGCTTTGGTGCAGGCTTTTCTGCGGCAGTCTTTTCGGCTGCCGGCTTTGCCTCGGGCGCGGGCTTGTCGGCGCTGCGTGCCGGCTTGGCGTCGACCTTCGCCTCGTCCTTGACGCCGCTGTCCTTGGCTTCGGCCTTCGACGCGCTGCGACGCCTGCGGGCCGGACGCTCGGCAGCCTCGTCCGAGGCTTCCGCTTCGGCCCTGCGGCTTCTGCCGGTGGAGGCAGAGGAGGAGGTGCGGCCGCCGCGGCGCGGGCGGTCCGCAGTTTCCGCGGAGAAGTCGATCTCTTCGTCCAGCCAGGGGATCTTGCGATCGATCAGCTTCTCGATCGACTGCAGGTATTTCTGGTCGCCCGGCGTCACCAGGGTGATCGCCGCGCCGCTGCGCCCGGCGCGCCCCGTGCGCCCGATACGGTGGACATAGTCCTCCGCATGGGTGGGAATGTCGTAGTTGTAGACATGGCTGACGGCGGGAATGTCGAGGCCGCGGGCGGCCACGTCGCTGGCCACCAGCAGGGTCAGCTCGTTCTTGCGGAACTGCTCCAGCGTCGCCATGCGCGAGCGCTGGTCCATGTCGCCATGCAGCGCGCCGACGGAATACTCGTGGCGCTGCAGGGAGCGGAACACGGTCTGCACGTCGCGCTTGCGGTTGCAGAAGATGATCGCGTTGGTGAGGTTCTCGGCCTTGTCGATCATGCGGCGAAGCGTGTCGCGCTTGTCGAAGTCCTTGGAGCCGGAGGCGACGATGTTCTGCGTCACGGTGTCGGCGGTGGAGGAGGTGCGGGCCACCTCGACGCGGGCCGGATTGTGCAGGAACGTGTCGACGAGACGCTGGATCTCCGGCGGCATGGTGGCCGAGAAGAACAGGGTCTGGCGCGTCATCGGGATCAGCTTGCAGATGCGCTCGATGTCCGGGATGAAGCCCATGTCGAGCATGCGGTCGGCCTCGTCGATGACGAGGATGTCGACGCCCTGCAGCAGCAGCTTGCCGCGCTCGGTATGGTCGAGCAGGCGGCCGGGCGTGGCGATCAGCACGTCGACGCCGCGGTCCAGCTTCTTGTCCTGGTCGCCGAACGAGGTGCCGCCGATCAACAGCGCCACGTTGAGCTTGTGGTTGATGCCGTACTTGTTGAAGTTCTCCTCGACCTGGGCGGCGAGCTCGCGCGTCGGCTCGAGAATGAGCGTGCGCGGCATGCGGGCCCTGGCGCGGCCCTTTTCGAGCAGCGTCAGCATCGGCAGGGTGAAGGAGGCGGTCTTGCCTGTACCGGTCTGGGCGAGACCCAGCACGTCGCGCTTCTGCAGCACGTGCGGGATGGCAGCAGCCTGAATGGCGGTGGGTTCGGTGTAGCCGGCCGCTTCAACGGCAGCGAGCACTTTCTCGCTCAGTCCAAGTGAGGAAAAGGACATATGACCTTGATGGTATGATAGGGACGAAAACCATGCCCCGACAGCGTCCTGTGGGGCCTGGCACTTTGGCGCGCACACTACAGTTTCAAAATAAAATGTCAATGACACACAGTCGCGGGACGGTTCTCGACAAGAATTTCGCTCAGGATCGCCCGGCGCGGCGCGGGTCAGTTACTTGCCGGTTGAAACAGGTAACCAGCAGCATCGCCGTTTTCCAGAAACAGCTCGTAAGTGGTCTCGCCCATGTCGACGAAGGCGACGACGCCGTGCGGGTCCGCCTCGCTGCGCAGCCCGGTGACGCGCGCGGCCTGCTCGCCGGCCTCGGAAACCTCGACCGGGGCCTTGCCCTCGCGCAGCACGAACAGCCGGTCGCGGGCGGCCTCGCGGGCCACGACGAAGGCGGTGCCGGAGCCGTCCGGTCCGGGCAGCCGGGTCAGGCCCTGCAGCTCGGCCGGCAGGGCGGCGACGATGTCGGACACCGGATCGGCGCGAACGGGAAGGGCGGGCAGGACGAGGAGCAAGGCGGCAAGGCCGGCAATAGCGAAGGCGAGACGGGGAGCAAGACGGGGAGCGAGAGGGGCGGTCATGGTCGGGTCCTCCTGCATGCGGGTCTGGGAATCCTGCGCCACGGGGCGAGGGCGGGTCAACCGGGAGCGCCGATCACCGGCAGGGCCAGGGCCGTGCCCTCGTAGAAGTTCCGGTAGTCGGCGGCATAGCGGCGGCGCACGGACAGGCGCAGCGCCGGTTCGATCTCGGCCACCAGCGCGGCAATCGTCTCGCCATGGGGATCGCGAATGCCCGGCAGCGGACCGATGTCGACGCCGCAGGCATGCGACAGCTCGGCGCGCAGGGCCTGCCAGTCGGCCTCGCCGGTCTCGTGGCGCAGCACGCGGGAGGGCAGCAGGCGGGCCTTGTGCGTCAGGATCGCGGTCTGGGAGCGATAGGCGTTGGGGCTCTTCCAGTCCGGCATGGCGCAGACGCGGGCAACGAAGCCGGGAAAGTCGTTGCCCGGACGAAAGGCGCGGTCGGCACCGGGAGGCGGCGCGGCTTCCGTGCGCATGCGGTGGAAGCAGGCGGCAAGGCGGGTCAGAGGATCGCGCACCACGGAAAAGACGAGGGCGCGGGGATGGCGGCGCACGAGCTGGCGCCCGGACAGGAGGTTGAGCCCGTCGGCCCAGGAGGCGAGGGTGCCGGTGGCATAGGACGCGCAGGCGTCTTCGCCCGCATCGGCGCCCATCTCGTCTGCCGCCTCGTCCTCGCAGAAATCGTCGGTGTCGAACGGCTCGCCGCCACTGCCGGCGGTCAGGCGCAGCAGGGCCTGGCGGATGTCCTCGCTCGCCGCGTTGGGGCAGCGGCCATAGGCCAGGCCAAGATGCGGCAGCACGAGGAAATTATGGTCCCGCAGCGGCCGGCGGCGGCGGAGATAGGCGTGAAGTATCGCCTTCAGCACGGCTGCGACGTCCTGTGACTGGGTCCCGTGGGCCGCAGATGCGGTCACGGGCCTTGTTGCGGGGCACCTTCCGGCCATGCCCGGGTGTCGGGGCCGGATCTCGGGGTCTTCTCCAGCAATACTGCAGCAACTGTATGGCCGAAAGACGGTTTTCGACCCTGCCGAACGGCGGGGCGCCCGCCTGTCGCGCTAGATGTCGAGTTCCTCGGCGAAGCGGGCATTCTCCTGGATGAACTGGAAGCGCGCCTCGGGCTTGTTGCCCATCAGCCGCTCCACTGCCGAGCCGGTTCCTTCCGGATCGGCGGCGCTGATCTCGATGCGCAGCAGGCTGCGCTTCTTGGGATCCATTGTCGTTTCCTTGAGCTGGGCGGGAAGCATCTCGCCGAGGCCCTTGAAGCGGCCGATGTCGACCTTGGCATTGCCCTTGAACTCGCGGGCCAGCAGTGCGTCCTTATGGGCATCGTCGCGGGCATAAAGGGTGCGCCCGCCCTGGGTCAGCCGGTAGAGCGGCGGATTGGCGAGATAGAGGTGGCCGTTGCGAATGAGCTCGGGCATCTCGCGGTAGAAGAAGGTGATCAGCAGCGAGGCGATATGGGCGCCGTCGACGTCGGCGTCCGTCATGATGACCACCTTCTCGTAGCGCAGGTCGGCATCGCGATAGGTCTTGCCGGTGCCGCAGCCGAGCGCCTGGATCAGGTCGGCGAGCTGCTGGTTGGCGACGAACTTGTCGCGCCCGGCACTGGCGACGTTGAGGATCTTGCCGCGCAGGGGCAGGACAGCCTGGTTGAGCCGGTTGCGAGCCTGCTTGGCGGAGCCGCCGGCCGAATCGCCCTCGACGATGAACAGCTCCGAGCCGGCCGCCTGGTTGGAGGCGCAGTCGGCGAGCTTGCCCGGCAGCCGCAGCTTGCGCACCGCGGTCTTGCGTGCGACGTCCTTTTCCTGGCGCCGGCGCAGCCGCTCGTCGGCGCGGTCGATCACCCATTCCAACAGCTTGTTGGCCTGGTTCGGCGAGGCTGTGAGCCAGTGGTCGAAGGCATCGCGCACGGCCGTCTCGACGATGCGGGTCGCCTCGGAGGTCGCCAGCTTGTCCTTGGTCTGGCCGACGAATTCCGGCTCGCGGATGAACACGGAGAGCATGGCGCCGGCCGAGGTGACGATGTCGTCGCCGGTGATGACGGAGGCCTTCTTGTTGCCGGTCAGCTCCGCATAGGCCTTGAGCCCGCGCAGCAGGGCATAGCGAAGGCCCGCCTCGTGGGTGCCGCCCTCAGGGGTCGGCACGGTGTTGCAGTAGGAATTGATGAAGCCGTCGCCGGCGAACCAGGTGATCGCCCATTCGACGGCGCCGTGGCGGCCGGTGTCTTTGGTGCGGCCGGCGAAGGTGTCGTCGATGACCCGCCGCTCCTTGCCGAGCGCGTCCTGGAGATAGTCGCGAAGACCGCCGGGGAAGTGGAAGGTCGCCTCCGGCTCGACGCCCTCGCGCGTCGCGACCTCCGGGTCGCAGCGCCAGCGGATCTCGACGCCGGAGAAGAGATAGGCCTTGGAGCGGGCCATCTTGAACAGGCGCGCCGCCTTGAAGGCCGCGCCCTTGCCGAAGATCTGCTCGTCGGGAACGAAGCGCACCAGGGTGCCGCGCCGGTTCTGCACGTCGCCGACGCATTCCAGCGGGCCGGCCGGCACGCCGCGGCGGAACACCTGGCGATAGAGCTTGCGGGCGCGGGCGACCTCGACGGTCAGCTCCTGCGACAGGGCGTTGACCACGGAGACGCCGACGCCGTGCAGGCCGCCGGAGGTCTCGTAGACCTTGCTGTCGAACTTTCCGCCCGCATGCAGCGTGGTCATGATGACCTCGAGCGCGGACTTGTCGCGATGCTTGGGATGGGGATCGACCGGGATGCCGCGGCCGTTGTCGACGACGGTCAGGCTGCCGTCGGCGCCCAGCGTCACCTCGATCCAGCTGGCATGGCCGGCGACCGCCTCGTCCATCGAGTTGTCGATGACCTCGGCAAAGAGATGGTGCAGGGCGCGCTCGTCGGTGCCGCCGATATACATGCCGGGACGCCGGCGCACCGGCTCCAGCCCCTCCAGCACCTCGATATGCTCGGCCGTGTAGTCGGAGCCGTCGCCGCGCTCGGCGCGCGGGGACGCGCTGCGGCGGGCGGCCGGGGCGCTCGGGCTCGCGGCCGGGCGGGCAGCCGGGTCGGCCTGCGGACCCTTGCTGGCAGGGGCGGGCGTACCGCCGGCTTCGAAGAGGTCGTGTTCGGTGGTCATGCTCTGTCCGGTCGGGGGCGCCAGGCTGCGCCCGAATCAACTGTGATTCTGCCAAGTGCGATGGATTCGGCCAAGGATCAAGCCTTCAGCCCCTCGCAGACAACCGTTTTTCAACGGATCGCCGGCATGATGGGCACCGTGGTCGTCACGGGGCCTTGGCCCATGCACGAGGGTAAGCGTCATGAACATCATTTCGTCCAGTCATGTAGCGCGTCGGGCCGACCTGGTGGCAGCGGGTGCGCTGCTCGTCTCGGCGCTGCTCAACATTCTCATGGCCTGAGGGGCAAGTGGCGCCGGGCGCCGGCCTTGTCGTTTGTGACGAGTCTGCAACAGTGTTGCCGGACTCGTGCAACGGGCGCGCAATCGGGGCGGGTGTGCCGCGTTTCGGCCATCTTTTGACGGCCACCGTGAGCCGTGCCCGATGCCAGAGGTCGCGATTGCGGCGACGGGGTGACGGACACGGTCCTACTCTTGCCCAGTTGCCGGTCTAGGCTCCGGAACATCAGGGAAGAGACGGCTCGCAAGGCGGCAGACGGCGACTGGCAGGTTCGCCGCAGGCTGGAAGCGGGCACTCCGGGAAGGTCACTTTCCGGATGAGGATCAAGGGGCAAAACAACAGGGGGGGACGTGGCGCCGAGATGCGCCGCGCAACCTGACGGACCCGCCCGGCGCACAGGCGATCGAGCCTTGGCCGACCGGTCGACGGATCCGCGAATAAGGGACAGGACGCTTGCGCGAAAGGCGGGCTTTCAAGATGCGACAGGGCCGCGACTGCGACCGGCATACGAAGGCGTGCGACCCGGCGCGGGCGCGAGGTGGTCAATGATACGGATCATCGGTTCAGGCCTGGCGTTTGCCGTTTTCCTGGCGCTGGCAGCGCCGGTCGCGGTACAGGCACAGGAGACGGCTGCGGAAGCCGCCGCCAAGCTTTCGGGTGCGGCACCTGCCTCGCAGGATCTCTCGCCGGGCGAGGCGCTGCGCGTCGGCGCGCAGTTCTACTATGCCGGCGAGAAGGAGCGGGCGCTCGATTCCCTGCGCTTTGCGGCCGAGCAGGGCCATCCGCTCGCCGCATGGAAGCTCGGGCGGATGTATTCGCGCGGCGACGGCGTGCAGGAAGACGACATCAAGGCGTTCGAGTATTTTCGCCAGGTCGCCTCGAAATATGCCGACGACAGCCCGAGTTCGCCGCGCGCTCCGTTCATCGCCAGCGCCTTCGTCGAGCTCGGCTCCTACTATCTCACCGGCATCAACAACAGCGCGATCGAGCCGAACGTGGCGCGGGCGCGCGAGATCTTCACCTATGCCGCCTCCTATTTCGGCGACGCGGATGCCCAGTTCCATCTCGGCATGCTGTATCTCGACGAGCCCGAGCGCGACCCGCACATGGCCGCGCGCTGGCTGAAGCTGGCCGCGCAGAAGGGCCACCTGATGGCGCAGGCGCGGCTCGGCGAGCTGCTGTCGAACGGCGAGTTCGGCGGCAACGAGAACCGCACCGCGGGCCTGATGTGGCTGACGGTCGCCCAGCGCCGGGCGCACGGCAATGATGCCGTGTGGATCGGCGAGGCGCAGGAGCGCAGCTTCGGCCTTGCCTCCGAGAAGGTGCGCCGGCGGGCCGCGGCGATGGCCGACAACTGGCTGTCGAAGAACGGCGCGGTGGTCGCCGAGAAGACGCAGTAAGGCGGGACGGGTTTCCTGCGGCAGATTTGAAGGCGGGCAGGGGATTTCCCTGCCCGTTTTCGTTCGCTCGCTCTCATCCCGCGGGCGGCAAGGCGGGGGGCGGGACTTCGCGCGACTGCGGCCTGCCGCAGCGTCAGGAATGCTCGCGAAAGCCCGGCGCCTGTGCTAGGCTTTTGCATGCGCAGGACCTGGCTGCCCCGCATCCGTATCAGACGGGCCCGTGACGGGCGGGCGGCGCCGGCTCTTCCGGGAGCCGCCGTCACCAGGCCGTTTGCGCGTTTTTCTTCTTCGCTCGGTCCTGAGTTCCTGCCGGGGTTCGCCCTGCCGGGCCTGGCCTGCGCCATGCTTCTGGCGTTGGCGTTCGCCGGCCCGTCCGCTGCCGTCGAGATCGTTTCCGGCGGGGCGAGGGGGCCGGGCGTGGTCTCCATCGCCGACGGCAGCGCCGCCCTTGGCGGGCCGGACTGCACCTGCCGTTATTTCGGGGTGAACTACCGGCTCGGCGAGACGGTCTGCCTGCGCAGCCCCGAGGGGCCGCGCCTTGCCCGCTGCTCGATGGTGCTCAACAACACCACCTGGGAAACGCTCGACCGCTCGTGCCCGACCTCCGCCCGCGCGCCGATGACGCTCGCCGCAGCGCCCCTGTGCCTGCCGGGTGGGTAGGGGCGGTTTTCGGGGAGCGCGTTGTCGCCACCGCTCTGGAAGCCAATAGGCCCCGGCTCTGCGCTTGCGCTTGGCCGGGGTGACGGCAGAGGGGATGTGAGGCGGAGCGTCATTCTCGAAAGGTCATCAACTCATATCGTTGAGGTGGTCTCTCATTCTTGCGTTGAGGATGACGACGATCTTTCTCATGAGCGCGGTTAGGGCGACGATGGGCTTCTTTCCGTTTGCGATGAGCCTCTGGAAGACGGGTCGCAGCGGCCCTTTGCAGCGTGCGGCGCTGAGGGCGGCCATGAAGAGGATGGAACGGATCTGCGGGCGTCCGCCGCGGGTCTTGCGGTAGCCCTTCAAGGTTCCGCTGTCGTTGGGGTGTGGGGCAAGGCCCGCCAGGGATGCGGCCTGCTTTCCGGTCATGGTGCCGAGCTCGGGCATGGCGGCGGCCAGGGAGATGGCGGTCCTTGGCCCCACGCCCGGCAGCGAGCGGTAGAGGGCGATACGCCTTGCGAGCAGGGTGCATTGCGCGCAAAGGCCTGCGATGGCCGTGTCGATGGTCTCGATCTGGCGGTCGAGCGTTCTGACGAGGCTCCTGCAGGAGGCCGAGACCAGGGTGCATCCGGGCGACTTGGCGCGGTTGAGTTCGGCGCCGCGAATGGCCATGAGGTCGTGCCTGCGGGCGACGAGCGCGGCGAGTTGCGCCTGGGTGCGATCGGCCGGGCGGTGGAGCGGAAGGTGGCGCCATCGCTCCTGGCCATAGGCGGCCAGCAGTGCGGCATCGATGGCATCGGTCTTGGCCAGTCGCCCGAAGGAACGGGCGAAGGCCCTGGCCTTGAGGGTGTCGGCGCGGTGGCAGGCGATGCCTGCGGCCGCGAGCTCTGCCAGCAGCAGGGCTTCGTGGCCGCCGGTCGGCTCGCAGACGATGAGCGTCCCGGAGGGCAGGCCGGCGACCAGCTTGCGGATCGCCCGGGCCGTGTTGGCCACGGTGCTGGCCACGGTGCAGGCGGCGGTGCAGGCGGTGTTGCCCGGCGCCGGACAGACGGCAAGGGTCAGCTTCGACACGTCGATGCCGACGACGTGGGACGGGGCATGTTCCAGAAAGGCCATGGCGGTGGTATCCTGATCGTGCTTCGGATTGTTCGCGGGCGTGGTGTCAGCCAGAGGCCCAATCAACTCTCCAAGCGGGAAAAGGAAGCGGCAGGGACCATGATGACGACGGGCGAAAGCCCAATCCCGGTCCGGTCGCCTGCCACTGGTCTCCCGGCGGTTCAGGCCGGGAGACCACCCAAACTCTACCATCTCTTCAGACGAACAATCCCGGACGAGGCCGTAAGGGCGAAGATCCGGGACCCATTGGCAACTTCAGCGGGTGTGAGGCGGAAGCCCACCGCCACCTTCACCGCTGTCATACCTGCGAAGGCAGGTATCCAGTATTCGCCCGAGTGGATGGTGGCGCGAGGGCGTTTTCCGCCGGCGAAACTCGCTTGTGGCGGCGCCGAGGCTTCATTCGCGACCGTTCGGGGGTACTGGGTCCCGGTCTTCGGCTGTGCCGAAACCGGGACGACACTCTGTGCGTGAGGTTCACGCGTGCGTGCTCTCGCCGCCGCTCTGGAAGCCAATAGGCCCCTGTATGTCTGTGTTGTGTCATGATGCTTGCGGGACGGAGGCCGTTGGGCCCCTGGTCGTTGTGAGACCGTGAGCCGGCATTGGCCCCGTCCCGCTTCGCATGATCAACCTGAACAGTTGCACGAGGCTGCTTGCAACAGACCTCGCATCACAGGGACAGGCCTCATGACTATATTCGATCGCTACGTGGGATGCGATGTTTCCAAGGATTGGCTGGACCTCTTCGACCCGGCCGAGGGCCGTGTGCGGCGGATCGACAACACGGCTGCGGCGGTGGAGAGGTGGGCCGGACATCTGGCGCGGACGCACTGCCTCGTCGTCTTCGAGGCGACCGGGAGTTACGACCGGATCCTGCGCGAGCGCCTGCACCGGGCCGGCGTCGCCAGCGCCCGGCTCAACCCGACGCTTGTGCGCCGCTATGCCCAGGCGCGCGGGCGCAAGGCCAAGACCGATGCGCTGGACGCGGTGGTGCTGGCCGATCTCGGCGAGCGGCTGCGGCCGGAACCCGACGCGCCGCCCTGTCCCCACCGCCTTCGCCTGGCGGAGCTGAGCGCGCGCCGCGACCAGATCGTCGCCATGCGCGTCATGGAGAAGAACCGCCTCTCCCAGGTCCAGGACCCGTTCGTGCGCGAGGACCTCGAAGCTGCGATCACCCGTCTGGGCGAGGCCATCGCCCGCGTGGAGGCGGAGATCCAGCGCCACGTGAAGGCGCAGCGGGAGTTGCGCGATCAGGCCCGCCTTCTGGCCAGCGCGCCGGGTATCGGCCCGGTCTCTGCCCAGGTCCTGCTGGCACTCATGCCCGAGCTTGGGAGGACCGGACCCAAGCGGCTTTCGGCGCTGGCCGGGCTCGCCCCGCTCAATCACGATTCCGGCAAACTCAAAGGACAGCGCTGCATCGCCGGCGGTCGCGCCCGTGTCAGAAAGGCGCTCTACATGGCCGCACTGATCGCCGCGCGCGTCTGCCCCGATCTCAAGGCCTTCGCCGACCGCATCACCAAAACCGCAAAAGCCCGCAAGATCGCCCTCATCGCAACCGCACGAAAACTCCTCATCCGCCTCAACGCCATGCTGCGCGACAACGTCCCATATCGCCCAACGTAAACACAGTTGCCGGCTCTGCGCTTGCGCTTGGCCGGGGTGACGGCCGAGGGGAGGTGAGGGCGTTTCCTCCTCTCGGAAGGTCATCCCGGCCGCGGGCGAAGCCGGAGAGCCGGGACCCAGAGGTACTCTCAGCGAATGTGAGGCGGACGGCGGCCCCTCGCCCTTACGCGGCGAGGCGGACCCAGACGGGAACGTGGTCGGAGGGCTTTTCCCAGGCGCGGACATGGGCATCGATGCCGGCGCCCTCGAAGCCGTCGGTCGCCTCCGGCGACATCAGCACATGGTCGATGCGGATGCCGTTGTTCTTCTGCCAGGCGCCGGCCTGATAATCCCAGAACGTGTAGACGTCCGCGTCCGTGTTGACGGCGCGCACCGCCTCGGTGAAGCCGAGGCCGACAAGCGCGCGGAAGGCCGAGCGGCTTTCCGGCTGGAACAGCGCGTCGTCCACCCAGTTCTGCGGATTGCGCGCGTCGATCGGCTGCGGGATGACGTTGTAGTCGCCGAGCAGCAGGAAGCGCTCCTCGTCGGCGAGGCGCGCACGGGCATGGACGATGAGCCGCTGCATCCAGGCCAGTTTGTAGGGAAACTTCTCCGTGCCGAGCGGATTGCCGTTCGGCAGGTAGAGGCAGCCGACGCGCAAGGGGCGGGCATCGCCGTCCTTTGTCTCGATCGGGGTCTCGATCCGCGCCTCGATGTAGCGGGCCTGCTCGTCGCTGTCGTCGCCGGGAAGGCCGCGCAGGACCTCGCTCACCGGCGTGCGCGAGAGAATGGCGACGCCGTTGAAGCCCTTCTGGCCGTGGGTCTCGACATGGTAGCCGAGTTCCTCGAAGGCGGCGCGCGGGAAGCCCTCGTCGACCGACTTGATCTCCTGCAGGCAGGCGACATCGGGCGCCGCCTCGCGCAGCCAGGCAAGCGTTACGTCGAGGCGCGCCTTGACGCCGTTGATGTTCCAGGTGGCGATTTTCAACGGCGTTGTCCCGTGATGCGTGGCGAGAAGGGTCGCCGTCAGATGGCGAAGCTTGTGCCGCAGCCGCAGCCGGCGGTGGCGAGCGGATTGCGGATCTGGAAGGACTGGCCCATCAGGTCGTCGACGAAATCGATGACCGCACCTTCCATGTACTGAAGCGATACGGGATCGACGAGCACGCTGGCACCGTCGCGGGCAAGGACGATGTCGCCCTCTTCCTGTTCGGTGACCAGGTCGTACTTGTACTGGAAGCCGGAGCAGCCGCCGCCTTCCACCGAGATACGCAGGCTGGTGCCCGCCGGCTCGGAAGACAGGATGCGGGCGATGCGGCGCACGGCGGCGTCGCTCAGCTCCACGCTGGCTTGTGCGGTCGCGGTCTGGGGGCTCGCGTCCTGCGCCGTCGATGCAATGTGATCGGCCATGGTCGTCACTCTCTTTCGGGCCGCGGCGTTCTCCACGATGGGAGCGCTGGCGGCGCTTGCGGTGTGCGGAAGGCCGCCGGCCTTGCGGCTCTTCGGCTTTCCGGCCCGCACAGTCGGCATCTTGGGGCGAAAGGTGCGCGGCCCTTCGGCCTTCGCGCAAAATTCCGCCGCTCGCTCGCATGCCGCCCTGTGCAAGGCGTTACCGAATAGGTATGAACAGCGCGAGCATGCGTCAACAGTCTCGCATGGATGGCGCCGCAGTGCGAGCCCGCGCCGGAGGCCGGCCGGACCGCCTGAGGGATGCCGTCGCAACGACCCGGGGAGCCCTCATGACCGCACCGCTTGGCTATGGAGCCCAGCCGCGCGCGCCCTACGCCACCGATCCCGATCACAGCGTGGGCCGGCTCGTGCCCGAGCCGGAGAGCCCGACGCGCACGCCGTTCCAGCGCGACCGCGACCGGATCATCCATTCGACGGCGTTCCGGCGGCTGAAGCACAAGACGCAGGTCTTCGTCTATCACGAGGGCGACCACTTCCGGACCCGGCTGACGCATACGATCGAGGTGTCGCAGATCGCCCGTTCGCTGGCACGCGCGCTGAGGCTCGACGAGGACCTGGCCGAATGTCTGGCGCTGGCGCACGATCTCGGCCACACGCCCTTCGGCCACGAGGGCGAGGACGTGATGGACGCCTGCATGGCGCCCTATGGCGGCTTCGACCACAATGCCCAGTCCCTGCGGATCGTGACGCTGCTGGAGCGGCGCTACGCCGAGTTCGACGGGCTGAACCTGTCGTGGGAGACGCTGGAGGGCCTCGTCAAGCACAACGGCCCGCTGACGGGTGCCGACGGCAAGCCGCTCGGCAAGTTCGCCGAGACAGGACTGCCCTTCGCCATCGCTCAGCACGCGCAAAAGCAGGATCTGCGGCTCGACACCTGGCCGAGTGCGGAGGCGCAGGCCGCGGCGATTGCCGACGACATCGCCTATGACGCGCACGATCTCGACGACGGCCTGCGCGCCGGGCTGCTGTCGCTGGACCAGCTCGGCGAGGTGCCGTTCTTCGCCGATATCCTGGCGGAGGTCGATGCCCGCTATCCGGGGCTGGAGGAGGCGCGGCGCATCCACGAGATCGTCCGCCGCTCGATCACCCGGATGGTGGAAGACGTGATCGGCGAGGCGGTGCGGCGGCTGGAGCGGCTGGCCCCGCAAAGCGTCGAGGACATCCGCCGGGCCGGGGAGCCGGTCGTGACCTTCTCCGATGCGATGGCTGCGCGGGAGAAACAGGTGAAGGCGTTTCTCTTCGCGAATCTCTACCGGCACGAGTCGGTGCTGGCGGTGCGCCGGGAGGTTGCGGCGGTGGTGCGCGAGCTCTTCGCCGCCTACATGGAGGAGCCGGCGCGGATGCCGGAGGAGTGGCGGCGCGGCCTCGATGAGGCCGACGAGGCCCGGCGCGCACGGCGCGTGTGCGACTTCATCGCCGGCATGACCGACCGTTTCGCCATCGAGGAACACGGGCGGCTGTTTGACCACACTCCCGATTTGGGATAGGTCGCCGCCGACCGTTTCGCCCGTTTTGCGCCAAGACACCGAAAGACCGACATGAACATCTTCAGCCATTATGCCGACCTGGTCCGGACGGCGATCCGCGAGCTGCATCCGGGCGACGACGTCAGCGCCGAACTGCTGCAGCGCTGCGTGGTCGAGCCGCCGCGCGACAGCGCCCATGGCGATCTGGCCACCAATGCCGCGATGGTGCTGGCCAAGCCGCTGAAGACCAACCCGCGCGCGCTCGCCGAGCAGCTGGCCGCGCGGCTGGCGGAAAACGACGACATCGTCAGCGCCGAGGTGGCGGGGCCGGGCTTCATCAACCTGCGGCTGACCGAGGGCGTGTGGGCGAAGATCGTGGCCGCGATCCTGGCGGCGGGCACGGATTACGGCCGCTCGGTCATGGGCGGCGGGCTGAAGGTCAATGTCGAATACGTGTCGGCCAACCCGACCGGGCCGATGCATGTCGGCCATTGCCGCGGCGCGGTGGTGGGCGATGCGCTTGCCTCGCTGCTCGACTTCGCCGGCTACGACGTCACCCGCGAATATTACATCAACGATGCCGGCTCGCAGGTCGACACGCTGGCGAGCTCCGCCTTCCTGCGTTACCGCGAGGCGCTCGGCGAGGAGATCGGCGCGATCCCGGAAGGGCTCTATCCGGGCGACTATCTGGTGCCGGTCGGGCAGATGCTGGCCGAGAAGTATGCCGACCGCCTGCTGGCGATGGACGAGCGCGAGCGGATGGTGCTGGTCAAGGATGCCACCATCGACGCGATGATGGACCTGATCCGCGCGGACCTGGCGCTGCTCAACGTGCGGCACGAGGTGTTCTTCTCCGAGCGCACGCTGCATGCGCGCGACGGCGCCAACGGGTCGCAGATCGACCGGATGCTGGACGAATTGCGCTCGCGCGACCTCGTCTACGAGGGCACGCTGCCGCCGCCGAAGGGCCAGCTGCCGGACGACTGGGAGGACCGCGAGCAGACGCTGTTCCGCGCCACCGATTTCGGCGACGACATCGACCGGGCGCTGAAGAAGTCTGACGGGTCCTACACGTATTTCGCAGCGGACGTCGCGTATTTCCTGTCGAAATACGAGCGCGGCTTCAAGGAAATGATCTTCATCCTGGGCGCCGACCACGGCGGCTACGTCAAGCGGCTGGAGGCGGTCGGACGCGCCATCTCCAGGGGCGAGGCCAAGGTGATCGTGCGGCTGTGCCAGCTGGTGAAGCTGTTCCGCGCCGGCGAGCAGGTGACCATGTCGAAGCGCTCCGGCGAGTTCGTGACGCTGCGCGACGTGGTGGAGGAGGTGGGCCGCGACCCGGTGCGCTTCATGATGCTGTACCGGAAGAACGACGCGCCGCTCGACTTCGACTTCCAGAAGGTGACCGAGCAGTCGAAGGACAACCCGGTCTTCTACGTGCAGTACGGCCATGCCCGTTGCCGCTCGGTGCTGCGCCAGGCCGGCGAGGAGTTCGGCGCGGAGGCGGTTTCGCCGCAAGCTCTTGGAAAGGCGGACTTCTCGCTGCTGACCGATTCGGGCGAGCGCGACATTGCCGCGAAGCTCGCCGCCTGGCCGCGGCTGGTGGAAAGCGCAGCGGAAGCACACGAGCCGCACAGGGTGTCGTTCTACCTGCACGAACTGGCCAGTGCCCTGCATTCGCAATGGAATAAAGGCAAGGATTCGCCGCAATTACGTTTTATTAACGCTGAAGATCGACAAACAACACTGGCCCGCCTGGGTCTCGTACATGCAATCTCTCTGGTTCTTGCCTCCGGCCTCGGCATTCTCGGCGTGGAGGCCCCGGAAGAGATGCGATAGGGCGGGATGGATCGCCGGTGCGCAAGGCGCGCCGCAGTCAGCGGAGAAGTCCCTAGCACCATGTCCAGTCGCTCGAACACTCCGGTCCAGGACCAGCGCGGCGATCGATACCAGGCGGATGCTGGCCAGTCCGGGGACGATGCCGGGTTCGAAGAGGATCCGCTCGTCGAGCTGGCGCGCATCGTCAGCGAGGGCAATGCCCGCTACCGCCCGGTCGCGCTCGGCACCGAAGGCGAGGCGCCGGCCGTTCAGGGCGGTGGCCAGACCAGTGGCCAGACCAGCTACGACGCCTCGCGCGACCTGATCGACCACGAAGCGTGGGCGCGCGAGCTCGAGGCCGGGCTGTCCGACGATTTCGGCACCTATGCGCCCGAGACCTACGAGAAGCCCCAGGACTATCAGGGGCAGGCCTACGAAGACCCGCATGAGGGCTATCCGCAGGACGAGGCGGAGGCGCTCGCCGACGACAGTTTCCCGCAGGATCGCCGCGAGACGGAGACCTTGGCCCCGCAGCCCTATGTGGACGAGGTCTATGCCGACCGCGCGCTGGTCGACGAGGGACTGGTCGACGAGAGACTGGTCGATCCGCAAGACCCTTATGCCCGCCAGCCCTACGCCGAGGACGACTATGCGGCCGAACCGGCCGACGGCTACGGCAACGAGGCCTATGCCGAAGACGGCTACGCGGACGAGGACTATGCCGAGCCGGATGCGCCAGAGGCGCAGCCGCTCGATGCCTATGCCCGGCGCGCTGCCGAGGTGCGCGCGGCGCCGGCCTATGCCCCGGCGCAGCTGTGGGCAGGGTCTGCGACCCAGGCGGACGATGCCGGCTATTACGACGAGGACGCCGCAGACGATTTCGCCGATGAGCTTGCCGCGGAAGAGGCTGCTGCGCCGGCAGCCGCTGCTGCGCCGGATCCGCTCGCCTCGCTGGAGGACGAGCTGCTCGGTGCGCTGCGCGGCCCGCGTGCCGCTGAGCCTGCCTGGGGCGCGGGCGCTCCGGCCGAGGCTGCGGCCGACGACTATGCCGAAGAGGGCGACTATACAGACGACGGCTACGGGCAGGACGGCTACGGGCAGGACGGCTACGAGGCGCGCCGGGACGAGGACGACGACGATCTGCTCGGCCTCGGCGCTGCGCCCGGTGCACGTCACTACGGCACGGCTGCCGCAGCTGGTGCGGTGGCGGCAGGCGCTTCCTCGCCGCGCTATCGCGACGAGTACGACGAGGCGGTCGACGACATCTTTGCCGGCGAGGCGGAAGCCCCACCGCCGCCGGGCGGCTACGACCTCGACGAGGTGGCGCAGGCCATGCGCGAGGGCGATCCGCAGCTCGGCGGCCACGGCGTGCTGCCGCCGCATTCGGAGCGCGAGCAGGAGGCGGCCGAGCCGGCCGCCAAGTCGAAGCGCGGGCTCTATGTTGCAGCCGCCGTGCTCGGCGTCGTGGTGCTGGGCGGGGGCGTTTTCGCGCTGACCAACCTGGGCGGCGACGAGATGTCCGGCCCGCCGCCGGTGATCACCGCCGACGGCGAGGACCTGAAGGTCTATCCCGACAGCCAGACCTCCTCGAGCGATGGCCAGAACAAGCTGATCTACGACCGCGTCGGCAGCGACGGCGACGAACGCCTCGTGCTGCAGGACGAGACCCCGGTGGCCTCGTTGCCGCCGGCTCCGCTGACCGGAAACGACGACGCGGACGGCTCGCCGGGCATTTCGTCCGGGCCGCGCAAGGTGCGCACGGTCGTCGTGCGTCCCGACGGCACCATCATTTCCGGCGATGCGCCGGGCGCTGCAACCGACACGGCACGCATTCCCGGCAGCGGCCCCGAGGAGCCGGCAACGGCGAACGGACAGCCGGCGACCGACGCGAACGGCGTGCGCCAGGTCTCGACCACGCCGATCACCAGCGGTGCGGGCGAGGGCGCGCAGAACCAGCTGACCTCGACGCTGGACGCGGCCGGACAGGCCGCGAATGGGGCGGCCAACGGGGCGGCGAACCAGCTGTCGGGCGATCTTTCGACCCAGACACCGGGCCAGACGCCGGCACCGGCGACCGGCGGTACCGAGACCGCGGGCACCGACCCGACCGGCCCCAATGTGCCGCGGACCAAGCCGGGCGACATCGACACGCTGGCGGCCAATGCGGCTGCCCCGCGTCAGGCGGAACCTGCCCGCAATACGCAGGCGCCGCTCGACCTGACCGCTCAGGCGCCGCGCACGACGCCGGCGCCGGCAGCCCCGGCCCAGCCGCAGCAGCCGGCGGCAACGCAGGCCTCCGCCCCGGCCACCGGCACGATCCCGGCCGGCACCTATATCGTGCAGGTGTCGTCGCAGCGGACACAGGAACAGGCGCAGGCGGCCTTCGGCGACCTGCAGCGGCGCTACGGCGCGGTGCTCGGCGGCGTCTCGCCGGTGATCGAGCGCGCGGATCTCGGCGACCGCGGCACCTTCTACCGGGTGCGCATCCCGACCTCCTCGCGCGACGATGCGATCTCGCTCTGCGAGCGGCTGAAGGCGGCCGGCGGCGACTGCTTCGTGCGCCGGAACTGACGGGCCGCGCCCTTGCGGCGAGAGGACAGAATTGCAAGCGGGCGGACCGGACGACGGGCCGCCCGTTTTCGCGACACGCGAACCTTCCACCCAATGACCGGCGCTTTGAGGCGGCCGGGACGACACGGGATTTCCAGCCGATGACCAAGGCCTTCATCACCGGGTGTTCCAGCCTCTCCTTGAGCGAGGAGGAGCGGGCGTTCCTGGCGCGCGAGCAGCCCTGGGGCCTGATCCTGTTCGGCCGCAACTGCCAGTCCGCCGAGCAGATCGCCGCGCTGTGCGCCGACTTCCGCGAATGCGTCGGGCGGGCGGATGCACCGGTGCTGATCGACCAGGAGGGCGGCCGGGTGCGCCGCCTGCGCCCGCCGCTGGTCGGCGACTATCCGGCCGGGGCGATCTACGGGCAGCTGCTTGCCACCAACCGCGAGGCGGGCCTGCGGGCCGCGTTTCTCGGCGGCCAGCTGATCGGCACGGACCTGCTCGAGATGGGCATCACCGTCGACTGCGCGCCGATCCTCGACGTGCCGGTGGCCGGGACGAGCGATGCCATCGGCGACCGCGCCTATGCCGCAGGGCCAGAGGAGGTCGCGGCCATCGGCCGGGCCTTTGCCGACGGGCTGCTGGCGGCCGGCGTGCTGCCGGTGATCAAGCACATGCCGGGTCACGGCCGGGCGACGGTGGACAGCCACTATCATCTGCCGGTGGTGGAGGCGGGACTGGCCGAGCTGGAGGAGACGGATTTCGCGCCGTTTCGGGCGCTTGCCGACCTGCCGCTCGGGATGACCGCGCATGTCATCTTCACCGCGGTCGACCCCGAGCGCCCGGCCACCCAGTCGGCGCGGGTGATCGAGAAGATCGTGCGCGGGGCCATCGGCTTCGACGGGCTGCTCATGAGCGACGACCTGTCGATGAAGGCGCTCGGCGGCGAGGTGGGCGAGCGGGTGGAGCTGTTGTTTGCCGCCGGCTGCGACATGGCGCTCCACTGCAACGGCGAGATGGCGGAGATGGTCGCGGTGGCCGGCGCGAGCCCGGACCTGTCGGGCAAGGCGCTGGAACGGGCGCAGGCGGCGCTGCGGGCAGTGCCGCAACCGGCGCCGCTCGATCGGCGGGCAGCGCGCGCCGAATTCGACGCCTTGCTGGCGGAGGCGCGCGCTCTGTCCTAAAAGGGAACCCTGACAAAGTCCGGCCCGGCGACCGATCCGGGCGGTTCGGGCGAGGCAGCTGGGGGCAGGGGTGCAGGACACCTTTTTCGAGGATCCGGATCCGGCAAGCGTTGCGTCTGACCGCGCGACGACGGACCCGGCGCTGGTGGTGGATGTCGACGGCTTCGAAGGGCCGCTCGACCTGCTGCTGACGCTCGCCCGCAAGCAGAAGGTCGATCTCGCCCGCATCTCGATCCTGGCATTGGTCGAGCAGTATCTGGAATTCGTCGCCGAGGCGCGGCGGCTGCGGCTGGAGCTGGCGGCCGACTATCTGGTGATGGCGGCCTGGCTCGCCTACCTGAAATCGCGGCTGCTGATCCCCGAGCAGAAGGAAGAGGACCAGCTCTCCGGCGAGGAGATGGCGGCAGCGCTGGCCTTTCGCCTGCGGCGGCTGGAGGCGATGCGCAAGGCGGCGGAAAAGCTGATGAACCGCAACCGGCTGGGCCGGGACATCTTCGCGAGGGGACGGCCCGAGGCGGTGTCGATTGCCCGGCGCAGCGCCTGGTCGGCGACGCTCTACGACTTGCTCATCGCCTATGCGGCGCAGCGCCAGCGGACCTCCGTCACCTCCGTCCAGGTGCGCCGGCGCACCGTCTGGTCGCTGCAGGAAGCGCGCGACCTGCTGATGCGGATTGTCGGATTGCATATGGACTGGATGCCTCTGGATGCCTATCTGTCGAAGTATATCGGTGATGGCAGCAAGGCGAGCACCGTGCGGGCCAGCACCTTTTCGGCAAGTCTCGAACTCGTGCGCGAGGGAGAGCTTGAATTGCGCCAGGCAGAGCCGTTCGCCCCGCTCTACCTGAGACGCAGGCCCGATCCGGGCGAGCGCGGACCCGCCGAGGGGGCGCCAGCGCCGGAAACCGGCGAAGAGAACGAGGCGTGACGTGACGAGCGGCCGGGAGCAGGCAGCGCAGGGCGACGAGGTAGTGCGGGACGAAACGGACGGCGAGTTGCCGCTCGACGACCTGCAGGCAATGCCCGAACCCTCGCCGGAAAGCGGACTGCGCATGGCGGAAGCGCTGCTCTTCGCCTCGCGCGACCTGCTCAGCGTCGAGGAGATCGCGGCAAGGTTGCCGGCCGGCACCAACGTTCGCGCCTTGATAGACACGCTTCGCCGCGCCTATGCGACCCGCGGCGTGAATGTTGTGGAAATCGGCGGAAAATTCGGATTTCGCACGGCCGAGGATCTCGCCTATCTGCTGGCGCGCGAGCAGGTGGAGGATCGCAAGCTTTCGCGCGCCGCGCTGGAGACGCTGGCGATCATCGCCTATCACCAGCCGGTGACGCGGGCGGAGATCGAGGAGATCCGCGGCGTGTCGACCTCGAAGGGCACGCTCGACGTGCTGATGGAAACCGGCTGGATCCGCATGCGCGGGCGGCGAAGGACGCCGGGACGGCCGGTGACCTACGGCACGACGGAAGGATTCCTGGAGCATTTCATGCTGACTTCGGTCGGCGACCTGCCGGGGCTCGAGGAACTGAAGGGCTCCGGCCTGCTCGACAGCGCCGTGCCGGCCGGGTTCACCGTGCCGGTGCCTGACGATTCCTCGGACCTTCGGGACGAGGAAGACCCGATCGACGAGGCTGAATTGTTCGATTTGATGCAAGACGAAGACGAGCCGCACCATGACCGCGACGATTGACGCAAGGCAGGCCGAGGCGCCGGTCCGGCGCTGGGGCACGCGCGGCACGGCCGGCGCGACCATCGCGGCGCGGCTGAGCTTCGAGGCCGTGAGCCATTCCTACGGTCACCTGGCGGCCGTGCGCTCGGTCTCGCTGACCGTGGAGCCGGGCGAGGTGCTGTGCCTGCTCGGCCATTCGGGTTGCGGCAAGACCACCTTGCTGCGCATCGCCGCCGGGGTGGAGCGCCAGTCGTCGGGGCGGGTGCTAATCAATGAGCGCGAGGTGGCCGGACCGCAGGTGTTCCTGCCGCCGGAGCGGCGCGGCGTCGGCCTGATGTTCCAGGATTATGCGCTGTTCCCGCATCTGACGATTGCCGAAAACGTCGCCTTCGGGCTGACGCATATGGGCCGCAATGAAGCACGTCAGACCGCCCTGACGGCGCTGACCCGGGTGGGGCTCGCCTCGCATGCGGGCGATCACCCGCACGCCCTGTCGGGCGGCGAGCAGCAGCGCGTGGCGCTGGCCCGCGCGATTGCGCCGCGGCCGGGCGTGCTGTTGATGGACGAGCCGTTCTCCGGCCTCGACCGGCGGCTGCGCGACACGGTGCGCGACGAGACGCTGGCGGTGCTGCGCGAGACGCGGGCGACCTGCGTGATGGTCACCCACGACCCGGAAGAGGCGATGCGCATGGGCGACCGCATCGCCCTGATGCGCAAGGGCCGGCTGGTGCAGGTCGGCAGCGCCGACGATCTCTACAACCGGCCCGTCGACATGTTCGCGGCGCGCTTCTTCTCCGAGCTGAACGAGCTGGAGGCGAGCGCGCGCGACAACGAGGTGGAGACGCTGTTCGGCCGCTTTCCGGCCGAGGGCATCGTCCGCGGCATGGAAGTCGACGTCTGCGTGCGCCCGCAAGGCATCCTGCTCGGCGAGCCGGGCGAGGGGCAAGTCGGGCGCATCATGCGCCGGCGGTTCATCGGCGAGGTCGATCTCGTCGAGGTGGCGGTGGAGGGGCTCGACCTGCCGCTCCACGCAAGGATTCGCGACGGCGGGCGCTTCGCCGTCGGCATGGATGTCGGGGTGCGCCTCGATGCCAGAGACGTGATCGCCTTCCCGCGCGAAAGCGGGGAATAGGGCCGCAAGGGTCCGGTTGCGGTGGCGACCGCTTTGTTGCAATAGTGCCGCGCCGGAGCGCGTGCACCGGAAGACCAGGGAGTTGGGCGTATGGGTATCAGCATTTGGCAGATCCTGATCATCGCGGTGATCGTTGTTCTGCTGTTCGGCCGCGGCAAGATCTCCGAGCTCATGGGCGACGTCGCCAAGGGCATCAAGAGCTTCAAGAAGGGGCTCAACGAGGACGACGAGGCCGAGACGGACACCGCCGCCAGCCGCAAGACGATCGATCACAAGGCCGACGAGACCGTGGTCACCAGCAAGTCCGAGGACAAGTCCCAGGCGGGCTGAGCGCCGGACGAGCCGGACGCCTGCGCCATGCCGCCCCTTCGCGGGCGGCGTGCGGATGCGGACACTGACCCTTCGAACGCGGAAGACGGATCGACATGTTCGATATCGGCTGGACGGAACTGCTTGTTGTCGCGGTCGTCATGATCCTTGTCGTCGGGCCGAAGGACCTGCCGCGGATGCTGCGCACCTTCGGCCAGACGATCGGCAAGGTGCGGCGGATGGCCGGCGAGTTCCAGTCGACCTTCAACGAGGCGCTGCGCGAGGCCGAACAGCAGGCCGACATCGCCGACATGAAGAAGCAGGTCGAGAAGGCGGCGAATTTCGATCCGCTCGGCGACATCAAGAAATCCATCGAGACGGATCGCAAGCCGCCGAAGCCGGCCGAGGCCAAGCCCGCCGACACGGCGGCGGCCAAGCCGGCGGACGAGGCGGGCGGGAAAAGCACGACGCCGGCGGGCGCATCCGAGACCGGCACCGGGCCGGCGCCCCAGGCGCAGGCGGCCCAGGCTGCGGCGGCGGGAGCTCCGGCATCAAAGACCCCGGCGACACCGGGTTCCGCAACGCCGGGCGAGAGCGGCACGGCCAACACGGCGAGTGACAGGACGGCATGAGCCAGGAAGACATCGACGCCTCGAAGGCGCCGCTCATCGAACACTTGATCGAATTGCGCAGCCGATTGCTGAGATCGGTGATTGCGACGCTCCTTGCGTTCATCGTGTGCTTCTACTTCGCGCAGGACATCTACAACATCCTCGTCATCCCTTACGAGAATGCCGCCGGACACCCGGTGGAGATGATCTACACCGCGCCGCAGGAGCTGTTCTTCACCCAGCTGAAGCTCGCCTTTTTCGGCGCGCTGTTCATCGCCTTCCCGGTGATCGCCGGCCAGCTCTACATGTTCGTGGCGCCGGGGCTCTACAAGCATGAGCGCGGCGCGTTCCTGCCGTTCCTCTTCGCGACGCCGGTGCTGTTCGCCATCGGCGCCTCGCTGGTCTTCTTCATGGTGATGCCGCTGGCCATGGGCTTCTTCCTGTCGATGGAGCAGGACGGAACGGGCGGCACGGCCAAGATCCAGCTGATGGCGCGGGTGAGCGAGTATCTCGGCCTCATCATGACGCTGATCTTCGCCTTCGGCCTGGTGTTCCAGCTGCCGGTGCTGCTGACGCTGCTCGGCCGCGTCGGGCTGGTCACGGCCGAGGGGCTGCGGACCAAGCGCAAATACGCCATCGTCATCGCCTTCATCGCGGCGGCGGTGCTGACGCCGCCGGATCCGATCAGCCAGATCGGTCTTGCACTTCCCACACTGCTTCTCTACGAAGTGTCGATCATCTGCGTCAGGCTGGTCGAGAAGAAGCGGGCCGAGCGGGAGGCCGCCGAGGCGGAGACCTGATCCGGGCCGCGACCGACGATCTGCCATTCCGGCGCGCCGGCAGCAATCCCGGGGTTTCTCATGTTCGACATCAAGTGGATCCGCGACAATGCCGCGGCTTTCGACCGCGCCATGGACCGGCGCGGACTGGAGCCGCAGGCGGCGCGGCTGATCGCCATCGACGACCGGCGGCGGGCGCTCGTCGCCGAGCTGCAGCAGGCGCAGGAGCGCCGTAACGCCGCCTCGCGCGAGATCGGCAGGGCCAAGGCCTCCGGTGACGAGCAGGCCGCGCAGGCGGTGATCGACGAGGTGGCGAGCCTCAAGGCGAAGATCCAGCAGGGCGAGGAGCAGGAGCGGCAGATCGATGCCGAGCTGCAGGACGCCCTGTCCGTGCTGCCCAACATGCCGCATGACGACGTGCCGGACGGCAAGGACGAGAGCGACAATGTCGAACTGCGCCGTGTCGGCACGCCGCGCAGCCTCGACTTCACCCCCAAAGAGCATTTCGAGATCGCCGGCGCGCTGCCGGGCCTCGCCTTCGAGCGGGCCGCGCGCATTGCCGGCGCGCGTTTCGTCATGCTGCAGGGCCGGCTGGCCCGGCTGGAGCGGGCGCTCGGCCAGTTCATGCTGGACCTGCAGACCGGCGAGCACGGCTATATGGAAGTGTCGCCGCCGCTGCTGGTGCGCGACGAGGCGCTCTACGGCACCTCGCAGCTGCCGAAGTTCGCCGAGGACCTGTTCAAGACCACCGACGGGCGCTGGCTGATCCCGACCGCCGAGGTGCCGCTGACCAACATGGTGGCCGGCGAGACGCTGGACGAGGCGGACCTGCCCTTGCGCGTGACCGCGCTGACCCCGTGCTTCCGCTCGGAAGCGGGGTCTGCCGGGCGCGACGTGCGCGGCATGCTGCGCCAGCACCAGTTCTGGAAATGCGAGCTGGTGTCGGTGACGCACCCGGACGCATCGCTCGACGAGCTGGAGCGGATGACCGGCTGCGCCGAGGAAGTGCTGAAGCGGCTCGGCCTGCCGTACCGGGTGATGGCGCTGTCGGCCGGCGATATGGGCTTCGGCGCGCGCAAGACCTACGACATCGAGGTCTGGCTGCCGGGGCAGAACGCCTATCGCGAGATTTCCAGCTGCTCGGTCTGCGGCGACTTCCAGGCCCGGCGCATGAACGCGCGCTTCCGCCCGCAGGGCGAGAAGGGCCTGAAGTTCGTCCACACGCTGAACGGCTCGGGCATTGCGGTCGGCCGCGCGCTGATCGCGGTCCTTGAAAACTACCAGAACGCGGACGGCAGCATCACGGTGCCCGAGGCGCTGAGGCCCTATATGGGCGGCATCGAGACGATCGAGGGGCTTTGATGCGCATTCTGCTGACGAACGACGACGGCATCCACGCAGCCGGCTTTGCCGCGCTGGAGCAGATCGCCGGGGAACTGAGCGACGACGTGTGGGTGGTGGCGCCCGAGACCGACCAGAGCGGCGTGGCGCACTCGCTGACCCTGCACGACCCGCTGCGCCTGCGCGAGATGGGCGAGCGCCGCTACTCCGTGCGCGGCACGCCGACCGACTGCGTCATCATGGGCGTGCGCGAGATCCTGACCGACAAGCGGCCGGACCTGATCCTGTCGGGCGTCAACCGGGGCCAGAACGCGGCCGACGACGTGACCTATTCCGGCACCATCGCCGGCGCCATGGAAGGCACGCTGATGGGCATCCGCTCCATCGCGCTGTCCCAGGGCGTTGCCTGGTCGAAGGGCGCGCGCGCCGACTATTCCTGCGCGATCTCCCATGCGCCGAAGCTGATCGAGCGGCTGCTCGGCTTCAGCTTCCCGCCCGACACGCTGCTCAATCTCAACTTCCCGCCTTGCGCGCCGGACGAGGTCGAGGGCGTCGAGGTGACGCGGCAGGGCAAGCGCAAGGTGAGCGAGCTCGGCGTCGATGCGCGCACCGACGGGCGCGGCGTGCCCTATTACTGGCTCGGCTTCCGCAATGCGGACGAGGATCCGCCGCGCGACACCGACCTGTCCGCTCTGGTGCACAACCGCATTTCGGTGACGCCGCTGAAGCTGGACTTGACGGCGCACGACCTGCTCGGCGAACTGAAAGACCTGCTGGGCTAAAGGCGCGGTTTCGCGTCTCCGGCCAGCGATGGCCGAGGGAGGGGCTGGTGAGCGACAACGGCGATGGCCGAGACGATGGCTGGCCGGCCGACGGAGAGGACATGCGCAGCGCCGCCGAACGGCAGGCCGAGGCCGACCGCGAAGCGACGGCCGCGCTGATCCTGCGCCTGCGCTCGCAAGGCATCCGCAACACAAGGCTGCTCTCCGCCATCGAGCGCGTGCCGCGGCGCCTGTTTCTGTCCGCCGCGATGCAGCGGCATTCGGGCGAGGATACGGCGCTGCCGATCGAGTGCGGCCAGACCATCTCCCAGCCGAGCCTCGTGGTGCGGATGACCGATGCGCTGGATATCGGCCCGGCGCACAAGGTGCTGGAGGTCGGCACCGGCTCCGGCTTCCAGGCGGCGATCCTCGGCCTGATGGCGGGGGAGGTGCACAGCATCGAGCGCTACCGCACCCTTGTCGACCTGGCGCGCGAGCGGCTGGCCTCGCTGCGCATCACCAGCGTGCGCGTGCATCACGGCGACGGGCTGGAGGGCCTGGCCGAGCATGCGCCCTATGACCGGATCATCGTGACGGCCGCCGGACCGGAGATCCCCAAGGTGCTGCTCGATCAGCTGGCCGAGGGCGGCAAGCTGATCATGCCGCGCGGGCCCAAGGGCAGCGTGCAGGAACTGGTGCTGGTGGAGAAGCAGGGCGGGCGCATTTCCGAAAAGGTGCTGGCCGAGGTGCGATTCGTGCCGCTGGTGGAAGGGACGGCGAGCCGGCTGTAATCGGCGGCCGGCATGGAGCGCGGATGCAGGCCGGCCGGAGATTTCCGGCACGAAAACGCAAATTGGTTTACGGGCGGGGCGCGACTTTAAGTCTTTATCAACGTTACCGGCATTTAATCGACATCATGATTTCAGGTGTCTTCAGTCCGAGTAGCGCCATGACAATGCAGGTTCTTCGCCCTTCCTCCCGACTGCTTACGCAGACCGCCATCGTGATCGTGCTCGCCGCGCTCGCGGGAGCCTGCAGCGGCGGCGTCGAGCGGTTCGAGGATCCGATCTTCACCGGCAATACCGACAATCAGCGCGCGATGCTGGGCAGCAAGTCGCAGCCGAGCTTCGACAGTGTCGCGGCCGGGCCGCGCCAGTCCACCGGCGCCTCCACCGGCGCCGTCCAGCGCTCGACGCTGCCGCCGCCGACGGCTGCAAACCGGCAGGTCTCGACCGGCTCCATCGGCTCGGCGCGGACCAGCACGCCGACGACCTCCGGCACCTATGCCGGCGTGCCGGCAGCCACGAGTGCGCCGCGAGCGGTTCCCGCCCCGGCGGCCCCGTCCGGCGAGGTGCGCACGGTGCGCGGCTGGACGACGGCCGGCGCCACCCAGATCACCGCACGCCAGGGCGATACGGTCGCCAGCCTGTCGCGGCGCTACGGCATTCCCCAGCACGTGCTGGGCGAGATCAACGGCACCGACGCCAACGGCAGCTTCGCCGCCGGCCAGCGCGTGACCATCCCGACCTATTCGCACGGGGCGCCGAACATCGCCTCCGCGGTGCCCTCGCAGCCGACGACGCGCCTGCCGGCGGCCGGCGGCTCGCCGACCGTCACCGGATCGATCCCGGCCGGGGCCGGCCTTGCCGGCGCGCCGCGTCCGCAGGCCAAGCCCGGCGCGCAGGTTCGCGTCGCCTCCCTGACCACGCCGCAGCCGGGCAATGCCGGCCTTGCCGCGCAGCCCAAGCGCAAGCCGGCGGCACTGTCCAGCCGGCCGAGCCAGCCGGCAGCATCCACCCCGAAGACGCCGGCGCGCCCCGCCGTGGCGCGCGACGAGCCGGCGCCGACCGCGCCGATCGCCGTGTCCCGCGAGACCTCGCCGGAGCCGGCGGCAACCGGCGAGCGGCGCTTCCGCTGGCCGGCGCGCGGGCGGATCATCTCCGAGTTCGGCCCCAAGCCGGGCGGCGCGCATAACGATGGAATCAACCTGGCCCTGCCGGAAGGCACCGAGATCAAGGCGGTCGAGGACGGCACGGTGATCTACTCGGGCAACGAGCTGAAGGGCTTCGGCAACCTGGTGCTGGTGCGCCACGACGACGGCTGGGTCTCCGCCTATGCCCATAACAGCTCGCTGCTGGTCAAGCGCGGCGACGGCGTGCAGCGCGGCCAGACCATCGCCAAGGCCGGCTCCAGCGGCTCGGTGAGCCAGCCGCAGCTCCATTTCGAGCTGCGCCGGGGCAACAAGCCGGTCGACCCGATGAAGTATCTCGCGAGCCTGTAAGGGATTTCGCCTTTGCCGCGCCATTGCGGCGGGCAGAAACGTTGCAGCGGACGCGCCCACCCGGCGCGTCCGTTTTCGTTTTCCACAAGCGGGGAGGGCGGGAGGCAAAGGCTCTTTGCACAATCGTCACATGAGCGGCCGCTTGCGCTTGACTTGACGCGCGGCTCGCCGTACATCACCGCCACTCCCGGCGGCCAAGCGTCGCCATGAGGTGAGCGGGTGTAGCTCAGTTGGTTAGAGTGCCGGCCTGTCACGCCGGAGGTCGCGGGTTCGAGCCCCGTCACTCGCGCCACTCACCTTTTACGGGAGCCTTTCGCAGCAATGCGAAGCGGGCGAGCGGGTGTAGCTCAGTTGGTTAGAGTGCCGGCCTGTCACGCCGGAGGTCGCGGGTTCGAGCCCCGTCACTCGCGCCACTCGCCCCTTTCTTTCTCCTGACAGTCCAGACTTATCCAGACCGGACGCCAGGGCGACGGACAGGCCTTCGGGCCGCGTCTTCGCCTTGCGTAGCGCGGTTTCGTCTCTCCTGTGCACAAGCAAGCGGGCCGACACATTGTCGCACCATTTGCGTGGCGGGCTCGCCTTTCCAAGACTTCGGGCCAAGACTTCGGGCAAAGCTTTCGGGCCAAGCTTTCGGGAACGAACGGGGAGGGGGCATCGATGGCACGGATCACGGGCGCGGCATTTGCAGTTCTGGTTCCGGTCATGGGAGCGGCTGCTGCGCCGGCGCAGGCCGGGGTCCTGTGCACGATGGTGATCGAATCGCAGACCCGCTCCGTGTTGCTGGAGGAGGGCGACTGCGCCGCGCGCGTCACGCCGGCTTCCACCTTCAAGGTGCCGCTCGCGGCCATCGGCTACGAGGAAGGCGTCCTGGACGGCGCGCATTCCCCGGTCTGGACCTGGGCCAGGGGCGAAGTCGACTGGGGCGGCGATGCCTGGCGCGGCGACGTCGATCCTCTTCACTGGATGGAGCATTCCGTCGTCTGGTACTCGCAGCGCATGGCAAGGCAGCTCGGCCGTGCGGTGCTGGAGCAGCGCACAAGCGCGCTCGGCTTCGGCAATGCCGACTTCTCCGGCGATCCGGGTGAAGACAACGGGCTGGAGCGGGCTTGGATCGCCTCGTCGCTGACGGTGTCGGGGCGCGAACAGGCGCTGTTTCTCACCAAGCTCGTGAACCGCACGCTGCCGCTGTCGGAGCGCGCGCAGGCGCAGGCGGAGGCCCTGCTGCCGGCGCACGAGGCGGGGGCGGGCTGGACGCTGACGGGCAAGCCGGGCGGGGCCTATCCGCGGCGCGCGGACGGCAGTTTCGACCGCTCGCGCGGCTATGGCTGGTTCGTCGGCTGGGCCGAGGCGAAGGGCGCGGGCGAGGGGCGGCGGCTGGTCTTCGTGCGGCTGGTGCAGGACGAGACGCGCAAGCGCGGCTCGCCGGGCCGGCGCGCCCGCGCGGCCTTCCTGAAGGAATGGCCGGCCATTGCAAAGCGCCTGCCCGCGGGCGGCCCGCCGCTTTCGGGCGACAACTGACGCAGGGGTCCTTCGCGCCTGCAAAAAACCGCTTTCAATTACACCGTCGTCGGACTTGCGTTGCGTTTGTGCGTGGGCTAAGCGTGCCCCATGGGCACTGGCGGGAGCGTGCCTCCACGCGCATCCGCCGCAATCGCCGGGATAGAGGGACCGGCTGCGCGTCGCGCGGCCGGACACGTTGCATGGAACACAGGGTTCCGGCAGCGAAAATGGCCCGGCGGAAGGACATTAGGACATGGAAGAGCTCCTGAGAGATTACGTTCCGATCCTCGTCTTCATCGGGGTATCGCTCGTCATCGGCCTCGCGCTTTTGGTTTCGCCGTTCCTGCTCGCCTACAAGAATCCCGATTCGGAAAAGCTGTCGGCCTACGAGTGCGGCTTCAACGCCTTCGACGATGCGCGCATGAAGTTCGACATCCGCTTCTATCTGGTCGCGCTGCTGTTCATCATCTTCGATCTCGAAGTGGCATTCCTGTTCCCCTGGGCGATCGCGTTCGGTGACCTCGGCTGGTACGGATTCTGGTCGATGATGGCCTTCCTCGGCGTGCTGACCGTCGGCTTCATCTACGAATGGAAGAAGGGGGCCCTGGAATGGGACTGACGTCGCAGCAGCCGCTCATCGCCCAGGCTCCGAAGGGCATCCTGGATCCGGCCACCGGCAAGCCTGTCGGGGCCAACGATCCGTTCTTCATGGACATCAACGACGAACTGGCCGACAAGGGCTTCGTCGTCACCGCGACCGACAATCTGATCCAGTGGGCGCGCACCGGCTCGCTCATGTGGATGACCTTCGGCCTCGCCTGTTGCGCGGTCGAGATGATGCAGATGTCGATGCCGCGCTATGACGCCGAGCGCTTCGGCTTCGCGCCGCGCGCCTCACCGCGCCAGTCGGACGTGATGATCGTCGCCGGCACGCTGACCAACAAGATGGCTCCGGCCCTGCGCAAGGTCTACGACCAGATGCCGGAGCCGCGCTACGTCATCTCCATGGGCTCGTGTGCCAATGGCGGCGGCTACTACCACTACTCCTATTCGGTGGTGCGCGGCTGCGACCGGGTCGTCCCGGTCGATATTTACGTTCCCGGCTGTCCCCCGACGGCCGAGGCGCTGCTCTACGGCGTTCTTCTGCTTCAGAAGAAGATCCGCCGCACCGGAACGATCGAACGCTGAACGCCGCCCGCGGAGTGCCGGCCCGGCCGGCACGCCTCCCGCAAGCGACTAGACGGGTCAGGATCATGGACGAGACGCTCGCCGAGCTTGGCGAACACATTCAGGCGCATCTGGGCGATGCCCTCGACGGCTACAACGTCGCGTACGGGGAGCTGACGCTGCTGGTACGGTCTTCCGAGATCGTCCAGGTGGTGCGGTTCCTGCGCGACGACTCCAGCTGCCAGTTCGTCAACCTGACGGACCTGTGCGGCGTCGACTGGCCGCAGCGGGACAATCGCTTCGACGTGGTCTACCACTTCCTGTCGCCGAAGCAGAACCTGCGCATCCGCGTGAAGGTGGCGACCGACGAGGAGACGCCGGTTCCCTCCATCATCGACGTGTTCGCCGGTGCGGAGTGGTTCGAGCGCGAGACCTACGACATGTACGGCGTGCTGTTCTCCGGTCATCCGGACCTGCGCCGGATCCTGACCGACTACGGCTTCGACGGCTATCCGCTGCGCAAGGATTTCCCGCTGACGGGCTATGTCGAGGTTCGCTACGACGACGAGAAGAAGCGGGTGGTCTACGAGCCGGTCCGGCTCAACCAGGAATTCCGTGACTTCGACTTCATGTCGCCTTGGGAGGGTGCGGAATACATCCTGCCCGGCGACGAAAAAGCCAAGACCAATTGAGGCAGCCGATGGCAGAGGCTCAGGTCCGCAACTTCAACATCAATTTCGGCCCGCAGCATCCGGCGGCGCACGGCGTGCTGCGCCTGGTGCTGGAGCTGGACGGCGAGGTGGTGACGCGTGTCGATCCGCATATCGGCCTGCTGCATCGCGGCACCGAAAAGCTGATCGAGCACAAGACCTACCTGCAGGCGGTGCCCTATTTCGACCGGCTCGACTATGTCGCGCCGATGAACCAGGAGCATGCCTTCGCGCTGGCGGTCGAGAAGATGCTCGGCATCACCGTGCCCAAGCGCGGCCAGCTGATCCGCGTGCTCTACTCGGAGATCGGCCGGATCCTGTCGCACCTGCTGAACGTGACGACGCAGGCGATGGACGTCGGCGCGCTGACCCCGCCGCTGTGGGGCTTCGAGCCGCGCGAAGAGCTGATGGTCTTCTACGAGCGGGCCTGCGGCGCGCGCATGCATGCCGCCTATGTGCGGCCGGGCGGCGTGCACCAGGACCTGCCGAAGGAGCTGCTCGACGACATCTGGGACTTCTGCGATCCGTTCCTGCAGACGCTGGACGACATCGAGGGCCTGTTGACCGACAACCGCATCTTCAAGCAGCGCAACGTCGATATCGGCGTGGTGTCGCTGGAGGACGCATGGGCGCGGGGCTTTTCCGGCGTCATGGTGCGCGGTTCGGGCGCGGCCTGGGACCTGCGCAAGTCGCAGCCCTATGAGTGCTATGCCGAACTCGATTTCGACATCCCGATCGGCAAGAACGGCGACTGCTACGACCGCTATCTCATCCGCATGGAGGAGATGCGCCAGTCCGTGCGGCTGATGAAGCAGTGCCTGGAGAAGCTGACGGTGGAGAAGGGGCCGGTCTCGTCGCTGGACGGCAAGGTGGTTCCGCCGAAGCGCGGCGAGATGAAGCGCTCGATGGAAGCGCTCATCCACCACTTCAAGCTCTACACCGAAGGTTACCGCGTGCCGGAAGGCGAGGTCTATGCGGCCGTCGAGGCGCCGAAGGGCGAGTTCGGCGTCTATCTCGTCGCCGACGGCAGCAACAAGCCCTATCGCTGCAAGATCAAGGCCCCCGGCTTTGCCCACCTGCAGGCGATGGATTTCATGTGCCGTGGACATCAGCTGGCCGACGTGTCGGCGGTGCTCGGCTCCCTCGATATCGTGTTCGGAGAGGTGGACCGGTAATGGCCGTTCGTCGCCTTCACCCTGAGCAGCCCGAGAGCTTCGCCTTCACGGCGGCCAATCTGGAATGGGCCAGGAAAATCATCGCGCGCTATCCGGACGGCCGGCAGGCCTCCGCCGTGATCCCGCTGCTGTGGCGGGCGCAGGAACAGCACGAGGGCTGGCTGCCCGAGCCGGCGATCCGCTATGTCGCCGAAATGCTCGGCATGCCGGATATCCGCGTGCTCGAGGTCGCGACCTTCTACACCATGTTCCAGCTGGCCCCGGTCGGCAAGAAGGCGCATATCCAGGTCTGCGGCACCACGCCGTGCCAGCTGCGCGGCGCGGAAGATCTCGTCCGCGTCTGCAAGTCGAAGATCGCGGCCCATGCGCACGAGCTGTCGGCCGATGGCGACTTTTCTTGGGAAGAGGTCGAGTGCCTCGGCGCCTGCGTCAATGCGCCGATGGTGCAGATCTTCAAGGACACCTACGAGGATCTGACGCCGGAGAGCCTGGAAAAGCTCATCGACGACATTTCCGCCGGGCGCGAAGTGACGCCGGGCCCGCAGAACGGCCGTCGCTTCGGCGCTCCGGAAGGCGGTCCGACCACGCTGACCGGCCTGTCCGACAAGACCCGCGGCGGCGATCCGCTTCCGCATGTGGTCAAGGGCGCGGAAGTGGCCTCGCACGCTTTTGCCGGCGCCTCGATCAATGGCGGCGGCAACGACTATAACGGCATTCCGGGCGCCGCCGAGGCGACCGGCACGACCACGAAGGCACCGGCCCCGCGGGCCGGCAAGCCGGCGGATCTTGCCAAGGCCGAGGCGAAGCCCGAGACGAAGACGAAGGTTCCGGACGCTCCGGCGGCGAGCGATGCCGGCCCGAAGCCGTCGGAGGCCGGCAAGCCGGTCGCGGCGGTCAAGAGCCACGAGAGCCCGCAGACCAGCCTGGACCTGGCCGGCGGCGTTGCCGGCGAGACGGAGCCGGAGCTGCTGAAGGGCGCGCGCGGCGGCAAGGCCGACGACCTCAAGCGGATCAAGGGCGTCGGCCCGAAGATCGAGGGCATCCTCAACGAACTCGGCGTCTACCATTTCGACCAGATCGCCTCCTGGAACGAGGAGAACAAGGCCTGGGTCGACACACGGCTGAAGTTCAAGGGGCGTATCGATCGCGAAGACTGGATCGCGCAGGCCAAGGTGCTGGCGTCCGGTGGCGAAACCGATTTCTCCAGGCGCGTCGACGGTGGCGACGTGCCCACGAGCAAGTCCTAAGGGAAGGGGATCGCGATGCTGCAGGATCAGGACCGGATCTTCACCAATATCTACGGCCTGCACGACTGGGGCCTCGATGGCGCGCGCCAGCGCGGCCATTGGGACGGCACCAAGGGCCTGCTCGACAACGGCCGCGACTGGATCATCAACGAGATGAAGACGTCGGGCCTGCGCGGGCGCGGCGGTGCGGGCTTCCCGACCGGCCTCAAGTGGTCGTTCATGCCGAAGGAGTCGGACGGGCGTCCGGCCTATCTCGTCGTGAATGCGGACGAGTCCGAGCCGGGCACCTGCAAGGACCGCGAGATCCTGCGCCACGACCCGCACACGCTGGTCGAGGGCTGCCTGATCGCCGGTTACGCGATGGGTGCCATCGCCGCCTATATCTATGTGCGCGGCGAGTTCATCCGCGAGCGCGAGCGCCTGCAGGCGGCCATCGACCAGGCTTATGAGGCGGGTCTGATCGGCAAGAACAACAAGAACGGCTACGACTTCGACATCTATGTCCACCACGGCGCCGGCGCCTATATCTGCGGCGAGGAAACCGCGCTGCTGGAGAGCCTGGAAGGCAAGAAGGGCCAGCCGCGCCTGAAGCCGCCGTTCCCGGCCAATGTCGGCCTCTACGGGTGCCCGACGACGGTGAACAACGTGGAGTCCATCGCCGTTGCCCCGACCATCCTGCGCCGCGGCGCGGCGTGGTTCTCGGGTCTCGGCAAGCCGAACAACGCGGGCACCAAGCTGTTCTGCGTCTCCGGCCACGTGAACCGCCCCTGCACGGTCGAGGAGGAGATGGGCATTCCATTCCGCGAGCTGATCGACCGCCATTGCGGCGGCATCCGCGGCGGCTGGGACAACCTGCTCGCCGTGATCCCGGGCGGCTCCTCCGTGCCTTGCGTGACGGCGGAGAACATCATCGACTGTCCGATGGACTTCGACAGCCTGCGCGGGCACGGTTCGGGCCTCGGCACGGCAGCGGTGATCGTGATGGACCGCTCGACCGACATCATCAAGGCCATTGCCCGCCTGTCGTACTTCTACAAGCACGAGAGCTGCGGCCAGTGCACGCCGTGCCGCGAGGGCACGGGCTGGATGTGGCGCGTGATGGAGCGCATGGTGGCCGGCAATGCCGCACGGGAAGAGATCGACATGCTCTTCGACGTCACCAAGCAGGTGGAAGGCCACACGATCTGTGCCCTCGGCGATGCGGCCGCATGGCCGATCCAGGGCCTGATCCGCAACTTCCGGCCGGTGATCGAGGAACGCATCGACCAGTACGTGGCCAAGAGCCGCAAGCCGGCGCAGTCGCTGGCAGCGGCACAGTAAGGCGGCCGCAGAGATGGTCGCAGGAAACAGGACGACACGTTCGCGCGCGAAAAGGGCGCTGCGGGCAAGCCGCGAGGGCAGCAAGGCATGAACAAGACGATCTTTGTCGACGGCAAGGAGATCGAGGTTCCGCAGGACTACACGCTGCTGCAGGCTTGCGAGGCGGCGGGTGCCGAGGTGCCGCGCTTCTGTTTCCACGACCGGCTGTCGATCGCCGGCAACTGCCGCATGTGTCTGGTCGAGGTGAAGGGCGGACCGCCGAAGCCGGTCGCGTCCTGCGCCATGAACGTGCGCGACCTGCGCCCGGGCCCGAACGGCGAGGCGCCGGAGGTCTTCACCAAGACCCCGATGGTCAAGAAGGCCCGCGAGGGCGTGATGGAGTTCCTGCTGATCAACCATCCGCTCGACTGCCCGATCTGCGACCAGGGCGGCGAGTGCGACCTGCAGGACCAGGCCATGGCCTATGGCGTCGACGCGTCCCGCTATGCGGAGAACAAGCGCGCCGTCGAGGACAAGTATATCGGCCCGCTGGTGAAGACGATCATGACGCGCTGCATCCACTGCACGCGCTGCGTCCGCTTTACCACGGAAGTCTGCGGCGTCGCCGACCTCGGCCTGATCGGCCGCGGCGAGGATGCCGAGATCACCTCCTACCTGGAGAACGCGCTCTCCTCCGAGATGCAGGGCAACGTCGTCGACCTGTGCCCGGTCGGTGCGCTGACCCACAAGCCCTATGCCTTCCAGGCCCGTCCGTGGGAGCTGAAGAAGACCGAGACCGTCGACGTGATGGATGCGGTCGGCTCGGCGATCCGCGTCGACACCCGCGGCCGCGAGGTCATGCGCGTGCTGCCGCGTCTCAACGAGGCGGTCAACGAGGAGTGGATCTCCGACAAGACCCGCTACATCTGGGACGGCCTGAAGACCCAGCGCCTCGACCGCCCCTATGTGCGCGTCGACGGCAAGCTGCGCCCGGCCAGCTGGGGCGAGGCGTTCGCCGCCATCGCCTCCAAGGTGAAGGCGTCGAGCCCGGAGAAGCTGGCGGCCATTGCCGGCGATCTGGCGAGCGTCGAGGAGATGTTCGCGCTGAAGAGCCTGATGACGGCGCTCGGTTCGGCGAACATCGACTGCCGCCAGGACGGGGCAGCGCTGGACCCGGCGCTCGGCCGGTCCTCCTACCTGTTCAACGCGACCATCGAGGGGATCGAGAACGCGGATGCGGTGCTGATCATCGGCTCCAACCCGCGGCTCGAGGCACCGGTGCTGAATGCGCGCATCCGCAAGCGCATGCGCATGGGCCCGCTGCCCGTGGGCGTCATCGGCCAGCAGGCCGACCTGACCTATCCGGCGACGTATCTGGGCGCCGGCGCCGAGACGCTGGCCGATCTTGCGGCCGGCAAGCACGGCTTTGCCGATGTTCTCAAGAACGCCGAGCGTCCGCTGATCATCGTCGGCCAGGGCGCGCTGTCGCGCACTGACGGCGCGGCGGTCCTGTCGGCTGCGGCTGCGCTCGCCCGTTCGGTCGGTGCGGTCGGTGCCGACTGGAACGGCTTCTCGGTGCTGCACACCGCGGCCTCGCGCGTCGGCGGCCTCGACATCGGCTTCGTGCCGGGCGAGGGCGGCAAGGGCACGGCCGGGATCCAGCAGGCGGCAGGCGAGGGCGCGATGGATGTCGTGTTCCTGCTCGGCGCCGACGAGATGGACATGCACGCGTTCGGCTCGGCCTTCGTGGTCTATGTCGGCACCCATGGCGACCGCGGCGCGCACCGCGCCGACGTGATCCTGCCGGGTGCGGCCTATACCGAGAAGTCGGGCACCTGGGTCAACACCGAGGGCCGCGTGCAGCTCGGCGACCGTGCGGCCTTCCCTCCGGGCGAGGCCCGCGAGGACTGGGCGATCCTGCGGGCGCTGTCCGCGCAGCTGGGGGCGGCGCTGCCGTTCGATTCGCTGCAGGACCTGCGCAAGGCGCTCTATGCGGCGCATCCGCTGATGGCCGGCATCGACGCCATCGAGAACGACGGCGGCGCAGGCGCCGCGAAGGCGGCGGACCTCGGCGGCAAGATGGCCGGCGAGGCGTTCCAGCCGGCGATCACCGACTTCTACCTGACCAATCCGATCGCGCGGGCCTCCGCGACGATGGCCGAATGTTCGGCCCTCGCCAAGGCACGCGCGGCAGAGGCCGCGGAGTAAACGGGGGCAATGATGGCGGACTTCTGGGCGGATTACCTCTTCCCGCTGATCATCATGGTGGCACAGAGCGTGCTGCTGCTGGTCGCACTGCTGCTGATCGTGGCTTACATCCTGTACGCGGACCGCAAGGTCTGGGCGGCGGTGCAGATCCGTCGCGGCCCGAACGTCGTCGGGCCCTGGGGCCTGTTGCAGTCGTTTGCCGACCTTCTGAAATTCGTGCTGAAGGAGCCGGTGATCCCGGCCGGCGCCAACAAGGGCCTGTTCCTGCTGGCGCCGCTGGTCACCGTGACGCTGGCGCTGACCGCCTGGGCGGTGGTTCCGGTCGCCGATGGGTGGGTGATCGCCGACATCAATGTCGGCATCCTGTTCATCCTGGCGATCTCCTCGCTCGGCGTCTACGGCATCATCATCGGCGGTTGGGCCTCGAACTCGAAGTACCCGTTCCTGTCGGCGCTGCGCTCGGCGGCGCAGATGGTCTCCTACGAGGTGTCCATCGGCTTCGTCATCGTGACGGTGCTGCTGTGCGTCGGCTCGCTGAACCTGACGGACATTGTCCGGGCGCAGGAAACCGGCCTTGCCAGCGCGCTCGGGGTGCCGTGGCTGGCCTTCCTGAACTGGTACTGGCTGCCGCTGTTCCCGATGTTCGTGATCTTCTTCATCTCGGCGCTGGCGGAGACCAACCGTCCGCCGTTCGACCTGGCCGAGGCCGAGTCCGAGCTGGTCGCCGGTTTCATGGTCGAATACGGCTCCACGCCCTACATGATGTTCATGCTCGGCGAGTATGTGTCGATCGCGCTGATGTGCGCGCTGACGACCATCCTCTTCATGGGTGGCTGGCTGCCGCCGCTGGACTTCGCCCCCTTCACCTGGGTGCCGGGCTTCGTCTGGTTCCTGCTGAAGTCGCTGCTGGTGTTCTTCATGTTCGCCATGGTCAAGGCGATGGTCCCGCGCTACCGCTACGACCAGCTGATGCGCCTCGGCTGGAAGGTGTTCCTGCCGCTGTCGCTGGCCATGGTGTTCATCGTCGCGGCGGTGCTGATGGCGATGGGCTGGGCCCCGACGGGCACGTAAGGGAGAGGGCGGCATGTCGGTCTCGATTGCAGGACTGATCGGCGCCGCCATCGGCCTCTATGTGGGCTGGATCGACTACAAGATCGTCGTCGGCGTCCTGCGGGCGGCGGCGGAACGGCAGAAGCAGCAGAGCGGGCGGGAAAGCCTGCTCGGGCGATACATGGGCCAGATCCAGATCCTGGTGATGGCCTTCTCGCTGGTCGGGTTTCCGGTGGTCGGGTACCTGGCCGGCAGCGCGCTTGCCGGATAGGCGGGCGGGGACTTCGCAGCCGGCGGCCGATGGGCGGCATGCCGGCGCAATCGAGGATTTGGCCGCTTGCGGTTCGCGCCCTTGTCGGGGCTTGCGGGACCGGCGGGCGGGCCAGAGGAAAACGTAACCACGGGGCTAGACGCCATGGCACTGCAACAGGCGGCAAAATCGCTTCTGCTGAAGGAGTTCGTCTCCGCCTTCTTCCTGGCGATGCGCTACTTCTTCAAGCCGAAGCCGACGATCAACTACCCCTTCGAGAAGGGGCCGGTGAGCCCGCGCTTCCGCGGCGAGCATGCGCTGCGCCGTTATCCGAACGGCGAGGAGCGCTGCATCGCCTGCAAGCTGTGCGAGGCGATCTGCCCGGCGCAGGCGATCACCATCGAGGCCGGCCCGCGCCGCAACGACGGCACGCGGCGCACGACCCGTTACGACATCGACATGGTCAAGTGCATCTACTGCGGCTTCTGCCAAGAGGCGTGCCCGGTGGACGCGATCGTCGAGGGGCCGAACTTCGAGTTCGCCACCGAGACGCGCGAGGAGCTGTACTACGACAAGGACAAGCTGCTGGCGAACGGCGACCGTTGGGAGCGGGAGATCGCCAGCAACATCGCCATGGACGCGCCGTATCGCTGAGGCGGCGGGAGTGGACGGCGCGCGGCCCGTGGTCTAAGACGAGGCCGCTGCGCGCCGGAAGCGCCCAATTCATCTGGAGCCGCGACGCGGCTGCGACTTAAACGGGGACGACGGGGGCACACCGCGACATGGTCCTGCAAGCCATCTTCTTCTATCTCTTCGCCGCTGTTGCGGTTGCGTCGGCCTTCATGGTCATCGCGTCCCGCAATCCGGTGCACTCCGTCCTGTTCCTGATTCTCGCCTTCTTCAACGCTGCGGGCCTGTTCATCCTGCTCGGGGCCGAGTTCCTGGCGATGCTGCTCGTCGTCGTCTATGTCGGCGCGGTGATGGTGCTGTTCCTGTTCGTGGTGATGATGCTCGACGTCGACTTCGTCGAGATGCGCCAGGGCTTCCTGCAGTACATGCCGGTGGGCGGCCTGATCGGCATGATCCTCCTTGTCGAGCTGCTGTTCGTGCTCGGCGCCTGGGTGATATCGCCGGAGATTGCCGGAACGACGGCGGCGCCCGCGCCACTGCCTGCGGACATGTCGAACACCCGCGCGCTCGGCGAGCTCGTCTACACCCGCTACATCCTGTTCTTCCAGACGGCCGGCCTCGTCCTGCTGGTGGCGATGATCGGCGCCATCGTGCTGACGCTGCGCCACAAGGAAGGCGTGCGGCGGCAGAACATCTCTGAGCAGGTCGGCCGCACGCGCGAAGCGTCGGTCGAGGTGCGCAAGGTCGAAACCGGCAAGGGTATCTGAGGATCCCGCCATTCACATGCCAGGTGCGCGCCTGCCCGGGCCGCGCACTGCCAAAGGTCTCACTCGGGGGAGCATCACGAGGCGCCCATGGAAATCGGTCTGTCACACTATCTGGCGGTCGCCGCGATTCTGTTCACCATCGGAATCTTCGGCATCTTCCTGAACCGCAAGAACGTGATCGTCATCCTGATGTCGGTGGAGCTCCTGCTGCTCTCCGTCAACATCAACCTGGTCGCCTTCTCGGCGTTCCTGGGCGATCTGGTCGGGCAGGTCTTCGCGCTGCTGGTGCTGACCGTGGCGGCCGCCGAGGCGGCCATCGGCCTTGCGATCCTGGTGGTGTTCTACCGCAACCGCGGCTCGATCGCGGTTGAAGACGTCAACATGATGAAGGGGTAAGGGCAGGATGTACCAGCTTATCGTCTTTCTGCCCCTGATCGGCTTCCTGATCGCCGGCCTCTTCGGCCGAGTGATCGGCGCCAAGGCGAGCGAATACGTCACCTCCGGCCTGCTGATCGTGGCGGCCATCCTGTCGTGGATCGGCTTCTTCTCCATCGGCTACGGCGAGACCGCCGTGGTCAAGGAGCCGGTGATGCGCTGGATCACCTCCGGCACGTTCGATGTCGAGTGGACCATCCGCGTCGACACGCTGACCGCCGTCATGCTGGTGGTGGTCAACTCCGTGTCCGCGCTCGTGCATGTCTACTCCATCGGCTACATGCACCACGATCCGCACCGGCCGCGCTTCTTCGCCTATCTGTCGCTGTTCACCTTCGCCATGCTGACGCTGGTGACCTCCGACAACCTGCTGCAGATGTTCTTCGGCTGGGAGGGCGTCGGTCTCGCCTCGTATCTGCTGATCGGCTTCTGGTACCAGAAGCCCTCGGCCAACGCGGCGGCGATGAAGGCCTTCGTGGTCAACCGCGTCGGCGACTTCGGCTTCATCCTCGGCATCTTCGGCCTCTTCGTGCTGTTCGGCTCGGCCGACTACGACGCGATCTTCGCCAATGCCCAGGCCTTCGTGGAAGGCGAGCCGCGCGTCGTCCTCGACTTCCTCGGCTACCAGCTGACCCAGGACGCGGCGCTGACCGTGACCTGCCTGCTGCTGTTCATGGGCGCCATGGGCAAGTCGGCGCAGTTCCTGTTGCACACCTGGCTGCCGGACGCGATGGAAGGCCCGACGCCGGTCTCCGCGCTGATCCACGCCGCGACCATGGTGACCGCGGGCGTGTTCATGGTGGCGCGCCTGTCGCCGGTCTTCGAGCTGTCGCACACCGCGCTCACCGTCGTGACCTTCTTCGGCGCGACGACGGCCTTCTTCGCCGCGACCGTCGGCCTCGTCCAGAACGACATCAAGCGCGTGATCGCCTACTCGACCTGCTCGCAGCTCGGCTACATGTTCGTCGCGCTCGGCGTCGGCGGCTACTCGATCGCGATCTTCCACCTGTTCACGCATGCCTTTTTCAAGGCGCTGCTGTTCCTCGGCGCCGGCTCGGTGATCCATGCCGTGTCGAACGAGCAGGACATGCGCAAGATGGGCGGTCTTCGGAAGCACATCCCGCTGACCTACTGGATGATGGTGATCGGCACGCTGGCGCTGACCGGCTTCCCGCTGACCGCCGGCTTCTTCTCCAAGGACGGCGTGATCGAGGCGGCCTATGTCGGCCACAACGCCTTCGCCATGTACGGCTTCTGGCTGACCGTGGCGGCTGCCGGCCTGACCTCGTTCTACTCCTGGCGCCTTGCCTTCATGACCTTCCACGGCAAGCCGCGTGCCTCCGTGGACGTGATGAAGCATGTGCACGAGAGCCCGCTGGTGATGACCGTGCCCTTGATGATCCTTGCGGTCGGCGCGCTGTTCGCAGGTCTCGTCTTTGCCGGCGTGTTCATGGGCGAGGGCTACGAGGGCTTCTGGAAGGGCGCGCTGTTCACGTCCGAGGAGAACCACATCCTGCACGACATCCACGAGGTGCCGCTGTGGGTGAAGGCCTCGCCCTTCGTGATGATGCTGGGCGGCCTCGCCATGGCCTGGCTGTTCTACATCCGCTCGCCGGAGATCCCGCGCCGCCTGGCGGAGCGTCACGACGGCCTGTACCGCTTCCTGCTCAACAAGTGGTACTTCGACGAGCTGTATGACGCGATCTTCGTCCGGCCCGCCATGTGGCTCGGCCGCCAGCTCTGGAAGAAGGGCGACGGGGCGACCATCGACCGGCTCGGACCGGACGGCATCGCCGCCCGCGTCCAGGACGTCAGCTCCTGGGCCGTGCGCCTGCAGACCGGATATCTCTATCACTACGCATTCGCCATGCTGATCGGCGTCGCCGCGCTGATCACCTGGTCCATGTTCTCCGTCGGGGGCGCTCACTGATGAGCAACTGGCCGCTTCTTTCGATCACGACCTTCCTTCCGCTGGTCGGCGTCTTCTTCATCCTGCTGGTCCGCGGCGAGGACGAGGGGGCGAAGGAGAACATGCGCCGCGTGGCGCTGATCACCACGGTGTTCACCTTCATCGTGTCGCTCTTCATCTGGGGCGGCTTCGATGCGGCAAATCCCGGCTTCCAGTTCCAGGAAAGCGGGGAGTGGCTGGGCGCCAACATGGGCTACCGGATGGGCGTCGACGGCATCTCCATGCTGTTCGTCATCCTGACCACGTTCCTGATGCCCTTCTGCATCCTCGCCAGCTGGCAGAGCGTGCAGATGCGGGTGAAGGAATACATGATCGCCTTCCTGGTGCTGGAAACGCTGATGATCGGCGTCTTCTGCGCGCTGGACCTGGTCATGTTCTACGTGTTCTTCGAGGCCAGCCTGATCCCGATGTTCCTGATCATCGGCGTGTGGGGCGGCAAGCGGCGCGTCTATGCCAGCTACAAGTTCTTCCTCTACACGCTGCTCGGCTCGCTTTTGATGCTGATCGCGCTGATGGCGATGTACTGGAACGCCGGTACCACCGATATCCCGACGCTGATGTCGCACGGCTTCCCGGCGGGCATGCAGACCTGGCTGTGGCTGGCCTTCTTCGCCTCCTTCGCGGTGAAGATGCCGATGTGGCCGGTGCATACCTGGCTGCCGGATGCGCACGTGGAGGCGCCGACGGCCGGCTCGGTCATCCTGGCGGCGATCCTGCTGAAGATGGGCGGCTACGGCTTCCTGCGCTTCTCGCTGCCGATGTTCCCGCTGGCGAGCGAGATGTTCGCGCCGCTGATCTTCACCCTCTCGGTGGTCGCCATCGTCTACACCTCGCTGGTGGCGCTCGCCCAGGAAGACATCAAGAAGCTGATCGCCTACTCCTCGGTGGCGCACATGGGCTACGTGACCATGGGCATCTTCACCATGACGGAGCAGGGCGTGCAGGGTGCGCTGTTCCAGATGCTCTCGCACGGCATCGTCTCGGGCGCGCTGTTCCTGTGCGTCGGCGTGATCTACGACCGCATGCACACCCGCGACATCGCCGCCTATGGCGGGCTGGTGAACCGGATGCCGTTCTATGCGGTGGCCTTCCTGATCTTCACCATGGCCAATGTCGGCCTGCCGGGCACCAGCGGCTTCGTCGGCGAGTTCCTGACGCTGATGGGCGCGTTCCAGGTCAACACCTTCGTGGCGCTGATCGCCACCACGGGCGTCATCCTGTCGGCTGCCTATGCGCTCTTCCTCTACCGGCGCGTGGTGTTCGGCGTGCTCGACAAGGAGAGCCTTAAGTCGATCACCGACCTCACGCTGCGCGAGAAGGTGATCCTGGTTCCGATGATCATCCTGACCATCCTGTTCGGCTTCTACCCGGCGCCGATCCTGGATGCCACCGCCGCCTCCGTCGGCGCGCTCGTCACGCAATACCAGGCCGCGATCGAGGCGGCCCACTCGACCGCCATGCTGGCGCAGTAAGGTCCCGAGGACGAAAGACGCCATGAACGCCTATTCCCAACTCCCGGATCTCTCGCCCGCTCTGCCGGAGCTGTTTCTCGCCGTCGGTGCGCTCGCGCTCCTGATGATCGGCGTGTTCGGCGGCCGCAGGATCACGCCCTACGTGACCGCGCTGTCGGTCGCGCTGCTGGCGGTGGCGGCGCTGCCGCTGCTGCTGCCGGCACAGTTCGGCATCACCGAGACGCTGAGCTTCCACGGCGCCTTCGTGCTGGACGGCTTCGCCCGCTATCTCAAGCTGCTGACGCTGATCGGCTCGGGCTTCGCCATCGCCATGTCGGTGGCCTTCGCCCGCAACGAGAATTTCGAGCGGTTCGAGTATCCGGTGCTGATCGTGCTGTCGACGCTCGGCATGCTCCTGATGCTCTCGGCCAACGACCTGATCACGCTCTATCTCGGCCTCGAGCTGTCGTCGCTGGCGCTCTACGTGATCGCGGCGTTCAACCGCGACAGCGTGCGCTCCACCGAGGCGGGCCTGAAATATTTCGTCCTCGGCTCGGTCTCCTCGGGCATGCTGCTCTACGGCATGTCGCTGGTCTACGGCTTCACCGGCCAGACCGGCTTTGCGGCCATTGCCGCGGCGGTCACCGCGCAGGGCGGCTCCTCGCTCGGCCTGGTCTTCGGCCTGGTGTTCATCCTCGCCGGCCTTGCCTTCAAGATCTCGGCCGTGCCGTTCCACATGTGGACGCCGGACGTCTACGAGGGCGCGCCGACCCCGGTGACGGCCTTCTTCGCCGCCGCGCCGAAGATCGCCGCCATGGGCCTCTTGACCCGCGTCGTCATCGAGGCCTTCGAGCCGGTGACCCACGACTGGCAGCAGATCGTCGTCTTCATCTCCATCGCCTCGATGGCGCTCGGCGCCTTCGCCGCGATCGGCCAGAAGAACATCAAGCGCCTGATGGCCTATTCCTCCATCGGCCACATGGGCTTTGCGCTGGTGGGTCTTGCCGCCGGGTCGCAGGCCGGTGTCGAGGGCGTCATGATCTACATGACCGCCTATCTGGCGATGACGCTGGGAGCCTTCGCCTGCATCCTGTCGATGCGGCGCAAGGACGGCATGGTCGAGGAGATCTCCGATCTTGCCGGCCTGTCGCGCACCAACCTGCCGATGGCGGTGCTGCTCGGCATTCTGATGTTCTCGCTCGCCGGCATCCCGCCGTTCGTCGGCTTCTTCGCCAAGTTCTACGTGTTCCTGGCGGCGGTCGAGGCGGGGCTCTATCCGCTGGCGGTGATCGGTATGCTCGCCTCGGTGGTCGGCGCCTACTATTACCTGCGCATCTGCAAGGTGATGTTCTTCGACGAGCCGGCGCGCCAGTTCCTGCCGATGCCGGTGGAGCTGAAGTTCACCCTCGGCCTGTCCTCGGCCTTCGTGGTGTTCTTCGTCGTCTTCGCCGGGTCCATCGTCGAGATGGCCGGCACGGCAGCGGGGACGCTGTTCTGAGCACGCTCGCCTTCGATGGCCGGGTCCGCGAGGTTCCCGGCGTCGCTGGATACCGGGTTGCCGCCCACGCGGAACTGGGGTCGACCAACAGTGCGGCCCTTGCCGCGGCCGGAGAGGGCGATCCGGGCAATCTGTGGATCGTCGCCGGCCGCCAGACCTCAGGGCGCGGCCGGCGGGCGCGCCCTTGGGTTTCCGAACCCGGCAACCTATATGCTTCCCTGTTGACCATCGATCCGGTGCCGCCTGCGCGGATCGGCCAGTTTCCGCTGGTCGCGGCGCTTGCCCTTGCCGATGCCGTCGACACGATGACCGGCTCCTACGGGCTAATCCGGCTCAAGTGGCCGAACGATCTGCTGGTGGACGGCGCCAAGATTTCCGGCATCCTGCTGGAGGCCACCATGCTTGCCGACGGACGGCGCGCGGTGGTATGCGGCTTCGGGCTCAACCTTTCGCATCATCCGGAGCTGCCGGACTACAAGGCGGCGAACCTTGCCGGGCTCGGCTTTCCGGTCGGCCCGGAGCGCGCTTTCGAAGCGCTTGCCGCCAGCGTCGCGCAGCACATGGCGCGCTGGCGCGAGGCGCCGTTCTCGCAGACCCTGGACGACTGGCGGCGCCGTGCCGTCGGCATCGGCGCGCCGATCCGGGTGCGGCTTGAGGACCGCGAACTGAACGGGATTTTCTCCGGGCTCGACCCGGACGGGCGGCTGGTGCTGGAGACCGGCGACACGAGGCAGACCATCGCCGCGGGCGATGTGTTCTTCGATGGCGCGGCTCTTGGTACGTCCGCCCCCGGCCAACCGGCCGGCTGACGACGAGATTGCAGGCGGGCATGTCGCGGATGCCCTGCCGGTGACCACAGACGCGACACGAGGCTGTCCGCATGAGGCGGACGGCCCATATCGGCATTCGAACGACCGGCCGGGGCGGGATCCGCAAGGATTGCTGCTGCCTGCCCGGTCCAGACAGGAGTATTCAATGGCCACCAGAAAGAGGGCAGGCGGCAAGGGCAAGGGCGCGAGTACGGGCGAGAACGAGCTCGTGTTCGTCGCGCTCGGCGGCCTCGGCGAGATCGGCATGAACATGGCGCTCTACGGCTACGGCCCGGCCCATGACCGCCGCTGGCTGATGGTCGACTGCGGCGTCACCTTTGCCGGGCCGGACCTTCCCGGCGTCGACATCGTCGTTCCCGACATCCGCTTCATCGAGGAAGAGCTCGACCGGCTCGACGGCATCGTCATCACCCATGCGCACGAGGACCATTACGGCGCCATCGTGCACCTGTGGCCGCGGCTCAAGGCACCGCTCTACATGACCCCCTTCACGGCGGCGCTGCTGGAGGCGAAGGCTTTGAGCGAGCCGGGCGTCGGCAAGATCCCGGTGACCGTGGTGAAGCAGGGCGCGCGCGTCGAGATCGGCCCGTTCGAGGTCGAGTTCGTCGCCATGTCGCACTCGATTCCCGAGCCTTGCGCGCTGGCGATCCGCAGCCCGGCCGGCACCGTGCTGCATTCGGGCGACTGGAAGATCGATCCGACGCCGGGCATCGGCCTGCCCATCGACACGCAGCGCCTGGCCGAGATCGGCGACGAGGGCGTGGTCGCGCTGATCTGCGACAGCACCAATGCGCCGCGCGAGGGCTCGAGCCCGAGCGAGGCGGATGTCTCCAAGGGCCTCACCCAGGTCATCCGCAAGGCAAAGCGCCGCGTCGCGGTGACAACCTTCGCCTCCAACGTGGCGCGTATCCGCTCTGTTGCGCTCGCCGCGCAGCAGGCCGAGCGCGACGTCGTGGTGATGGGCCGCTCCATGCACCGCACCATCGAGGTCTGCCGCGAACTCGGCTATCTCGACGATCTTCCCGCCTTCCTCTCCGAGGATGCCTATGGCTACCTGCCGCCGGAGCGCGTCGTGCTTCTGCTGACCGGCAGCCAGGGCGAGGAGCGGGCGGCGCTTGCCCGCATCGCGTCCGGCGACCATCGCAACGTGGCGCTGTCCAAGGGCGACACGGTGATCTTCTCCTCCCGCACGATCCCGGGCAACGAGAAGGCGGTCGGCAGCATCGTCAACAAGCTGGCGGAGGCCGAGGTCGACATCGTCACCGACCGCGACGCCCTGGTGCATGTGTCCGGCCATCCGCGCCAGGACGAGCTGGTGCAGCTTTACGAACTGCTGAAGCCCAAGGCGCTGATCCCGGCGCATGGCGAGGCGATGCACCTGAAGGCGCACCGGGATCTGGCGCTGCGCCACGGCATCAAGGACACGCTGATCGCCCGCAACGGCGACGTGGTGCGGCTGGGGACGGGCAAGCTGGCGGTCGTCGACGAGGTGCCGACCGGCATCACGGTCAAGGACGGCCTGCTCTATGGCGATGTCGAGGAGATGGGCGTCAACGAGCGGCGCAAGCTGTCCTTCGCCGGCGCCGTCACCGTCAGCGTCGTGATCGATGCCAAGGGTGCGCTGATCGGCGAGCCGATGGCCTCTCTGTTCGGCCTGCCGGAGACCGACCGCGAGGGCGACGACCTGGAAGACATCGTCATCGACGAGGTGATCTCCGCGCTGGAGAGCATTCCGAAGAACCGGCGCAAGGACGACGATGTGGTGGCCGAGGCGGCCCGGCGGGCGGCGCGCGCGGCCGTGCGCGACTGCTGGGGTAAGAAGCCGCTGACCGAGGCGCTGGTCCAGCGCGTGTGACCAAATGACGGGTGGCGGGCGTGCCCGCCATGCGTCATGACTTGTGGGTCATGACTGGCGGATAATGACTGGCGGATGGGGCGTTACGGCCCGGCCGTCGTTGCGTTGTGGAGGGAAGCTGATGATCGGACGCCTGAACCATGTGGCCATCGCCGTGCCGGACCTTGCGGCGGCGACGGCGACCTATCGCGACACGCTGGGGGCGCGGGTGTCGCAGCCCCAGCCCGAGCCGGACCATGGCGTCACCGTCGTCTTCATCGAGCTTCCCAACACCAAGATCGAGCTGCTGGAAGCGCTCGGCGAGAACTCGCCGATCAATGCCTTCCTGGAGCGCAATCCGTCCGGCGGCATCCACCATGTCTGCTACGAGGTGGAGGACATCCTCGCCGCCCGCGACCGGCTGGTGGAAAAGGGGGCGCGGGTGCTGGGCACGGGCGAGCCGAAGATCGGCGCCCATGGCAAGCCGGTGCTGTTTCTGCACCCGAAGGATTTCAACGGCACCCTGGTGGAGCTGGAGCAGGTCTGACGGCCTGCTGCCCGCCCGGCGCGCAATCGATCTCGTTAAAAAGGCAAAGCGGTGTCTCTCGTATCCTCGCTCGCGATCTATTTCGTCATCTGGTGGATCATCCTCTTCGCGATCCTGCCGATCGGCGTGGTGACGCAGGAAGAAGGCGGGGAGGTGATCCCGGGGACCGAATCCAGCGCGCCCCAGCGGCCGCATCTGCTGAAGAAGGCGCTGATCACCACGGTCGTCGCGGCCGTGATCTTCGCCGGGGTCTACTGGCTCAAGGTCTATTCCGGCTTGACGCTCGACGACCTGCCCTTCAAGCCGCCCAGCAGCCGCTGACGGCGGCGCGGCCGCTGGCGCGACAGGCGCTTGCCCGGCCGCGTGACGGTCATGGGTCCGTCGAGGGCGATCGCGATCGCCAGTTCGTGCTCGCAGTCGGAGATGAATTGCGCCTTCTGCTCTCCGCTGAGGAGAGACAGGTCGTCGCAGCCGAACCTGCGTCCGGCGAGCCCGCGGGCAAGCGGCATCTGGTCGTAGCGTCCCAGCTTCAGCAAGAGCTGGTCGAAGCGCCAGTCGACAGACCAGCCCGACTGGGCGGGGGTCTTGTCATTGGGATCGCCAAACAGCATTACGCACTCCCTCGGCAGGCTGATGCCGCAATATGGTGTCGCCGGTGTCGTCCTGTCACCGAAGGCCTTGCGTGATTGCACCGGCAATCGCCTGCTATCCCGTCACCCCCAGATCCATCCTCGAATGCACGCCGTGATTGCATCGTTATCTCGCGGAAGGGGCCTTGCCGGGTCTTGCGCATGCGTGCGGCTTGTCAGGCGGGCCGGACCCCGGTAAGGAACCGGATGAGGGTTTGCAGGTCCGCTTTGGCGGGCCGGCGCAAGACCGGGCCGGGTGCTGCCGGACCGGGGCAAGAACGCAAAGAGGCGTGCAATGGGCGATTACGAGCAGGTCCGCACCCACATGGTGGACAACCAGCTGCGGACCAACGACGTCACGGACCTGAGGGTGCTGGACGCGATGGAAAGCGTGCCGCGGGAGCGGTTCGTACCGGCGTCCAAGCGCTGCATCGCCTATAGCGACCAGGACATCCTCGCGGCGAGCGGGGAGACCAGCCGCTACCTGATGAAGCCGCATGTGTTCGGCAAGCTGGTGCAGCTCGCTGCCGTCCAGCCGGGCGAGGTGGTGCTGTGCGTGGGCTGCGGCACCGGCTACAGCGTCGCTGTGTTCGCGCAGCTGGCCGGCTCGGTCGTCGGCATCGAGTCGGATCCGCAGATCGCGGCGGCCGCCTCGGAGCTGCTGGTGGAGCTCGGCATCGAGAACGCGGCGGTGATCGAGGGCGACCTTGCCAAGGGCGGCGCCTCGGAAGGCCCTTATGACGTGATTTTCGTCGACGGCGCCGTCGAGGTGCTGCCGCAGTCCCTGACGGCGCAGCTCAAGGACGGCGGCCGGCTCGTGGTCGTGCGCGGCCTCGGCGGTGCGGGCCAGGCCGAGCTGCATGTGCGCTCGGGCGATGCGGTCTCCGGGCGCTTTGCTTTCAACGCCTCGGCGCATCTGCTGCCGGGCTTCGAGCGCCCGAAGGAATTCGTCTTCTGACGGTTTTCCAAGGTTTTTTGCAAGGTTCAGGGCCGCGCCGGACGAGTGTCTGCGCGGCCCTTTTCATGTTCCGCGACGTGACTTTCGGACACAGGTGTTGCCGAGAGGTCGCAGCCCCTCCCGAATGCGAGCACGGTTACCTTTGAAAGGTTGTGTCGCGACCGGTGGGGGATAACAGTACGCATGCCGTGGACTGTCCGACGGAGGGCGGGCAACCGGCATGGCGCAGCGGCGAAGACTGCAGCGCTTTGCGAGGATCAAAAAGCGGCGGGCGCCCCTGGGGCGGACCGGAAAACCGCAGATCCGCACAGGCAGGATCATGGGTCACAGGGACCCGCGTCAAACAGAAGTCGGCCGCCGGTGATTCTGCCGTCGCGGCTGCTCCGGAGTTGTACAGGGGTGTTCAAGGTGAAGCGGACGGGTTCATGGCTCTTTGCGACCGCGCTTGCGGTGGCGGTCGCTGGCGTGCCCGCGACGGGACGCGCGCAGTCGATCGACCAGGCGCTGGCTCAGGCCTATTCCGACAATCCCACGCTGAACGCGGCCCGTGCGGCGCTGCGCTCGGTCAATGAATCGGTGCCGCAGGCGCTGTCGGGCTGGCGTCCGCAGATCTTCGGCCGCCTCGATGTCGGCGCGCAGCACACCAACAGCGATCCGGGCCGCTCGCGCTACGGCAACACGGCCTCCGTCGGCCTGTCGATTTCGCAGGCCCTGTTCCGCGGCTTCCGCACGGTGAACTCGGTTCGCCAGGCCGAGGCCGTGGTGCGGGCCGAGCGCGAGAGCCTGCGGGCGACCGAGCAGGCGGTGATGCTGGATGCGGCGACCGCCTATATGGACGTCATCAGCACCACCGCCATCGTCTCGCTGCGGCGCAGCAGCCTTGCCTTCCTCTCGGAGCAGGTGCGCGCGGCGCAGGACCGTTTCGAGGTGGGCGAGGGCACCCGCACCGACGTGTCGCAGGCGAGGGCCCGCTACTCGGAGGCCCAGTCGGACCTCAACCTGGCGATGGCCAACGTCAACACCGCGCGGGCCATCTACCGCCAGGTCGTCGGCTCGGACCCGAAGTCGCTGTCCGCACGCACCACGATCTATGGCCGGATGCCGCGCTCGCTGGATGAGGCGCTGAAGCTCAGCGCCGCCAACCATCCGTCGATCCTTGCGGCGCAGCACCTCGTCGATGCCGGCACGTTCGGCGTCAAGACCATCGAGGGCGAGCTGCTGCCGACCGTCACCGTCGAGGCCGACCTGCAGCGCCAGTGGCGTCCGCCGTCCTCGCCGAACACCGACACGGTGGACAGCGCCAGCATCTTCGGCCGCGTGTCCATCCCGCTCTACCAGGGCGGCGCGGTGTCGTCGCGCGTGCGGCAGGCGAAGGAAGATCTCGGCCAGACCCAGATCCAGCTCGACGTGGCACGCGACCAGATTCGCGCCAATGTCGTCTCCGCCTGGGGGCAGTATCAGGCGGCGCTGGCCTCGATCCAGGCCGGCGAGGATGCGGTTTCGGCCAACCAGCTGGCGCTGGAAGGCGTCATCGAGGAGCAGCGCGTGGGCCAGCGCACCACGCTGGACGTGCTCAACGCGCAGTTCGATCTGGTCAACAGCCGCGTCAGCCTGATCAGCGCGCAGCGCAACCGCACGGTCGCGGCCTATTCGCTGATTTCGGCCAGCGGGCGCCTGACGTCCGACCAGATCGGCCTTGCCGTGGCCCGCTACGACGAGACCGCGCATTACAAGAAGGTGCGCAACAGCTGGTACGGCCTGAAGACGCCGGACGGCCGCTGAGCGAAAGCGGCGGGCCCGTCCCGTCCGCACTGCTGCATCGGGAAGGACCGCTCCTGGGAGTTCAGGGGCGGTTTTTCGTGCAAAATGGCCCGAATCGGGGAATTGTTGGCCCGTTCGGGTCGGCATGGGGCATCGCGGCGCGGTGGTGCGTTTCCCCCGGCGGCTTAACACGTTATAGTTTTTCGTGATCGACTCGGCAGTTCCACCAAGGGCTGCAGACGGTCAGAAGCTTCCCGGCCCCTGGGCCGGACGCAGAGTTTTCGAGTGCGGGGATCGGTATGGCCAACGCCAGTCAAGCTCAAGAACCTTCAATGGAAGAAATCCTGGCGTCCATTCGCCGGATCATCTCCGATGAAGACACGTCTGCAGGCGGGAAGGCAGCGGCCGAGCCGGAAGAGGCGATGCCCGCCGCCGGCGAGGAGATGTCGCAGGACGACCTCGACAAGCTGTTCGATTCCGCCGGCGACGACGAGATCGAGGTGGAGATCGAGGAGCCGGTGGCGGCGAAAGCCGAAGCCGAGGTGGACGCCGAGGCCGATGCCGACGACGTGCTGGAGCTGACCGAGGCCCAGGCGGTCGAGGCCGAAGACGACATGGATACCTTCGACATGGTCGAGGGACTGGGGTCCGACGACGACGAGGCCGGCGATGTCGCCTTCGTCGACGAGGAGCCCGAGCCGGCGCCCGCGCCCAGGCCCGCCCCGCGCGCGGCGCCCCGTGCCGCTGCTGGCCCGGACGGCGAGGACCTGCTGTCTCCCGACGCCAACCAGGCGGTCCAGGCGGCGTTCCACAATCTCGCCGGCACGATCCTGTCCAACAATGCCCGCACGCTGGAGGATCTCGTCAAGGAGATGCTGCGGCCGATGCTGAAGGGCTGGCTCGACGAGAACCTTCCGCCTCTGGTGGAGCGGCTCGTACGCCAGGAGATCGAGCGGGTATCGCGCGGGCGCTGAGCCCCAGGCGCTGCTTCCGCTCGAAACGCCGCCCACCGGGCGGCGTTTTCGTTTCCGGTGGCGCCCCCGCCACCGCGCGATGCCACCGCGCAATGGTTGACTTGGCGCCGCGCCAGCGAGTAACCACGCGATCAGTTCTCAAATCCCCGGGAAAACCGATGCTCGACAAGACCTATGATGCTGCCACAGTCGAACCCAGGATCGCCAAGACCTGGGACGAGGCGGATGCCTTCAAGGCGGGAGCCGGCGCCGAACCGGGCGCAGCGTCCTATTCGATCGTCATCCCGCCGCCCAACGTGACGGGCTCCCTGCACATGGGCCATGCGCTCAACAACACGCTGCAGGACATTCTCATCCGCTTCGAGCGCATGCGCGGGCGCGACGTGTTGTGGCAGCCGGGCATGGACCATGCCGGCATCGCCACGCAGATGGTCGTCGAGCGCCAGCTGGCCGAGCGCCAGGAGCCGGGCCGCCGCGACATGGGCCGCGAGGCCTTCGTCGAGCGCGTGTGGGAGTGGAAGGCCGAATCCGGCGGCATGATCATCAACCAGCTGAAGCGGCTGGGTGCCTCCTGCGACTGGTCGCGCGAGCGTTTCACCATGGACGAGGGCCTGTCCCGCGCCGTGCTGGAGGTCTTCGTCGGGCTGTACCGCGACGGGCTGATCTACAAGGACAAGCGGCTGGTCAACTGGGACCCGAAGCTCTTGACCGCGATTTCCGACCTCGAGGTCGAGCAGATCGAGATCAAGGGCAATCTCTGGCACTTCCGTTATCCGCTGGAGGGCGGCGAGACGTTCGAGGCGCCGGTTGCCTGGGACGAGGACGGCAACGCGACCGAGTTCGAGACGCGCGACTACATCACCGTCGCCACGACCCGCCCCGAGACCATGCTCGGCGACACGGCGGTTGCCGTGAACCCGGAGGATCCGCGCTACAAGGGCCTGATCGGCAAGCATGTGGTGCTGCCGCTGGTCGGGCGCCGCATCCCCATCGTCGCCGACGACTATGCCGATCCGGATGCGGGCTCGGGCGCGGTCAAGATCACTCCGGCGCATGATTTCAACGACTTCGAGGTCGGCCGTCGCCACGACCTGCCGATGATCTCCGTGCTCGACCGCGAGGCGAAGGTGCGCCTTGCCGAGAACCCGGAGTTCCTGCAGGGCGTTGCCGAAAGCGCCGAGCTCACCGAGACGATCTCGGCCTATGAGGGCTGCGACCGGTTCGACGTGCGCAAGCGTCTGGTTGCGCGGATGGAGGAGCTCGGCCTGCTCGACCGGATCGAGCCGCACACGCATATGGTTCCGCATGGCGACCGCGGCGGCGTGCCGATCGAGCCGCTCCTGACCGACCAGTGGTATGTCGATGCCAAGACGCTGGCCCAGCCGGCGATCGCCAGCGTGCGCGAGGGCCGGACCAACTTCGTCCCGCGCAACTGGGACAAGACCTATTACGAGTGGATGGAGAACATCCAGCCCTGGTGCATCTCGCGCCAGCTGTGGTGGGGTCACCGCATTCCGGCCTGGTACGGCCCGGACGGCAAGATCTTCGTCGAGCGCAGCGAGGAAGAAGCGCTTGAGGCGGCGCGCGCGCATTATGCCCGCGACGTCGAGGTCATCGACATGGAAGCCGCGCTCGCCCGCTGGGATGCCGGCGGGGAGGGCGCGGCCGCGCTCTACCGCGACGAGGACGTGCTCGACACCTGGTTCTCCTCGGCGCTGTGGCCGTTCTCGACGCTCGGCTGGCCGGACAAGACGCCGGAGCTCGCCAACTACTACCCGACGAGCGTCTTGATCACCGGGTTCGACATCATCTTCTTCTGGGTCGCCCGGATGATGATGTTCGGCGATCACTACATGAAGACCGAGCCCTTCCACACGGTCTACATCCACGCCCTGGTCCGCGACGAGAAGGGCCAGAAGATGTCGAAGTCGAAGGGCAACGTCATCGACCCGCTCGCCCTGATCGACGAGTACGGCGCCGACGCGCTGCGCTTCACCCTGGCGGCGATGGCAGCCCAGGGGCGCGACATCAAGCTGGCGACGGGCCGCGTTGCCGGCTACCGCAACTTCGTCACCAAGCTGTGGAACGCCGCCCGCTTCGTGGAGATGAACGGCGGCAAGCGCCCGGCCGGCTTCGATCCGGCCGCGGTGCGCGAGACGGTCAACCGCTGGATCGTCACGGAGACCGGGCGCTGTATCGCCGAGGTCACCGAGGCGCTGGAAGGCTTCCGCTTCAACGAGGCGGCGGGCGCGGCCTACCGCTTCGTCTGGAACACCTATTGCGACTGGTATCTGGAGCTGGCCAAGCCGATCTTCGGCGAGGGCAGCGAGGATGCGCGCGAGGAAACCCGCGCCACCGCCGCCTGGGTTCTCGACGAGGTCCTCAAGGTGCTGCATCCGTTCATGCCGTTCATGACCGAGGAGCTGTGGGCCCGCAGCGTCGAGGGCGATGCCGGAGCCGCCCGCGAGCGGCTGCTCGTCCACACCCGCTGGCCGGTTTCGGCCGGCGGCGACCAGTCCTCGGCCTCCGAGATCAACTGGCTGGTGGACCTGATCACCTCGATCCGCTCGGTGCGTGCCGAGATGAACGTGCCGGCCGGCGCCCGCGTGCCGCTGGTCGTCACCGGCGCCAACGAGGTCACCCGCCAGCGGCTCGCCACCCACGAGGCGGCGCTGCTGCGGCTGGCGCGTGCCGAAAACGTCTCGCTGGCCGATGCGCCGCCGCGCGGCTCGGTGCAGATTGTCAGTGGAGAGGCGGTTTTCTGCCTTCCTCTTGCCGATTTCATCGACCTTGGTGCCGAGGCGGCCCGGCTTGCCAAGGAGGAAGCCAGGCTGGACGGCGAGATCGCCCGGATCGACAAGAAGCTCGGCAATCCGGCTTTCGTCGCCAAGGCGCCGGAAGAGATCGTCGTCGCGGAACAGGAAAAGCGGGCGGAACTCGTGGAGTTGCGCGACAAGGTCATGGAGGCGCGCAAGCGCCTTGCCGATCTGTCGCATGCGTGATCCGGCAAGCTGAGCGAGGGAAGTGCGGATGAAGCTGGCTGCGGAGTTGCGGAGCTTCCTGCCCGGTGTGGCGGGCGCGGCGATGGTGCTGTTGACGGGCCTGTCGCCGGCCCTTGCCGAAAAGATCGAGAACCCGGTCGCCGTGTTCTCGGGTCTCGACAAGATCACCGGCCGCATCATCAGCTTCGACGTCTATATCGGCGAGACGGTGCAGTTCGGCGCGCTGCAGGTGACGCCGCGCCAGTGCAACACCCGCCCCGAGACCGAGGCGCCGCAGACCACCGCCTTCGTCGAGGTGGACGAGATCACGCTGAACAACGAGGTGCGGCGGATCTTCACCGGGTGGATGTTCGCGGCGAGCCCCGGCCTGCACGCGGTCGAACACGCCGTCTACGACGTGTGGCTGACCGACTGCAAGCAGTCCTCCAGCGTTGCCCCGCCGCCCAACTACAGCGGCCCGCCGATCTCGGCGGAAGCGGCCGCCGGCGAGGATCCGCTGGCCGGCACCAAGCCGGAGCTCGGCCCCGACCAGGTTCTCCCGCGGCTCAAGCCGCCGATGTAAGCGACAGGCGCGGACGAGGGCCCGTATGTCCTCAGTTTGCGCCTTGCACCGTCTTCACGATCCAGTCCCCGACAAGCGGAATGGCGCCTTCCGCGTAGGCCTCGCGGCCGAGCAGCAGGAAGGCGCCCTTTGCATACCAGGGCATCTCGTCGGCGAGCTGGTAGCCGAACAGGCCCGCCCGCAGCAGCCCGTGCGTTGCGTCCGGCAGCACCTCGACGCGATGGTGCGGGGAGGGCGGGAGCAGCTGCCGATAGTCGCCCGCATTCGCCTGCGGATCGACATTCAGATCTTCTTCTCCCCACACGGCCAGGAACGGCGTATCCACTTGCGCGATGGCGTCGCTGGCGTCCGCATGGCGGTTGCGCCGGATGAAGGCGAGACGCTCCACCGACGTCCCCATCTGCCGGGCCGCGTCCACCTCGGGCAGCGTGCCGGCGGCGAGAGCGGAGAACATCTCCTCCTCGCTTCGTTCGGCCTCGATCAGCTGCTGCGCGATCTCTTCCGGCGTGCGGCCTTCGGCCTCCAGCCGGCGCGTGGTGAAATAGTCGCCCTGCCGCTGCCAGCTGACCGCCCCGCCCACCAGCACGAAGAAGGTCGGCCTGGGGCCGTCGTGGGCGGCAAGCGCCGGCAGCACCCAACCCGCTTGCGAGAATCCGAGAAAGCCGATGCGCCCGCGCGCTTGCGGCAGGGCCTGTGCAACGGCCGCCCAGGCGGCACGGGCTTCCTCGGTGCGGTCCTGCATCGACTGGTCCAGCCAGTCGCCGGTGCTGGCGCCGATCCCCGGCTTGTCCCAGGAGTAGACGGCGATGCCACGATCGAGCAGTGCGTTGACGAGCGGGAGATAGCCGCCGTTCGACCAGCGGTCCTGCGGTCCGTCGCCGTGCACCAGCAGGGCCACGGCGTCGGGGTGTTCTCCAGCCCCGTCCGGCAGGAGCAGGGTTCCGGACAGCGTTGCGCCGCCCGCCGTGAACGGCAGCTCGCGCTGGTCGCGCGCGTCCAGATCGAAGTCGGAAAGGCCGGGCAGGGCGAGGGCCACGGCCGCAAGGCCGAGAACAACGAGAATCGCGACCGCGATGAGCCTGCGGCCTGTCCTTGCTGGTTTGCGCATCCCGTCCCCATTGGTTCCGCCGTCCGTGTCGGGCAGGTGGGGACGGGATGGTGTCTGTTCAACCTGCGGTTTTGCGCAAAGGCCGCCGTCAGGCGAGGCTGCGGCCGAGCCGGCCGGCGAGGTCCTGGATGAACTGGAAGGCGACGCGGCCCGAGCGGCTGCCGCGGGTGGTCGACCATTCCAGCGCCTCGGCGCGCAAGGTCGCCGGGTCGTAGTCGAGGCCGTAATGCGTCACGTAGCCGTCGATCATCGCGAGGAACTCGTCCTGGCTGCATTTGTGGAAGCCGAGCCACAGGCCGAAGCGGTCGGAGAGGGAGACCTTCTCCTCCACCGCCTCGCCCGGATTGATCGCGGTCGAGCGCTCGTTCTCGATCATGTCGCGCGGCAAGAGGTGGCGGCGGTTGGAGGTGGCGTAGAACAGCACCGTGTCGGGCCGGCCCTCGATGCCGCCGTCGAGCGCGGCCTTCAGCGACTTGTAGGAGGCGTCGCCGCTGTCGAAGCTGAGATCGTCGCAATAGACGATGGTGCGGTGGCCGCCGGCCTTCACCAGCTTCATCAGGGCCGGCAGGCTCTCGATGTCCTCGCGGTGGATCTCGATCAGCTTCAGCCGGTCGGGCAGGCCGCGGCCCGCCAGCTCGGCGTTGACATGGGCATGGGTCGCCTTGACCAGCGACGACTTGCCCATGCCGCGCGCGCCCCACAGAAGGACGTTGTTGGCGGCAAAGCCGCTGGCAAAGCGCATGGTGTTGTCGACCAGCTGGTCGCGGGCCCGGTCGACGCCCTGCAGCAGGCCGATATCCACCCGGTTGACCTTCGCCACCGGCTCCAGCGAACTCGTGTCGGCCTGCCAGACGAAGGCGTCGGCGGCGGCAAAGTCCGGGGCAGGGCGGGCCGGCGGCACCGCGCGGGAAATCAGCTCGATCAAGGTGTCGAGGCGGCTGGCCAGTTGGTCGACCTGGGTCTTGTACTGCTGTGCGGGATCCATATCTGTGCCGTGGGTCTTTTGTGATGGGGCCTGCCGGGTCAAGATGACCGGCAGCAGAAGTGCGGGGGGAATTTCCTAGCACGGTCGACGGCTGCGCCAAAGCCGGGAAAACACCGGCGGAAGCGGGCCGCGAACCGCGCGGTTCGTCTTGCAAAGACCGGCGCGACTTGTATAGTCCGCGCGACTTTCATTCAGGAGCCGGCCTCGTGGAGTGATCGCGAAAACGCGATACACGGGCGGCTAAGGGAGATGTACATGCTGATTTCGCCAGCCTATGCGCAGGGAGCCGGCGCCGGTGGCTCGACCGACCTTCTGATGTCGCTGCTGCCGTTCGTGCTGATCTTCGTGATCATGTATTTCCTGATCATCCGCCCGCAGCGCCAGCGCATGAAGCAGCACCAGGAGCTGGTCGCGAACCTGCGCCGCGGCGACACGGTCGTGACCGCCGGCGGTCTGATCGGCAAGGTCTCCAAGGTGGTGGACGACAGCGAAGTGCAGCTGGAACTGGCCGAAGGGCTGAAGGTGCGCGCCGTGCGCAGCATGATCACGGAAGTCCGGTCCAAGTCCGAGCCCGTCAAGGACAACGGCTGACCTTTCGGGTCTAACCTTTTCCCAGTCCGGCGGATCGTCAGCAGGCGGCCCGCCGGAACACCAGAAGCGGCAACGTCATGCTCTATTTCGCACGCTGGAAGGTCACGCTGATCGTCCTCGTCATTCTCGCCGGGGCGATCACCACCCTGCCGAACTTCCTGTCGCCTGCAGCATTGCGCGCGTTGCCGGACTGGTTGCCCTCTCGCCAGATCGTGCTGGGTCTCGACCTTCAGGGCGGTGCCTATCTCCTCTACGAGGTGGACCGCACCGACTATGTCCAGAAGCGGCTGAAGACGCTGGAAGGCGACATCCGCCAGAAGCTGCGCGACGAGCCGCGCATCGGCTATACCGGCCTTGGCGTGCAGGGCAACGGCGTGCAGGTGCGCATTCGCGATACCGCTCGCCTGGCCGATGCCCGCACCCGGCTGAACGAGCTGACCAACCCGCTGGTGACGAACCTGTTCGGCGGCCAGACCGTCAACGAGTTCGCCATCGACGTGGCCGACGACGGCCTCGTCCGCTTCACCTATACCGAGCAGGGCCTGACCCAGCGCATCAGCACCATCGTGCAGCAGTCCATCGAGGTGATTCGACTGCGTCTCGACGAGTTCGGCACGACGGAACCCAGCATCCAGCGCCAGGGCGAGGACCGGATCCTCGTGGAAGCGCCGGGCGAGGGCGATCCCCAGCGCCTGAAGGAGCTGATCGGCCAGACCGCGCAGCTGACCTTCCACATGGTCGACCAGTCGATGTCGCCGGAGCAGGCGCTGCAGAGCCGCCCGCCGGTCGGCACCGTCGTCATGTATTCGATGGACGATCCGCCGTTCCCGTATCTGCTGGAGGAAACGCCGCTGCTGACGGGCGAGGACCTGGTGGATGCGCAGGTGTCCTTCGATACGCGCAGCAACGAGCCGGTGGTCAATTTCCGCTTCAACACCTCGGGCGCGCGCACCTTCTCGGTCGCGACCCAGCGCAATGTCGGCCGGCCCTTCGCCATCGTCCTCGACAACGAGGTGATCTCTGCCCCGGTCATCCGCGAGCCGATCACCGGCGGTTCGGGCCAGATTTCCGGCAGCTTCACCGTGGAAAGCGCCAACGACCTCGCCGTGCTGCTGCGCGCCGGCGCCCTGCCGGCCAAGCTGTCGGTGGTGGAGGAGCGCTCCATCGGTCCGGGCCTGGGACAGGATTCGGTCGATGCCGGCCGCATCGCCGCGCTGATCGGCGGCGCGCTGGTGATCGTCTTCATGATCCTCGCCTATGGCCGCTTCGGCGTCATCGCCGACATGGCGCTGGCGACGAACATCGTGATGATCTTCGGCGCCCTGACCACCTTGCAGGCGACGCTGACGCTGCCGGGCATCGCCGGCATCGTGCTCACTATCGGCATGGCGGTCGATGCCAACGTGCTCATCTTCGAGCGCATCCGCGAGGAATTGCGGGCCGGCCGCTCCGCCATCAGCGCCATCGACGCGGGCTATTCGCGGGCGCTGGGGACCATCCTCGACGCCAACATCACGACGCTCATTGCGGCGCTCATCCTCTTCCAGCTCGGCTCCGGCCCGATCCGCGGCTTCGCCGTGACGCTGGCCATCGGCATCTTCACGACGGTCTTCTCGGCCTTCACGGTGTCGCGCCTGCTCGTGTCCTTGTGGGTGCGCTGGAAGCGCCCCAGCAAACTGACGCTCTGAGCGCCGGGAGAAAAGACCATGCTCTTGAAGATTGTCCCGGACAACACACACATCGCCTTCATGCGGTTCAGGACGGTGTCCTATCCGCTGTCGGCGGTCATGTTCCTCGCCTCCATCGCGCTGTTCTTCTCGGTCGGCCTGAACTTCGGCATCGACTTCCGCGGCGGCACCGTTTTCGAAATGAAGACGATGGAATCGCCCGCCGACATCTCGTCGATCCGCACCCAGCTCGGCACGCTCAATCTGGGCGACGTCCAGGTGCAGCAGTTCGGCGGTCCTGACGAGGTCCTGGTGCGCGTGCAGCAGCCGGAAGGCGGCGAGATGGCGCAGCAGGCGGTCGTGTCGCTGGTGCGCGAGAGCTTCGCCGAGAGCGTCGAGTTCCGCCGCGTCGAGGTGGTCGGCCCGCGCGTGTCCGGCGAGCTGGCCCAGGCCGGCCTGATCGCCGTCGTCGCCTCGCTGCTCGTCATCATGTTCTACATCTGGTTCCGCTTCGAATGGCATTTCGCCGTCGGCGCGATCCTGACGACGATCAACGACATCGTCGTCACGATAGGCTTGTTCGTGGTGCTGCAGCTCGACTTCTCGCTGTCGAGCATCGCGGCGATCCTGACGATCATCGGCTATTCGCTGAACGACACCGTCGTCGTCTACGACCGCGTGCGCGAGAACCTGCGCAAGTACAAGAAGCAGCCGCTGCCCGAGCTCCTCGACCGCTCGATCAACGAGATGCTGTCGCGCACGGTGATGACCTCGCTGACCACGCTGCTGGCGCTCGCCGCGCTCTACTTCTTCGGCGGCGAGGTGATCCGTTCCTTCACGCTGGCGATGATCTTCGGCGTGGTGATCGGCACCTATTCGTCGGTCTTCCTGGCCGCGCCCTTCCTGATCCTGCTGAACCTGCGCCCGTCGAGCATTGCCGGCGAGGACGGGGACACGCCGGACGGCGGCGAGGGCAAGGCGTCCGCGGGCGGCTCCTCGGCCGCCTCCGCCTGATCGCCGGCAGGGAGACCAGCACATGGCCGGCCGCGGACAGGGCATCGTCATTCGCGACGCGCACTTTCCCGGCCGCGCGCCGATCGAGGCCTATGGCGGTGGCGGCTTCCGCTTTGCCGGCATGTCGCATCGCGGCTCGATCCTGTGCGTTCCCAGCGGCATCTACGGGTTTGCGGACCTGGCGCCGAAGCAGCTCGACCGGGATGCGCTGGAGCGTGTCTTCGAGGAGGTCGCGGATATCGAGGTGCTCCTGGTCGGCACCGGGGCGGACCTCGTGCCGCTGACCGCGGACCTGCGCTCGGCGGCGCGCGAAGCCGGCATCATGGCCGACCCGATGTCCACCGGCGCGGCAGTCAGGACCTATAATGTGCTTCTCTCCGAGGACCGGGCGGTCGCCGCGGTCCTGCTGGCGGTGGACTGACCGGCCCCGGCCGGTCGTCCTTTCGCTCCCTTCTGCCCGTTTCGGGCTCCCCATTTCCCCCTCGCGCGCTAGGTGTCCCTGAATGTGGGCCAAGGATGGCACGGGGGACGGCCATTGCCTCTCCCTCGTGCGCAAGTTCGACTTCGACCGTTACCTGTCGCTGCTCTACACCGGTGGAGCGGCGCAGGACGGGCTTGCCGCGCTCTATGCGTTCAACATGGAGATCGCGCGGGCGCGCGAGATCGTCTCCGATCCCATGCCCGGCGAGATCCGCTTCCAGTGGTGGCGGGACACGCTGGAGGCGCCGGCAGGGGCCGATGTCGACCAGCACCCGGTTGCCGGCGCCATTCGGCAGACCATCGCCGCCAATTCCCTGCCGCTCGCGCCCTTCGTCAACCTGATCGACGCACGGGTCTTCGATCTCTACGACGACCCGATGCCGACGCTCGGCGATCTGGAAGGCTATGCGGGCGAGACCTCGTCGGTGCTGATCCAGCTGGCCGCGATGATCCTGTGCCAGGGGCGCGATCCCGGCACGGCGGAGGCGGCCGGCCATGCGGGCGTCGCCTATGCCATCACCGGGCTTTTGCGCGCTCTGCCCTGGCATGCCCGCCGCCGCCAGCTCTACCTGCCGGGCGACATGCTGGATGCGCACGGCGTCGACCGCGAGCGCGTGTTCGCAGGCGAGCCGACGCCGGAGCTCAAGGGCGTGATTTCCGATCTCGTCGCCATCGCTCGCCGACACCTCCACGAACTGCGCCGGCGCATCGGCGACGTTCCGGGCGAGGCGATCCCCGCCTTCCTGCCGGTCTGTCTGGCGGAGCCGCTGCTGTCGCGGATCGAGCGGCGGGGCGAAGATCCGCTCAACTCGGTCGCCGACCTGTCGCCGCTCGCCAAGCACTGGATCCTGTGGCGCTCCTGGCGCCGCGCGCGCAAGGGCTGCCGCAGCTCCCTCGCGTAAGCTGGGGCTTGCCGCACCGCGCCCTTAACATCGATTTCAGCTTTCTCCTCCAGGCTCGCCGCCGGTTTAGGAAATAGGCAGCAACCGGCTTGGGCGGGGACAAGATATTGCGAAGCGGTACAGACGGATTTCGGTCGGCAGGCGCACGCGGGTTTGCCTGGCTTGGCGCCCTGGCGCTTCTGCTGGTCGTCGTGGGGCCGCTTGCCGGTCCTGCAGGGGCACAGGACGCCGGGCTGCAAGTCCCGGCGCAGCAGGCCCTGCTGCAGCAGCCGGACGCTCCGAGCGAGGCCGGCAAGATCTCCTCCGATGAGGTGGAGAGCGAGATCAGGAGCCGCATTCCCGATCTCCAGCGCCTGTTCCGCGACTATCCCATCGCCCCGCCGGACACATCGAGCCCGCGCGCTGCGCTGGAGAGTTTCCTCCTGCTCATGCACGAGGCCAGCCGGCTCTGGATCGAAGTGCGCGACGAGTTTCAGGGCAGCGGCAACCTCTTCCTCTCCGAACAGCAGCACCGGCAGCTCGCCGTCGTGCGGATGTTCATCGACAAGGCGGGCGAGGTCTTCGACCTTTCGGATATCCCGCAGACGGCGCGTGCGAGCACCGCTGTGGAAATCACGCTCCAGTTCCAGGAGATTCTGGACCGCATCTATCTGCCCGATCTCGACAACGTTCCGGGAGAGGCGGCGGGCACTTTCCTGGATGCACAGGAGGCCGCCGATCTGCCGGCGCGCTGGACGCTGCCCGGCACGGATCTCGTCATCGCCGAGGTGGGGACCGAGAAGGGCGAGGTCCGCTATCTTGTCTCCCGCCAGACGGTCGCCCGGATCCCCGAGGACTACGAGGCGGTCAAGCTGTTTCCCTCGCGCTCGGATGCCGGCGAGGACCTTTATGCCTATTACATCTACACGCCCGGCACTCTCGTGGCGCCGCGCTGGTACGATCTCATTCTTGCCGGGCCGGACTGGCTTCGCGGCCAGTTCGGCAACCAGGCCGTCTGGCAGTGGATCGCGATGGCGCTGCTTGTCGCCGCTGCCGTTTCCGTTCCGCTCGGACTGCAGCGCTGGAACCGCTGGCGGGCGGTGCCTCTCTCCGACGTGCGCCGCCGCCTGCGGCGGATGCAGCATCCGCTCTGCCTGTTCCTGACGGCGCTCGCCTTCCGGTATCTGGCCGAGGTGCAGGTGAACATCACCGGCGACCCGATGATCGTCGTCGGCGCCGTCTGCGAGGCGTTGCAGTGGGCGAGCGTCGCCTGGTTCGCCTACCAGTCCGTCGATCTGCTTGCGAGCTGGGTGATGAAGAACCCGGCCGTGCCGGCCGCAAGCCTCGATTCCAGCCTGCTGCTCTCGGCCTTCCGCCTGGTCGGCTTCGCGCTCGCCGTCGTCCTGCTCGGCTATGGCGCCACCCGGATCGGCATTCCGGTCTATGGCGTCATCGCCGGCCTCGGCGTCGGCGGCCTGGCCGTCGCGCTTGCCGCCCAGCCGACGCTGGAAAACCTTATCGGCGGCGTCATCCTCTATGCCGACCGGATGGTGCGGGTGGGGGAATATTGCGAGTTCGAGGGGCTTGCCGGCACCGTCGAGGCCATCGGCATCCGCTCCACGCGCATTCGCGCGCTCGACCGCACGCTGATCACGGTCTCGAACTCCGATCTCGCCAGGCGCAAGATCGTCAACTTCAGCCGGCGCGACCGTCTGCTGTTCCGCCACACGCTCGGCCTGCGCTACGAGACCGACTCCAAGGCGATGCTTGCGGTCGTCGATGCGATCCGCAGCTACCTGATGGGGCATCCGAGGGTCATGGACCAGGTGGCGCTGCGGGTCTCCTTCGTGGGATTCGGCGCCTATTCGCTCGATATCGAGCTGTTCACCTACATCTCGACGGCCGACCGGGTCGAGTTTCTCACGATCCAGGAAGAGCTGCTGGTCGAGATCGGCACCATCGTGCGGGCGCACGGCTCCGATTTCGCATTCCCCTCGACGACGACCTATTTCGGCCGCGACGGAGGGCTGCCCAAGGCCGAGGCGCGTTCGGGCGATCCGGCGGCGCAGGACAGCACGCAGGCCGCCCCGGCGGCCTGAGCGGCCGCCGGTCTCCTGGCTTCCCGCCTGTTCGGCGGCGTCGCGCGGCATGCCTTGTTTGTGCGCGACGCTTCCCGCCTGTTCGGCGGCGTCGCGCGGCATGCCCTGTTTGTGCGCGACGCTTCCCCGCCTATTCGGCGGCGTCGCGCACGGGTACCGTGCCGGCGATCCAGCGGCCGAAGTCCTCGCGCGCCCGGCGGGTCATCGCCAGCTTCTTCGCCCTGGTCTTGTCCTTGCCCTTGAGGCGGCGGCCGTCCTCGTCGGTCTTCGGCGCCTCGATGGGCGGGAACAGGCCGAAATTCACGTTCATCGGCTGGAACGAGCGCGGGCCCGGCTCGTCGCGCAGGATATGCCCGCCGGTGATGTGGCCGAGCAGGGCGCCCATGGCCGTCGTTTCCGGCGGCGGCGGGCAGGCTTCGCCCAGCCGCTCGGCCGCCGCGAACAGGCCCGCCATGCAGCCGACGCTCGCCGATTCCACATAGCCCTCGCAGCCCGTCACCTGGCCGGCGAAGCGCAGCTCGGTGCGTGCCTTGAGGCGCAGCGTGCCGTCCAGCAGCTTCGGCGAGTTCAGGAACGTGTTGCGGTGCAGGCCGCCGAGCCGGGCGAAGACGGCATCCTCCAGCCCCGGGATCGTCCGGAACACCTCGAGCTGCGCCCCGTGCTTCAGCTTCGTCTGGAAGCCGACCATGTTGTAGAGCGTGCCGAGCGCGTTGTCCTGGCGCAGCTGGACCACCGCATAGGGCTTCTGGTCCGGCTTGTGCGCGTTGGTCAGGCCCATCGGCTTCATCGGTCCGTGGCGCAGCGTCTCGCGGCCGCGCTCGGCCATCACCTCGATGGGCAGGCAGCCGTCGAAATAGGGCGTGTTCTCTTCCCACTCCTTGAACTCCGCCTTGGGGGCGGCGATCAGGGCGTCGATGAAGGCCTCGTATTGCGCCTTGTCCATCGGGCAGTTGATGTAATCCTTGCCCGAGCCGCCGGGGCCGGGCTTGTCGTAGCGCGACTGGAACCAGCAGGTGTCGAGGTCGACGCTGTCGAAATGCAGGATCGGCGCGATGGCGTCGAAGAAGGCGAGGGCGTCCTCGCCGGTCGCCTCGAGAATCGCCTGCGACAGGGCAGGCGAGGTCAGCGGCCCGGTGGCGATGATGACGCTGTCCCACTCCGCCGGCGGCAGGCCGGCGATTTCCTCGCGGCAGATCGTCACCAGCGGATGCGCTTCCAGCGCGGCGGTGACGGCCGCGGCAAAGCCGTCGCGGTCGACGGCGAGCGCTCCGCCGGCCGGCACCTGGTGTGCATCGGCGCTGGCCATGATCAGCGAGCCGGCATCGCGCAGCTCCGCATGCAGCAGCCCGACGGCGTTCTGCTCGGCATCGTCGGAGCGGAAGGAGTTGGAGCAGACCAGCTCGGCAAGGTCCTGCGTCTTGTGCGCATCGGTGCCGCGCACCGGGCGCATCTCGTGCAGCACCACCGGCACGCCGCGCCGGGCAAGCTGCCAGGCTGCCTCCGAACCGGCAAGGCCCCCGCCGATGACATGAACTGGCTGCATCTCGCTACACTCTCCGCGCTTGTCGTTCCCGGGGGCAGATGCCGTCCGGGCGTATCCGTTTCAAGGCTGACTTACCGCGTCCCCTTCCATCAGGCAAACGCAGGAAGGATAACAGAGGGGACAAGGGCCGGGGGAGCGCGATGATTCGGGACGGGGATGCGGGACGGCGGGGCATTGCGCCGCGCGGCAAGGCGTTGCTTGCGCTCGGGTGCCTGCTGCTGGCCGGCTGTGCCGGACAGGCCTCCGGCAATATCGGCGGCTGGTATTCGGCCCGCGGCGGCGTCGCTCCCGCCGGGACCCGCATCTATGTCTGCCATGCCTTCGGCTGCGCGCGGAAGACGCCCTTCGACTTCTCGCCCGCCCATATGCGCCGCCTCAAGGCGATCCTTGCCAAGGGGCGCAAGTCGCCGGCGGCCGAGCGTGCGGCGATTGCCCAGGCCATCGCCTGGTCGGAGAAGACCATCGGCCCGGTCGTCGGTTCGGACAAGGATGTCGGCGGCTACGACCTGCACAATGCCGGCGTGCCGGGGCAGATGGACTGCATCGACGAGGCGACCAACACCACCAGCGTGCTGAGCGTCGCCGCCCGCGCCGGCTATCTCGCCCATCACCAGGTGGCGAGCCCCGTGGCGCGCGGCTTCTTCCTCGACGGCCGCTATCCGCACGCAACCGCCGTGGTGCGCGAGACCGGGAGCGGGGCGGCCTTCGCGGTCGATTCCTGGCCGGAGGCGAACGGCGTTCCGCCGGTGATCATGCCGCTGGACGCCTGGTTCGCTGAGCGCAGCTGAGCGCGCCCTCGCGATTGTCCGCAAGGCCTGGACCCAAGTTTTTCGGAAAACACCTCTGCAAGATCCGCAGGCAGCGGCTTTCGTTTTTCACCGGGCGAAAGCGGCATGTAGCCTGTGCGCCCTGCGTAATGCGCAAGCATGTTTTCGGTTGAAGCAGAGGCCACAAAAGAAAAAAGCAAGGCACAAGGCCTTGCTTTTTAGGTTTCGCGTATCGCACCTTCGTTCGCCAAAGGCAAATAAGATCTGTTTCGGCGGGCAGCAGTCAGTTACGACGCGCCAGAAGGCTCTTCCTCCCAAGACTCAGACCGCGATGTCTGTTTTTCGGCAAAGTAAGCCTTGCAGCTTCTTGCCTTGTTATGAGGACGGACCATAACGCATCGTTATCCCCTTGTCACCATTTTGTGCAAGGGCAGCCCAAATTTTTTGCGGGGAGGGGGTTGAACTCGCGCGGCTCCGGACGGGGTGCGCGATTTTCGCGGTTTCGCGCCACCTTCGCGACGGGCAGGACTTGTGTTTTTCCGGCGCATGCGCTTTCACTGCGCAAACTTCAGGCGTCGCACTCGCGCGCCGTTCCTGCCAGCCACCGAAGCCCGAGAAGCCAGCCGATGCGCCTGTCCCGCACCTTTCTTCCCATCCTCAAGGAAACGCCGAAGGAGGCGGAAATCGTTTCGCATCGGCTGATGCTGCGTGCGGGCCTGATCCGTCAGGAGGCGGCCGGCATCTATGCCTGGCTGCCGATGGGCCTGCGGGTCCTGCGCAAGATCGAGCAGATCGTGCGCGAGGAGCAGAACCGGGCCGGCGCGCAGGAGCTCCTGATGCCGACGATCCAGCCGGCCGACCTGTGGCGCGAGAGCGGGCGCTACGACGCCTATGGCAAGGAGATGCTGCGCATTGCCGACCGGCACGAGCGCGAGATGCTGTACGGGCCGACCAACGAGGAGATGATCACCGACATCTTCCGGGCCTCGGTGCGGTCCTACAAAGACCTGCCGATGAACCTCTACCACATCCAGTGGAAGTTCCGCGACGAGGTGCGCCCGCGCTTCGGCATCATGCGCGGCCGCGAGTTCCTGATGAAGGACGCCTATTCCTTCGATCTGGACAAGGAAGGCGCGCGCCATGCCTACAACCGCATGTTCGTCGCCTATCTGCGCACCTTCGCCCGCATGGGCCTGCAGGCGATCCCGATGCGCGCCGACACCGGCCCGATCGGCGGCGACATGAGCCACGAGTTCATCATTCTCGCCTCCACCGGCGAGAGCGAGGTGTTCTGCGACAAGGCGATCCTCGACCTGCCGATCCCGGGCGCGGACACCGATTTCGACAGCGACCTGACCCCGGTCATCGACGCCTGGACGGCTCCTTACGCGGCGACCGACGAGATGCACGATGCAGCCGCCTACGAGGCGGTCGCGGAGGATGCGCGCATGTCGGCACGCGGCATCGAGGTCGGCCACATCTTCTATTTCGGCACCAAGTATTCCGAGCCGATGGGCGCCAAGGTCGCCGGCCCGGACGGCGTCGAGGTGCCGGTGCACATGGGCTCCTACGGCGTCGGCGTGTCGCGTCTTCTGGGCGCGATCATCGAGGCGCATCACGACGAGGCGGGAATCAAGTGGCCGGCCTCGGTCGCCCCGTTCCATGTCGGCCTCGTCAACATGAAGCCGGGCGATGCGGAGGCGGACGCGGCCTGCGCCGACCTGGAGCGCCAGCTGACCGCCGCCGGCATCGAGGTGCTTGTGGATGACGTCGACACGAGGGCGGGCGCGAAGTTCGCGACAATGGACCTCATCGGCCTGCCGTGGCAGCTTATCGTCGGACCGCGCGGCCTCAAGGACGGCGTCGTCGAGATCAAGAACCGGGCAAGCGGCGAGCGCAGCACGGTTTCGCCACAGGAAGCTGTCACTCGTCTCGTCGGCGAGCTGGCGTCCTGACCCGCGGGCCGGCCCTGCGGGGCCGGCATCCCGGACGGCGGGAACTCCGCCGCCGGCTGAACCTGCCCGGGCAAGACCGCACGGTCGCGACCGGCGCATCGTGACTGGCACGTCGTGACTGGCACAGGGAATGGGAATGAACGCAGCCGCAAAGCCTGGGGCCGGGTCGGCGAAGTCCGTCGACACGCCGGCCTTCGCCCGGTTCGAATGGATGCTGGCAGGGCGGTATCTCCGCTCGCGGCGCCGCGAGGCGTTCATCTCCGTCATCGCCGGTTTCTCCTTCCTCGGCATCATGCTGGGCGTTGCGACGCTGATCATCGTCATGGCGGTGATGAACGGCTTCCGCGGCGAGCTTCTGTCCAAGATCCTCGGCATCAACGGCCATCTTCTGGTGCAGCCCATCGGCAGCGAGCTCGACGATTACGACGCGGTCGCCGCGCGCATCGAGAATCTCGAGGGCGTCACCTTCACGCTGCCCTTCGTCGAGGGGCAGGCGCTGATTTCCGGCCCCTCGGGCGCGTTCGGCGCCTTGGTGCGCGGCGTGCGCGAGGCCGACATGGTCAAGCTGCCGCTGGTCGCCAGCACGGTCAGCGTCGGCACGCTGGAGGGCTTCGACACGGCCGGCGGCCTTGCCGTCGGCACGCGCATGGCGCGCCAGCTCGGCGTCACCGTCGGCGACATGGTCACCCTCGTCGTGCCGCGCGGCAATGTCACCGCGCTCGGCGTCACCCCGCGGGTCAAGGGCTATCCGGTGCGCGCGATCTTCGAGATCGGCATGTCGGAATACGACGGCACCATCGCCTTCATGCCGCTGGAGGAGGCGCAGCTCTTCTTCAACCAGGAAGGCATCGTCACCGGCATCGAGGTCTTCACCGACGATCCCGACAGCGTCGGGCCGATGCGCACCGCCGTGGAGGAGGGCGCCGGACGGCCCGCCTTCGTCAGCGACTGGCGGGCGCGCAACATGACCTTCTTCTCCGCGCTGGAGGTGGAGCGGAACGTGATGTTCCTGATCCTCACGCTGATCGTGCTGGTGGCGGCGCTCAACATCATTTCCGGCATGACCATGCTGGTGAAGGACAAGGGCCGCGACATCGCCATCCTGCGCACGATGGGCGCGACGCGCGGCACCATCCTGCGCGTGTTCCTGATCACCGGCGCCAGCATCGGCATCGTCGGCACGCTGGCGGGCTTTGCGCTCGGCTTCGTCGTCTGCCTCAATGTCGAGAGCATCCGCCAGGGCATTTCCTGGCTGACCAGCACCGAGCTGTTCTCGCCCGAGCTCTATTTCCTCAGCCGCCTGCCGGCCGACATGGACACCGGCGAAACCTTCACCGTCGTGGTGATGGCGATGGTGCTGTCGCTGCTGGCGACCCTCTATCCCGCCTGGCGGGCCGCCAGGCTCGATCCGGTCGAGGCGCTGAGATACGAATGACCATGGCTCACGAACAGGAACAGGCCCTGACCGACGCACTCGGCGACCTGCCGCTGGTGCTTGCGGGCATCAACCGCAGCTTTCGCGAGGGCGAGGGCAAGCTCGACATCCTGATCGACGCCAATCTCGCGCTGCATCCGGGCGAGCTTGTCGCGCTGGTCGCACCCTCGGGCGCGGGCAAGTCGACGCTGCTGCACATTGCCGGCCTGCTGGAGCGGCCGGACAGCGGCGAGGTCTATGTCGGCGGGCGGGCCTGCGGCGCCATGGACGATGCCGACCGCACGCGCATGCGCCGCACCGAGCTCGGCTTCGTCTACCAGTTCCACCATCTGCTGCCCGAGTTCACGGCGCTGGAGAACCTCGTCATCCCGCAGCTGATCCGCGGGCTCGACAAGCGCGAGGCCGAGGAGCGGGCGAGCCAGCTGCTCGACTACATGCGCCTCGGCAACCGGGCGAGCCACCGTCCGTCCGAGCTGTCGGGCGGCGAGCAGCAGCGCGTGGCGATTGCCCGCGCCGTCGCCAACGCGCCGCGCATCCTGCTGGCCGACGAACCGACCGGCAATCTCGATCCCGGCACCGCCGGCTATGTCTTCGACGCGCTGGTGGCGCTCGTCCGCGCTTCCGGCCTTGCCGCGCTGATCGCCACCCATAACATGGAGCTGGCGGGCCGCATGGACCGCCGCATCACCCTGCGCGACCAGCAGATCATCGAGCTCTGACGCCCGTTGCGGGGGCTCGGCAGGGCGCGTAAAGGCGGCGGGAGAGATATTTCCGAAGGAAACGGCGGAAACGACACGCCGCCGCTAACCCACCCACAGGATGTCATCCCGGTTTCGGCGCAGCCGAAGACCGGGATCCAGTAATCCCGAACGGTTCGAGTGAAGCCTCGGCGCTGCCGCCGGAACGCCGGAGGCTGCTAGCTTCGCACCACCATCCGCCCCGGCGGATACTGGATACCTGCCTTCGCAGGTATGACAGCCGAGAGTGGAGCAAGCGCCACCCGCCTCGTGCCCACTGAGGGCGCCAATGGTTCCCGGATCTTCGGCCTTCGGCCTCGTCCGGGACGACACTCGAGAGAGTGGCACGGCCTTGCCCCACCCTCCGAGGTCACCCCGGATGAGCATCGCGAGATCCGGGGGCTATTGGTTTCCAGAGCGGCGGCGAGGACGCGCCGGCCGAGCCTCGCGCGCGCCTACCCCGGTTGCATCTCCCGCTTGTGATCGCCTTCCGCCTTGCTAGGATGACGGGCAGGGGACGAGAGGTGCGGGGGCTGCATTGGGGGAAAAATCCGCGATCCGCGAAGCTGTGAAGATGGCCGCCGGCTGTCTCATCGCGACGGGCGCACGACTAACCGGTCTCCCTGTTCTTCCCGGCGCGGTCGAGGCGGTATTTGCCGGCGGCGCGTGGTTCGGCGCGTTGTCGAGCGCCCGTCGCCGCGATCTTGAGCGCGTGATCGAGCGCACGGCCCTTGAGGTCGAGGCCGAGATGGCGGCCTGGGTGCCTCGATCGTCCCAAACCGACATGGGGGACCTCGCCCATGCGAAAGCCTCCTTTATCGACGTGCTGCCGCGGGCGATGCCGGCGCCAGCCGACCTCGTCGGCAAGGACCTGCAACCAGACGGGATCGCGGTGCTGGTGCTGGAGCGCGCCGAATCGACGCGACCCGACATCTACAAGGACAAGGGCCCGAAGGACCCCGCCAACCAACTCGCTCGCCACTTTCTGCGGCAGGTGATCGAACGCGCCTGCGCGCGCCTGCTCGCCGATGCCGAGTTCGTCGACGATCTGCGTCCGTCGCTATGGCGCGAACTCCTGGAGCGCATGACAGCGATCAAGGAGGACACCGGCGCGATCCGTGAGGATACCAAAGCGATCCGCGACACAATGGCGACGCGAGAGGACCTCACCGGTTTTGAGGCCCGCCTGCTTGCGGCGATGGAGGATCGAGTTGCCACCGCCCGCGCCAGCGGCATCACCGACGCAGCCTTGATCGAACTGGCCCGCCTGATCTCCGCCGACATTTCCGACCCGCAGCAGGCCTTCCGCGAGTTGGAAAACGCTGTCGAGATCGCCATTCGCGTCCAGCAGGAAGGGCGGCAGGACTCCAATCTCGGTGCCTTTGTCGACGAGGTGCTGGCCCGTGTCGCCGCGCTCGCCGCCACCGGCGCCTATGACGAAGCAGCAAGCGCAATTGACGCTGCGCTCGTCAGGGAGGCGGAGGAAGCCCGCCTTCTGGAAGAGCGCCGGCAGGAGTCCCGTGCCCGCAGCCTGCGCCTGCTCGACGCTGCCATCGAACAGGACCTTCTGCGCCGCGATGCCGAGAGCGCTGCCGCCCGCCTTGTCCGTAAGGCGGAGATCGAGCTTCCCGAGGGCGCGAGCCTGTTCGATCATTTGCGCGCCGTCCAGGACGACTGGTACCAACGCGGCCGCGACAAGGGGCTCAATCTCGATCTTGAAGTGGTGATCACCCTTGCCCGCCACACGGTCGACCTTGCTGCCGATGCCGATCAGCGCGGCATGGCGCTGAACGATCTCGGCCTCGCGCGTGCCGAGCTCGGCACGCGCGAGGCCGGCACCGCGCGGCTGGAGCAGGCGGTCGAGACGTATCGGCTGGCGCTGGAGGAGCGGACGCGCGAGCGCGTGCCGCTCGACTGGGCCATGATGCAGAACAATCTCGGCAACGCGCTGCAAACGTTGGGCACGCGCGAGGCCGGCACGACGCGGCTGGAACAGGCGGTCGAGACCTTTCGGCTGGCGCTGGAGGAGCGGGCGCGCGAGCGCGTGCCGCTCGACTGGGCGACGACGCAGAACAATCTCGGCAACGCGCTTCGGAACCTAGGCGCGCGCGCGGGTGACCCGGCGCGGCTGGAGCAGGCGCTCGAGGCCTTTCGGCTGGCGCTGGAGGAGCGCAAGCGGCAGCGCGTGCCGCTCCAATGGGCGACAACGCAGAACAATCTCGGCGCTGCGCTGCAAGAGTTGGGCACGCGCGAAGCCGGCACGGCGCGGCTGGAACAGGCGGTCGAGGCCTACCGGCTGGCGCTGGAGGAGCGGACGCGGGAGCGCGTGCCGCTCGACTGGGCGATGACGCAGAACAATCTCGGCAATGCGCTTGCCGAGTTGGGCGAGCGCGAGGACGGCACGGCGCGGCTGGAGCAGGCGGCCACTGCCTACCGGTTGGCGCTGGAGGAATGGACGCGGGAAGGCGTGCCGCTCTATTGGGCGATGACGCAGAACAATCTCGGCACCGCGCTGCGAGAGTTGGGCACGCGCGAGGCCGGCACGACGCGGCTGGAGCAAGCCGTCACCGCTTACCGGCTGGCGCTGGAGGAATGGACGCGAGAGCGCGTGCCGCTCGACTGGGCGACGACGCAGAACAATCTCGGCAACGCGCTGCGAGAGTTGGGCACGCGCGAGGCCGGCACGGCGCGGCTGGAACAGGCGCTCGCCGCCTACCGGCTGGCGCTGGAGGAGTGGACGCGAGAGCGCGTGCCGCTCGACTGGGCGACGACGCAGAACAATCTCGGCAACGCGCTGCGAGAGTTGGGTACGCGCGAGGCCGGCACGGCGCGGCTGGAACAGGCGCTCGCCGCCTACCGGCTGGCGCTGGAGGAGTGGACGCCCGAGACAGCGCCGTATTATCACGGCATCGCGTCTCAAAATCTTGCCCATGCGCAATCACTGCTGGACGAGCGGCGAAAGGCGCCTTGAGACCGGCGACGACACGCGGGCCAAGCCCACGCGTCACTCTCCCCCTCCCAAGAAGAAGAGAGGAGGGGGAGATGTCGGCGAAGCCGACAGAGGGGGGTATGCGGCGCTCGCGATGGAGCGCGGTTCTTTCTTTTCGTCCTCCCGGACGGTTAGCGCCGAGCCGGGATCGGAGAGCCGAGGGCGTATAAGGTGCGCTCCTGAACCATACCACGAGCGCCGTGTCTCGCCGGTCCCTGGATCTGCGGCCTTCGTCCTCGTCCGGGAAGACGCCAGGCAGAGGCATGCCGCCTCATGCCTGCGGAGGGGGGCTCCTCTGCGCCCTCGCTCCGGACCGCGCCCCTGCACCCGGTTTAACCGCGCGCTAACCATGAGTCGTGCCGTCGGAATGACGGGGGTTGCAAAAAGAACAAAACATGAACATACTCGAATTATCGAGAGTTCACCGAGAGTTCCTGGGCAAGGGAGGCTACCATGTTCGATGAGTTTCGCGATAGTTTTCAGGACCTGGCCGCACTGGCGGCACTGACCCTGTTCGGCACCACCATGCTGCTGTGGAGCAGCGCCATCGCCGAGCTGCTGACCGCCTGACCATCCGAAAGGCTTGCCGTCCGCCGGCGGTTCTCGCCGGTCTCGTCAATTGACGGTGCATGGCGTGCCCATATCTGGGGATCGGCGGGCAGGGCGGGTCGACATTGGAGGGCGGACGGGAAACACTGTCCGTTCGACCACGACAGGCGGCCGCCTTACCCGATCGCGCAACAGCCCTGATCGCATGCGCGCCGCCCGGCATTTTCGGCAGGCAGGAACGGCGGGCAAAGATGAGCGATCCCGGCTTCGTCCATCTCAGGGTTCATTCGGCCTATTCGCTGCTGGAAGGCGCGCTGCCGGTGGGCAAGCTCGTCGGGCTCGCCAGCGCCGACGGCCAGCCCGCGCTCGCCATCACCGACACCTCCAATCTCTTCGGCGCGCTGGAGTTTTCCGACAAGGCCTGGGGCGCCGGCATCCAGCCGATCACCGGCGTGCAGCTTGCCGTCGATTTCGGCGACGGCGGCGTGCGCAAGGGGCGGGGCACCGAGCATCTTGGCGACGTTGTGCTGCTCGCCGCGACCGACGAGGGCTACGGCAACCTGATGGACGTGGTCAGCCGCGCCTATCTCGACACCGACCCGTCCATGCGCGCGCACATCCCGATCTCGCGGCTGGAGGATCGCTCGGCCGGCGTCATCCTGCTGACCGGCGGCGTCGGCGGGCCGGTCGGCCAGGCGCTTGTCGCTGGGGAACCGGACAAGGCCCGCGCGCGCCTGGCGCGGCTTGCCGCCGCCTTCGGCGACCGCATCTATGTGGAGCTGCAGCGCCACGACATGCCCGAGGAGATCGCCAGCGAGGCCGCGACCCTCGCGCTCGCCTACGAGCTCGGCCTGCCGCTGGTCGCCACCAACGAGCCCTTCTTCGCCTCCGCCGACGACTATGAGGCGCATGACGCGCTGATCGCGATTGCCGAAGGGCGCGTCATCATTGAGGACGACCGCCGCCGGCTGACGCCGGAGCATCGCTTTAAGACGCGCGCGGAAATGCTTGAACTCTTTGCGGATTTGCCGGAGGCGACGGCGAACACGGTGGAGATCGCGCGGCGTTGCCATGCCCGGCCGATGAAGCGCTCGCCGATCCTGCCGCAATTCGCCGGTGCCTCCGCCGATCCGGAAGCCGCCTTCATCGCCGAGGTCGAGGAGCTGCGCCGTCAGGCGCGTGAGGGCCTTGCCGGCCGGATCGAGGCGCATGGTCTTGCCGACGGCGTCAGCGAGCAGGACTACTGGGACCGGCTCGACTACGAGCTTGGCGTCATCGAGCGCATGCGCTTCCCCGGCTACTTCCTGATCGTTGCCGACTTCATCAAGTGGGCGAAGGCGCAGGACATCCCGGTGGGGCCGGGCCGTGGTTCGGGTGCCGGTTCGCTTGTTGCGTGGTCGTTGACCATTACCGACCTTGATCCAATGCGTTACGCGCTTCTGTTCGAGCGGTTTCTCAACCCAGAGCGCGTGTCGATGCCGGATTTCGACATCGACTTCTGCCAGAACCGGCGCGAAGAGGTCATCCGCTACGTGCAGCGCAAGTACGGGCGCGAGCAGGTGGCGCAGATCATCACCTTCGGAACGCTGCAGGCCCGCGCCGTGCTGCGCGACGTCGGCCGCGTGCTGCAGATGCCCTACGGCCAGGTCGACCGCCTGTCGAAGATGGTGCCGGCGGTGCCCGGCCAGCCGATCACGCTGGAACAGGCGATCCGCGACGAGCCGCGCCTGCAGGAGGCGCAGCGCGAGGAGGAGACTGTCGCGCGCCTGCTCGCCATGGCGCAGAAGCTGGAGGGCCTCTACCGCCACGCCTCGACCCACGCCGCCGGCGTCGTCATCGGCGACCGGCCGCTGGAGCAGCTGGTGCCGCTCTACCGCGACCCGCGCTCCGACATGCCGGTCGCCCAGTTCAACATGAAGTGGGTCGAGCAGGCCGGCCTCGTGAAGTTCGACTTCCTCGGCCTGAAGACGCTGACGGTGATCGACACGGCGGTGAAGCTCATCGCAGACAAGGGCATCACCGTCGACATGGCGGGCTTGCCGATGGACGACCCGGCGACCTACCGCTTGCTGGCGGCCGGCGAGACGGTCGGCGTGTTCCAGCTGGAAAGCCAGGGCATGCGCCGGGCCATCGCCGGCATGAAGCCGGACCGGTTCGAGGACATCATCGCGCTGGTGGCGCTGTATCGTCCCGGCCCGATGGACAACATCCCGGTCTACAACGCCGTCAAGCATGGCGAGCAGGATCCGGACTATCTGCATCCGCTGCTCGAGCCGATCCTGAAGGAGACGAACGGCATCATCGTCTACCAGGAGCAGGTGATGCAGATCGCCCAGGTGCTCTCGGGCTACTCGCTCGGCGAAGCCGACCTGCTGCGCCGCGCCATGGGCAAGAAGATCGCCGCGGAGATGGAGGTGCAGCGCGCCCGCTTCGTCGAGGGCGCGGTCGAGCGCGGCGTCGACAAGGGGCAGGCCGGCACGATCTTCGACCTGGTCGCCAAGTTCGCGAATTACGGCTTCAACAAGTCGCACGCCGCCGCCTATGCGCTCGTTTCCTACCAGACGGCCTGGCTGAAGGCGAACCACCCGGTCGAGTTCATGGCCGCGTCGATGACGCTCGATCTCGGCAACACGGACAAGCTCAGCGACTTCTGCGTCGAGGCGCGGCGCATGGCGATCAAGGTGCTGCCGCCCTCGATCAACCGCTCCGGCGTGCATTTCACCGTCGAGGGCGACAAGATCCGCTACGCCATGGGCGCGATCAAGGGCGTCGGCGAGGGCGTGATGGAGCACATCATCGCCATGCGCGAGGAGCGTCCGTTCTCCAGCCTCGGCAATTTCTCCTCGCGGGTGAACGCGCGCCAGCTCAACAAGCGGACGCTGGAAAGCCTCGTCAATGCCGGGGCCTTCGACGAGCTGGAGGCCAACCGCGCGCGGCTCGTTGCCGGGCTCGACCGCATCATCGGCGTCGCCCAGCGAACCGACGAGGAAAAGACCAGCGGCCAGAACGACATGTTCGGCGGCGGCGAGGAGGGCGAGGAGGTGCATCTGCCCGACGCGCAGGCCTGGCTGCCGGAGGAGCAGCTGCAGCGCGAGCAGGCGGCCATCGGCTTCTATCTCTCCGCCCATCCGCTCGATGCCTACCGCCCGCTGCTGGAGCGCATGCGCGTGCAGATGTGGAGCGAGTTCTCGCAGGCCGTGAAGCAGGGGGCGTCCGCCGGCCGTCTCGCCGGCACGGTGCTGGCGCGCCAGGAGCGCAAGACCCGCTCGGGCAACCGCATGGGCATCGTCCGCCTGTCCGATCCCACGGGCCAGTTCGAGGCGCTGCTGTTTTCCGAGGCGCTGGCCCAGTTCCGCGATGCGCTGGAGCCGGGCGTCTCGGTGGTGCTGCTGGTCGGCGCGGACATGCGCGACGACGAGCCGAGCCTGCGCATCCAGTCGGTGCGCCCGCTGGAGGAAGAGGCCTCGCGCGTGCAGAAGAGCCTCACTGTTTTCCTGCGCAACGAGCAGGCGGTGTCGCGCCTGTCGCGGCATCTGGGCGACCGGGGCGACGGCGAGGTCAGCGTCGTGGTGCTGTGCGGCGACGGCAATCGCGAGGTCGAGGTCAAGCTGCCGGGCGGCTACCGCCTGACGCCGCAGATGGCCGGCGCGGTCAAGACCATCCCCGGCGTCGTCGAGGTGCAGCTGGCCTGATCCGGCCGGGCAGGGGGGCTGGCAGGGGGGGACGTCCGAAAGGGCGCGCGCGCCCTCATCCCCTCGGCCGGGGAGACTGGCAGCCGCCTCGCATCTCCTCGGCCTATTGGTTGCCAGAGCGGTAGCGAAGATGCGCGACGCGCGCCCATCCCTCAGCCTGTCGTCCCGGTTCAGGCTTACCGAAGACCGGGACCCAGTAACCGCGGGCGGTTCGGTTCAGGCCTCGGCGTTGCGCCCAGCGGCGTAAAGCTCTCACCCACCGCGACTCATGGACCTCCGAAGAAAGCGGCGCCACCCTCCCGCCAGCCGCATCTTTTTCGCGGCAGGCGAGGCAAAAGGCGGGCCGGCGGGGCTTGTCTTGTGGCGCGCAGGTCAGTATAACGCGCGCATTCCACACGCAGGGTCGGTTTTCGTCACGGACGGGGTCCATCCGGTGTCGGTGCGTGAGCGCTGTCACACCCTGCGGAGGTACAACCGGAAAATCAAGGAGTTGCAAGGCTATGGCCCTGCCCGATTTCACGATGCGCCAGCTGCTGGAAGCCGGTGTCCACTTCGGCCACCAGAAGCACCGCTGGAACCCCAAGATGGGGAACTACATCTTCGGCGTCCGCAACAACATCCACATCCTGGATCTCGCCCAGACCGTGCCTTTGCTGCACCAGGCGCTGAAGACCGTGTCCGACACGGTTGCAGCCGGCGGCCGCGTGCTGCTGGTCGGCACCAAGCGCCAGGCTCAGGAGTCGGTTGCCGACGCGGCTCGCCGTTCGGCCCAGTACCATGTCAACGCCCGCTGGCTCGGCGGCATGCTGACCAACTGGAAGACCATCTCCCAGTCGATCCAGCGCCTGCGCAAGCTCGAAGAGACCCTCGGCAACCCGAGCGGCCTCACCAAGAAGGAGCGCCTGTTCATGGACCGCGAGCGCGAGAAGCTCGAGCGGAACCTGGGCGGCATCAAGGACATGGGCGGCCTGCCGGACCTGATCTTCGTGATCGACACCAACCGCGAGGCCATCGCCATCCAGGAAGCCAAGCGCCTTGGCATCCCGGTCGCCGCGATCGTCGACAGCAACTGCGATCCGGACGGCATCGACTACCCGGTTCCGGGCAATGACGACGCCGGCCGCGCGATCACCCTCTACTGCGACCTGATCGCGCGCGCTGCCATCGACGGCATCTCCCGCGCCCAGGGTGGCATGGGCATCGACGTCGGTGCCGCCGAGGAGGCTCCGGTGGAGCCGGCGCTGGAAGCTGCCGAGGCAGCCCCCGCGGAAGCGGCTGCAGAAGCCCAGGCTTGACGGGATAGACCCGGGCCGGCGGAAACCTTCCGCCGGCTGCCGCCTTTCCGGCGGCGCCTGTCATCATTCTTAAGTATGGCCTCGGCTAAAGCTGCCGGGGTGACAACCCGTCAACGAGGCAATCTATGACCATTACCGCTGCGATGGTGAAGGAGCTCCGCGAGAAGACCGGCGCGGGCATGATGGACTGCAAGGCAGCCCTCACCGAGAACAACGGCGACATGGAAGCGGCCATCGACTGGCTGCGGACCAAGGGTCTGGCCAAGGCCGCCAAGAAGGCCGGCCGCGTGGCCGCCGAGGGTCTGGTCGGCGTCGCCGCCGAGGGCACCAAGGCCGCCGTCGTCGAGCTGAACTCCGAGACCGACTTCGTCGCCCGCAACGATGCGTTCCAGGCGCTGGTCTCCGGCACCGCCAATGCGGCCCTGTCGGTCGGCGGCGATGTCGAGGCTCTCGGCAACGCGACCTTCCCGGGCTCGTCCAAGACCGTCTCCGATTCGATCAAGGACGCCATCGCTACCATCGGCGAGAACATGTCGCTGCGTCGCGCCGCCGTCCTGTCGGTGTCGTCGGGCGTCGTCGCCACCTATGTCCACAGCGCGATCGCCGACAATCTCGGCAAGATCGGCGTGCTGGTGGCGCTTGAGTCCGAAGGCGATACCGGCGAGCTGAACGCGTTCGGCCGCAAGATCGCGATGCATGTCGCCGCGACCAACCCGCTGTCGCTGGGCGTCGAGGACCTCGATCCGGAGGTCGTGGAGCGCGAGCGCCAGATCTTCGCCGAGCAGGCGCGCGAGTCGGGCAAGCCGGAGAACATCATCGAGAAGATGGTCGAGGGCCGTCTGCGCAAGTTCTACGAGGAAGTCACCCTCGTGAAGCAGGCCTTCGTGATCGATCCGGACAAGACCGTCGAGCAGGCCGTCGAGGCGTGCGGCAAGGAGCTGGGCAAGCCGGTGAAGCTGGTCGGCTTCGTGCGCTATGCGCTCGGCGAAGGCATCGAGAAAGAAGAGACCGATTTCGCCGCGGAAGTCGCGGCGGCCGTCGGCAATTAAGTCCAGGAGGGCGCCGGTCATTCCGGCGCCCTTCTTCTATGCGCGCAAGCCCGTCCGACGGATCGGCTTGCGTTTTCGTGTCTGCTCAAGACACACTGGCCCTGATCACGACGAGAAGAACAATGACGGGAAAACTCCGCTGGCGGCGCGTGCTGGTCAAGCTCTCCGGCGAGGCGCTGATGGGCTCGCAGGATTTCGGCATCGACCCTGAGACGGTCGGCCGGGTGGCCAAGGAAATTGCCGAGGCGGTCTCGCTCGGCGCCCAGGTCGGCGTCGTCGTCGGCGGCGGCAACATCTTCCGCGGCGTGGCGATCGCCGCCAAGGGCGGCAACCGCGTCACCGGCGACCACATGGGCATGCTGGCCACGGTCATGAACTCGCTGACGCTGGCCGATGCGCTGCGGCGCCTCGGCGTTCCCGCGCGTGTCCTGTCCGCCGTGCCGGTGCCCTCGATCTGCGAGACCTTCACCCAGCGCGGCGCCGAGCGCTACATGGAAGACGGCGATGTCATCGTCTTCGCCGGCGGCACGGGCAATCCGTTCTTCACCACCGACAGCGGCGCGGCCCTGCGTGCGGCCGAGATGCGCTGCGATGCCTTCCTGAAGGGCACCAGCGTCGACGGGGTCTATTCCGACGACCCCAAGAAGGTGCCGGATGCCGAGCGCTACGACACGCTGACCCCCGGCGAGGTGCTGGGACGCGACCTCAAGGTGATGGACGCCACCGCCATCGCGCTCGCACGCGACAATGCCATTCCGGTCATCGTCTTTTCGATTCGCACCCCCGGCGCCCTGGTCGACGTGATGAACGGCTCCGGCCGCTATACGGTGATCTCCGACTAGCAGAGCCCGCCGGGCGGCGCGGCATCCCTTGCAAAAGCGCTTGCAGGGCTTGCCTTTGCCGCCGCCGTCATGGAAATAAGACGCCAAGGGTTTCGAGCCTCCCGGTTTCACGGGAAGATGCTTCAATAAGAGAGGACAAGATGGCGGACCAGGGTATCGATTTTGGCGACCTCGAGCGTCGGATGAACGGTGCGCTCGGCGTGCTGAAGACGGATCTCGCCGGGCTTCGCACCGGACGCGCCTCGTCCAGCATGATGGATCCGATCACGGTGAATGCCTACGGTTCGGAGATGCCGATCAACCAGGTGGCGACCGTGAGCGTTCCCGAGCCGCGCATGATCTCCGTGCAGGTGTGGGACAAGTCGATGGTCGGCGCCGTCGAGCGCGCCATCCGCGAATCCAACCTCGGCCTCAATCCGGTCGTCGACGGCACCACGCTGCGCCTGCCGATCCCGGAGCTCAACGAGGAGCGCCGCAAGGATCTCATCAAGATCGCGCACAAGTATGCCGAGCAGTCCAAGGTCGCCGTGCGCCATGTGCGCCGCGATGGCATGGACACGCTGAAGAAGCTGGAAAAGGACGGCACGATCAGCGAGGACGACAGCCGCGTCCACGCCGACAAGGTCCAGAAGATGACCGACGAGATGATCACCGAGATCGACTCGATGCTGGCGAAGAAGGAACAAGAAATCTCCCAGATCTGACCCCAGGATCGCGGTTTGATCCAAGTGGCGGGGAGCAAAAGATGACGGTGACGGCTGGCCTTGACGTGTCCGCCCCGGCCGAAGCCGGGGAGCGGATCGCTGTGCCGCGGCACGTCGCCGTCATCATGGACGGCAACGGTCGCTGGGCGGTTTCTCGCGGACTGCCGCGCACCGAAGGCCACCGGGCCGGCGTCTCGGCCTTGCGGCGCATCGTCAAGCACGCCGCCCGGCGCGGCGTCGAGGTGCTGACGATCTTCTCCTTCTCCTCCGAGAACTGGAGCCGGCCGGCCGCCGAGGTCGGCTTCCTGATGGCGCTGCTGGAGCGCTTCGTGCGGCGCGACCTTGCCGAGATCCACCGGCAGAACGTGCGCGTGCGGATGATCGGCGAGCGCAGCGGCCTCGAGCCCTCGATCCTGTCGCTGATCGAGGAGGGCGAGAACCTTACCCGCGACAATACCGGCATGGTCCTCGTCGTCGCCTTCAACTACGGCGCCCGCAACGAGATGGTGCGGGCGATGCGCGCCCTTGCCGAGGATGTTTCGGCGGGGCGCATTACGCCCGGCGACATCGACGAGGCGGCGATTGCCGCGCGGCTCGACACCGCGAGCCTGCCCGATCCCGATCTCGTCATCCGCACCAGCGGCGAACAGCGGCTCTCCAACTTCCTGCTGTGGCAGTCCGCCTATAGCGAGTTCTATTTTCCCGACCTGCACTGGCCGGACTTCGACGAGGCGGCCTTCGACCGCGCGATCGAGGCCTATTCGGCCCGCGACCGCAGGTTCGGAGGCCTGTCGGCGAAAGTCGCCAGATGAGCCAGGGCGCCGAGGGGGGAGGCAGGCCCAGGGCGAGCGAGCTGAAGCTGCGGGTGGTCTCTGCCCTGCTGCTGGCGCCCGCGGTTCTGGCCATCACCTGGCTCGGCGGCTGGGCCTTTGCCGCCGGTGCGGCGCTGTGCTCTGCGATCCTCCTGCAGGAATGGACGGTCATCGTCCAGGCGCGCCGCGAGTTCGCGGCCATCGTCGTTTCCGGTATCGGCATCGCCGCGATGCTGGTTGCCGCGGCGCTCGGCCTCGTGCCGCTGGCGCTGGGGCTCGCCTTCGCCTTCGCCGCGCTGCTCTGGGTGTGGGGGCAGGTCTCGGGCGCAGCGTCCGTCGGCTGGATGGGCACCGGCGTGCTCTATGCCGGCCTGACCGGCGTTGCGCTGATCGCCTTCCGGCACGGTGCGGAAGGCTTCGTGATGATCCTCTTCCTGTTCGCCGTCGTATGGGCAACGGATATCCTGGCCTATTTCGTCGGCCGTCGGATCGGCGGGCCGAAGCTGTGGCCGCGCGTTTCGCCGAAGAAGACCTGGAGCGGCGCGCTCGGCGGGCTGGCGGCGGCGCTTCTCGTCGGCGCCGCGATGGGCGCGCTTGTCGGGCGCGTGCCGCTGTCGCTGTGGATCGTGTCGGCCGGCATCCTGTCGGTCTTCTCGCAGGCCGGCGATCTGCTCGAATCGGCCCTGAAGCGCCATTTCGGCGTCAAGGATTCCGGCCATATCATTCCCGGCCATGGCGGTGTCATGGACCGGGTCGACGGCCTGACGGGTGCCGGCGTGCTCGGCTACCTGGTGGCGGCCGTCCTTGCCGGCTCGCTGGTCGATCCGGTCGGCGCGGTGATCGCCCTGCAAGGGTATTGAGATCTTGAAGGTGCAAGTGGGAAGCATGGAGACCGCGACGGGCGGGCAGGGGGCTGGCGTGGGCGCGGGCACGGATCCGCTGCGCCTGACCGTGCTCGGCGCGACCGGCTCCATCGGCGGCTCGACGCTCGACCTCGTTTCCCGCAACCGCGAGCGCTTCCATGTCGTCGCGCTCACCGCCAACGACCGGGCCGAGGAGCTTGCCCGCGCCGCCATCGCGGTCGGTGCCGAGCATGCGGTGGTCGCGGACCCCGCCGCCTACCAGCGGCTGAAGGACGCACTTGCCGGCACCGGCATCACTGCGGCGGCCGGGCCGCAGGCGGTGTGCGAGGCGGCCACGCGGCCTGCCGACATGGTGATTGCGGCCATCGTCGGGGCGGCCGGCCTTGCGCCGACCATTGCGGCGGCGGCGCGCGGCACCACCATCGGCCTTGCCAACAAGGAATGCCTGGTGTGCGCGGGCGATCTGTTCATGGCGGCCGCGCGGGCGGCCTCCGCCACCATCCTGCCGGTCGATTCCGAGCACAATGCCGTGTTCCAGGTGCTGGAGCGCGGCAATCTCGACCAGGTGGAAAAGCTGACGCTGACTGCGTCCGGTGGGCCGTTCCGCACCCTGTCGCTGGAGGAGATGCGCCATGTGTCGCCCGAGGCGGCGCTGCGCCATCCCAACTGGAGCATGGGCGCGCGCATTTCCATCGACAGCGCCACGATGATGAACAAGGGCTTCGAGATCATCGAGGCCTTCCACCTGTTTCCGCTGGGGCCGGACCAGCTCGACGTCCTGGTCCATCCGCAATCCGTCGTGCACGGCATGGTGCAATATCGCGACGGCTCGTTGCTCGCCCAGCTCGGCGCACCGGACATGCGCACGCCCATCGCGCACTGTCTTGCCTGGCCGCGCCGCATGGCGACGCCGGCACAGCGCCTTGATCTCGCCGCATTGGCAACGCTCAGCTTCGAGGCACCGGACCCGGCGCGGTTCCCGGCCCTGCGCATCGCCCGCGAGGCGATGGTCGCGGGCACGGCTGCGACGGCCGCTCTCAATGCTGCAGACGAAATCGCCGTCAGGGCCTTTCTCGATCGCGGGATCGGGTTTCTCGGGATCGCCGCTACGGCGGAGAGGGTGCTGGAGCGCATGGCCGCGTCCGGCGACCTCGTCGAGCCGGCCTCGGTGGACGACGTATTGCGCATCGACGCCATCGCCCGCGCGATGGCGCTGGAGGCGATCGCCGAACAGGCGGGCTGAGGCCCGCGAACGGGTTGTTAACATGCAAAGACGAAACTGCCGGTCCGGCAAGGAGATGACATGGAACTGATCGGATCGCTGTTCGGGTCTTTCGCAGGCTACGCCCTGCCGTTCCTGTTCGTGCTCACCGTGGTGGTGTTCTTCCACGAGCTCGGCCACTTCCTGGTGGCGCGCTGGTGCGGGGTGCGGGTGCAGGCCTTCTCGGTCGGCTTCGGGCCGGAGCTGTTCGGCCGCAACGACCGTCACGGCACGCGCTGGAAGCTCTCGGCCATCCCGCTCGGCGGCTATGTCAAGTTCGCCGGCGACGAGAACGAGGCGAGCGTGCCCGACCAGGAGGCGCTTGCCCGCATGAGCGAGGAAGAGCGCGCCGGCGCCTTCCAGACCAAGCCGGTTTCGCGCCGCGCGGCCATCGTCGCCGCCGGCCCCATCGCCAATTTCATTCTCGCCATCGTCATCTTCGCGCTGCTGTTCGGCCTGTTCGGCCGGCCGGAGATTTCGCCGCGCGTCGACGCGATCCAGCCCGACAGCGCTGCCCAGGCCGCCGGCCTGATGGAGGGCGACATGGTGCTGGCCATCGACGGGCAGCGCATCGAGACCTTCTCCGACATGCAGCGCATCGTCAGCGTCAGCGCCGACCTGCCGCTCGCCATGCTGGTGGATCGCGGCGGCCAGCAGCTCACCGTCGAGGTGACGCCGCAGCGCCGCGAGATCACCGACCGCTTCGGCAATGTCCAGTCGGTCGGCCTGCTCGGCGTCAGCCGCAGCGCCAGCGAGGAAGACGTGGTGGTCCGCCGCTTCGGCCCTGTCGAGGCCGTCGTGGAGGGCAGCCGCGAGACCTGGTTCGTGGTCACGCGCACCGCCGGTTACCTGGCCGGCATCGTCACGGGCCGCGAATCCGCCGACCAGCTCGGCGGGCCGATCCGCGTGGCGCAGATTTCCGGGCAGGTCGCGACGCTCGGTTTCGGCGCGCTGCTCAATCTGACGGCCGTGCTGTCGGTCAGCATCGGCCTTTTGAACCTGCTGCCCATTCCCATGCTCGACGGCGGACACCTGATGTTCTACGCCGCCGAGGCCTTGCGGGGTAAGCCGCTCAGCGAGCGGGCGCAGGAATACGGTTTCCGCATCGGGATCGCCATCGTGCTGTTCCTGATGGTGTTCGCGACTTGGAATGACGTGCTTCACCTGACCTCCCTGTAGCTGGGCCTGTAGCTGGGCCTGTAGCGGGGACAGGGTAAGAAGCGTGTCGAAGGTGCAACGATCCGAAGGGAAACGGGTTTTGCGGAGCCTGGGCGGTTGCGTCCGATCCAAAAGCCTGTAAAACGACTGACGGATATAGAGAATCTCGACTGCCATGTCCGTTGCCCGAGGCGACATATCAAGGGCTTGGCAGAAAAGCGAAGGCGAAGCGTCCTTATGCAGCGTGTGCAGAACCTGACGAGAACGATCCTGGTTGCGGCCGTGATGAGCGGTGTCGCGCCGATCATGCCGTGGAGCTTTGCCGGCCTGGGTGCCGACGAGGCGTCTGCGGCGGTGGTCAGCCGGATCGTCGTCCGCGGCAACACCCGTATCGAGGCCTCGACCGTCGAGAGCTACCTGACGATCCGGCCCGGCCGGGCCTTCGGGCCGGCGGAGATCGACGAGTCGCTGAAGACCCTTTACGCGACCGGCCTGTTCGAGGATGTGGCGATCAACCAGCAGGGCGGGTCCCTGGTGGTGACCGTCACCGAGAACCCGATGGTCAACCGCATCTCGTTCGAGGGCAATCGCCGTCTCGACGACAAGACGCTGACCGGCGTGGTGCGGACCGAGGAGCGGTCGATGCTGACCCGCGCCAAGGTGCAGTCCGACGTCCAGAACGTGCTTGAGGCCTATCGGCGCTCCGGTCGCTACCGCGCGACCGTCGAGCCCAAGATCATCAGCCGTTCGAACAACCGCGTCGATCTCGTCTTCGAGATCAACGAGGGCGACCGCACCGGCATCGAGCGCATCACCTTCATCGGCAACAGCAAGTTCAGCGACGGCCGTCTCGCCGACGTGATCCGCACCCGCGAAAGCGGTCTGCTGAGCTTCCTGCGCACCACCGATTCCTTCGATCCTGACCGTCTCGACGCGGATCAGGAGCTGCTGCGCCAGTTCTACTACCGTCACGGCTATGCGGACTTCCGCATCGTCTCGGCGGTTGCCGACCTCGACCGCGAGGAGAACGTCTTCTACGTCACCTTCACGGTGGAAGAGGGCGAGCAGTACACCTATGGCGACATCGACCTGCAGACCACGCTGACCGATGTCGACCCGGAGGAGCTGCGCCGCAAGATCCGCACCAGCGCCGGCGACACCTATTCCTCGCTCGATGTCGAGAAGACCCTCGAGGACATGACGCTCGACGTCTCGCGCCAGGGCTATGCCTTCGCGCAGATCCGTCCGCGCGCCACCCGCGATTACGAGAACCGCACGATCTCGCTGACCTACTTCGTCGAGGAAGGCCCGCGCGTCTATGTCGAGCGGATCAACATCCGCGGCAACGACCGCACCCGCGAATACGTCATCCGCCGCGAGTTCGACATCGCCGAGGGCGATGCCTTCAACCGCGTGCTGCTCGACAAGGCCGAGCGCCGTCTGAAGGACCTGCAGTTCTTCAAGGATGTCCGCATCACCACCTCGCGCGGCAGCTCGCCGGACCGCATCGTGGTCAATGTGGACATCGAGGAGCAGCCGACCGGCGAGATCGGCTTCGGCGTCGGTTACTCGACCGCCGACGGCGTCATCGGCGACATCACGCTGCAGGAGCGCAACTTCCTCGGCCGCGGCCAGTTCGTCCGCGCCAAGGTCGGTGCCGGCGCCTCGAACCAGGTCTACGAGTTCGCGTTCACCGAGCCGTATTTCCTCGGCCGCCGCGTCTCGCTGTCGCTTGACGTCTATCGCCGCAACTTCGAGGCCAACGACTACCGCAGCTACGACAGCAAGACGACCGGCGGCTCCATCGCCTTCGGCCTGCCGCTGCGCGACGACGAGCTTCGCCTGAACCTGATCTACCGGATCTTCGACGAGGACCTGACCTGGAACCGGCCGCAGGATCTGTCGGGCGGTCTGCAGTCCTCGCTGGGCCGCAACCTGACCTCGTCCATCGGCTACTCGTTGGTCTACGACACCCGCGACAGCAAGCGCGACCCGCGCGACGGCTTCTACGTGGCGTTCAGCCAGGAGTTCGCCGGCGTCGGCGGCGACAGCCGTTACCTGTCGACCACCATCGATGCCCGCGCCTACAAGGAGCTTCTGCCCGAGTGGGGCGTCATCGGCATCCTGCGCACCGGCGGTGGCTATCTGAACGGTCTCGGCGACGATCTGCGCTCCTCGGAGCAGTTCCAGCACAGCGACACCTGGCTGCGCGGCTTCGAGATGCAGGGCATCGGTCCGCGCGACTCCCGCACCGGCGATTCGCTCGGCGGCCGTTGGTACGTCCATGCCAATGCGGAAGCGGAGTTCCCGATCTTTGGTCTGCCGCGCGAGCTGGGCCTGTCCGGCGCCGTGTTCACCGACTTCGGTGCCCTGTGGGATGCGGACAGCGCGATCACCGATTGCGTCGTCACCGGCTGCGGCCCGGCAACGCCTGCGACCGTCCAGTCGAACGGCTTCGCTCCGCGCCTGTCCGCCGGCTTCGGCGTCAAGTGGGCGTCGCCCTTCGGTCCGATCCGCGCCGACTTCGCCTGGCCGATCATCAAGGAAACCGGCGACCGGACCCAGTTCTTCCGTATCGGTGGCGGCACGCGCTTCTGATCCGGCGGACAGTTCACGATTTCAAGACCGGCCGCCGACATTCGGCGGCCGGATTCATTATGGGAAGACGATGAGCGACCCCTGTTTCTTTGCCCCGTTCGAGCCCGTGGCCCTTGCGACCGTGGCCGAATGGGTGACGGGAGACCTGCCGCGCGGCGGCGGGGAGGTTCAGGTGTCCGGCGTCGCGCCGCTCGAGGATGCCTCGGCCGGCGATATCGTCTTCTTCGACAATCCCAAATACCTGCCGGTGCTGGCCACCACCTCGGCGACCGCCTGTATCGTTGCCCGCAAGCATGCGGACAAGGTTCCGGACGGCGTCGTGCCCGTGGTTGCCGACCAGCCCTACAAGGCGTGGGCGCAGCTGCTCGCCCGTCTCTATCCCGCCTCCATGCGCCCCGTCGCGCTCGACGGCACGAATTCCGGCATCTCGCCGCGGGCGTGCATCGATGCCTCGGCCCGGCTCGAGGCCGGCGTGATCGTCGAGGCCGGTGCTGTCGTCGGGCCGGAGGCTGAGATCGGCAGCGGCACGCGCATCCAGGCCAATGCGGTGATCGGCGCGGGCGTGCGCATCGGGCGCGACTGCACGGTCGGCGCCAATGCGGTGCTGCAGCACACCCTGGTCGGCGACCGGGTGATCCTGCATCCGGGCGTGTGCGCGGGGCAGGACGGTTTCGGCTTCGCCATGGGGCCGGGCGGTCACCTCAAGGTGCCGCAGATCGGCCGCGTGATCATCCAGAACGATGTGGAGATCGGCGCCAACACCACGGTCGACCGCGGCGCCAACCGCGACACGATCATCGGCGAGGGCACCAAGATCGACAACCAGGTCCAGATCGGCCACAACGTGGTGATCGGACGGCATTGCGTGATCGTCTCGCAGGTCGGAATTTCCGGCAGCGCGACGCTGGAGGACTATGTCGCGCTCGGCGGGCAGACCGGCGTGCGCGGCCATATCACCATCGGCATGGGCGCGCAGATCGCCGCCGTCAGCGTCGTCGAAGCGGATGTGCCGGCCGGCGCGCGCTATGGCGGCGTTCCGGCCAAGCCGGTGAAGGTGTGGTTCCGCGAGATCATGACGCTTGCCAAGCTGGCCGAGCGCGGAGCCGGTTCCGCGCGGGACAAGGACTGAGATTTTGAACCGGACTGGTTTTGGTTGCCTGGGGACAGAAGAATGAGCGAAGGCGAAAACAAAGAACTGGGTAGCGCCGACATCATGCGGATCATGGAGCTGTTGCCCCACCGCTACCCCTTCCTGATGGTCGACCGGATCGTCGACATGGACGGGGACAATTCCGCCGTCGGCATCAAGAACGTCACCGCCAACGAGCCGCATTTCATGGGGCATTTCCCCAACCAGCCGGTCATGCCGGGCGTGCTGATCATCGAGGGCATGGCCCAGACGGCGGGCGCGCTCTGCGTGCATTCGCGCGGGCCGTCGAACACGCCCAAGCTCGTCTACTTCATGACCATCGACAAGGCGAAGTTCCGCAAGCCGGTGCTGCCGGGCGATCAGCTTCGCTACCAGATGACCAAGATCCGCAACCGCACGAACATCTGGAAGTTCGAGGGCATTGCGACGGTCGACGGCGTCAAGGTCGCCGAGGCCGAGATCAGCGCCATGCTGGTCGACCACTGAGGCAGGCATGATGGCAGCTCACTCCGCAATCCACCCATCCGCGGTCGTCGAGGACGGCGCCCGGCTCGGCGAGGGCGTGTCCATCGGGCCGTTCTGCCATGTCGGGCCGCAGGTCGTGCTGGGCGACGGCGTCGTGCTGAAGTCGCACGTGGTCGTGGCGGGCCGCACGAGCGTCGGGGCGCGGACGCAGATCTTTCCCTTCGCCTCCGTCGGGCACCAGGCGCAGGATCTCAAGTATCGCGGCGAGGAGGCAACGCTCACCGTCGGCACCGACTGCATCATCCGCGAGGGCGTGACGCTCAATCCGGGGACGGAGGGCGGCGGCCTGGAGACGGTGATCGGCAATCGCTGCGCCTTTCTCGCCAACTCGCATGTCGGCCATGATTCCCGTCTCGGCGACGGCGTCATCCTGTCGAACAACGTGATGATCGCCGGCCATGTCACGGTCGGCAACAACGTCATTTTCGGCGGCGGCGCGGCGGCGATCCAGTTCACCCGCGTCGGCGACCACGCCTTTGTCGGCGGTCTTGCGGGCCTTGAGAACGACCTCATTCCCTTCGGCATGGTGATGGGCAACCGCGCCCGCCTGATGGGGCTCAACCTCGTCGGGCTGAAGCGCCACGGGTTTGCCCGCGACGACATCCGCGCCCTGCGCAATGCCTACAAGGAGCTGTTCGAGAGCTCCGAGGGCACGTTGCGCCAGCGGGCGGAGCAGGTCGCGGCCGCGCATGAGGGCGTCGAGCTCGTCCGCCGCGTGACGGATTTCATCCTGGTCGAGACCGACCGCCGCTTCTGCACGCCGGCCCAGGACGGGTGATCCGCCCGTCGGCGCCGGCAGGGGACGGGGCCATGCACGACGCATCCGACACAGCCACGAACATCGACGGCGAGGGGCCTGTCGCCGTCATCTGCGGCGGCGGCAAGCTGCCGGCAGAGGTGCTGCGCGCGGCCAGCGATCGCGGCCGCCGGGTCGTCGCCATCGCCATCAAGGGCGAGGCCGACCCGTCCGTCGAGGCGTTCTCTCCCGTCCATCTCGGCTGGGGCCAGATCGGCAAGCTCGCCAGCCATCTGGAGCGGGAGAAGGTGCGCGATCTGGTGATGATCGGCAGCATCACCCGCCGGCCGGAGCTGCGCGAGATCGTCAGCGATCTCGGCACCATGCGCCGGCTGCCGAAGATTCTCGCCTCGCTTGCCGGCGGCGACGATTCCCTGCTCAAGAAGGTCATCCGCTTCTTCGAGGCCGAAGGCTTCCGCGTCGTCGGGGCCCATGAGGTTGCCCCGCAGCTGCTGGCGCAGCCCGGCTGCATGGCCGGCACGCCGCCGAAGGGCGAGGTGCTCGCCGACCTGGAGCTGGGCGCGGCCACCGTCGCCGAGCTCGGCCGCCTCGACATCGGCCAGGCTGCCGTCTGCTTCCACGGCCGCATCATCGCCGTCGAGGGGGCGGAGGGCACCGATTCCATGCTGGAGCGCTGCCGCGAGCTGCGCGAGCGCGGCCGGGTGCGCGGCAAGGGCGGCGTACTGGTGAAATGCGCCAAGCCGGGCCAGGACCTGCGGGTCGACCTGCCGACCATCGGGCCGGGCACCGTGCAACGGGTGCGGGACGCGGGGCTCTCCGGCATCGCCATCGAGGCCGGCCGGGTGCTGATCGCCGAGCGGGCCGAGACGGTGGCGCTCGCCGCGCGCTCGGGGGTGTTTCTCTACGGTATTTCCGGGGGTATTTCCGGCAAGGCTGCCTCGGCGCAGGCGGAGGGCGGGCAATGACCGAAGACGCTGTTCGCCCGCTGCGGGTCTATGTGGTCGCGGGCGAGGAGTCCGGCGACCAACTGGCCGCGCCGATGATGGCGGCCATCGCCGCGCAGGCCGGCCGGCCGGTCGAGTTCATGGGCGTCGGCGGCGAGCGCATGGAAGCGCAGGGCCTGACCAGCCTCTTTCCCATCGAGGATATCGCGGTGATGGGGCTCAGCGCCGTGCTGGCGCGGCTGCCCTCCATCGTCCGCCGGGTCTACCGGACCGTCGACGATGTGGTCGCCGCGGCTCCCGACGTGCTGGTCATCGTCGACAGTCCCGATTTCACCCACAACGTCGCCAAGCGGGTGCGCAAGCGCGCGCCCTCCATTCCCATCGTCGATTATGTCTCGCCGTCGGTCTGGGCCTGGCGGCCGGGGCGGGCGCGCCGCATGGCCGCCTATGTCGACCGGCTGCTGGCGATCCTGCCGTTCGAGCCCGGCGTGCACGAAAGGCTCGGCGGCCCGCCGACCAGCTATGTCGGCCATTCCCTGATCGAGCGGATCGGTGACTTCCGTCCCGGCGCCGGCGAACGGCGCGCGCTGGAGGAGGGGGCGCCGGTGCTCCTGATGCTGCCGGGTAGCCGGCGCAGCGAGGTGACCCGCCTGCTGCAGGACTTCCGCGGCGCGGTCGAGATCCTGCGGCAGACGCATCCGGACCTCGAAGTGGTGCTGCCGGCCGTGCCGCGCTTGCGGCCGATGATCGAGGAGCAGCTTGCCGACTGGCCGCACCCGCCGCTGGTGGTGACGGGCGAGGCGGCAAAGCTCGCCGCCTTCCGCCGGGCCCATGCGGCGCTTGCCGCCTCCGGCACCGTCTCGCTGGAGCTGGCGATTTCCGGCGTGCCGCTGGTCGTCGCCTACAAGCTCGACTGGTTCTTTCGCCGGCTCAAGGACGTGCACCGCATCGTGCCGGTCGCCCGCGTCAGCTCGATGGTTCTGCCCAACATCATCATCGGCGAGAATGTCGTGCCGGAATTCCTGGACGACGACGCCAACCCGCGCTCCCTTGCCGATGCGGTCGCCCCGCTGCTGGTCGACGGCCCGGCCCGCCGGCGGCAGGTCGATGCCTTCGCCCGGCTCGACACGGTGATGCGGCTGGAGGGGGACGAGAGCCAGGCGGGCGCCGCCGCGCGCATCGTTCTGGAAGAGGCTCGCCGCCGGACTGCCTGATTGGGCGGGCAATCGGCGTTTGACGCGAATTGAGACGCCAAACGCAAATTCGCGCTGAAATTTTGCAAAATCCGTCTCAAAAATATTCAATCGTTTTCAATAGCTTGCCGAAATATTGAGACGGCCTGCGCAAATGGCGCGGGCCCGTCTCCGGCCACTTATCCCCGCTGTCGCAACTGGAGCGGTGCTTTCTATCCCCGTTTGACGCAGCGGCGTTGGAGCGCCGCTCCGGAACCATGCCACGACCGCCGTGCCTCTCCGGTTCCGGCTCTCCGGCTTCGCCTGCGGCCGGGACGACAGCCGGCGAGACTGGCACGGCCTCGCATCCCCTCGGCCGTCACCCCGGCCAAGCGAAGCGCGCGCCGGGGCCTATTGGCTTCCAGAGCGGCGGTGAGGACACGCCTGCGCGAACTCCACGCACAGGCTGTCATCCCGGTTTCGGCGCAGCCGAAGACCGGGACCCAGTAACCCCGAACCTCTCCTTGCGTCCTCCCGGACGGGGCGTCAGCGCCGAGCCGGCACCGGAGAGCCGGGCGCCTATGAGGCGCGCTCCGGAACCATGCCACCACCGCCGTGCTGCTCCGCTTCGGCCGCCCCCGCGCACGTCGTCCCAAACGCAAAAAGGCCGCCCGGAGGCGGCCTTTTCGAAGCTTAGGTCTGTCGATCCGCTCAGCGGCGCTGGGAGACCGGCAGGTAATCGCGCTGTGCCGCGCCCGTGTAGAGCTGGCGCGGGCGGCCGATCTTCTGGGACGGGTCCTCGACCATCTCCTTCCACTGGGCGATCCAGCCGACGGTCCGCGCCAGGGCGAACAGCACGGTGAACATGGTGGTCGGGAAGCCGAGCGCACGCAGCGTGATGCCGGAGTAGAAGTCGATGTTCGGGTAGAGCTTCTTCTCGATGAAGTAGTCGTCGTTGAGAGCGATCTTCTCCAGCTCCATGGCGACGTCGAGAAGCGGATCGTCCCGGATGCCGAGCTCGGCCAGCACTTCATGCGTGGTCTTCTGCATGATGCGGGCGCGCGGGTCGTAGTTCTTGTAGACCCGGTGGCCGAAGCCCATCAGACGGAACGGATCGTTCTTGTCCTTGGCGCGGGCGATGTATTCCGGGATCCGGTCGACCGAGCCGATCTCCGACAGCATGTTGAGCGCCGCCTCGTTGGCGCCGCCATGCGCCGGGCCCCACAGGCAGGCGATGCCGGCCGCGATGCAGGCGAACGGGTTGGCACCCGAGGAACCGGCGAGACGCACGGTCGAGGTCGAGGCATTCTGCTCGTGGTCGGCATGGAGGATGAAGATCCGGTCCATGGCGCGGGCGAGAACGGGGTTGACCTTGTAGTCCTCGCAAGGCACCGCAAAGCACATGTGCAGGAAGTTCGCGGCGTAGTCGAGGTCGTTGCGCGGATACACGAAGGGCTGACCGACGTGATACTTGTAGGCCATGGCCGCAAGCGTCGGCATCTTCGCGATCATGCGCAGGCTCGCCACCATGCGCTGGTGCGGGTCCGAAATGTCGGTCGAGTCGTGGTAGAAGGCCGAGAGCGCACCGACGGTGCCGACCATGATCGCCATCGGATGGGCGTCGCGGCGGAAGCCGGTGAAGAAGCGGCTCATCTGCTCGTGGATCATCGTGTGATAGGTCACGCGATGCACGAAGTCGTCCTTCTGGGCCTTGGTCGGCAGCTCGCCGTAGAGCAGCAGGTAGCAGCTCTCCAGGAAGTCACCGTGCTCGGCCAGCTGCTCGATCGGATAGCCGCGATACAGCAGGGTGCCCTCGTCGCCGTCGATATAGGTGATGGCGGATTCGCACGAGGCGGTCGAGGTGAAGCCCGGGTCGTAGGTGAAACAGCCGGTCTGCGCATAAAGCGAGGCGATATCGACGACGTCGGGTCCGATGGAGCCCGGACGCACCTTCAAGTCCCAGGACTTGTCACCCATCGTCAGCTTGGCAGTGTTGTCGCTCATTCAGGCTACCCCCTTGTATGAAGCGCGCCGCAGGATCGTCCGGGCCGGCTTCCAGGAGAGGCTGGGGCGTGCCGGACACACGGCGGGAGGAAAGGTCGAATGTTGCGTATCCCATTTGTCCGCTCCCCGCAAGCGCGCCTCCCTAACGCTTTCGTCACAGGGTGACGGCGGGTTCATGTGAACCGCAGGCGGCGGCCGGGATCGGGCCGCCGCCTGGTTCCGGCCGGCGCAGGTGCCGGGCCGTATCGGGTCAGCCGGCGGCCTGGTCGGCGATGCGGGCGAGCGATTCCTCGCGGCCGAGCACGGCCAGCACATCGAAGATGCCGGGCGAGGTGCCCCGGCCGGTCAGCGCCGCGCGCAGCGGCTGCGCCGCCTTGCCGAGCTTGAGATCGGTCTCCTCGGCATAGGTGCGCACGGCTTCCTCGGTCGCTTCCGCGCTCCAGGTCTCGAGTGCGGACAGGCGGCCATGCAGGTCGGCGAGCACCTTGCGCGCATCGTCCGCCTCCAGCAGCTTTTCGGCCTTCTCGTCCATGGCGAGCGGGCGCTGCACCCACAGGTATTCGGCGCTGTCGGCAAGCTCGACCAGGGTCTTGGCGCGCTCCTTCAGCCCCGGCAGGGCGGTGCGGAACATCTCGACATGCGCCGGATCCTGCAGCCAGTTGCGCAGGCCTTGCGCGTTCTCCGCATGCGGCAGGAAGCTGGTGAAGTCGGCCAGCAGCTCATCCGCGCCGGCGGCGCGCATGTAGTGACCGTTGAGGTTCTCCAGCTTCTTGAAGTCGAAGCGCGAGGGCGACTTGCCGATGGCGTCGAGATCGAACCAGCCGGTCATCTCTTCGGTCGAGAAAATCTCGTCGTCGCCATGGCTCCAGCCGAGGCGCGCGAGATAGTTGCGCATGGCGGCCGGCAGGTAGCCCATGGCGCGATAGGCCTCGACGCCGAGCGCGCCGTGGCGCTTCGACAGCTTGGCCCCGTCCGGCCCGTGGATCAGCGGGATATGCGCCATCACCGGCACGTCCCAGCCGAGCGCCTGGTAGATCAGCGTCTGGCGGGCGGCATTGGTCAGGTGATCGTCGCCGCGGATGATGTGGGTGACGCCCATGTCGTGGTCGTCGACGACGACGGCCAGCATGTAGGTCGGCGTGCCGTCGGAGCGCAGCAGCACCAGGTCGTCGAGGTCCTTGTTCGGGAAGACGACGCGGCCCTGCACCCTGTCCTCGATCACCGTCTCGCCGTCGACCGGCGCCTTGAGGCGGATCGCCGGCTTGACGCCGGCCGGCGCCTCGGAGGGATCGCGGTCGCGCCAGCGCCCGTCATAGCGCGGCGGCAGGCCGTTGGCGCGCTGCTCCTCGCGCATCGCGGTCAGCTCTTCCGGCGTTGCGTAGCAGCGATAGGCCATGCCCTTCTCGATCAGGCTCTCGGCCGCCTCGCGGTGGCGCGCGGCGCGGGCGAACTGCGAGATCGCCTCGCCCTCCCAGTCGAGGCCGAGCCAGGTCAGCCCGTCGAGGATCGCGGAGATCGCCGCATCGGTGCTGCGTTCCCGGTCGGTATCCTCGATCCGCAGCAGCATCTTGCCGCCGAAGCGGCGGGCATAGAGCCAGTTGAACAGCGCCGTGCGGGCGCCGCCGATATGCAGGTAGCCGGTCGGGGAGGGCGCAAAGCGCGTGACGACGGGAGAGCTCATTCAAAAGGCCTCGTGATCGGTGGCGGTGCCGGGACGGTGCGTCCGGCGAGCCTTCGGGACTGTCCGGTGCCGTTTCGCGTCTTGCGCGAACCCGGGTTGCAATGCAACGCTCCGGTTCTGGCACGGTCGGCGACCGTGTAGCACAGCGGCGGCGCGCCACCAATGCTTGAGCGTTCGGTGGCACGCAGCAGCCAGGGGGAGGGGCGGCTGGGGTGTCCCGGACGGGCGAGGGCGACGACAGGCAGGCACGACAAGGCATGGTGCCTGACACGCTACCTGACACGGTGCAAGGCCGTCGGGCCGAGCGCCGCTGGCTTGCGCTGCCTGCCTTGCCGCTTGCGGACCTGCTTGCCCGTCGTCGGCGAGCCCGCACAGGATGGCACGAACCGCAGGGGCCGGGGACAAGGTTTGCGGCAGCAGCAAGTGAAAGCCTTGCGCAGGGTCGCGGGCTTGCCTACGCCGCGCTCGCCTTCACCCTCGGCATCGCCGTCTATTTCCGCCTGCCGGCCGAGCCGCTTGTCCTCGTCCTTGCGCCCGCTGCCGCCCTTGCCTGGGCGGGCTGGTTTCTCGCCGCGCGCCGCGGTGCATCGGCCCTGCCGCTCCTGGTGCTTGCCCTTGTCCTGTCGGGCGTTTTCACCGGGGCGCTGCGCACCGAGCTGGTCGGCGCGCCGGTGATCGACCGGGCGCGCAGCGTGACGCTGACCGGCTTCGTGGAGGAGGCCGAGCGCACCGACCGCGGCACGCGGCTGCTCCTGCGCGTTGCGGGGATAGAGCGGCTTGCGGCGACGGCCACGCCCTACCGGGTCCGCGTATCCCTGCGCGGCGGTCCGGATGGCGAGAGCATCGGCGTGGGCGAGGGTGTGCGGCTGCGGGCCAGGCTGATGCCGCCTTCTGCTGCCGTGATTCCCGGCGGCTACGACTTTGCCTTTCGCGCCTTCTTCGACGGGATCGGCGCGACCGGTTTTGCCTTCGGTGCGCCGAGCCGCGTCGATCTGGGGCCGGCGCCCGTGTCCCTGCGGCTGAAGGCCGGGGTCGCCCACCTGCGCCTGGCGATTGCCGCGCGGATCCTCGAAGCGCTCGGCGAGACGACGGCGGCCGCGCTCGCCATCGCGCTGATCACCGGCGACCGGTCGCTGATCCCCGAGCCGGTGACGGAGGCGCTCAGGACCGCCGGCCTTGCCCATATCCTGGCGATTTCCGGCCTGCACATGGCGCTGTTCGCAGGCTCCGTCTTCTTCGTCGTGCGGGGGCTGCTGGCGCTGTCCTCGCACCTCGTGCAGGAACGGCGGATCGACGCCTGGGCGGCCGTTGCGGCCATGTCGGCGGCGGTGTTCTATCTCGGCATTTCCGGCGGCTCGATCGCCACGCAGCGCGCCTTCGTGATGATCGTGCTGGTGTTTTGCGGGCGGATCTTCGCCCGGCGCGCCCTGACGTTGCGCAATGTCGCGATTGCCGTCTTCCTCATTCTCGCCGTCCTGCCGGAGGCGTTGCTCGATCCCGGGTTCCAGATGTCCTTCGCCGCCGTCATCGCGCTGGTCGCCGCCTATGAGGAGATCACCCGCCGGCGCGCGGCGCGCGAACGCAAGGCGCCGATGGCGCCGCCCGGCCGCGGGCTGCTGCAGGCGGCAACGTCGGGGGCTGCGGGGTGGTTCTGGGGCCTGCTGCTGACCTCGCTGATCGCGGGTCTCGCGACCGGGGCCATCGGCGCCTATCACTTCCACCGCATCTCGCCGCTCGGCACGCTCGGCAACCTGCTGGCAATGCCGGTGGTGACGCTGGTCGTGATGCCCTTCGCCGTGCTGGCGCTGGCCCTGCTGCCCTTCGGGCTGGAGGCGCTGCCGCTCGCGGCGATGGGGGCGGGCATCGATCTTGTCGTGGCGATGGCAACCTGGGTGAGCGGGTTGACGCCGGATGACGGGGTGATCGGTGCGCCCTCGCTCGCCGGCACGCTGGCCGTGGTCGCGGCCGGGCTCATTGCCTGCCTCGCGCCGCGGGGATATCGCCCAGTGGCCCTGTTGCCGCTTGCCGCCTCGGTGCTGCTTTATGCCCAGCACCGGCAGCCGGACATGCTGATATCGGCGAACGGCACGACCATCGCCGTCCGTGATGCAGCGGGGGACTTGCGCGTTTCCTCGCGCCCGAGCGGCTTCCTGCCGGAGGTGTGGCTGCGGGCCGACGGCGTCGGCGTACGGGAGCACGGGAACCGGCGGATTTCCGCCAAGGATATGCACTGCGACAAGCTCGCCTGCCTGGTGCGGGCGCACGGCTCGCCGGGGGCGGGGACCCGGCACGGAACCTCCGCCAACGCGCCACCAGGACCAAGACCAGGACCAGGGTCAGGATCAGGGCCAGAGCCAAGACCCGTCGCAGCGGCGCAAGGCCCGCCCGCACTGCTGGTCTCGCTGGTGCGCGACAGCGCCGCCTTCGAGGAGGACTGCCGCAAGGTCGACATCATCGTCTCAGCGCTGATCGCCCCGCCCGATTGCCGGGCGCGGCAAGTGTTCGACGGCGCTCGGCTTGCCCGCGACGGCGCCGTTGCGCTCTATTTCAGTGCGCCCGATTCTGCGCCCGATTTTGCGGCCTCTTCGATGCCGGAAGCCGGACCTTCGCCGGCTCCACGCTCCGCCGCGGCATCAACGCATGCCGCCGATCCTGCTGCCGTCTCCGCTGCCCTTTCCGGCGGCTCGGATGCGGCCCCTGCCGGACCAGCGGGCGTGCCCGCAGGCCCATCCGACCCTGTCCCTCCAGAGCCCCCTCGAGCGCTCTCTTCGGCGCACTCTCCCAAGTTCCCTCCGGCGCGGCAGGGTATTCCTCACGCCGGGGCTGCCGGGCCGCTCGATATCGCGGTGCGCCCGAGCTACGGGCGTCGCCGACCCTGGACGCCGAAATAACCGTGCAGTGCCGCGCTCCGTCCGGCGCCCGCCCTCAGTAGCGGCGGAACAACGAGACGAGCTTGCCCTGGATCCGCACGCGCCCCGGACCGAAGATACGGGTCTCGTAGGCCGGATTGGCGGCCTCCAGTGCGACGGACGCGCCCTTCTTGCGCAGGCGCTTCAACGTCGCTTCCTCGTCGTCGATCAGGGCGACGACGATGTCGCCGCTGTCGGCGCTGTCCGAACGGCGGATCACAACCGTGTCGCCGTCGAGAATGCCGGCCTCGATCATGGAATCGCCGCGCACTTCCAGCGCATAGTGATCGCCGTTGCCGAGCAGGTCGGCCGGCATGGCGATGGTGTGGCTGTGGGACTGGATCGCCTCGATCGGCACGCCGGCGGCGATGCGGCCCATGACGGGGATCTCGACGCTGTCATTGGCCGCAGGCGGCGGGGCGGGGGGCCGCTCCACCGGCGGCGTCTTGCCGAGAGAGCCCTCGATGACGGAGGGCGAGAAGCCCTGGCCGCGCTGCGAGGCAAGGCCCGGCGCGACGGATTCCGGCAGCTTGACGATCTCCAGCGCGCGAGCGCGGTTCGGCAGGCGGCGGATGAAGCCACGCTCTTCCAGCGCGGTGATCAGCCGGTGGATGCCCGATTTGGACCGCAGGTCGAGCGCGTCCTTCATCTCGTCGAACGAGGGAGGAACGCCGGTTTCCTTCAGCCTCTCGTGGATGAACAGGAGCAATTCGTGCTGCTTGCGCGTCAACATGCGCTTGGGTCCCCCCGCTCTGGCTCAGCAGCCGGGCCGAAGCCGGCCGGATGCTGCCGATCGCTGCCTGCGACTCAGGCTATGTACAAATCATGAACATAGTCTAACCGTTCCTGCCTTGTTCCACAATGCCCCTGGAGGAACGAAACAAGAAGCGGCGAGGTGCGGGGGCGGCTCAGCTCTGGGGCCGGTTCAGCCTTGAGGCAGGCGCAGGACCGGGACCGGCGTGCCGGCGGGCAGGGGGGCGGCGTGGGGCGGGCGCACCACCAGCGCATCGGCGCGGGTGAGCGTTGCCAGCATGGAGGAATCCTGCCGCTCGAACGGGGCGACGCGCTCCGTGCCATCGTCCTGGCGCAGGATGCGGGCCCTCAGATAGTCCTCGCGCTGGTCGTTGCCGCCGATATCGGCGGCCAGCGGCAGCAGCTCGGCGTCGCGCCGGCGCGGCGGGCGGCCGAGCAGGGCGTCGATCAGCGGGCGCAGGAAGAGAACGCCGCAGACGAGGCTGGAGACCGGGTTGCCCGGCAGGCCGAGCACGCGCATGCCCTCGATCCGGCCGGCCATCAGCGGCTTGCCGGGCCGCATGGCGATGCGCCAGAAGCCGAGTTCCATGCCGGAGGCGGCAAGCACTTCCTGCACCAGGTCATGATCGCCGACGGAAGCCCCGCCGAGCGTCACGAGAATGTCGGCACCGGCCGCCCGTGCCCCGGCGATCTTCTCGGCAATGTGCTCGCGCCGGTCGGCGGCGATGCCGAGCTGCAGCGGTTCGCCGCCGCAATCCTCGACCAGGGCGGCAATGCCGGCATGGTTGGAGGCGATGATCTGGTCCGACCCAGGCTGCTCGCCCGGCTCGACCAGCTCGTCGCCCGTCGCCAGGATCGCGACCTTCGGCCGGCGGCGCAGCTCCAGCACGGGGTGGTTCATGGCCGCCGCCAGCGCAAGGCGGCGATAGTCGAGCCGCGTGCCGGCGGCGAGCAGCGTCTCGCCGGCCTTGAAGTCGAGCCCGGCGGGGCGCACGAACTTGCCCGGCGGGGCGCTTTCCAGTGCGGTGACGAGATCGCCGTCGCGCTCGGTGTTCTCCTGGATCAGGATCGTGTCGCTGCCTTCGGGAAGCGGGGCGCCGGTGAAGATGCGCACGGTCTCGCCCGCCTTGATGGCACCAGTGAAGGCGCGGCCCGCAGGGGCTTCGCCGATCAGCTTGAGCGTTGCAGGAACCGCGGCGATATCGGCCGCGCGCACCGCATAGCCGTCCATGGCGGAGGCTGCAAAGGGCGGCTGGGTGCGCGTCGCGGCAAGGTCGGCGGCGAGCACGCGGCCGTTGGCGCTGGCGAGCGGCACGGTCTCGCCTCCGACAGGCTCGATGCCGCCGAGAAGTCGCGACAGGGCTTCGTCGACCGAGATCAGCGCCATGTCAGCCGTCCCTCACGTCAGTTGGCCTTGTGTCAGGCGGGGTTGGTTTCGCTTGCCGCGGTCCAGTCGCCGGACTTGCCGCCGGACTTGGCGAGAACGCGGATGCCGCCGATGGTCATGCCGCGGTCGACGGCCTTGGCCATGTCGTAGATCGTCAGGCAGGTGACCGAGCAGGCGGTCAGCGCCTCCATCTCGACGCCGGTCTGGCCCGAAACGCGGGCCATCGCGGTGACGCGCAAGCCCGGAAGCGCCTCATCCGGCACGATGTCGACCGCGACCTTGGACAGCAGCAGCGGATGGCAGAGCGGCACCAGCTCATGGGTGCGCTTGGCGGCCATGATGCCGGCGATGCGGGCGGTGGCGATGACGTCGCCCTTCTTGGCCGAGCCCGACAGGATCAGCGCCAGCGTCTCCGGCTTCATGCGCACATGGCCTTCGGCGCGCGCCTCGCGGGAGGTGACCTCCTTGGTCGAGACGTCGACCATGTTGGCCGCGCCGCTCTCGTCCAGATGGGTCAGGCGCGGGGAAGCGTCTCCAGAAGATGTGCCGACCATGTCCTACTCCGCAGCAAGGCCGGGGCGCGCCAGCAGCGCGCGCGTCGCACCCGTCACGTCGTCCTGGCGCATCAGGCTCTCGCCGATCAGGAAGGTAGAGATGCCGCAGCGCTCCATCCGCGCAAGATCCTGCGGGGTGAAGAGGCCCGATTCGCCGACGACGAGGCGGTCGTCCGGGATCATCCCGGCCAGATCCTCGCTGGTTTCCAGCCGCGTCTCGAAGGTCTTCAGGTTGCGGTTGTTGATGCCGATCATCGGCGAGGCGAGGCGCAGCGCGCGCTCCAGCTCGTCCGCATCGTGCACCTCGACCAGCACGTCCATGCCGAGGCCGAAGGCGGTCGCTTCCAGGTCGGCGGCCAGCGCATCGTCGACGGCGGCCATGATGATCAGGATGCAGTCGGCGCCCCAGGCGCGGGCCTCGAACACCTGATAGGTGTCGTAGAGGAAATCCTTGCGCAGGGCCGGCAGCGACGTGGCGGCACGGGCCGCGACGAGGAACTCCGGCGCGCCCTGGAAGGATGGGGTGTCGGTCAGCACGGAAAGGCAGGCCGCACCGCCCGCCTCGTAGGCGCGGGCAAGCGCCGGCGGATCGAAATCGGCGCGGATCAGGCCCTTGGAGGGGCTCGCCTTCTTGATCTCGGCGATCAGGCCGAAGTCGCCGGCGGCCTTGCGGGCGCGCAGTGCGTTCAGGAAACCGCGCGGGGCATCTGCGTCTGCGGCGCGCCGCTCGATCTCGGCCTGCGGCACGGCGGCCTTGGCGGCAGTGATCTCCTGGCGCTTGTAGGCGCCGATCTTTTCCAGGATGTCAGCCATCGCGGGCCTCGTTCGACACCTCGACCAGGCGCGACAGCCGGGCCAGCGCATTGCCGCTGTCGATGGCATTCGCGGCCATCGCGACGCCCTCGGCAAGGGTCGGCGCGCGGCCGGCAACCACCAGCGTCGCGCCGGCATTCATCAGGACCGTGTCGCGATAGGCGGACTTCTCGCCCTCCAGCACCGCCTTGAGCGCGACGGCGTTTTCCGGCGCCTCGCCGCCCTTCAGGTCGGCAGGCTGATGCACCGAAAGGCCGACATCCTGCGGCGAGATCTCGAACAGGCGGACCTCGCCGTTTTCCAGAGCGGCGACGCGGGTCGGGCCGGTCGTGGTGATCTCGTCGAGACCGTCGGAGCCGTGCACGACCCAGGCCGATTCGGAGCCGAGGGCGGCGAGCACCCGGGCGATCGGCTCCACCCATTGCGAGGCGAAGACGCCGACCATCTGGCGCTTGACGCCGGCCGGGTTGGACAGCGGGCCGAGCAGGTTGAAGATCGTGCGGGTGCCGAGCTCGGTGCGGGCCGGGCCGACATGCTTCATCGCCGAATGGTGGTTCGGCGCGAACATGAAGCCGAGGCCCGCCTCGCGGATGCAGCGGGAAATCTGCGCCGGGCCGATGTCGATGTCGACGCCGAGCGCGGCCAGCACGTCGGCGGCGCCCGATTTCGACGACAGCGAGCGGTTGCCGTGCTTGGCGACAGGAACGCCGCAGCCGGCGACCACGAAGGCCGAGCAGGTGGAGATGTTGTAGCTGCCCGAGGCATCGCCCCCGGTGCCCACCACGTCGACCGCATCGGCCGGGGCGGAGACCGGGACCATCTTGGAGCGCATCGTCGCGACGGCGCCGGCGATCTCGTCGACGGTCTCGCCGCGCACCCGCAGCGCCATCAGGAAGCCGCCGATCTGTGCCGGGGTCGCCGCACCCGACATGATGATGTCGAAGGCGGACTGGGCCTCGGCGCGCGACAGGGCGTGCCCGTCGGCGGCCTTGGCGATCAGGGTCTTGAGGTTGCTCAAATCGACGTCCTCCCGAAAGGGACCCGGGGCGGCATCAGCTACCGCCCTGGCCGAGCACCCGGTTGATGTTGGCCTGGTTGACGCTGACGCCGAGACGCGCCTCGCGCTCGCCGACATACTGGCCGATGACCGAGTTCTGCAGCGCCTCGGCCAGCCGCTGGTCGAGCGCGGCGATCTCGCCGGCCTCGCGGAAGAAGGCCGGGGCATTGGCGCCGGTAACGCGGAAGACGAGACGGCGGCCTCCCTCGTGCGCGGCGCTGCCGAGCGTGCCGACCGGACCGGAGAACACGGACGGGATGGCCGAGGCGGGCAGGGGGCCGTTGGCGCCGTTGCGCTTGATGCCGGTCGCGGAGGCAACAGTCAGGCCGCGCTCGGTGGCGACGTCCTGCAGCGACTTGCCGCCGCGGACCTCGTCCACGATGGACTTGGCCAGATCGTCGAGCCGCTGGGTGCGCTGCTGCGCGGTCCAGGCGTCGACGACCTGCGGGCGGACCTCGTCCAGCGTGCGGTCGCGGGCCGGCACGACTTCCTGCACCTCGAACCACAGGAAGCCGTCGCGGCCGAGCTGCAGCATGTCGGCCTCGATGCCGACATCGCTCTCGAACACGTCGGAGATCAGGTCGTTCGCGTCCGGCAGCGTGACGGCATTGCCGGCCTGGTCCTTGCCGGCGCTGTCGAAGGCGGCCGGCGCGTCGAGGGTCAGGGAGAATCGCTCCGCGACCTCCTGCAGCGTCGCGCCGCCGGCGCGGGCGTCCTCGATCTCGTCATGCAGGTCCAGCACCTCGCGCGTCGCAAGGCGCAGGGCGACCTCCTTGCGCAGTTCCGGACCGACCTCCTCCAGCGGCGACTGGTGCGCCTCGGTGATCTCGGCGACCTTGAGCAGCACGGAGGTCAGGCGACCCTCGACGATGCCGGAGGTCTGGCCCTCGGCGAGCGAGAACGCCGCCTCGGCGATGGCCGGGTCGAGCAACTCGGTGCGAGCCATGTTGCCCAGCTCCACCTGCGCTTCCGTCAGGCCGCGCTCGGCGAGAATGTCCTCGAAGGTCTTGCCTTCCGAAAGGGCGGTGCGGGCCGCTTCGACCGCGGCCGCATCGCCCAGCGGGATCTGCAGGATGCGGCGGCGCTCCGGCTCGCCGAAGCGGTCGCCGGACGCGGCATATTCCTGGCGCAGGTCGTCCTCGCTGACCTCGTCCGGGCGCGCCAGGCGCTCGGGCGTCAGCGACAGCAGCGCCACCTTGCGGTATTCGGGCGCGCGGAACGTGTCCTGGTTGGCCTCGAAATAGGTGGTGAGCTCGGCGTCCGTCGGGGCGGGGATCTCGCCGGCCTGGTCGGCGCCGAATTCCACGTAGTCGACGCTGCGCTCCTCGTTGGCGTGCTGGTTGAACGCCTCCAGCATCGCCGCCGGGGTCGCAAGGCCGCCGCTGATCGCATCGGCGATCTGGCGGCGCTCCTCCAGCAGCCGGCGCTCGGCGACGAAGGCGTCCTCGGTCAGGCCGTTGGCCATCAGCACGCGCGACAGCAGGGCGCGGTCGAAGCCGCCGCCCGGCGCCTGGAAGGCCGGGGCCTCCTGGATGAGGCGGACCAGCTGCTGGTCGGACAGGCCGAGATTGTACTCGTCCGCGGTCTCGTTCAGCGCGGCTTCGGCGATCAGGCGTCCGAGCACCTGTGCGGGAATGCCGAGCGAGGCGCCCTCGACGGTCGACAGCGGCCGTCCGATGTTGCGGCCGATCGTGTCGAGCTCGCGCCGATAGGCATTGTCGAACTCGACGATCGAGATCTTGCGGTCGCCCACGGTCGCGACCTGGTCGCCGCCGACATTGAGAAGATCACCCGAAATGCCCCAGATCGCGAAGCTGATGACGAGAAGAGCGATCAGGAGTTTGGAAATCCATGACTTTGCGCCGCTGCGCAGAGTGTCGAGCATTGCAGGTTCCGTCGTTACAGGGGCGTTACCGGGGCAACAGGATACGGCCCGGACCTTGGGTAAAATCCGAGCTGGAGCGGGCGGATCATAGAGATGCGGATCGGCAGGGGCAAGGCACAGGCAATGGCTTGGGCAAAGGCTCGGGCAAAGGCTTGCGCCGTATCGTCTTGAACGAGGCGGAAATTCTGGTAGCACCGGCATTGAATGTGCCCGCCCGGCACGCCCATCGCCGACCGCATGCCAGCCGAGGATGCCGAAATGACCGACAGGAACACGCCGCTGATCGCCGGAAACTGGAAGATGAACGGGCTGGCGACCGCGCTCGGCGAGCTGCGTTCCATGGCGGAGGCGGCGGCCGGCGGTCTCGCCGCTTCGGTCGATCTCGCCATCTGCCCGCCCGCGACGCTGGTTGCCGCGGCCGCAGCTGCGGCCGGCGACAGCGGCCTCAGCATCGGCGGCCAGGACTGCCACCCGGCGGCGAGCGGCGCCCACACAGGCGACATCTCGGCCGAGATGCTGGCCGATTCCGGCGCGCGCTGGGTCATCGTCGGCCATTCCGAGCGCCGGGCCGATCATGGCGAGAGCGACGCGCTGGTGCGGGCCAAGGCGGAGGCCGCGTGGCGGGCGGGCCTTATCGCCATCGTCTGCGTCGGCGAGACGGAAGCCGAGCGCAAGGCGGGCAAGGCTCTCGAGGTGGTCGGCGCACAGCTTGCCGGCTCGGTGCCGGAGGGCGCGGACGGCGCCCGGCTGGTCGTTGCCTACGAGCCGGTCTGGGCCATCGGCACCGGCCTGACGCCGACGGTGGATGACGTGGCCGAGATGCATGCCTATATGCGCAAGGAACTGCAGGGACGGTTCGGGCCCTCGGCCGCCTCGATCCGGCTGCTTTACGGCGGCTCGGTGAAGCCGGCCAATGCCGGCGAGCTGCTGTCGGTCGACAATGTCGACGGCGCGCTGGTCGGCGGCGCCAGCCTGAAGGCCGCCGATTTCCTTGCGATCGCAAAGGCCGCCGGCTGATCCGCCGGCAAACCTTTTGTTATGCGGCCATCAGCTGGCTGCCATGAGTGCAGTCGGGGCCGATCAAGGGTGGAAACCGTGACGGCATTGGTGTAGAACCCGCTGCAATCCGAACACGAAAGACTGGTTGTCGATGGAAACCGTTGTCATCGTTATTCATCTTATGGTCGTGCTTGCGCTCGTCCTGGTGGTTCTCCTGCAGCGTTCCGAAGGCGGTGCCCTGGGCATCGGCGGCGGCGGTGGCGGGATGATGTCCAGCCGCGGCAGCGGCAACGTGCTGACCCGCGCAACGGCGATTCTGGCTGCGGTCTTCTTCGCGACCTCGCTGGGTCTTGCGCTGCTGGCCAAGAACGGCGACCGTCCGGCCTCGATCCTCGACGCCGCGCCCGGTACGCAGAGCGCGCCGGTCGGCGAGGGAACGTCGGGTTCCGGCAACGGCATCCTCGACCAGTTGCGTCCGCCCGAGACGCCTTCCGGACCGCAGGTTCCGGCGGCGCAGTAAGCCCAGGGCGGCAAGCGTCTTCATCCAATGCCCCGCGATACCCGTCGCGGGGCATTTTCTTGTGTGTTAACTCCATGCCGGGCGTTCGAATCAGCGCCCGCAGCGATATGGTATTTGTCCATGGCGCGATACATCTTCATCACCGGCGGCGTGGTTTCTTCCCTAGGCAAGGGACTCGCCTCCGCGGCTCTTGGAGCCCTCCTTCAGGCGCGTGGATACCGGGTGCGGCTGCGCAAGCTCGACCCCTATCTCAACGTCGATCCGGGGACGATGAGTCCCTACCAGCACGGTGAGTGCTTCGTGACCGACGACGGCGCGGAGACCGACCTCGACCTTGGTCACTACGAGCGGTTCACCGGTCGTCCGGCCAACAAGATGGACAACATCACCACCGGCCGGATCTACCAGGACATCATCGCCAAGGAGCGCCGCGGCGACTATCTCGGCGGCACCGTCCAGGTGATTCCGCACGTCACCGATGCGATCAAGGCCTTCGTCCTAGACGGCAACGACGACTACGATTTCGTGCTGTGCGAGATCGGCGGCACCGTCGGCGACATCGAGGGACTGCCGTTCTTCGAGGCGATCCGCCAGCTCGGCAACGAGCTGCCGCGCGGCCATGCGGTCTATATTCACCTGACCCTGATGCCGTTCATCGCGACGGCCGGCGAGCTCAAGACCAAGCCGACCCAGCACTCGGTCAAGGAGCTGCGCTCCATCGGCATCCAGCCGGACATCCTGATGGTCCGCTGCGACCGCAAGATCCCGGAGAGCGAGCGGCGCAAGCTGTCGCTGTTCTGCAACGTGCGCGAAGGCGCCGTCATCCCGGCCTACGACGTCAAGTCGATCTACGACGTGCCGATCGCCTATCACAAGGAAGGGCTGGACGACGAGGTGCTGGCAGCGTTCGGCATCACCGGCGCGCCGGCGCTCGACCTGTCCCGCTGGATCGGCATTTCCGAGACGCTCGCCAATCCGGAAGGCGAGGTGACCATCGCGATCATCGGCAAGTACACGGTCCTCAAGGACGCCTACAAGTCGCTGATCGAGGCGCTGGTCCACGGCGGCATCGCCAACAACGTGCGCGTCAACATCGAGTGGATCGAGTCGGAGATCTTCGAGAAGGAAGACCCGACCCCGTGGCTGGAAAGCGTCCACGGCATTCTCGTGCCGGGCGGCTTCGGCGAGCGCGGCGCGGAAGGCAAGATCGCGGCAGCCCGTTTCGCCCGGCTGCACAAGGTGCCGTATTTCGGCATCTGCTTCGGCATGCAGATGGCGGTGATCGAGGCGGCGCGCAATCTCGCCGGCATTCGGGACGCCAACTCCACCGAGTTCGGCGAGGCGGCGGAGCCCGTGGTCGGCCTGATGACCGAATGGTCGAAGGGCAACCAGATCGAGGTCCGGCGCGCCGACGGCGAACTCGGCGGCACCATGCGCCTCGGCGCCTATCAGGCGCGGTTGCAGAAGGGCTCGCGGATCGCCGGCATCTACGGGTCGGAGATGATCTCCGAGCGCCATCGCCACCGCTACGAGGTGAACATCGCCTATCGCGAGCGGCTGGAGCAGGCGGGCCTGCGCTTTGCCGGCACGTCGCCTGACGGCCAGCTGCCGGAGACGGTGGAGATCGACGACCATCCCTGGTTCATCGGCGTGCAGTACCATCCGGAGCTGAAGTCGCGCCCGTTCGAGCCGCATCCGCTCTTCGCGTCCTTCGTGGCCGCGGCGATCGAGCAGAGCCGCCTGGTCTGAGGACGGCCGGGCCGGCTCTTCCGCTCGGGAGCAGCCGGACGCAACAAGGGCAGGGGAGAACGGGATGAGCGCACGCGGTTTCGATCACGTGGTCTGGGCGGTGCGCGATCTTGGCGCGGCCCCCCGTTTCATGGAAAGGCTGGGCTTTCGCGTCACGCCGCGCGCCCGCCATCCCTGGGGCACGGAAAACCACCTCGTCCAGCTCGACGGCTTCTTCATCGAGATCCTGGGGATCGGCGACGAGACGCTGATCCCGGAGGCGGCGGGCGACACGTTCTCCTTCGGTGCGTTCAACCGCGATTTCCTGAAGACGCGCGAGGGCGCCTCGATGCTGGTGATGGAAAGCCGCGATCCGGCGGCAGATCGCCGCGATTTCGAGCGGGCCGGCCTGCATGTCTACGCGCCGTTCTCGTTCGGCCGCGAGGCGACGCTGCCCGACGGGGGCATCCGCAAGGTCGGCTTCGACCTGACCTTCGTGCGCAACGACAGCGATCCCGCGCATGGCTTCTTCACCTGCCTGAACCGCTATCCGGACACCTTCTGGTCGGCCGAGTACCAGACCCATCCCAATGGCGTCACCGCGCTCGAATCGGTGGTGATCGTCTGCGACGAGCCGGCCGAGCAGCACATCTTCTACGCCGCCTTCACCGGCCGGCGGGAAATGCGGGCGACGAGCCTCGGGATCACCCTCGAGACGCCGCGCGGCCGGCTGCACCTGATGCCGCCGGCAGCCTTTGCCTCGCTGTACGGCATCGATGCGCCGGAGATCGGTCCCGGTGGTTCGGCGATTGCCGCGCTCGGCCTTCGAGCCCGCGACCGCACCCACCTGGCGCAGACGCTGCGGGAGGCATCGTTCGATGCGGTGGAGGCGCCCGAAGGCCTGGTTCTGCCGGCCGGGGACCACTTCGGATTGGCGCTTGTCTTTGACTGAGTTGCCTGCGTACCCTTCCGAAAGCTACAGAAAACGGCTGTGCGAGGGGCGGTGTCATCACCGCTTCTCTTTCGTCTAATAGACCGGCGTCCGGTATCCGGGCGCTCGGGGGGAGGTTACAATCATGGGCCAGCTGCGTTCGTTCCTGCGCGTGAGCCTCATTCCGGGCCTTGCCGTCGCGCTGGCCGCCTGCAACCCGTCGCAGGACAGCTCGACGCAGGAAGCACCGCCCCCTTCCGTCACCGTCGCGGCAGCCGTCTCCAAAGAGGTGCGCCAGTCCGCCCGCTTCGTCGGGCGCGTGCAGGCGGTCGACGACGTCAACCTGATCGCCCGGGTTTCCGGCTTCCTCAATTCCAAGAATGTCGACGACGGCGCGACCGTGCAGAGCGGCCAGCTGCTGTTCACCATCGAGCGCGCGCCCTACGAGGCGGCGCTGGCCTCCGCCAAGGCGGAGGCGGCGCGTGCTGCGGCCGATGCGGCGCTGAAGGCCTCCGACCTGGAGCGCGACAAGGACCTGCTCGACAAGGGGCACGTCTCCCAGGCCAAGTATCAGGCGACGCTTGCGGCCAAGGAGCAGGCCGATGCCTCGGTCGCAGCCGCCAATGCGGCGATCACCCAGGCCGAGCTCAACCTGGGCTACACCGACATCACGGCACCGTTTGCCGGCAAGATCGGCAGGAGCAATTTCAGCGTCGGCGATGTGGTCGGCCCGTCGAGCGGCCCGATCGCGCGGCTGGTGCGTACCGATCCGATGTATGTGAGTTTCGCGATCAGCGAGAAGGACTATCTGGACGCGGTGCGCGGCGCCAATCCGGCGGACGCTGTCGGCGACAAGGCCGCGTTGCCGGGCATCCACGTGATCCTGCCGAACGGCAAGCGCTACGAGCAGGACGGCGAGATCGTCTTCATCGACAATGTGGTCGATCCGAAGACGGGAACGATCGCGGTCCGCGGGCGCTTCCGCAACCCCGACCTGCTTCTGGTCGCCGGCACCTTCGTCGAAGTCGTCGTGGAAGCGCCGGTGTCGATGAAGGAGATCGTCATTCCGCAGTCGGCGGTGCAGCGCGACCAGCGCGGCCCCTTCGTGCTGGTGGTGGGCAGCAACGAGACCGTCGAGCAGCGCTATGTCGAACTCGGCCAGCAGGTCGACACGGACTTCGCCGTGACGAAAGGGCTGCAGGAGGGTGAGCGCGTGATCACGCTCGGCCTTCAGAAGGTGCGGCCGGGCGTGCCGGTCAACGCCGCGCTCGCCGCCGGCTCGGCGGAGTAACGCCGATGTTCTCGCGGATCTTCATCAACCGGCCGAAATTCGCGCTGGTCATCTCGATCGTCATCACCATCGCCGGCGCGCTGGGATACATGTCGCTGCCGGTCGAGCAGTTCCCGAACATCACCCCGCCGGTCGTCAACGTCTCCGCCAGCTATACCGGCGCCAGCGCGCAGGTGCTGGAAGAGACCGTCGCGGCGCCCATCGAGGCCGAGGTGAACGGCGTCGACAACATGCTCTACATGTCGTCGAACAGCTCCGACAACGGCAGCTACTCGCTGAACATCGTCTTCGATGTCGGCACCGATCCGGACATTGCAGCGGTCAACGTGCAGAACCGGGTGTCGCAGGCGACGAGCGTGCTGCCGGCCGACGTCACCCGCAGCGGCGTGACCGTGCAGAAGGCCAGCACCAACATGCTGCTGGTCGTGACGCTGTTCTCGCCCAACCGCACCTATGACGAACTGTTTCTCGCCAATTACGCCTCGATCAACCTCAAGGATTCGCTCGCCCGCGTGAAGGGCGTCGGCAAGGCCGACGTGCTCACCGACTTCGCTTACGGCATGCGAATCTGGCTCGACCCGAACCGGCTGGCGGCCCTGTCGATGACGCCATCCGACTTCATCGCGGCGATCCAGGATCAGAACCTGCAGGTCGCGGCCGGCCAGATCGGCGCACCGCCGGCGCCCGAGGGGCAGCAGTTCCAGTACACCGTGCGGGCGCAGGGGCGCCTGTCTACGGTCGAGGAGTTCCGCAACATCGTGCTGCGCACGGGCGAGGACGGGGCGCTGGTGCGCATCGGCGATGTGGCGCGGGTGGAGCTCGGGTCGCAGTTCTACGCCGCAAGCGGGCGCTACGACGGCAAGCCGGCAACCGTGCTGGCGATCTACCAGGCGCCGGGCGCCAACGCGCTTGCCGTGGCCGAAGGCGTGAGGGCGCGGCTGGAGGAACTGTCCAAGGCCTTCCCGGAGGATGTCGCCTACGACATTCCCTTCGATACGACCGAATTCGTCGAGCGCTCGCTCGACGACGTGGTCATGACCCTGATGATGACCTTTGGGCTGGTCGTCGCGGTGGTCTTCGTGTTCCTGGGCAACTGGCGGGCGACGATCATTCCGACCATCGCCATCCCCGTGTCGCTGATCGGCACGTTCGCCGTCCTGCTGCTGGCGGGCATGTCGCTCAACACGATCAGCCTCTTCGCGCTGGTGCTGGCCATCGGCATCGTCGTGGACGATGCGATCATCGTGGTGGAAAACGTCGAGCGCATCATCGCCGAGGAAGGTCTGTCGGCCAAGGAAGCGACCGAAAAGGCGATGCAGCAGATCACCACGCCGGTGATCGCGACCACCCTGGTGCTGCTTGCGGTGTTCGTGCCGACGATCTTCATGCCGGGCATCACCGGCCGGCTCTACTCGCAGTTCGCCGTGACGATCTCGGTCTCGGTGGTGATTTCCTCGATCAACGCGCTGACCCTGTCGCCGGCCCTGTGCGGCCTGGTGCTGAAGGCGCGCTCGGGCCCGCCGCGCGGGTTGCTGGCACTGTTCGAGAAGGGAATCAGCGGTGCCCGCAACGGCTATGTCGGGATCGTGTCGCGCCTGCTGCCGCGCTCGTTCCTCGGCCTTGTCGGTGTCGGTGCCGCCGTCGCGCTGATCGTGGTGATGAGCGGCCGCCTGCCGCAGGGCTTCCTGCCGCTGGAGGACCAGGGCTACCTGATGGTCGACGTGCAACTGCCCGACGGCGCGGCGCTGCCGCGCACCACCGAGATCACCGACCGGATGGAAGAGATGCTGGAAGGCATCGACGGCATCCAGCATCTCATCATGGTCAACGGCTTCTCGATCCTCAATTCGGGCCTTTCGCCGAATTCGGGCATGGTCATCGTCAAGCTGAAGCCGTGGGGCGAGCGCGAAACGCCGGAACTGAGCGCCAACGGTATCCTCGCGAAACTCTGGGCGACGTTCTCGACAATCCCCGGCGCCAACATCATCGCCTTCAACGCTCCCCCGATCCCCGGCCTCGGCACCACCGCCGGCGTCGAGATGAAGGTGCAGCAGACGGGCGGCGGCACGCCGCAGGATCTCGCCTCGGCGGTCGGCTCGCTCGTCTACACGGCGAATCAGCAGCCTTCGATCGCCCAGGCTTATTCGACCTTCCGGGCGAACGTGCCGCAGCTCTTCGTCAATCTCGACCGGGAGCGGGCGAAGCTGCTCGGCATCCGGATCGCGGATGTCTTCCAGACGCTGCAAGCCTATCTCGGCGGGTATTACGTCAACGATTTCAACCTGTTCGGGCGCGTTTATCGCGTGATGATTCAGGCCGAGGGCGCCATGCGCGATCGGGCCGACGACATCGCGCAGCTGCATGTGCGCAACGAGGCGGGAGACATGGTTCCGTTGCGGTCCATCGTCAGCGTCGAGAACGTGCTCGGCCCGCAGATCCTCAATCGCTACAACATGTTCCGCTCCGCATCGGTCAATGCGGAGCCGAAGGCGGGCATGTCCACCGGCGACACCATTACCGAAATGGAGCGGGGGGCTGCCGAGGCGCTGCCGTCCGGTTACGCCTACGAGTGGACCGGCTCGGCGCTGCAGCAGCAGGGCGCCGGCGCGGTCGTTGTCATCGTGCTGATGCTGTCGATCCTCTTCGCCTATCTCTTCCTGGTCGCCCAGTACGAAAGCTGGTCGATGCCTCTGGCGATCCTGATGTCGGTGACGGTGGCGCTGCTCGGCGCCTTCGCCGCGGTGGCGGCCACGGGGAGCGACGTCAACCTCTACACCCAGATCGGCATGATCATGCTCGTCGGTCTCGGCGCCAAGAACGCCATCCTGATCGTCGAGTTCGCCATGGAGGAACGGGAGAAGGGCAAGTCGATCATTGCCGCGGCCCGCGAGGCGGCGCATCTGCGCTTCCGCGCCGTGATGATGACGGCGCTCGCCTTCCTGCTCGGTGTGGTTCCGCTGGTGACCGCGAACGGTGCGGGTGCGGCCAGCCAGAAGGCCATCGGATTCGCGGTATTCGGCGGCATGCTGTTCGCCACCACGCTCGGCGTGGTGCTGATCCCGGTGCTTTATGTGGTCATGCAGATCCTGCGCGAACGCCTCAAGGGCATCTATGCCGGAGCCGATGTCGCAAGGGACGAGATCAAGCCGGCATAAGCGGTGCGGCGAGGGCGGTTATCCACCCTCGCCAATTCGCCTCTTGTCACGCCGGGCGCACATTGTTACAGGAACGCGCGTGTGAGCCTGTAGCTCAGTTGGTAGAGCAACTGACTTTTAATCAGTAGGTCCAGGGTTCGAGCCCCTGCGGGCTCACCAAGATCTCCCCGGTATCCGTGGTTTTGAAGAGATACCGGGCGAGGCGAGGTGGGTGATAGCGCGCTGCAAGCGCCCCACCGAAACCGCTCATATGCCCTCCGTTCCGCTGCGTTTGTTCCGACGGCGTTTGCGACCGCGGTCGCGGTTTCGCGCAAGGGCCGGCTTGTTGAGCATTTGCTCATCGGCCTGGTTGGAAAACCCTTCCTTCATGATGTAGAGTTACGCTTGGGAATGACGGGAGCGATGCCCCGGCGCCGGCTCTGTCCGCAAGGGGCGCGCATCGTCTATCGACCACCCGGCCTATGCTGTGTACAACTGTCGGCAGAGGCGAGTGACCACTACAACGACAGGACGGACGCACGAGACGATGTCTGACACCTCCGGCGGCAACAGCACGGCAGAGTATGAGTTCCTGCGGGGGCACATCGCTGCGACCATGGCTCTCATCCATGGGCTGATCGCACAAGGTGCGCTCGACCGTCAGGCGCTCGACGACTATTTCACCGATTATCTCAGCCACCTGCCGCATACGCGCGAAACGCTCGCCTTGCGCCTCGTCATAGATCAATGGCGCCAGGGCTTGCGCGAAGGGCAGGACGAGGCTCAGCTGCGCCGCAATTTCCTCGAAGTCATCCACGGCGGCAAGAGCGGCGACTGAAGCTCTGGCACACAAGAGCGACAGCCGTCGATGCGCGGCCGCTCCGATCGTCTGTCCGATATTGCAAGATTGTCCTGCAATCCTCCCAAGGTCCTTTCTCCAATTTTTCCAGAACCTCTACAGGGGGTTGGAAGATCGTCACGTTTCGGTCTAACCTGACTTTCCGCATTTTCGCGGGAAGGCTGTGGCAGTCCTGTCCAGCTCACGCGCCAGAAGCGAGGAGGGGAGGCGGTCGTTCGTGCGAAGGCAGCTTTCGAGACTGCCGGCAGGCGGCGCGATCCCGAAGCGGATCGGGCCTTGCGCGCGAATGACGGCCCCGGGGACGGGGCCTGCGATCTTCCTGAAGCGCTTCCAGCCGGGAGGCCCGTCCTGACGGTCCGCCCTTGCGTGTCGCACGAAACCGCTGCCTATCACGGGAGGCACTGCATGAAACTCTTCAAGTCATTGACCCTTGGGACGATGGTCGCCGGCGCCATGGCGCTGTCCGGCACGGCCCAGGCCGAGACCTTCATCACCATCGGCACCGGCGGCCAGACCGGCGTCTACTACCAGGTCGGCGGCGCGATCTGCCGTCTCGTCAACCGCGGCTCGGCCGAGCACGACATCAAGTGCACGCACACCACCGGCGGCTCGGTGTCCAACATCAACGGCATCCGCGCCGGCGACCTCGACATGGGCGTCGCCCAGTCGGACTGGCAGTACCATGCCTATAACGGAACCGCTCCCGACACGTTCCCGGACGGCAAGTTCGAAGAGCTGCGTGCGGTCTTCTCCGTGCATCCGGAGCCGTTCACCGTGGTGGCGCGCGCCGATTCCGGCATCAAGACCTTCGAGGACCTCAAGGGCAAGCGCGTCAACATGGGCGATCCCGGTTCGGGCGCCCGCGCCACCTTCGAGGTGGTGATGGACAAGATGGGCTGGAGCGCATCGGACTTCTCGCTCGCTGCCGAGTTGAAGTCGGCTGAGCAGTCTGCCGCCCTCTGCGACAACAAGATCGACGCGATCGTCTTCACCGTCGGCCACCCGGCGGGAACCATCAAGGAGGCGACCACGTCCTGCGAGTCGCGCCTGATCAATGTCGACAATGAGGTGATCCGCAAGCTGGTCGACGACAACCCGTTCTATTCCATGGCGACCATCCCGGCCGGCATGTATGCGGGCACCGACGAGGACACCACGACCTTCGGCGTGGGTGCCACCTTCGTCTCGTCGGCCAAGACCTCGCCGGACGTCATCTACGCGGTGACCAAGGCGGTGTTCGAGAACTTCGACCGCTTCAAGCAGATGCATCCCGCCTTCGAGAACCTGAAGGAAGAGGACATGATCAAGAACAACCTCTCGGCGCCGCTGCACGAGGGCGCAGAGCGCTACTACAAGGAGCGCGGCTGGATGTAATCCAGCTCCGGGGCCGGCGCGAATCCTTCGCGCCGGCCCGTTTTCTTTCAGATCGTGGTCAGGCACGTCCGGCGGACGCGACATGGCTTGGGTGGAACCTGTGGGGGGCTCATGAGCGAAGGCACGAACAAGGGACAGCTAAGCGCGTCCGAGCTTGAGGATCTGGTCGCCTCGACCGATACCGGCGGCCGCAACCCGACCAACCGGCAGGTGGCCATGCTGATCGCCGGCGTCGCGCTGGCCTGGTCGCTGTTCCAGATCTGGATCGCCTCGCCGCTGCCCTACAGCCTTGGCTTCGGCGTGTTCTCGAGCCGCGAGGCGCGGCCGATCCATCTCGCCTTCGCGCTGTTCCTCGCCTATCTCGTGTTTCCTGCCTTTCGCAGTTCTCCGCGGCGCTCCGTGCCGATCGCGGACTGGGTGCTGGCCATCGGGGCGACCGCCTGCGCGCTCTATCTCTTCGTCTTCGACACCGCGCTGATCAAGAGCCTCTTGGGCACGCGGCTTGCCGACCGTCCGAACAACCCGAACGGCACTGACGTCGTCGTCGCCGTGCTCGGCATCCTGTTCCTGCTGGAGGCAACGCGCCGGGCGCTCGGCCCCCCGCTGATGATCGTCGCGATCATCTTCCTCGGTTACACGTTCCTCGGGCCCTATGCGCCCGGCCTGCTGGCCTGGAAGGGCGCGAGTTTCAACGCCGTCGCCTTCCACCAGTGGCTGTCGACGGAGGGCGTGTTCGGCATCGCGCTCGGCGTCTCGACAGATCTCGTCTTCCTGTTCGTGCTGTTCGGTGCCTTGCTCGACAAGGCGGGGGCGGGCAACTACTTCATCAAGGTGGCCTTCTCGCTGATGGGCCATTTCAGCGGCGGCCCGGCCAAGGCGGCCGTCGTCGCCTCCGGCATGACCGGCCTCATTTCCGGTTCGTCCATCGCCAATGTGGTCACGACCGGCACCTTCACCATCCCCATGATGCGCCGCGTCGGCTTCTCGCGCGAAAAGGCCGGCGCCGTCGAGGTGGCCTCGTCCGTGAACGGCCAGATCATGCCGCCGGTGATGGGCGCCGCCGCCTTCCTGATGGTCGAATATATCGGCATCTCGTATTTCGAGGTGGTCAAGCACGCCTTCGTCCCGGCCATCATCTCCTACATCGCGCTGGTCTACATCGTGCATCTGGAAGCCATGCGGAAGGGCATGGAGGGCCTGCCGCGGGCGAACGAGCCCAAGCCGCTGAAATGGGCGCTGATTTCCTTCGGCGTGACGATCTCGGTGATGCTGGCGATCGCCGGCGGCATCTACTACCTGTTCGCGGCCTTCGAGGCGCTCGGCGGTTCCGGAAACCGCTTGTTCGCGGTCCTGATTGTCCTGGGGCTTATCGCCTGCGTGCTGGCGCTGCTGCGCTCGCGCGCCGGCGAGGACACGCGCATGCGCGTCCTCTCGACCGGGGCGCTGGTGATCGGCGTCTCCGCCATCGCAGCCTTCGGCGTGTTCTTCTTCATGGATGTGCTGTCGCGCGTTACCGGCGACTGGACGCAGTGGGCGGTCGCGGCGCTCCTCCTGGCGGTCTATGTCGGCCTGGTCCGATATTGCGCGCAGTTTCCCGATCTGGAGATGGACGACCCGAACGTGCCGGTGGTGCGGCTGCCGGATCCGGGACCGACGATCAAGTCGGGCCTGCACTTCCTGCTGCCCGTCTTCGTGCTGATCTGGTGCCTGATGGTGGAGCGCCTGTCGCCGTCGCTCTCGGCGTTCTGGGCGGCGGTGCTGATGATCTTCATCCTGCTGACCCAGCGCCCGCTCTTCGCCTATTTCCGTAATGAGCCGACGGAAGGAACGGTGGCGCGCGGCTGGTCGGAGCTGATCGACGGGATGATCGCCGGCGCCCGCAACATGATCGGCATCGGCATCGCCACGGCGGCGGCCGGCATCATCGTCGGTGCCGTGTCGCAAACCGGCGTCGGCTCGGTGCTGGCGGCGCTGGTCGAGTTCCTGAGCCAGGGCCAGATCCTGCTGATCCTGATCTTCACCGCGATCCTCAGCCTGATCCTCGGCATGGGCTTGCCGACGACGGCGAACTACATCGTCGTCTCGTCGCTGCTGGCGCCGGTGATCGTCGCGCTGGGGCAGCAGAACGGGCTGATCGTGCCGCTCGTGGCGGTGCACCTGTTCGTCTTCTACTTCGGCATCATGGCGGATGTGACGCCGCCGGTGGGACTGGCTTCATTCGCGGCAGCGGCGGTGTCGGGCGGCGATCCGATACGCACCGGCTTCGTGGCGTTCTTCTATTCGCTGCGCACCGCCTTGCTGCCGTTCCTCTTCATCTTCAACACCGACATCCTGCTGATCGACGTGACGCCGCTGGAGGGCGTCGTGGTCTTCATCGTCGCGACGGCGGCGATCCTGGTCTTCACGGCCGGGGCGCAGGGCTACTTCATCGTCCGCTCGCGGCTGTGGGAATCGGCGGCGCTGATCCTGGTGGCGTTCACGTTGTTCCGTCCCGGTTTCTGGATGGACCTCGCCGTCGCGCCCTACGATCAGGTCGAACCGACCAGCCTGGTCGAGACGCTGGAGCGGGCAACGCCAGGGACGGAGTTGCGCACGACCGTCGCGGGCATCAACGATGTCGGCGATCCCATCACGCTGACGATGATGATCCCGGTCGGCAGCGAGGCGACGGGTGAGGAGCGACTTGAAGCCTTCGGCCTGATGGTGTTCGAGCAGGACGGAAAGCTGATCGTCGACGGCACGGCTTACGATTCGCCGGCTCAGCAGGCCGGCTTCGACTTCGACCAGGTCGTCCAGACGCTGGACGTGCCGACCGCCCAGCCACCGCGCGAGCTGTTCTACATTCCGGCGCTGCTGCTGCTCGGCCTGGTCTACATGCTCCAGCGCGGCCGCAAGCGGCAGCAGGTGGAAGAGAAGCGGCTGAAGGCCGGCAAGGAGGCGACCGCATGAGTTCGATGTTCAAGCATATTCTTGCCTGTATCGATCTCGGCGACGTGCCGACCTCGGCCAAGGTGATCACCGCCGCCATGGAGACGGTGGGGGCGGACGACACGCTGCATGTCTTCACCGCGGTGCCGGATTTCGGCCGCAGCATCGTCGGCTCGTTCTTCCCGGACGACTACGAGAAGTCGGCGATCCAGAAGACGCGCGACGCGCTGCACGGCTTCATCGATACGCATGTGCCCAAGGGGACGCGGGTGCAGGCGGTGATCGGCCACGGCAACATCTACGAGGAGATCCTCGTGGCGGCCGACAAGGTCGGCGCCGATCTCATCGTCATCGGCTCGCACCGGCCGGAGCTGAAGGACTATCTGCTGGGTCCGAACGCGGCCCGGGTGGTCCGTCATGCGCAGGTGTCGGTGCTGGTCGTGCGCGAGCGCTGAGGCGCCGGCAGAGCGAACGGCGAGGTTACCTGCAAGGGGGAGGCGCTGCCGCGCCTCCGCGCCGCCTTTACAGTTCCGGTGTCAGGTGCCGTGAGAGCCGCGCTGGCCGAAGAGGCCCATGATGCTGCCCTCGATCAGCCAGGCGAGGCCCAGGCGTGCGCCGACGGCGATGGACACCATCACCAGCGGCGCGGAGACGGCGAGCACCGAGGCCGCGGTGATGCCCTGGCCGATGGTGCAGCCGAAGGCGAGGATGCCGCCCGTTCCCATCAGGAAGGCACCGACCATGTGGCGGCGAAGCTCGCGGACGTCGTCGCAGGCCTCCCAGCGGAACTCGCGCTTGAACAGGGCGCCGGCCACCGCCCCGAAGATCACGCCGAAGACCGAGCCGATGCCGAAGGTCAGCGTCGCGCCGCTATAGGTCATGACATAGACCAGCGCGTCGCCGAGCGGGCGCACGAAGGTGAAGGATTCGAGTTTTTGCGGCTCGAACGGATTGTTGCCGAGCAGGCCGGTGGCAAGCCATCCGCCGGTGATCGCAAGGCCGACGGCGATGCCGCTGACGACGAGGCGCGTTTCGGACCGGAAGGTGCCGTCGCGCACCGCCCAGGCGCCCAGCATGCCGGCGACGACGAGCCCCAGGGCGGCGCCGGTCTCGATGCCGAGTGCCTTGTCGAGAATGTCGTTGAGCGCCGTGCCGCCCAGCGCGGCGAACGACAGCGTGAAGGGATCGATCAGGACCTGGCGCAGGACGCCGGTGATCCCGCGCATGGCCATGTAGGCGGAAACGGCCATGACGAGAAAGGTCACGACGGAGCGCAGGTCGCCGCCGCCGATACGGGCGAGCGTACCGAACCCGCAGGTGCCGACGAGCGCCATGCCGATGCCGAACATCAACCCGCCGGCAATCGCGCCGAGCCAGGGGAGGGTGGAGGGAAGGTAGATCGAGCGCGCCGGATCGATATGGCCGAGGGCAATCGCGATCTGGGTCAGCGCGAGCGCGACGGCAATCGCCAGCGCCCAGCTGCGCAGCCGTCTCATGTCGCCGCCGAGAAACGCGTCCTCGAGCGCGCCCATGGTGCAGAACCGGCCGACACGCGCGGCAAGGCCCAGCACAACGCCGCCGGCAAAGCCGCACAGCGCCATCACCAAGGATGTCTGCATCTCCATCGGCCGCGCCTCCCCCTCGCGTACGACTGGATCTATCGATCGTCTCCGCCGGCGGTCCGTCGTCCGCCGGAGGGCGTTCCGGCCGGATCAGTTCCGGCAGAAGACGGTATAGACCGCCTCGATGATCTGGCGGGCATCGTCACTCGCCAGACGGTAGTAGACTGTCTTGCCCTCGCGCCGCGTCGTGACGAGCTTGTCCATTCTCAGCCGTGCGAGCTGCTGGGAAACGGTCGGCTGGCGGAGCGAAAGCAGGGCCTCCAGCTCCGTGACGGATTTTTCGCCTTCCGCCAGGATGCACAGGATAAGCAATCGGCTCTCGTGAGCGATGGCCTTCAGGAAGTCGCTCGCGGTCTTCGCGCGGTCCACGATCCTGTCGAGGTCGTCCGAACACTGGAGTTCCTTGATTCCCGGCAGTGCCAAATGCGTATCCCTTGTCGTCGGTCCGCTCGCGCGCGGGACGCGGGCGGGAAAGTTGTCATGGTCAGTATACAGGGCCGGTGCGCGCGACGCATCCGCCTCGGTTCAGCCCGAGGCGGGACGGCCCTGCATGCCGTCTGCGGACGGCTTCAGCTTCTCGATCATCTGCCCGAGAAGGCCCCAGAAGAAGTCCTCTCCGGGATAGCCGCGAATGCGGCCGATCTCGCGGCCGTCCTCGATCAGCGCGAAGCTGGGCGTGAACCGTTCGCCCTTCAACCACGCCAGATCATCGGGCATCGGCTCGTGGATGTCGACGCGACGAAGTGGCGCCTGCCGGCCTTCCTCGGTCTTGGGGTAGATCGGCCCGATCTCCGTATGCCAGCGGATGCACCATTCGCAGCCCTTCTGCTCGAACATGACGAGTTCGGCCGCGCGCGCATGCGGGGCGGCAAGAACGGCAAGAGCCGTCACCAGCATCAGGGGAAGCGTCGGGACCGGCCAGCGCATGATCTTTCTTCCTGCTCGCCAAAAGGTGAGGGGACACGTCTATCCCGCCAGCCTATACCAAAACAAGTGGATCATATGCGAAAAGGGGAATACGAGTTGAGGCAAGGGGTCACATTGCCGTGTAGCGTGTATCCGTTATGCCGGGCGATATCGGATCGCCGCTCACCTCGGCGTCCCGCCCGGTCCCAGGCAGCAAGCAGGTAGGCTCATGTTTCAGGACGTCACAGTCATCGGCGCGTTTTTCGCGGGCCTCCTTTCCTTCGTGTCGCCTTGCGTCCTGCCGCTGGTTCCGCCCTATCTCGGCTTTCTCGCCGGCGTCTCCCTCGATCAGCTGACGGGGGAGGGCGAGGAGGAAAAGGCCGATCCGCGCAAGGTGTTCTTCGCCTCCCTGGCCTTCGTTCTCGGCTTCTCGACCGTCTTCGTGGCGCTGGGTGCCAGCGCATCCTTCATCGGCCAGTTCGTCACGCAGCATATCCAGGTGCTCGGCTATATCGCGGGCGCGGCGATCATCGTCATGGGCCTGCATTTCCTCGGCGTGTTCCGCATCGGCCTGCTGTACCGGGAGGCGCGGGTGCATGTGGAGCGCAAGCCCGCCGGCTTGCTTGGCGCCTATGCCATCGGCCTTGCATTCGCCTTCGGCTGGACGCCGTGCGTGGGGCCGATCCTGGCAGCGATCCTGTTCGTTGCCGGCACCGAGGAATCGGTGATTCAGGGGGCTGTCCTGCTCGGGTCCTACGCGCTGGGGATCGGCGTGCCGTTCCTGATTGCGGGCCTTTTTGCCGGGCCGTTCATGCGGTTCATGCGCCGCTTCCGCAAGCACATGGTGACGGTGGAGCGGGTGATGGGAGTGTTCCTGATCATTACCGGCGTCGCCTTCATGACCGGACAGATGGCGCGGCTCTCCTTCTGGTTGCTCGAAACGTTTCCCGCTCTCGCCGTCATAGGGTAAGCTCGACCCCGCACCCTGGGGGGAGAATGCGGTCGCATCGATGTATTCTCATAAATGAATATGTGAATTGATTGCCCTTCCCGATGGTGCTACGGTTTCGACAGGTCGGTTGAATCGGCCACCAAGAAGACAAGGCCGGGAACGCCGGCTTGACGCTGGCGCAAGCCGGTCAGAGGGAAGGAAAACAGCCCATGAGCCTCTTTCGTAGGGGTATGACGGCCGCGTGCGTCCTGCTTGCAGGCGTTGCAGCGGCTGCTGCCGAAGACATCGTGTCCTACGAAGTTGTCGACGGAACCATTCCGAAATCGCTGACAGGCGTTCCCGGCGACGCCGCTGCCGGTCGCCAGGCGGTGATCGACCGCCGGCTGGGCAATTGCGTTGCCTGCCATACGGCGACGGAGCTGTCCGACCAGCAGTTCCATGGCGAAGTCGGCCCGCCGCTCGACGGCGTTGCCGATCGCTGGGACGAAGCGACCCTGCGCATGATCATCGTCAATCCCAAGATGGTCTACGAGGGCACCGTGATGCCGGCCTTCTACCGCAACGAAGGCTTCCACCGGGTGGCGCCTAAATTCGCCGGCAAGACCATCATGACCGCACAGCAGGTCGAGGATGTGGTCGCCTATCTGATGACGCTCAAGGATTGAGCCGCGGACGCCGGACGGGCTGCTGCGACCAGTCGATCTTTCGCGAGGAACTCAAGATGAACATGACACGACGCCAGGCGCTGGCCCTTGGTGCTGGAGCCGCCATTCTCGGAATGACGGGCCTGCCGCGCCTTGCATCGGCCGAAGACGCCAAGGTGCAGGCGGCCATCGATGCCTTTGCCGGCGGTGCCTCCGTTGAGACGGGCACCGTTTCGCTGTCCGCGCCGGAGATCGCCGAGAACGGCAACACCGTGCCGATCGGCGTTTCCGTCGACAGCCCGATGACCGAGGCCGACCACGTGACCGCCGTCATGCTGCTGGCGGCAGGCAACCCGCAGCCGGGGGTGGCGACGTTCCACTTCTCGTCCATGTCGGGCTCCGCGGATGCCACCACCCGCATGCGCCTTGCCAAGACGCAGGATGTGATCGCGCTGGCCAAGACGTCGACGGGCAAGGTCTTCATGGACCGCAAGACCGTCAAGGTGACGATCGGCGGCTGCGGCGGCTAAGCCGGCCTGCCTGCGTCCATTCTTCTACATTCATCGCCAGCAGGAGCGCGAGATGTCCAGTTCCAAGCCCCGCGTCAAGGTGCCGAAGACGGCGTCCAAGGACGAGGTCATCCAGATCAAGACCCTCATTTCCCACAAGATGGAGTCCGGCCAGCGCAAGGACGACCAAGGGAATGTCATTCCGCGGTCGATCATCAACAAGTTCACCTGCGAGTTCAACGGGAAGACCGTCTTCTCCTGCGATCTCGAGCCGGCGATCTCGGCCAATCCCTACCTGGAATTCAGCGCCAGGGTGCCGGAGACGGGCACGTTCAAGTTCACCTGGGTGGACGACGACGGCTCGGTCTATTCCAGCGAATCCAAGATCACCGTCGAGTAAGGCGGCCCCTGCCGGCGATGGAGGTCGCCGGCGGACAGTCGAACGGCATAAGGCGGGTTGGCAGCTCGCATCACAGGGGGAGGCTTATGAAGAAACTTGCGGGCACACTTATCGCCGGCACCGCCGCTATCGCGGTCCTGGCGACGGGCGCCGCGAACGGTGACGAGACCCAGATGCCGAGCATCGACGGTACGACCATCGTGACGCGCGCGGCGCCGCCGGAAGGGCACCCCCTGAGCGAGGTGATCTCGGGCTTCGAGTTCCGAACCAAGGAAACCCAGGACCTGGAGCTCGACGACTTCAACAATCCGGGCTTCCTGATGGTCGAGCAGGGCGAGGCGCTCTGGTCGACGGTCGAGGGCAGCGCGGGCAAGTCCTGCGAGAGCTGCCATGGCGATGCCTCGGAAAGCATGAAGGGCGTGCGCGCCTCCATGCCGAAGTGGAACGAGGCGGCCGGCAAGCCGATGGCCATGGAGCAGTATGTTAACGCCTGCCGGACCGAGCGCATGGGCGCGGATGCCTGGAAATGGGAATCCGACCAGATGCTGGGCATGACCGCCTATGTCGGCCTGCAGTCCCGCGGCATGCCTGTCGCGCTCGACCTCAAGGCCGGAGACATGCAGAGCTGGTGGGACAAGGGCAAGGAGATCTACTACACCCGCAGCGGCCAGCTGGATCTCGCCTGCGCCAGTTGCCACGAGAGCAACTACGGCAACTATATCCGCGCCGACCATCTCAGCCAGGGCCAGTCCAACGGCTTCCCGACATACCGGCTGAAGTGGCAGAAGATGGGCTCGCTGCACCGTCGCCTCAAGGGCTGCATGGCGGATGTCCGTGCCGAACCCTATGACGTTGGGTCGGACGAGTTCGTCGCGCTGGAGACCTATCTCGCCTGGCGCGGGACGGGGCTTTCGGTCGAGACGCCGGCGGTGCGCAACTAGGCGCGCGCCCGATCCGGGGCGGCGCGGGCCGCCCCGACCCGTTTGACAACAGACTGTTCCGTTCGCGCCCTTGCGGCGCAACGGCCCCGCTATGCCTTCGCGAACAAGCCCTGGCGGCGGACGACCCGGAAGTGGATGAGCGAGCATGATTTCGCGGCGTGAGTTCCTGATGGCGGCAGTGGCCGCCGGTGCCTTGACCAGCGGTTCCGGCTTCGGCCAGTGGGCGCGGCTGGCGGCCCAGCAGAGCCTGACCCAGGACGATCTTCTGTCGTTCCGGCCGCTCGGCAATGTCACCCTCGTGCATCTGACGGACATCCACGCCCAGCTGATGCCGGTCTACTTCCGCGAGCCTTCGACCAACCTCGGCGTCGGCGAAGTCAGGGGTCTGCCACCGCATGTGACCGGCGAGGATTTCCTCAAGCTCTACAATCTCCAGCCGGGCTCTCCGGAGGCCTATGCGCTGACCTCGGTCGACTTCGATTCCCTGTCGCGCGCCTATGGCCGGATGGGCGGCATCGACCGCATCGCCACCGTGCTCAAGTCGATCCGCGCCGAGCGCGAGGACCGGATGCTGTTCCTCGACGGCGGCGACACCTGGCAGGGCAGCTACACCTCGCTGAAGACCGGCGGCATGGACATGATCGAGGTCATGAACGCGCTGGCGCCCGATGCGATGACGGGGCACTGGGAGTTCACCTACGGTGCGGAGCGCGTGAAGGAACTGGTCGAGGGACTTCCCTATGCCTTCCTCGGCAGCAATATCCGCGACACCGAATGGGACGAGGCGGTCTTCGAGCCCTATCGCATCTTCGAGCGGGGCGGGGTCAAGGTCGCCGTCATCGGCCAGGCCTTCCCCTATACGCCGGTTGCCAATCCGCGCTGGATGATGCCCGACTGGTCGTTCGGCATCCGCGAGGAAGAAGTCCAGGCCAATATCGATGCGGTGCGGGCGGAGGGTGCGGAGCTCGTCGTCCTGCTGTCGCATAACGGCTTCGACGTCGACCGCAAGCTGGCGAGCCGGGTAACCGGTCTCGACGTGATCCTGACCGGCCACACGCACGATGCACTGCCCGAGCCGGTGAAGGTGGGCAAGACGCTGCTGGTCGCCACCGGTTCCAACGGCAAGTTCCTTTCGCGCCTCGATCTCGACGTGCAGGGCGGCGAAGTGAAGGACTTCCGCTATCGGCTGATCCCGATCTTCTCGGACGTCATTACACCCGATGCGGAGATGACGGCGCTGGTGGAGAAGATCCGCGCGCCCCATGCGGATGAGCTGGCGCGCGAACTGGCGACGACCGAAACGCTGCTGTACCGCCGCGGCAACTTCAACGGCACGTTCGACGATCTCATCTGCGATGCCCTGCTGGAGCAGCGCGAGGCGCAGATCGCCCTGTCGCCGGGATTCCGCTGGGGCACGTCGGTTCCGGCCGGCCAACCGATCACGGTCGAGGACCTGCACAACGCGACATCGATGACCTATCCGGCGGCCTACCGGTCGGAGATGACCGGCACGATGCTCAAGGACATCCTCGAGGACGTGGCGGACAATCTCTTCAACGCCGATCCCTACTACCAGCAGGGCGGCGACATGGTCCGCGTCGGCGGCATGGCCTATTCGATCGATCCTACCAAGGAGATCGGAAGCCGGATTTCCGAGATGACGGTCATCGCCGACGGGACGGCAGTCGAGGCGAACAAGAGCTATGTGGTGACCGGCTGGGCCAGTGTGAACGAGGGGACGGAAGGCCCGGCGATCTGGGATGTGGTCGAGGCCCATCTGAAGGATCACGGAACGGTTACGCTCGAGCCGAACCGCGCCGTGCGCGTCACCGGGCTCTGAGAGATCGGACGCGGGGCGGAGCTCCGACTTTAATGTTCAATCATATGAAATCGCATATCTGAAAAGATGCCTGCGGAGGACGACATGAAGAAAACACCAGGACCTGACGGCGCGCCGGCAAGCCCCGGCCGCCGCTCGCTTCTGAAGGCGGGTCTTGCCGTCGGCGGGCTGGTCGCGACCGGCGGTCTTGCCCGCGGATCGGAGGTCAATCCCGACAACCTGCCGCCGAACGTCGCCGACTGGAGCCGCTATCTGGGCGCGGGCGTCGATGCGGCGCCCTACGGCGTTCCGTCCGAATACGAGGCGCATGTGGTGCGCCGCAGCGTCGAGTGGCTCACGGCCTCGCGCGAGAGCTCGGTGAACTTCACGCCGCTGCATGAGCTGGACGGCGTCATCACCCCGAACGGGTTGTGCTTCGAGCGTCATCACAGCGGCGTCGCCGATGTCAATCCGACGGACTACCGGCTGATGATCAACGGTCTGGTCGACACGCCCCTGGTCTTCACGCTCGATGATCTGAAGCGCTTCCCGCGCGAGAACCGGCTGTATTTCCTGGAATGCGCCGCCAATTCCGGCATGGAGTGGCGCGGTGCCCAGCTGAACGGCTGCCAGTTCACCCACGGCATGGTTCATTGCGTCATGTATACGGGCGTGCCGCTGAAATACCTGCTGGAAGAGGCGGGGGTGAAGACCAATGCCCGCTGGGTCATGCCGGAAGGCGGCGATTCCGCCGGCATGAACCGCTCCATCCCGCTGGAGAAGGCGCTGGACGACTGCATGGTCGCCTTCAAGATGAACGGCGAGGCGCTGCGCCCCGAACAGGGCTATCCGGCCCGCCTTGTTGTGCCGGGCTGGGAAGGCAACATGTGGGTGAAGTGGCTGCGCCGCATCGAGGTGGGCGACGAGCCGTGGCATGCCCGCGAGGAGACGTCGAAATATACGGATCTGCTGGAGGGCGGCAAGGCGCGGCGCTTCACCTGGGTGATGGACACCAAGTCGGTGATCACCAATCCCAGCCCCCAGGCACCCATCCTGCATGGCCGCGGCCAGACCGTGCTGACCGGCCTTGCCTGGTCGGGCAATGGGCGCATCACCCGCGTCGATGTCACCACCGATGGCGGCCGCAACTGGCACCAGGCGCGGATCGACGGGCCGAGCCTGCCGAAGGCGCTGCACCGCTTCTACTACGAGTTCGACTGGGACGGGTCGCCGCTGCTGCTGCAGTCGCGCGCCCATGACGATGCCGGCTACGTGCAGCCGACCAAGGACGCGTTGCGTGCCGCCCGCGGCACCAATTCCATCTATCATAACAACGGTATCCAGACCTGGGAGGTCAAGGCCGATGGGAGCGTGGAAAATGTCGAGATTTCTTAAGTCCGCAGCTCTCGTCCTGGCGTTGGCCGTCGCCGGCAGCATGCCGGCGAGCGCCGGCAAGCTCGGCCTTGGAACGCCGGCCACTCCCGAGGAGGTTGCCGCCTGGGACATCGACGTGCGCCCGGACGGACAGGGCCTGCCCGAAGGACGCGGAACAGTCGCTGAGGGCGAGGCCATCTTCTCCGAGCAATGCGCGGTGTGCCACGGCGATTTCGGCGAGGGCGCCGGACGCTGGCCGGTGCTGGCTGGCGGTGCCGGCTCGCTGTCGTCGCACGACCCGGTGAAGACGATCGGCTCCTACTGGCCGTATCTGTCGACTGTCTACGATTACGTCTACAGAGCCATGCCGTTTGGGAACGCGCAGAGCCTTTCGCCCGACGAAACCTATGCTATCGTTGCGTATCTTCTTTATCTGAACGACGTCGTGACGGATGAGGAGTTCGAGCTCTCGAAGGAGAACTTCACCTCGATCAAGATGCCGAACGAGGGCGGGTTCATCGACGACACGCGGCCGGAAGAGCCGATGAAGGCCGCGGCCGAGCCTTGCATGACGGATTGCAAGACGGATGTGAAAATCACGAAGCGGGCCCGCATCATCGACGTGACACCGGAGGATGAAGAGGCCGCCGGCATGTCCGTCGACTAGACAGCCGGCCCGGGATAGCGGGTCGCGATCGTTTCTCGTCACCTTGGGAGGGGGAAGTGCGGGAATGGCAATGAGTGGCGTTCGGTCCGGCGTTCTGTCTGGCATTCTGGGCATTGCGCTTGCGATTGCCTGGGCGGGAAGCCTGCCTTCGGCACAGGCGCGCGACGAACTGGCGGACCGGGGCAGCAAGCTGTTCCGCCAGTGCCAGTCCTGCCATCAGGTCGGGCCGAAGGCACGACACGCGGTCGGACCCTATCTCAACAACATCTTCGGTCGCCGGGCGGGAACCCTCGAGGGGTTCCGCTATTCCGATGCGATGGAGCAGGCCGGGCAGGACGGTCTCGTCTGGGACGAGGCGGCGCTTGCTGCCTTCATCGCCGATCCGCCCGGTACCGTGAAAGGCACGCGGATGAAGTTCCGCGGCCTCAAGGACGAGGCCGACCGGACGGCGCTCGTCGCCTTCATCCGTCAGCACTCTCCAGGCCCGTCCAACATTCCCGAGACGCCGCCGACTGCGCCCGTGCATGCCTCCGCAGGCGATCCGGATCTGCCCGAGCACATCCTGTCGATTGCGGGCGACCCTGCCTATGGCGAGTACCTGTCCAGCGAGTGCGTCACCTGCCACCAGGCGAGCGGCGAGGACAAGGGCATCCCGTCCATCACCAGCTGGCCGGCGCGCCGGTTCGTCACCGTCCTTCATGCCTACAGGTCGAAGCACCGGGACAACCCGGTCATGCGCTCCGTGGCCGCAAGCCTGACGGACGAGGAAATCGCGTCGCTGGCAGTCTATTTCGAAACGCTTGAGTGAGGAGTGGAGAAGGGGATAACTTTGGGTTGAAAATTCAAGGGCAGCCCGCAAAGCGGGAACGGGAGGAGCAGGACATGCGTATCACACGGCGTGGGTTTGCGAAGGGCGCGGCGGCGGTTGCCGGTGCGGGCCTTCTGACGGGAATGGGACGTGCGGCCTATGGCCAGGCACGCCCGAAGGTCGTCGTGATCGGCGGCGGTGCCGGCGGCGCGACAGCGGCGCGCTATCTCGCCAAGGACAGCCAGGGCGGCATCGACGTCACCTTGATCGAACCGACGAAAGCCTACTACACCTGCTTCTTCTCGAACCTGTATCTCGGCGGCTTCCGCTCGCTGGAATCCATCGGTCACACCTACGACAAGCTGGCCTCCGACTTCGGGGTCAATGTCGTCCACGACTGGGCCATCGGCATCGACCGGGACGCCAAGACGGTGGCGCTCGCCGGCGGCGGCAGCGTTCCCTACGACAAGCTCGTGGTCGCGCCGGGCATCGATCTCATCTACGACAGCGTGCCGGGCTATTCGCTGGAAGCCTCTTCGCTGATGCCGCACGCCTGGAAGGCTGGGACACAGACCGCGCTTTTGAAGAACAAGATCGCGGCGATGCGCGAGGGCGGAACCTTCGCCATGGTGGCGCCGCCCAACCCCTATCGCTGCCCGCCGGGACCGTATGAGCGCATCTCGATGGTCGCGCATCTGCTCAAGCAGTCCAACCCGACGGCGAAGATCGTGGTGATCGATCCCAAGGAAGCGTTCTCTAAGCAGGCGCTGTTCATGGAGGGTTGGGAGAAGCACTATCCCGGCATGGTCGAGTGGCTGCCGGCATCCATCCATGGCGGCATCGAGAGCGTTGATCCGCAGACGGGGGAGATCGTCACCGGTCTCGATACGATCAAGGCGGACGTCGCGAACATCATTCCCGCGCAGAAAGCCGGGCGGATTGCCGAGGCGGCGGGCCTGACCAACGAGAGCGGATATTGCGCCATCGAACCGGCGACGATGCAGAGCAAGGCGGACGCGAACATCCATGTCATCGGCGATGCCTGTATTGCCGGCGACATGCCGAAGTCCGGTTTCTCCGCCAACAGCCAGGCCAAGGTTGCGGCAATGGCGATCCGGGCCGACCTGACCGGATCCAGCAAGTTCCCGCCACGGTTTTCCAACACCTGCTGGAGCCTCATCGCAACCGACGACGGGGTGAAGGTCGGCGCGAGATATGAAGCCGGCGAAGAAAAGATCGCCTCGGTCGACAGCTTCATCAGCCAGACGGGGGAGGATGCGGCCCTGAGAAAGACGACATACGAGGAATCGGTCGGCTGGTACGAGGGCATTACCGCCGACATGTTCGGCTGAGCGCCGACTGTTTTCGGCTGGAGTGTTCGCAGCCGCCGGGCCTTTGGTCCGGCGGCTTTTTCGTGGGGTTTCGGCGGTCTACTCCGCGCCGTGCAAGGTGCGGCGGGGGAAGGCACTGGCGAGCGACGGCGGCAGCTTTGCCGCAATCCGGCGCCACAGGGCACCTGGTGCAGTGGCCAGCAGCAGGCCGGCCATGATCAAAAGAAAGCCGGCAAAGTGATAGCCATGCAGCTCTTCGCCCAGGAACACCACGGCCATCAGCACACCGTAAGGCGGCAGCAGGTACATGAAGAGCCCGGCTGTCGATGGTCCAACCACTGCGACGCCGTGCTGGAAGCAGTAGAAGGCCAGAACCGAGGAGATGGAGGCGAGGCCGAAGATCGACAGCCAGGCGTCCAGGGAGGCGGGGAAATGTCCGGTCTCGGCGATCTCGACCAGCATGAAGGGGGCGAGCGTGACGACACCGGCAAAGGCGAGGGCCGCGAACAGCGACATCGTCGGGACAGCGGAGAGCGTGCTGCGCTTCAGCAGCACGGAATAGACCGCCCAGCTGAGGGCGGCGATGGCGAAGATCACGTCGCCTGCGTTGAAGCGGAGGGCGAACAACTGGGCGAGCGACCCCTTCACCACGATGGCGACGACGCCTAGGATCGCCAGCACGATGCCGATGGCCTCGCGCCGGCCGATGGCGCGGCCGCGGAAGAGCCATTCCAGCACCAGGATCAGCACAGGCGAAGAGGTGTAGATGAGCGTTCCGTTGGTCGCGCTGGTATAGCGCAACGCGAAATAGACGCCGGCGCCGCAGAACCACATCCCGAGCAGGCCCATCAGGCCGATGAGATCCCAGTTCCGGGCGATGTCGCGCCCATGCGCCTTGAGGCCCGGCAGGGCGAAGGGCAAGAGGATCAGCAGGGCGACGAGCCAGCGAAGGAAGGCGAGCGTCCAAGGCTCCACCGTGCCGGCGGCGGCGCGGCCGATGACGATGTTGGACGCGAAGAAGAGCGGCATCACGAGAAGCAGGGCAAAGGCCCGCTGCCGGACATTCGTGGGATCGAACATGGAGAGCCTGACCTGGGGAGGGGGGCCGTTGGGGCTTCCGGCCGGCCGGGCCTTGGGCCTGGCGTTACTCGGCGCGGTCCCGCGGGAACGGCACGGGCCGGCAACTGATACCCTCGTCGGCGATATGGACGCAAGTCGCAGCTGCATCGGCAGCGTTGGGGTAGGGGCCGACATAGAGCCGCACGCCCTTGCCATGCTCTTCGGGGACGATGCGGCTGATGAGCTGCCCCGGCAGGTCCTTGCGTGCCGCGCGCAGACCCGTCCATGCCTCTTCTGCTGCGCTGCGAGAGGCGTGCAGGCCGAGGTCGATGCCGAAGTCGGTGCGCTGGATCCGGTCGCCGCTGTCCGAGGCGATATGACCGGCGGCGACATTCACGGAAAGGGTGGGTTCTTCGATGACGGCACCCTGCTCACCGGAGGCGGGAATGGACGCGGTTGTCGTCGCCTCTCCAGGCACCGGCAGAGCAACGATCCGCACCGGCTGTCGCAAGGTCTCGGGCAGGGCGGCCTCGATGAGGTTTTCCGGCTTGGTTTCGACCGCCTCGGCCTTCGCGGGTGCTGCGTCCACGGTGCGCGGAGTGGCTTGCGGTGCGGTTTGTCGTGCGGTCGGCGCAGGTACGGTCTCGACCGGCCTCGCAGGTCCCGCACGCGCGTCGACGGCCGCATCCACGTTCTCGCGGAAGGTGGCGGATGGAGGCTGCGCGTCAGCCTGCTCCCTGCGTTCGGCTATGATCTCGCCGCGCTCGTGCATCACCGACATGGCGCGCCGCAATTCGGCGACCTCGCGGCGCAGCGTTTCGAGTTCGGCCTGCATCAGGCGGCGGGCCTGTGCGCCCTCGACCCCGCCGTCCGAGGCGTAGATCTCGATTCCGCCGGGCTTGCGCGCGGAAATGGAGGCGGTGTTTCCGACTTCGCCCAGCGCGGGCAACAGCACCGCACCGGCAGTGCGGCCATGAAAGGGAGGATCTTGCGCAAGGAAAACAGATGCAGCACCGACCACGGCAAAGAGCATCGCACCGCCGCCCCAGAGCGCGACGGACCGCGTGTCGCCGGTGATTTGAACCGGCCTTCTTCCCTTGCTCGCCTTCAGCGGTTTCACGCCGCGTATCCCGCGCTTGCTTCGTCTCGTTCCAGAAAACGCCGGACATGGTTAACAAGGCCTGAAGTTTCTGTCGACACAAAGGGTTTTAGGCAATTTTGCGGAGATGGCGGGAGGGCTGTTTCGTCTTTGTTTGCAAATCCGTGTCACGAATTGAAACAGGTTTTGATTGTGCGGAAAGAGGCTGCGTTCGCTATGGGTGTGGCCAGACACGACAGGTGCAACGTCGAAATGGCACGCGCCTGACTGCGGCCTTTGGAGACACTCACATATGTGCGGAATTGTCGGGATCTTGGGAAAGCAGCCGGTCGCGGGCCTGCTGGTCGATGCGCTGAAGCGGCTGGAATATCGTGGCTACGATTCGGCCGGCGTTGCAACGCTCGACGCTGGCCGGCTGCTGCGTTGCCGCGCTCCGGGCAAGCTGCGCAACCTCCAGGACAAGCTGGAGCGCTCGCCGATTGCCGGTCTTGCCGGCATCGGCCACACCCGGTGGGCAACGCATGGCGCAGCGACCGAGGCGAACGCCCATCCGCATTCGGCGCCGGGCGTTGCCGTCGTCCATAACGGCATCATCGAGAACTATCTGGAGCTGCGCGGCGAGCTGCAGGCCGGCGGCGCGAAGCTCTCCAGCGATACGGATACGGAAGTCGTCGCGCATATGGTCTCGCGCGAGCTCGCTCGCGGCGCCAGCCCGCGCGATGCGGTGGCCGTGACCCTGCCCAAGCTCCGGGGCGCCTTCGCACTGGCCTTCCTCTTCGAAGGTCAGGAGGATCTGCTGATCGGTGCAAGGCGCGGTTCGCCGCTCGCCGTCGGTTATGGCGAGGGCGAGATGTTCCTCGGCTCGGACGCCATCGCGCTGTCGCCCTTCACCGACCGGATCTCCTATCTGGAGGAAGGCGACTGGGTGGTGCTCACCCGCCACAGCTGCGAAATCATGGACGCTTCCAATGCGCCGGTCGAGCGGCCGGTGATCGCCTCGCAGGCCGTCTCGCTGACCATCGACAAGGGCAACTATCGCCACTTCATGGCGAAGGAGATCCACGAGCAGCCGGAGGTCATCGGCCACACGCTGTCGCGCTATCTGGACCTGTCGAAGATGCAGACGACCTTCACCAACGGCACATCCATCGACTTCGCGCCGCTGGACCGGCTGATCATCTCGGCCTGCGGAACGGCGTATTACGCCGGCCTCGTCGCGAAGTACTGGTTCGAGCGCTACGCAAGGCTGCCCGTCGACATCGATGTCGCCTCCGAGTTTCGTTACCGCGAAATGCCGATCCTCAAGGGCGACATGGCGCTGTTCATCTCGCAGTCCGGCGAAACGGCGGACACGCTGGCGGGCCTTCGCTACTGCAAGTCGCAGGGCATCAAGGTCGCGGCGGTGGTCAACGTGCCGGAGTCGACCATCGCCCGCGAGGCCGACCTGGTGTTTCCGACGATTGCGGGGCGCGAGATCGGCGTCGCATCGACCAAGGCCTTCACCTGCCAGCTGGCGGTCCTTGCCTCGCTTGCGGTGCATGCGGGCGTGCAGCGCGGCCATGTCTCCGCCGATGAGGCCGCCGCGCTGGTGCGCGCCCTTGCCGAGGTGCCGGGCACGGTCAACCGCGCGCTGTCGCTCGAGGCGGAGATAGAAGCCCTGGCCCAGCCGCTGTCGCGGGCGCGCGACGTGCTCTATCTCGGGCGCGGCACCAGCTTCCCGCTTGCCATGGAAGGCGCGCTCAAGCTCAAGGAAATCTCCTACATCCACGCGGAAGGCTATCCGGCCGGAGAGCTGAAGCACGGCCCGATCGCGCTGATCGACGAGGATGTTCCGGTGATCGTCATCGCACCGTTCGACCAGGTGTTCGAGAAGACCGTCTCCAACATGGAGGAGGTTGCGGCGCGCGGCGGCAAGGTGGTGCTGATCACCGACGAGAAGGGGGCCGCCGCCTGCGGCGCGCCGACCTGGCGCACCGTCGTGGTGCCCGACGTGCCGGAGTTCATCGCGCCGATCGTTTTCGCGCTGCCGGTGCAGCTGATCGCCTATCACACCGCCGTCTTCATGGGCACGGATGTGGACCAGCCGCGCAATCTCGCGAAATCCGTGACGGTGGAATAGGCGGTCGCGTCCGTATCCACGCTGCCCGTATCCACGCTGCAACGAAAAGGCCGCCCGGAAGATCTCCGGGCGGCCGTGTTTTTGCGGGCGTCGAGGACGATCAGTTCGCCGGCTTCTGCCCGTCGGCTTCCGTCTCCTCATCGTCGGCCGCAGCGGGACACAGCATGCCCAGCGCACCGACGGTGACGCAGGAGCGGCACCAGGTGATGCCTTGACGGTCCTGCTGCTGGAGCAGTTCTTCCTCGCTCATGCCTTCCGGCGCCGGGATGCAGCTGCGGCCGCAGGGCTCCAGGCTTTCGTCTTCGGCGCTGAGCAGGCTGTAGAGACGGCCGCTGGCGCACAGGGCAGGGGCGGCGGCAAACGGGCCGGCCGAGGGCACACTGCCTGTATCGCTCGCATCCGTGCCGTCGGCACCCGAATCCCCGCCAGTGCCTGTATCGGGCGCGGGTGCACTATTCTCGCTCTCGCCGGCCGGATTGCAGGCGGCGAAGAGCTTGGCCAGCGTTGCGGGGTCCGTGTATGGAGCCTCGTCGGTGCCAAGGTCGCTGTCCTCGCGGAAGCTGGCCCAGGCGTCGCGGGTCCGCCGGCCGGTCAGGCCATCCACCGGCCCGGCATCGTAGCCGGCGGCGTTCAGGCAGGCCTGGATCCAGGAGATGTTCTCCTGCGGCGTGGGGGCGGGACGCTCCGGTGCACAGCCGGCGCCGAAGGGGCGATAGCCTTGTGCGCAGACGCAGCGGTTCTGGTTCGAGGAATAGACGAACGGGAACGTGCAGGCCTGGCTGTCGCGGCGCACGCATTCGCCGCGGTCGACCACATAGCCGCTCGGGCAGATGCAGCCGCCTGCGGACCGCGAGTACTGCCAGGGCGCAATGCAGGCCGGCGGGGTGACGATCGGCGGCACCGGAACCGGCAGGATGCAGCGCCGCTCGCGGGCGGAGTAGATGTAGGGCAGACGGCACACCGGCGGCCGGTCGGGCATCACGCAGCGATTGCCACGGCGCACTTCCGGCGGACGGCAGATGACCGGCGGCGCAACGCAGCGGCCGCCGCGCATCACCATCGGCGGACGGCACACTTCGGGACGTTCCGGCATGACGCAGCGGTTGCCGCGGCGAACCTGCGGCGGGCGGCAGACGATCGGAGGCATGATGCAGCGGCCGTTCTGCATCACCCGCGGGGGCGCGCAGATCACCGGGGCCGGCAGCACGCACTGGCCATTGCGCATGACCCTGGGCGGCAGGCAGACGGCCGGACGTTCGGGCATTTCGCAGCGACCGCCACGCATCACGCGCGGCGGCGGGCACAGGATCGGCCGGTCGGGGCGCACGCAACGGCCGTTCTGCATCACCCGCGGCGGGGCGCACAGGATCGGCCGCTCGGGCAGGATGATGGGCCTGTCGCGGCCAAGGTCCAGCGGCTGGGCCGCAGCCGGCGTCTGCAGAAGGGCGAAAAAGGCCAGCGTCATTCCCATGAGCAACCAAACGGCAGCCCGCAGGCTTGCAGTCAGGGGCGGCGGGTCGGCGCAGGTCGCGCCTGCAAAGACATGTGATCTCCTGGTCATTGCCAAATCCTCGCATTCTCTGGTTTGACCGTCGGCCTGTCCTTGCGGGATCGGATGACGGGATGAGGCAAGTCTGCGCGCAGGAGTGTCCTGTCGCCGTGACCGGCATCACATGGTGCGACGCCTTGTCGCGCGATGGTAAACCATTGGTGAGAAAGAGGCAGCCAGGTTGTTTCAGTCAAACTCGGAGCCCGAGGGACGCGAGGCGACATAGGTCGCGCAGCCCATCAGCACAACGGAGACGAAAACGGCCAGCGGCAAGGTCGGCTTGGCCGAGAGCAGGAAGACGGCATAGCCGAATGCCATTCCGCACAGTGCAGCGATCTTGGCGCGCGGACGGATCGCCCGCTCGTCGCGCCAGGCGCGGATGCCGGGGCCGAATTGCGGGTGCTCGAGCAGCCAGGCTTCGAGTGCCGGTGAGGAGCGGGCAAAGCAAGCCGTTGCACCGATGAAGAAGATGGTGGAGGGAAGCAGCGGCAGGAACGCGCCGACTATGCCGATCGCCACCAGCAATGCACCGAGCAGCCGGTAACCGAGACGCAGGGCCCAAGACGAGCCGGGCGTGGGTGCATTCTGGTCCATGAAACCGGTTTGTCTCCATGGCGACTTGCTCAATCGCTCAGGCTGACTATCAAATGTTCGGGCAGGGGGCTAGTTCGGCGCTGCAACATCGTAAGTGTGCGAGGGTGGGCAGCGTGCGAGGGCGGTACAGCCAGAGCCGTATCGCCGCATGGCAGGACGTGAAGCGACTATGAGCGGAAGCAGCAATCCCGAAGAGCTGGAGCCAGTCCCGGCGCCAGCGGCGCGGCCGAGGGCAATGACCCGGCTGCGGAACTATTTCCTTACCGGACTGATCATTGCCGGCCCGCTCGGCATCACGGCCTATCTGACCTGGTCGATCGTCCAGTGGGTGGACGGCTGGATCAAGCCGCTGATCCCGCAGGTATACAATCCCGACACCTATCTTCCCCTTCCGGTTCCGGGCGTGGGCCTGATCGTCGCGTTCCTCGCGCTCGTCGTCATCGGCTTCCTGACGGCGAATATCGCCGGCAAGACGTTGGTGTCCTATGGCGAGCTGCTGCTGGGCCGCATGCCGGTGGTGCGCAATCTCTACAGCGGCCTGAAGCAGATCTTCGAGACGGTGCTGGCGGAGCGTTCCAACAGCTTCAAGAAGGCGGCGATCATCCAGTATCCCCGCCCGGGCCTGTGGGCGATCGTGTTCATCGCAACCGATGCACGCGGCGAGGTCGCGCACCGGCTCGACAAGGAGGGGGCGAATGTCACCGCCGTCTTCCTGCCGACGACGCCGAATCCGACTTCGGGCTTCCTGCTCTACGTTCCCAAGAACGAGATCATCGAACTCGACATGACGGTGGAAGAAGCGGCGAAGCTTGTCATCTCCGCGGGCCTGGTCAGCCCGGAATACGACAAGCTGGCCTCGGCACAGCTGCAGAAGAACGAGGACGAGGCCACCGCCTCCCCTGGTTGAGATCGTGCCGGAGAGCAGCTCCCGACGTCATCCGGCGCGGAGCAGGCGGACGGCCTCGTCGCGTCCGAACAGATAGAGCAGCATCCTGAGATGCGGCCCGCGCTTGCCGTCGAGGGCCGGCTCCGTCTCCAGCACCAGCCGGGCGTCGTCGCGCGCGGTCTCCAGCAGCTCTGCTTGGGTACCCGCATCGGCGATGCGGAAGCCCGGCGTGCCGGACTGGCGGGTGCCGAGAATTTCGCCCTCGCCGCGCAGGCGCAGATCTTCCTCGGCGATCAGGAAGCCGTCGTTGGTCTCGCGCATGATCGAAAGACGCGCGCGGGCCGTCTCGCCGATCGGCGTCTTGTAGAGCAGGAGGCAGGTCGAGGCTTCCTTGCCGCGCCCGACCCGGCCGCGCAGCTGGTGCAACTGCGACAGGCCGAACCGTTCGGCGTGTTCGATGACGATGATGGAGGCTTCCGGCACATCGACGCCGACCTCGATCACGGTGGTGGCAACCAGAAGCTGGACGGGGCCGTCCTTGAACGCGCGCATGGCAGCGTCTTTCTCGTCGCTGCTCTGGCGCCCGTGCACCAGCGCCACGCGCGGTCCCAGGAGCTGCGTCAGGACCGCATGGCGCTCCTCGGCCGCAGCAAGGTCGGATTTCTCGGATTCTTCGACGAGAGGGCACACCCAGTAAGCCTTCTTGCCCTCCTGCAAGGCGGCACGCAGGCGCTCGACCACCTCGTCCATGCGGTCGAGCGGCACGGCGACCGTGGTGATCGGCTGACGGCCGGCGGGCTTTTCCGTCAGGCGGGAGACTTCCATGTCGCCGAAATAGGTGAGCACGAGCGTGCGCGGGATGGGCGTTGCCGTCATCACCAGCATGTCGACGCTCTGTCCCTTGGAGGCGAGCATCAGGCGCTGGTGGACGCCGAAGCGGTGCTGCTCATCGACGATGGCCAGGCCGAGATTGGCGAATGCGATGTCCGACTGGAAAAGCGCGTGGGTGCCGACGAGAAGGTCGATCTCGCCGGCTTCCAGCGCTGCCCGCGTCTCGCGCTTGTGCCGGGCGCCGTCTCGTCCGGTGAGGACGGCAAGTCGAATGCCGGCGGCCTCGCACAGCGGGGCGAGTGAGGCATGGTGCTGGCGGGCGAGGATTTCGGTCGGTGCCATCATCACGGTCTGGGCGCCCGATTCGATGGCGGCGGCCGCTGCGAGCAGACCCACCACGGTCTTGCCGGCGCCGACATCGCCTTGCAGCAGACGCAGCATGCGGATCGGCGAGGCGAGATCCTCCTCGATCTCCCGGACTGCCTGCGCTTGGCCGTCTGTGAGGGAATAGGGAAGGGCAGCCAGGATCTTTGCCTTCAAGGCTCCGTCAAATGTGCGGCCGATGCCCCGTGTCTGGCGCAGCGAGCGCCGCACGAGGGCAAGAGCAAGCTGGTTGGCGAGAAACTCGTCATAGCTGAGGCGCGTCAAAGCTGCGCTGTCCTCGCCTTGTTCGGCAAGGCGCGCCTCGTCCGGCCGATGCAGCGCGATCAGCGCCTCGCGGAACGAGGGCCAGTTCGCCCGCTTGCCATGGGCAGCATCCAGCCATTCGGGAAGATCCGGCACGCGCTCCAGGCCCGCAGCGATGGCCTTTTGCAGCACCTTGCCCGACAGGCCCTGCGTCAGCGGATAGACGGGCTCGACCAGCGGCAGCGTGTCGGCCTCCTCCGCCGGCACCACATGATCGGGGTGAACCATCTGTGGGCGGCCGTTGAACCACTCGACCCGGCCGGAGACGATGAGATCGGCGCCCACCGGCATGGACTTTTCCAGCCAGCTGGAATTGGCATGGAAGAACACGAAGGCGATCTCGCCGCTGTCGTCGTGGCCGAAGATCCGGTAGGGGGCGCGACTGCCGCGGGGAGGGGCCTGATGGCGGTCGATCCGCACCTCCAGCGTGACGATGGCTCCTTCCGGTGCACGCGCGATGCCGGGGCGCAGGCGCCGGTCGATGATGCCGCTCGGGATGTGCATCAACAGGTCGATGACATGCGGCTCGCGTTCCGGGTCCGTTCCCAGCAGGCTGACAAGCCGAGTCGCCAGCCTGGAGCCGACGCCCGGCAGGGACGAAACGGGAGCGAACAGGGGGTCGAGGATCGAAGGGCGCATGGACAGGAAGCGGGCCGGTCTTCTGGCTGGTGGACATGCTGCCAAGGGCACGGTCGCTGGAACCGGCGGCAGCCCCGTGCATTGAGTTTCACGCGGGGACCGCTATAACCCGCGCACGATCAGGGTTCTGTCAAGGCCGCACCCGTGCGGCCGGGCAGATGCGTCCCCAGCGGGCGCTGGCGAAGACAAAGGAAACGGCATGGCAGACCGCACGGTCACGTCCGAAAGCGAGCGCGACGACGACAACGCGCGGCGCAAGCGCATTCTCTATCGCTGCCAGCATCGCGGCATGAAGGAGATGGACATTCTCCTCGGCGGCTATGTGGGCGAGCATGCCGGGACGATGAGCGAGGCGGATCTTGCCACGCTGGAAGTGCTGATGGATGTCTCCGACCAGGAGCTGTTCGCCTGGATGATCGGGCGCAAGCCGGTCCCGGCCGAGCACGACACCGCGCTGTATCGCGCCATCGCCGCCTATCGCAGCAAGAGCAGCTAAACTCTCCGCCAGCCGCATGGGGCGTGGCTGGCCGGGCCGGGAACCGAATCGTGGTCGACAAACTCTCCCTCAAGGCAGGCAATGCCGTTATCACCGGCGTGCCGGACGGCGCCGAAGCCTATGTACTGGCGGCTCTCGTCAAGGATGCGGGTCCGGGCCTTGCCCTCGTCTTCGTCGCGCGCGATGCCAGCCATGCGCGCAGCGTGCAGGATGCGCTCGCCTATTTCGCGCCCGATTGCGATGTGCTGGACCTGCCGGCCTGGGACTGCCTTCCCTATGACCGGGTTTCGCCGACTTCCGCGCTCGTCGCCCGGCGCCTGACGTCGCTCAGCCGGCTTGCTGGCGGGAGCTCCGCGTTCGAGCGGCCGACGATCCTTCTCACCACCGCCAATGCCGCCTTGCAGCGCCTGCCGGTACCGGACTTCGCCCGCAGCCAGAGCTGGAGCGCCCGTCCGGGCAACCGGGTCGATCTCGGCGGGCTGGTCTCCTGGCTGGAGACCAACGGCTTCGTGCGCTCCTCGACCGTGCAGGACACGGGCGAGTATGCTGTGCGCGGTGGTATCGTCGATGTCTTCGCGCCGGGAATGGAAGCGCCCGTTCGCCTCGACTTCTTCGGCGACACGCTGGAGTCGCTGCGTACCTTCGATACCGAAACCCAGCGCACGACGCGGCAGATCAAGCATCTCGATCTCGTCGCGATGAGCGAGGTGGTGCTCACGGACGAGACCGTCTCGCGGTTCCGGAAGGGCTATGTGGCAAGCTTCGGCGCTGCCGACCGGGACGACATCCTCTATCAGTCGATCAGCGAAGGCCGCCGCTATGCCGGCATGGAGCACTGGCTGCCGCTGTTCCACGAGCGGCTCGCCACGCTGTTCGACTACTGCCCGGGTGCGCCCTTCGTTCTCTCTGCCGCCATCGACGACGTGGTGCGCGAGCGTCAGGAGCAGATCACCGAACACCATCAGGCGCGTGTCGATGTGCTGGGCAAGTCCTCGGGCTCCGGAGCGGTGCCGTACAAGCCGCTGGCGCCGGACGCGCTCTACCTGACCGGCGAGGAATGGGCGACGTCCCTTGCGGATGGTGCGAGCCTGCGTCTGTCGGCCTTCGACGTGCCGCCCGGAACGGGGCAGCAGGTGCTGGAGCTCGGCGGCCGGCAGGGGCGCAGCTTCGCGGCGGAGCGCTCCGCCGGCGACGTCAACGTCTTCGATGCCTTGGCGGCCCATGCCAGCGCCCGGCGCAAGGCAGGCGACCGCATCGTCATCGCCTGCTGGAGCGAGGGATCGCGCGAGCGCCTGTCGCACGTCCTTGCCGATCACGGTCTCGACCGTGCAGCGCCCGTTGCGACCGACCGCGATGCGCTGGGCCTGCCCAAGGGCATGGCCGCGCTCGCCGTGCTCGGCATCGAGCAGGGCTTCGAGGTCGACGGCCTCACCGTCATTTGCGAGCAGGACATTCTCGGCGACCGCCTGGTGCGCCAGCGCCGCCGCAAGGCGTCGGGCGCCAACGTCCTGACCGAGGCCGCAAGCCTTGCCCAGAACGATCTCGTGGTTCACGTCGACCACGGCATCGGCCGCTTCATCGGTCTGCGGACCATCGAGGCGGCCGGCGCGCCGCACGATTGTCTCGAGCTGCAATATGCCGGCGGCGACAAGCTGTTCCTGCCGGTCGAGAACATCGAGCTTCTGACCCGCTACGGATCGGAAGATACCGAGGCGCAGCTCGACAAACTGGGCGGCGGGGCGTGGCAGGCCCGCAAGGCCCGGATGAAGAAGCGGATCCTCGAGATCGCCGACGGGTTGATCAAGACCGCTGCCGCCCGGGCCCTGCGTACCGCTCCGCCCATCGTTCCGCCGGAAGGCGTCTACGACGAGTTCGCGACGCGCTTCCCCTATGACGAGACCGAGGACCAGCTCAACGCCATCGACGCGGTGTTCGAGGACCTTGCGTCCGGGCGCCCGATGGATCGTCTGGTCTGTGGCGACGTCGGTTTCGGCAAGACCGAGGTGGCCCTGCGGGCGGCCTTCATCGCCGCGATGACCGGCCGCCAAGTGGCGCTGGTGGTGCCGACGACGCTGCTGGCCCGCCAGCACTTCAAGACGTTCTCCGAGCGCTTCCAGGGCCTGCCGATCAATGTCGCGCACGCCTCGCGGCTGGTGCCGGCCAAGGATCTAGCGGCGACCAAGAAGGGCCTTGCCGACGGTTCGGTCGATATCGTCGTCGGCACCCATGCCCTCCTCGGCAAGGGCGTCACCTTCCGCGATCTCGGTCTGCTGATCATCGACGAGGAGCAGCATTTCGGCGTGAAGCATAAGGAGAAGCTCAAGGAGCTGAAATCCGAGGTGCATGTGCTGACCCTGTCGGCGACGCCGATCCCGCGCACCCTGCAGCTGGCGCTGACCGGCGTGCGGGAACTGTCGCTGATCGCGACGCCGCCGGTGGACCGGCTTGCTGTGCGCACCTTCATCTCGCCGTTCGATCCGGTGGTGGTGCGCGAGGCGCTGCTGCGCGAGCGCTATCGCGGCGGCCAGAGCTTCTATGTCTGCCCGCGCGTCTCCGATCTTGCCGATCAGAAGACCTTCCTCGAGCAGAGCGTGCCGGAGGTGAAGGTTGCCGTGGCGCATGGCCAGATGGCGCCGAGCGAGCTGGAAGACGTCATGAACGCCTTCTACGAGGGCAAGTACGACGTGCTTCTGTCGACGACCATCGTCGAATCCGGTCTCGATATCCCGACCGCCAACACGCTGATCGTCCACCGGGCGGACATGTTCGGCCTTGCCCAGCTCTACCAGCTGCGCGGGCGCGTTGGCCGGTCGAAGACGCGGGCCTATGCGCTGTTCACGGTGCCGGCCAACAAGTCGCTGACGACCACCGCCGACCGACGACTCAAGGTGCTGCAATCGCTCGATAGCCTCGGTGCCGGCTTCCAGCTCGCCAGCCACGACCTCGACATTCGCGGTGCGGGCAACCTGCTCGGCGAGGAGCAGTCGGGGCACATCAAGGAAGTCGGCTTCGAACTCTATCAGCAGATGCTGGAAGAGGCGGTGGCGCAGCTGCGCACCGGCGACGGTGCCGAGGCCGAGGAGACCTGGTCGCCGCAGATCCAGGTCGGGACGCCTGTTCTCATCCCGGAAAGCTATGTCGCCGATTTGCCGCTGCGCCTGTCTCTTTATCGGCGGCTGGCGGACCTTGCCGCGCCGGAGGAGATCGACGCGTTCGGCGCCGAGCTCATCGACCGTTTCGGTCCGCTGCCGGAAGAGGTGGAACACCTGCTGAAGATCGTCTTCATCAAGGGGCTGTGCCGCCGGGCCAATGTGGAGAAGATCGATGCCGGGCCGAAGGGCGTGGTCATCGCCTTCCGCAACAGCTCCTTCGCCAATCCGGCCGGGCTGGTATCCTATATCGCCGAGCAGGGCGTCCTGGCGAAGATCCGCCCCGACCAGAAGGTGGTCCTGGCGCGCGACTGGGACAGCGCCGAGCAGCGGCTCAAGGGCAGCGCTGCCGTGCTGCTCAAGCTGGTGCGCCTTGCGGAGGCAGAAACCGCTGCCGCCTGAGCCTTTCGCCCGGGCGGCAACCAACCATTAAGGCTGATGGCCGATAGTGATCCCGTCGAACTGTTCGTATCGAGTCGGGTCGCTTCCGTGCCGTTCAATTCCACTCGCCATCGCCGCCGTACCCTTCGCCAGCGCCTCACGGTGCCCGCGATTGCCGTGGGGCTTGTTGCCTACTTCGCCTTTCACGCGCTGAACGGCGAGCTCGGTCTCGTGGGCAAGGCACGGATCGAGCATCGCTATGCCGAGCTCGAGAAAGAGCTTGCCGTGGTGCGCGGGGAACGCGAAGACTTGCTCAGGCGCGTGATGTTGCTGCGCCCCGAAAGCCTCGATCCGGACATGATCGACGAGCGGGCGCGCGCAAGCCTGAACCTGGTGCATTCGCAGGAGCTGGCGATCCTGCGCCCGAGCCGCGCCTCTGCAGAGTAACCGAAAACAGGTTCAAAGCGAATTTTGAACCATCTTTCAGTTAAATTTCAAAAACATGTTCAATATCAGCAACATAATATGATTCTTGCGCCATCAACTTCCGGCTTTCATTGACTTTTCCCCTCGCGTACCTTCCGCTAGATTGCTGAAGGGGAAACGCAGTCCCGCAAGGGACGCAAAACCGAGACGAGGGACATGGCTGGAACGTCTGGCAAGACCTCCGGTGCACGCTCGAAGAGCGCTGCCCGGTCGAAGGGAGGGGCGGCCAAATCGTCGCCCGCGATCGTAGAGTTCACCAAGGAGCAGGAGCTGGGTGCCTATCGGCACATGCTGCTCATCCGCCGCTTCGAGGAAAAGGCCGGCCAGCTTTACGGCATGGGCCTGATCGGCGGCTTCTGTCACCTTTATATCGGTCAGGAAGCGGTCGTCGTCGGCATGCGCATGGCATCCAAGGACGGCGACCAGATGATCACCGGCTATCGTGATCACGGCCACATGCTCGCCATGGACATGGACCCGAAGGGCGTCATGGCCGAGCTGACCGGACGCCGGGGCGGCTATTCCAAGGGGAAGGGCGGCTCCATGCACATGTTCTCCAAGGAAAAGCAGTTCTACGGTGGCCACGGCATCGTCGGCGCCCAGGTCTCGCTCGGCACCGGCCTCGGCTTTGCCAACCGCTACCGCGAGAACGGTGCGGTCGCGATGACCTTCTTCGGCGATGGCGCTTCCAACCAGGGCCAGGTCTACGAGAGCTTCAACATGGCGCAGCTGTGGAAGCTGCCCGTGGTCTATGTCATCGAGAACAACAAGTACGGCATGGGCACCAGCGTCGAGCGCGCCTCCGCGACGACGGATCTCTCGCAGCGCGGCGCCTCGTTCGGCATTCCCGGCGAGCAGGTCGACGGCATGGACGTGCGCGCCGTCATGGCGGCCAGCGAGAAGGCGCTCGAGCACTGCCGCTCGGGCAAGGGCCCGTACATCCTCGAAATGATCACCTATCGCTATCGCGGCCACTCCATGTCCGACCCGGCCAAGTACCGGTCGAAGGAGGAGGTCCAGAAGATGCGCACCGAGCACGATCCGATCGAGCAGGTCCGCAAGCGTCTGCTGGACAATGGATGGGCGAGCGAGGACGACCTCAAGGCCATCGACAAGGAGGTGCGCGAGATCGTGGCGGAGTCCGCCGAGTTCGCGCAGACGGATCCGGAGCCGGATGTTTCCGAGCTCTACACCGACATTCTTCTTTGATCGCGGGAGCGTACGATGCCGATTGAGATTCTGATGCCGGCCCTCTCCCCGACGATGGAAGAGGGCACCCTGGCCAAATGGGTGAAGAAGGAAGGCGACAGCGTCGCCGCCGGCGATGTGATCGCCGAGATCGAGACCGACAAGGCGACCATGGAGGTCGAGGCGGTCGACGAGGGCGTGCTCGGCAAGATCCTCGTTGCCGAGGGCACCGAGAACGTCAAGGTCAACACGCCCATCGCCATGCTGCTGGGCGAGGACGAGGACGCATCCGCCCTCGACGCGGCGCCGAAGGCCGCTGCTGCAGCGCCCGCGCCGCAGGAAAAGGCAGCCGAGGCCCCGGCCGAAAAGCCGGCTCCGGTTGCCGCGGCGCCCGTCGCTCCGGCCCCTGATGACGTCAGCGATCCGGATGTGCCGGAAGGCACGCCGATGGTGAAGACCACCGTTCGCGAAGCCTTGCGCGATGCGATGGCGGAAGAGATGCGCCGCGACGGCGACGTCTTTCTGATGGGCGAGGAAGTCGCCGAATATCAGGGCGCCTACAAGATCTCGCAAGGCCTGCTCGAGGAGTTCGGGGCCAGGCGCGTCATCGACACCCCGATCACCGAGCACGGCTTCACCGGCCTTGGCGTCGGCGCGGCGATGGCCGGCCTCAAGCCGATCGTCGAGTTCATGACCTTCAACTTCGCCATGCAGGCGATCGACCAGATCATCAACTCCGCCGCCAAGACGCTCTACATGTCCGGCGGCCAGATGGGCGCGCCCATCGTGTTCCGCGGCGCCAATGGTGCGGCGGCCCGCGTTGCCGCCCAGCACAGCCAGGACTACGCGGCCTGGTATGCGCATGTTCCGGGCCTCAAGGTCGTGCAGCCGTGGTCGGCGGCCGATGCCAAAGGCCTGCTCAAGGCCGCGATCCGCGATCCGAACCCGGTCGTGTTCCTCGAGAACGAGATCCTCTACGGCCAGACCTTCGAGATCCCGGATGTCGAGGACTTCGTCCTGCCGATCGGCAAGGCCAAGGTCGAGCGCAAGGGCAGCGATGTCACCATCGTCTCCTGGGGCATCGGCATGACCTATGTCATGAAGGCGGTCGAGGAACTGGCGGCTGCCGGCATTTCCGCCGAAGTGGTCAACCTGCGCTCGATCCGTCCGCTCGACATCGACACGATCATCGCCTCGGTGAAGAAGACCGGGCGCCTGGTCACGGTAGAGGAAGCCTATCCGATGTGCTCGGTCTCCTCGGAGATCGGCTATCAGGTCCAGGAGAAGGCGTTCGACTGGCTCGATGCGCCGATCCTGCGGGTCACCGGCAAGGATGTGCCGATGCCTTACGCGGCCAACCTCGAGAAGCTGGCTCTGCCTTCGGTGAAGGAAGTCATCGACGCGGTCAAAGCCGTCACCTACACGGCCTGAGGCGGGGAAGAGACGATGCCAATCAAGATTTTGATGCCGGCCCTCTCGCCGACGATGGAAGAGGGCAATCTCGCCAGGTGGCTGGTCAAGGAGGGCGACACCGTCTCCTCCGGCGACGTCATCGCGGAAATCGAGACCGACAAGGCGACCATGGAAGTCGAGGCGGTCGAAGAGGGCACGGTCGGCAAGATCCTCGTGGCGGAAGGCACCGAGGGCGTGAAGGTCAACGAGGTCATCGCGCTGCTGCTGGAAGAGGGGGAGGATGCCTCCTCGCTCGCCGGCGCCGCGAAGGCCGGTGCTGCACCTGCCAAGGTCGAAGCGCCTGCGAAGTCCGAGGCACCTGCAAAGTCGGAGCCGTCCGCTCCGACCGCTGCCGAGCAGGCGGCTCCCGCCAAGGCACCGCCGGCCCCGGCCGGCGACAAGGGCGAGCGCATCTTTGCCTCGCCGCTCGCCCGCCGGCTTGCGGCGCAGGACGGCCTCGACCTTGCCGCGATCTCCGGCTCCGGTCCGCATGGCCGCATCGTCAAGCGCGATGTGGACGAGGCGCTGAAGTCCGGTACCGGCCGCAAGGGTGCGGATGCGCCGAAGGCCGCTGCGGCCGAGAAGCCCGCCGCTGCCGAGGCTCCCAAGGCTGCCGCGCCGTCCGGCATGGCCGAAAGCCAGGTGCTCAAGCTCTTCGAGGAGGGCAGCTACGAGGTCGTGCCGCATGACAACATGCGCAAGACCATCGCCAAGCGTCTGACGGAGTCCAAGCAGACCGTGCCGCATTTCTACCTGACGGTGGATTGCGAGCTCGATGCGCTGCTGGCCCTGCGTGCCCAGCTGAACGACGCGGCGCCGAAGGACAAGGACGGCAAGCCGGCCTACAAGCTCTCGGTCAACGACATGGTCATCAAGGCCCATGCACTGGCGCTGAAGGCGGTTCCGGCGGCCAATGCCAGCTGGACCGACGGCGGCATGCTGGTCCACAAGCACGCCGATGTCGGCGTTGCGGTGGCCATCGAGGGTGGCCTGATCACGCCGATCATCCGCCGGGCCGACGAGAAGACCCTGTCCGCGATCTCCAACGAGATGAAGGACCTGGCCGGTCGCGCCCGCAGCCGCAAGCTGCAGCCGCAGGAATACCAGGGCGGCACGACGTCGGTCTCCAACCTCGGCATGTTCGGCATCAAGGACTTTGCCGCGGTGATCAACCCGCCGCACGCGACGATTCTCGCGGTCGGCGCGGGCGAACAGCGCGCCGTGGTCAAGAACGGTGCGCTGGCGATTGCCACCGTCATGTCGGTGACCCTGTCGACCGACCACCGTGCGGTCGACGGCGCCCTCGGCGCGGAACTGATGGCTGCGTTCCGGCAGTTCATCGAAAACCCGATGAGCATGCTGGTGTGATCCAACAGGCCGGCGCCGCATCGCGGCGCCGGCCGTCTCGCCATCAATTCCGGTTTCCGCCGGGCGCAGCCTTGCGGCGCGCCCGCCGTCCTATCTGGAGGACTTTTCATGAGCGGCACGTCCTACGACGTCATCATCATCGGCTCGGGTCCGGGAGGCTATGTCACGGCCATCCGTGCGGCGCAGCTCGGCCTCAAGACCGCGATCGTCGAGCGCGAGCATCTTGGCGGCATCTGCCTCAACTGGGGTTGCATTCCAACCAAGGCGCTGCTCCGGTCCGCGGAGATCCTCGATAACGCCAACCACGCCAAGAGCTTCGGCCTGAAGCTCGAGGGCAAGATGACCGCCGACGTCAAGGACGTGGTTGCCCGTTCGCGCGGCGTCTCGGCCCGTCTCAACGGCGGCGTCGCCTTCCTGATGAAGAAGAACAAGATCGACGTGATCTGGGGCGAGGCGAAGCTGACCAAGCCCGGCGAGATCAGCGTCGGCAAGTCGACGAAGCCGGTGGTCGAGCCGCAGAACCCGGTGCCGAAGGGTGTCAAGGGCGAGGGCACCTACACGGCCAAGCACATCATCGTCGCGACCGGCGCGCGTCCTCGTGCGCTGCCGGGGATCGAGCCGGACGGCAAGCTGATCTGGACCTATTTCGAGGCGATGAAGCCGGACGTCATGCCCAAGTCGCTGGTCGTGATGGGATCGGGCGCCATCGGCATCGAGTTCGCGTCCTTCTATCGCTCGATGGGCGCAGAGGTGACCGTCGTCGAGGTGATGCCGCAGGTCATGCCGGTGGAAGACGCCGAGATCTCCGCCTTCGCCCGCAAGCAGCTGGAAAAGCGAGGGTTGAAGATCCTCACCGAGGCGAAGGTCGCCAAGGTTGAGAAGGGCGCCAATTCCGTCACCGCGCATGTTGAGACCAAGGACGGCAAGGTGGAGAAGATCACCGCCGACCGTCTGATCTCCGCCGTCGGCGTCCAGGGCAATATCGAAGGCCTCGGCCTCGAGGCGCTCGGCGTCAAGACCGACCGCGGCTGCATCGTCATAGACGGCTACGGCAAGACCAACGTGCCGGGCCTCTATGCCATCGGCGATGTCGCCGGGCCGCCGATGCTGGCCCACAAGGCCGAGCACGAGGGCGTCATCTGCATCGAGAAGATCGCCGGCGTGCCGGGCGTCCATCCGATGGAGATGGGCCGCATTCCGGGCTGCACCTATTGCAACCCGCAGGTCGCCTCCGTCGGTTTGACCGAGGCCAAGGCCAAGGAGCAGGGCCGCGACATCCGCGTCGGACGCTACAGCTTCGCGGCCAACGGCAAGGCGATCGCGCTCGGCGAGGATCAGGGCATGATCAAGACGATCTTCGACAAGAAGACCGGCGAGCTGATCGGTGCGCATATGGTCGGCGCGGAAGTGACCGAGCTGATCCAGGGTTTCGTGGTCGCCATGAACCTGGAGACCACCGAGGAAGAGCTGATGCACACGATCTTCCCGCATCCGACCCTGTCGGAAATGATGAAGGAAAGCGTGCTCGACGCCTATGGCCGGGTGCTGAACGCCTGAGGACAGGCGTCGGTCCGATCTTGAGTTGCGCCTCGAAGCGTCTACCCTTGGCGGGTGCCTTCCGGCGCAATTTCACAAACGGGGACTTTCGACATGGACGTCAAGAACATCCTCATCTGGTGCGCCATCGGTCTCATTGCCGGCTGGCTCGCCAGCCTGTTGATCGGCGGCGGCGGTCTTGTCCGCTATCTCATCACCGGCCTGATCGGTGCGTTTGTCGGCGGCTTCCTGTTCAACCTTGCCGGCATCAACATCAATGTCGGCAATGCCTTCGTGAATCAGGTCATCGTCGCGGCGGTCGGCGCGATTGTCGTGGTGCTGATCGCTCGGGTGCTTGCCTGATCGGACGGGTAACATTACCGGCCGGGCGATCCCCGGCCGGCTTTCAGGTGAGGGCAGAATGGGCATCATCCTCTGGATCTTGATCGGGCTGATCGCCGGTGCCGTGGCGCACCGCGTGCTCGACAGCCGCGGCGGCTTCTTCGGCAGCCTGGTCGTCGGTCTGATCGGCGCGCTGGTCGGCGGCAAGCTTGCAGAAATCTTCAAGCTCAATGTGTCGGGCGGGTTCATCGACCAGCTGGTGCTGGCGACGGTGGGCGCGATCCTGCTGTTGTTTGTCTGGCGGAAGATCCGCGGTTGAGCGACGCTTCCGTCATCGATGCCTTTCCGCTGCGCACGAGCGACAAGCTGCGCTACAGCGACACAGATCGCCAGGGCCACGTCAACAACGCGGTCTACTCGACGTTTCTGGAGACCGGCCGGGTGGAGCTTCTGTTCCATGTGGCAGGCGAACTCGCCGAACCGGGTGCGGCCTTTGTGATCGCCCGGCTGGAACTGGATTTTCTTGCCGAGGGCCTGTGGCCCGGCACGGTGGAGATCGGCACGGCGGTCGCGAGCATCGGGCGCAGTTCGGTGACGCTGGAGCAGGTGATCTGCCAGCAGGGACGGTCGCTCGCGAAGGCGCGCAGCGTGGTCGTGCAGATCAACGAGGCCACCCGCCGCTCGCAGCCGCTCGGCGAGGCCGCCGTTGCGCAGTTGAAAAGCTATATGAGACCTGCTGCGGCGGTATAGCAGACCGGCGCGGAACCGCTTGACCTTTCACCCCAACAGCGACACTTAGGTGCCATGGTTACACTCCTCGACACGGTTACCCAGGGCAACTCGCAGGCCGAGCGGCCCCGCCACCCGGAAAAGGCCCACCGGCCCGACAACCCGATCCAGCGCAAGCCTGCCTGGATCCGGGTGAAGGCGCCGACGTCCCCCGTCTATCGGGAGACGCAGCAGGTGGTTCGCTCCAACAATCTCGTGACCGTCTGCGAGGAAGCGGGCTGTCCGAATATCGGCGAATGCTGGTCGAAGAAGCATGCCAGCTTCATGATCCTCGGCGATACCTGCACCCGCGCCTGCGCCTTCTGCAACGTGCGCACGGGCATGCCCGGCCCGGTCGATCCGAAGGAGCCGGGCGGCGTTGCCGAGGCGGTCGCGACGATGGGCCTTCAGCATGTCGTCATTACCTCGGTGGATCGCGACGATCTTGCCGACGGTGGTGCCGGCCATTTCGCCGAAGTGATCCAGGCGATCCGCGAGCGCGCGCCCTCGACCACCATCGAGGTGCTGACGCCCGATTTCCTGCGCAAACCCGGCGCGCTGGAGACGGTGGTTCGCGCGCGGCCCGACGTCTTCAACCACAATCTGGAGACGGTGCCGTCGAAGTACCTGACGGTGCGTCCCGGTGCGCGCTATTTCCACTCCATCCGCCTGTTGCAGCAGGTGAAGGAGATCGACCCCGGCATGTTCACCAAGTCGGGCATCATGGTTGGCCTCGGCGAGGAGCGGAACGAGGTGCTGCAGCTGATGGACGATCTGCGCACCGCAGATGTCGACTTCCTGACCATCGGCCAGTACCTGCAGCCGAGTTCCAAGCATCACGCGGTGATGCGCTTCGTGACGCCCGACGAGTTCACGGCGTTCGAGAAGATCGCCTATGCGAAGGGCTTCCTGAAGGTTTCGGCGAGCCCGCTGACCCGTTCCTCGCATCACGCGGGCGAGGACTTCGCCGACCTGAAGCGTGCGCGCGCCGCCAAGCTGGGCCAGGCCGCTTCCGCCTGATCTTCCGGCCCGGCCGCGCGCCGGGCCGCCGACACGAGAAAGACGCAGGACCGAAAGTCACATGCCGTCATTCCAGACCGTCCACAAGGTGGCTCACAGCAGCGAGGACATGTTCGCGCTGGTCGCCGATGTGGAGAAATATCCCGAATTCGTGCCGCTTTGCGAGAAACTGCAGGTGAGGGGGCGAAAGGATCTCGGCGAAGGGCGCGAGGTGCTCGTCGCCGACATGACCGTCGCCTACAAGCTGTTTCGCGAGACCTTCACCAGCCGGGTCACGCTGGAGCCTGACAACAGGCGCATTCTCGTCGAGTATCTCGACGGCCCGTTCCGGCATCTGGAAAATGTCTGGACGTTCAAGCCGCTCGGCGAGGATGCCTGCGAGGTCGGTTTCGACATCACCTACGAGTTCAAGAGCCGCACGCTGAGTGCGCTCATGTCGGCGATGTTCGACCGGGCTTTCAGGAAGTTCTCCGACGCCTTCGAGGCGCGGGCCGACGTGGTCTACGGCGCCGGCTAGCCTGGCTCCCCGCGCATCACCTTGCGTGATAGGACGATGAGGCGGCGCCGGAATTTCCGTATTTGGAGAAGACCTGGCGGATGTAGATGAAGCGCATGCGGCGGTTCATCGCCTCTTCGCTGGCGCGCATCACCTCCGCATTGGTTCCCTCGACGCCGATATCGGCGAGCTTGACCTGCTCGCTCGGCTCTTCGCAGATGCGGTACCAGCCCTTACCCTGGTTCAACTCCAGGCCGACGTCGCGGCCTTCCTCTGCCTCGTAGTTCATCCAGGCGACCGTTGCTGCACGGGCGTAGTAGGCATGGCCGCAGAGCGAGATCTCGTAGAGATTATCGCCGGCACGCGTGAACACCTTGTGGCTGCCATAGAAAGTGCCGTCCGAGTGCCGCGAGATCATGTGGATGTCGTCGGCAAGCGCGCTTGCCGGAAGGGCAATCGCAAGGGCAACGGTCAGGCAGGTCTTACGCATGTTACATGTCCTTGTTTGAACAGGACTTTGGGTGCATTCCCCAGAAAAAACAATTAACAGGGGAAAGCCGTTGTTGAACTGGTCATTCGCCGGTTTCACGAACCGATAAAACTTTAGCAATGGTCTGCGACAGGGCGGCCAGGGCGCGCTCCACGGTGGCAAGGCGCACTGCGCTCCGCCCGGCATCGCCGAGGCGCAACTCCTCATGATGCGTCGGAAGGCCCTTGGCAGACAGAGCCATGTGAACGAGACCGACCGGCTTTTCCGCCGAGCCGCCGCCCGGTCCGGCGATCCCGGTCACGGCGACGGTCACATCGGCGCGGGAGGCCGCGAGTGCGCCCTCGGCCATGGCGATCGCGACGTCGCGGCTGACCGCGCCGACGCGGGCGATCAGATCGGCCGGCACGCCCAGCATGTCGCTCTTTGCTTCGTTGGAATAGGTCACGAACCCGCGGTCGACCGCCGCCGACGAGCCGGAGATCTCCGTGAGAGCCCCGGCGATCAGACCGCCGGTGCAGGATTCCGCGGTTGTCAGCAGCAGGCCTGCGGCAGTCGCCTCGCGGATGACGCAGGCCGCACTGTCCTCGACGCGGGCGAGATCGGTCACGCATGGCCTCCTTGCGCGGTGATGTCGTCATTCTGCTCCGGCAGGCGGACGGTGGCGGTCGCCAGAGCCGCGATGCCTTCCTCGCGCCCCGTGAAGCCGAGCCGTTCCGAGGTCGTGGCCTTTACCGATACCCGGTGAAGCGGCGTGCCGCAAATTTCGGCGATGCGCGCGCGCATCGCTTCGCGGTGCGGCCCGATCTTCGGGCGTTCGCAGACGATGGTGACGTCGAGATGCGAGATCCGCCCGCCGCGCTGGCGCAGCCGGTCGACCGCGTAGTCGAGAAACTGGTCGGAGGCCGCGCCCCGCCACTGCGGATCGCTTGGCGGAAAGTGATGGCCGATATCGCCGTCGCAGATGGTTGCCAGCACCGCGTCGGTGAGCGCGTGCAGCACCACGTCCGCGTCGGAGTGGCCCATGAGCGCGCGGTCGTGGGGAATGGCGATGCCGCCGAGAACGACCCCGTTGCCCGCCTCGAATGCATGCACGTCGTAGGCGGTGGCGACCCGTGTTTCCATGTCCATGCGAGGCTCCCTGGTGGCGCTGTCCCTGTCGAAGCGGCGCAGGTCCTCCGCCGTGGTGATCTTGACGTTGCCGGCCTCACCGGGCGTAAGCACGACCGCAAGGCCGGCCCATTCGGCAACGGCTGCATCGTCCGTGAAGGACGCGAGGCCTTCGCTTGCTGCGCGCTCATGCGCGTCCAGGATATCGCTAAAGCGGAAGGCCTGGGGCGTCTGCGCGGCATAAAGTCCGCTGCGCTCCACCGTACCGAGGATTGCGCCGCTCTCCGGATCTGCCCGCTTCAGCGTATCGGAAACGGGGACGGCGGCAACCGCTGCGCGGTGGCCGGCCGCAATCGCGTCGATGGCGGCGTTCATGACCTCAATCGAGACGAAGGGGCGGGCCCCGTCATGGATGAGGACGATGTCCGGGGCGAGGTGTTCGAGCGCCCGCAGGCCGTTCAGCACCGTTGCCTGGCGGGTGTCGCCGCCTCGGGCCGGCGGCTGCAGGCGCGGATCGGCGAGCCCGGCAATGCAGTCGGCATAGTGGGCGTCGTCGTTCTCGCCGATCAGCACCGCGACGGCAGACACGCGGTCGCAGGCGAGCGCCGCCTCGATTGTGCGGCGCAGCACAGGTGTGCCGCCGATCTGTCGGTACTGCTTGGGCACGCCGCCGCCCGCGCGCAGGCCCTTGCCTGCCGCGACGATCAGCATGGCCACTCGGCCGGCAGCGCTAGGCGGGGAATGGTCGGGCGCGGTCATCGTCATGTCCGGTCGTCAATGCGGATGCGGCGGTTTTGACGGTTTCGCCGCGCATCCACAAGGCTTATGTCGGACGCGCGAATTTCGCACTTGCAGCGTAAACGACATTGTCTATTCTGTAGGCACAGTGGAAAGTGCACATCATATGAGCATTCAGGACGGCGGCGCAGACAGCCGCGGCATCAGGATCGGGACGGTGGAGAGCGCCAATCGCGTGTTTCTCGCGCCCATGTCCGGCGTTACCGATGTGGCTTTCCGGCGTCTGGCGCACCGCTTCGGCGCCGGGCTCGTCGTTTCCGAGATGGTGGCGTGCGAGCAGCTTGCCGAGGGGCATCCCGAAACCCGTCTGCGCAGCGAGGGAATCGCCGGCGCGCCGCATGTGGTGCAGCTTGCCGGCCGCGAGGCCCGCTGGATGGCCGAGGGAGCGCGCCTGGCAGAGGCCGCTGGGGCCGACGTCATCGATATCAACATGGGCTGCCCGGCCAAGAAGGTGACCTCCGGTTATTCCGGCTCTGCGCTCATGCGCGATCTCGACCATGCCCTGACACTGGTGGAAGCCACCGTCGGCGCGGTTTCCGTGCCGGTGACGCTGAAGATGCGCCTTGGCTGGGACCACGATTCGCTCAACGCGCCGGAGCTTGCCGCGCGGGCCGAGGCGGCAGGCATCGCGATGATCACCGTCCATGGCCGCACCCGCTGCCAGTTCTACAAGGGCCAGGCCGATTGGGATGCGATCCGGGCGGTGCGCGAGCGAATTTCCGTTCCGCTCGTCGCCAATGGCGATTGCACCTCGGTGGAGGATGCGCGCGAGATGATGGACCGGTCGGGCGCCGATGCGGTCATGGTCGGCCGCGCTGCTTACGGTCGCCCCTGGCTGCCGGGAGCCATCGCTGCCGGGCTCGACGGCCTGCCGGCTCCTGTTGTGCCTTCGGGCGCCGAGCTCGGTGAACTCGTCTGCGAGCATATCGAGATGATGCGCGAGCTCTACGGTTCGCAAAAAGGGCTGCGCCTCGCCCGCAAGCATATCGCCTGGTACCTGGATGCCGGCGCACCCGGCGTGCCCGGCCCCATGCGCCAGAAGATCCTGACATCGGAAGACGCGGGCTTCGTCACCGCCGGCGTTCGAGCCTGCTTTGCGGGCGGGGCGGAGACCGCATTCAGCCTGGAGGCCGCCGCATGAGAGGCGCACGCGAAGCCGCCGCCGGCCCGATCCCCGGCACCAACGGGCAGATCCTCGATGCACTGCCGCACCCGCTCATCCTCGTCGATCCGCAAGGGCGCATCATCGAGGCGAACATGGCGGCGGAGAGCTTCTTCCGCGCCAGCGCGCAGGTGCTCCGCCGCCATCCGGTGTCCCATTTCGTGCCGTTCGGCAGCCCGCTGCTGATGCTGATCTCGCAGGTGAGGGAGCGGGGCGCGCCGGTCAACGAGTACAAGGTGGACATCGGCTCGCCGCGCATCGGCGCCGAGAAGATCGTCGACATCATCGCCGCACCGGTGGCCGACCGGCCGGGCGCCGTCGTCCTGATGCTGCAGGAGCGGGGCATGGCGGAAAAGATTGACCGCCAGCTGACCTCGCGCGGTGCGGCGCGCACCGTCTCGGGCCTTGCGACGATGCTGGCGCACGAGATCAAGAACCCGTTGTCGGGCATTCGCGGCGCGGCGCAGCTGCTGGAAGCCTCAGCCGCCGAGGACGACCGCCCGCTGACCCGGCTGATCATGGACGAGACCGACCGTATCGTGAAGCTGGTCGACCGGATGGAAGTGTTCTCCGACGAGCGGCCCGTGGAGCGCGAGCCGGTCAACATCCACGTGGTGCTCGACCATGTGCAGCGCCTCGCCAATTCCGGCTTTGCCCGCAACATCCCGATCAACGTCGAATACGACCCGTCCCTGCCGCTGGTCCTGGCCAATCGCGACCAGCTGGTGCAGGTGTTCCTCAACCTGGTGAAGAACGCCAGCGAGGCGGTGGCGGGCGAACCGGCGGGCGAGATCACCCTGACGACCGCCTACCGCCCCGGTATCCGCCTGTCGGTGCCCGGCTCGCGGGAGCGGGTGAGCCTGCCGCTGGAGTTCTGCGTACGCGACAACGGTCCGGGCGTTCCCGAGGACCTGCTGCCGCATCTCTTCGACCCCTTCGTGACGACCAAGGCCAACGGCTCCGGCCTGGGGCTTGCGCTCGTCGCCAAGATCATCGGCGACCACGGCGGCGTCATCGAATGCGACAGCCAGCCGGGCCGCACCGTTTTCCGCATCCTGATGCCCGCTTACGCGACGCAGGACGAAATCTGACATCTGGGACACCGACCATGCCGACCGGGACCATCCTCGTTGCCGATGACGACGCCGCAATCCGCACGGTGCTGAACCAGGCGCTGTCGCGGGCCGGCTATACCGTCCGGCTCACGTCCAACGCCACGACGCTGTGGCGCTGGGTCAGTTCCGGCGATGGCGACCTCGTCGTCACCGACGTGATGATGCCGGACGAGAACGCCTTCGACGTGCTGCCGCGCATCAAGAAGCTGCGCCCCGACCTGCCGGTCATCGTGATGAGCGCGCAGAACACCTTCATGACGGCGATCCGGGCCTCGGAGAAGGGGGCTTACGAATATCTGCCCAAGCCCTTCGACCTGAAGGAGCTGACCAGCATCGTCGGCCGCGCCCTTTCGGAACCGCGCCGGATGAAGCTCGACGAGCCGGAGGAGGCGGGCGAGAACATCCCGCTGGTCGGCCGCTCGCCGGCCATGCAGGAGATCTACCGGGTGCTCGCCCGGCTGATGCAGACCGACCTTTCCGTCATGATCAATGGCGAGTCCGGAACGGGCAAGGAACTGGTCGCCCGCGCGCTGCACGACTACGGCAAGCGCCGCAACGGCCCCTTCGTCGCGATCAACATGGCGGCGATCCCGCGCGACCTGATCGAGGCCGAGCTGTTCGGCCACGAGAAGGGCGCCTTCACCGGCGCGCAGCAACGATCGGCCGGACGCTTTGAGCAGGCCGACGGCGGCACGCTGTTCCTCGACGAGATCGGCGACATGCCGATGGAGGCGCAGACGCGGCTCCTGCGCGTGCTGCAGCAGGGCGAATACACCACCGTCGGCGGGCGGGTGCCGATCCGCACCGACGTGCGCATCGTCGCGGCCACCAACAAGGACCTGCGTCAGCTGATCAACCAGGGGCTTTTCCGCGAAGATCTCTACTACCGGCTCAATGTGGTGCCGATCCGGCTCCCGCCGCTGCGCGAGCGCATCGAGGACATTCCGGACCTGGTGCGGCACTTCTTCACGCTGGCGGAGAAAGAAGGGCTGCCGGCCAAGCAGATCGAGACCGCTGCCATCGACCGGCTGCGCCGCTACCGCTGGCCGGGCAATGTGCGCGAGCTGGAAAACCTCGTCCGCCGGCTGTCCGCGCTCTATCCGCAGGACGTCATCTCCGCGGCGCTGATCGACCAGGAACTCAGCCAGCCGGCGCCCAGCGTCGAGGAGGAGGAGAATGCCCAGATCGACCTTTCGGGCTCGGTCGAGCGCTATCTCAACACCTACTTCCAGGCTTTCGGCGATGCGCTGCCGCCTCCCGGGCTCTATCATCGCATCCTGCGCGAGGTGGAGTATCCCTTGATCGGCGCAGCACTCGCCGCCACGCGCGGCAACCAGATCAAGGCGGCGGAACTGCTCGGCGTCAACCGCAACACGCTGCGCAAGAAAATCCGCGACCTCGACGTCCAGGTGATCCGCTCCAACCGCTGACGTCGGCTTCACGCGGCGGCATCTCTGTCGTAATTTGGCAACATTGTGTGGTAAGGGTGCCGCATTCCCAGCAACGGACCCGCCTGGGCCGATTCTAGCGACGGTTGCCGACTGTGCTTGCCGAGAGAACCAGCGGAGCAGATTCTCCATCCGACAGCGGTCGGAGCGGGTTGCGCGTGCGCCGCATCGGCCTCGTGCTGGTCATCGTTTCGTTGATTTCCATCACCCTGACCTTCTTCGTGCTGATGGGCGTGACGCCGATCGCGCCGGACGGTCCCGTCGCGCAGGTTGCGATGGTGATCAACGGCGTTCTCGTCGCCATCCTGTTGCTGCTGATCGGGCTCGAATTTGCAGCGCTGCTGCAGGCGCGCAGGCGAGGGCGGGCGGCGGCTCGCCTGCATGGGCGCATCGTCACGCTGTTCAGCGTCGTGGCGGCGGTTCCCGCAGTTCTTGTCGCCATTCTCGCGACCATCACCCTCGACCGCGGCCTCGACCGCTGGTTCGAGGACCGCACCCGGCTGATCATCGACAATGCGCTCACCGTCGCGCAGGCCTATCTGCAGGAGCACGCCCGCGTGCTGCGCGGCGACCTCATCGCCATGGCCAACGACATCGACCGGGCCAAGGCGGTCTACGACTTCGAGCCGACCCGTTTCGACAGTTTCTTCCAGACGCAGACCACCTTGCGTGCGCTCGGCGGGGCCTATCTGATGAAGCCGGACGGCACGGTGATCACCCGCGTCGTCGTCAACCCGGACGTGGAGGTCATCCTGCCGCCGGTGGAGGCGTTCGGACAGGCGGCGGCCGGCGAGCCGGTGCTGATCGCGCCCGGCGTGTCCAATCTCGTCGGCGGCGTGATGAAGCTCTCCGCCTATGACGACATGTATCTCTATGTCACCCGCGCGATGGACAAGCGCGTGGTCGACTACATGCGTCTGGCCGAGGACGGGGCGAGCCAGTACGGGCGCATGGAGCAGAGCCGCTTCGGCGTGCAGGTGGCTTTCGCGCTCGTTTATACCGGCGTCACACTGGTGCTGCTGCTGTCGTCGATCTGGATCGGCTTCGGTTTCGCCAACCAGCTGGTCTCGCCGATCCGCCGGCTCATCGGCGCGGCCGATCAGGTCTCCAAGGGCAATCTCTATGTCCAGGTGGAGACCGACAAGTCGGCGGGCGACCTTGCCAATCTCGGCACCACCTTCAACAACATGACGGCGCAGCTGCGCGGCCAGCGCGACGCGCTGCTGGCGGCGAACGACCAGATCGACCGTCGCCGCCGTTTCACCGAGGCGGTCCTGTCGGGCGTCACCGCCGGCGTCATCGGCATCGACGATAGCGGCCGGATCACGCTGGTGAACCGCTCGGCTCTGTCGCTGCTCGACGTCAGCGAGAGCGCGCTTCTGGACGAACCGCTCGGCCGCGTGGTGCCGGAGCTTGCCTCTGTCGTGGAGGACGTGCTGGCGCGCGCCGACGACCGGATGACCGAGACGCAGGTGTCGCTGCACCGGCACGGGCGCGAGCGCAGCGTCAACGTGCGGGTGACCAGCGAGCAGTCGACCCGCAGCGAGCACGGCTTCGTGGTCACGCTGGACGACATCACCGACCTCGTCACCGCCCAGCGCACCTCGGCCTGGGCCGACGTTGCACGCCGCATCGCCCACGAAATCAAGAACCCGCTGACGCCGATCCAGCTGTCGGCGGAGCGCATCCGCCGGCGCTACGGCAAGAAGATCGTCGACGACGACCGCACCGTGTTCGACCAGTGCATCGATACGATCATCCGCCAGGTCGGGGACATCGGCCGCATGGTCGACGAGTTCTCGTCCTTTGCGCGCATGCCGAAGCCGACGATGAGCAGCAGCGATCTGCGCACCACCGTGCGCGAGGCCGCCTTCCTGCAGAGCGTCGCCAATCCGGACATTTCGATCCGCACCGATCTCCCCGAGACGGCGGTGAAGGCGCGGTTCGACCAGAGGCTGGTCGGACAGGCGCTGACCAACGTCATCAAGAACGCGACGGAATCGGTGCTGGCGGTGCCGGCCGACAACGGCAGCAAGGGCCGCATCGACGTCACCGTGCACCAGGACGGCGAAACCATCGCCATCGAGGTGGTGGACAATGGCATCGGCCTGCCGGTGGAGAACCGACAGCGGCTGCTGGAGCCTTACATGACGACGCGGGAGAAGGGCACCGGCCTTGGTCTCGCAATCGTCAAGAAGATCATGGAAGAGCATGGCGGCGGCATCGAACTTCTCGATGCGCCGGTGCGGGACGAGAGCGTCGGAGGCGGGCGAGGGGCCATGGTCCGCCTGACGATGGTAAGAAACACGGCGGATCTTCCGTCAGACACAGGCGAGGCGTCCGTGACCCCGGAGACGGTTGCTACAGATGGCGTATGATATCCTGATCGTCGACGACGAGGCCGACATTCGCGACCTCATCGCCGGCATCCTCGACGACGAGGGCTACAAGACGCGCACGGCCGGCGACAGCGACAGCGCGCTCGCTGCCATCCAGGAACGCCGTCCATCCATGGTCGTGCTGGACATCTGGCTCCAGGGCAGTCGGCTGGACGGGCTCGAGCTGCTGGATGCGATCAAGGCGCAGGACCCCGAGCTGCCGGTCGTCATCATTTCCGGCCACGGCAATGTCGAGACGGCGGTCTCGGCCATCAAGCGCGGTGCCTACGACTATATCGAGAAGCCGTTCAAGGCCGACCGGCTGGTGCTGATCACCGAGCGGGCGCTGGAGGCATCCTCGCTCAAGCGCGAGATCAAGCAGCTGCGGCAGCGCAGCGGCGATGCGCCGGAGCTGCTGGGCGCCAGCAGCGCGATGAACAACCTGCGCCACATGATCGAGCGCGTTGCCCCGACCAACAGCCGGGTGCTGATCATTGGTCCCTCGGGCGCCGGCAAGGAGCTGACCGCCCGCACGATCCACGCGATGTCGCAGCGCGCGCGCAATCCCTTCGTGGTGATCAATGCGGCGACGATCACGCCGGATCGCATGGAGGACGAGCTCTTCGGGATCGAGGACACCGAGGGGCGCATCCGCAAGGTCGGCGCGATGGAAGAGGCCCATGGCGGCACGCTCTACATCGATGAAGTTGCCGACATGCCCTACGAGACCCAGGGCAAAATCCTGCGCGTACTGGTCGACCAGACCTTCACCCGCGTCGGCGGCGTCGGCAAGGTGAACGTCGACATCCGCATCCTGTCGTCGAGTGCGCGTAATCTGGAGGGCGAGATCTCCGAGGCGCGCTTCCGCGAGGACCTGTTCCACCGGCTCGGCGTGGTGCCGCTGCAGGTGCCGCCGCTGGCCGAGCGGCGCGACGACATTCCCGACCTGGTCCATTTCTTCATGGAGCAGATTTCGGCCGCGTCCGGCCTGCCGATCCGCAAGATCGGCGAGGATGCGATGGCGGTGCTGCAGGCACACGACTGGCCGGGCAACGTGCGCCAGCTGCGCAACAACGTCGAACGGCTGATGATCCTCACCCGCGGCGATCCGGAAGCGGTGATCACCGCCGACCTGCTGCCGGGCGAGATCGGCGCGGACGTGCCGAGCCTGCCAACCAATGGCGGCGGCGAGCATCTGATGGCGCTGCCGCTTCGGGATGCGCGCGAGATGTTCGAGCGGGACTATCTGCAGGCCCAGATCAAGCGGTTCGGCGGCAACGTGTCCCGCACGGCGGAGTTCGTCGGCATGGAACGTTCCGCCCTGCACCGGAAGCTGAAGTCGCTTGGTCTTTCATAGCCGTTGCGACGTGGTAGGTTCCGGATTGACCGGACACCTTGAAGGGACTTCGATCCGATGAGAGTGGTGATTTGCGGCGCCGGCCAGGTGGGCTACGGCATTGCCGAGAAGCTTGCGGCCGAACAGAACGATGTCTCCGTCATCGATTCCTCGCCGCGGCTGATCAACGCGATCCGCGACACGCTCGACGTGCGCGGTTTCGTCGGTCATGGCGCGCATCCGGACGTGCTGGCGCAGGCCGGTGCCGACCAGGCCGACATGCTGATCGCCGTCACGCTTTATGATGAGGTCAACATGGTCGCCTGCCAGGTGGCCCATTCCCTGTTCAAGGTGCCGACCAAGGTGGCGCGCGTGCGTGCGCAGAGCTATCTGAAGCCGCATTGGAGCGACCTCTTCTCCCGGGACAACATGCCCATCGACGTGATCATCTCGCCGGAGATCGAGGTGGGCGAGATGGTGCTGCGCCGCCTTGCGCTGCCGGGCGCGGTGGAGACCGTGCGTTTTGCCGATGATCAGGTGGTGGTGGTCGGCCTGATCTGCCGGGAGGATTGCCCGGTGGTCAACACACCGCTGCGCCAGTTGACGGAGTTGTTTCCCGATCTCGGCGCCGTGGTCACCGGCGTCTTTCGCGGCAATCATCTCTTTGTTCCCAAGAGCTCTGACACGCTGTTCGTCGACGACCTCGTCTATGTGGTCGCGCGGCGCGACCAGGTGCGGCGGACGCTGGCGATCTTCGGCCATGAGGAGCCGGAGGCGACAAGGGTCGTCATCGCGGGCGGCGGCAATATCGGCCACTATGTCGCGCGCACGCTGGAGCAGCGCCAGTCGGCCGCCAAGGTCAAGATCATCGAGCATTCGCGCGAGCGCGCGCTCAGCATCGCCGACACCTTGAAGCGCGCCGTGATCCTGCATGGCAGCGCGCTCGACCAGACCATCCTCAAGGAAGCCGACATCCAGGACGCGGACACCTTGATCGCGCTGACCAACGAGGACGAGGTCAACATCCTCTCCTGCGTCATGGCCAAGAAGCTCGGCTGCAAGCGCAACCTGGCGCTGCTCAACAATCCGAGCTACCCGACCTTTGCCCATGCGCTCGGCATTGACGCCTTCGTCAATCCGAGGCAAGTGACGATTTCCAAGATCCTGCAGCATGTGCGGCGCGGCCGTATCCGCGGCGTCCATGCCCTGCAGAACGGCGCGGCCGAGGTCATCGAGGCCGAGGCGCTGGAAACCTCGCCGCTTGTCGGCAAGCCCTTGCGGGAGGTCGAACTGCCCGACGGCATTCGCGTCGGCGCAGTCTTCCGCGACGGGACCGTCATCACGCCGGACGGCTCGACCGTGATCCGCGCCCATGACCGCTGCGTGCTTTTCGCCATCGCGGAGCGGGTGCGGCAGGTGGAGCAGATGTTCCGCGTCAGCCTGGAATTCTTCTGATACGCGGCCGGGCTGCCGCGTTCCGCAATCGACTGGAGGAAGCATGAGCCGCATCGCATATGTGAACGGACGCTATGTCCGGCACGCGGAGGCCGCCATTCATATCGAGGACCGGGGCTACCAGTTCGCCGATGGCGTGTACGAGGTCTGCGAGATCTGGCACGGCCATCTCGTCGACGAGCGGCGCCATCTCGACCGCCTCGAGCGGTCGCTGGGCGAGCTCTTGATCCGCATGCCGATGGGCCGGGCGGCGCTGTCGCAGGTGTTGCACGAGGTGGTTCGCCGCAACAAGGTGCGCGACGGCCTCGTCTACATGCAGGTGACGCGCGGCGTGTCGCGCCGCGACCACGTCTTCCCGCCGGCCTCCGTCGAGCCCGCACTGGTGGTGACGGCGCGTTCGTCTCAGCCGGCGGCGGCTGCTGCCCTGGCCGAAAAGGGCGTCTCGGTGATTTCCGTACCGGAGAACCGCTGGGAGCGCGTCGACATCAAGACCGTCGGCCTGCTGCCGAACGTCTTGGCCAAGCAGAAGGCGAAAGAGGCCGGTGCCAAGGAAGCCTGGTTCGTCGATGGCGACGGCATGGTGACCGAAGGCGGCTCGACCAATGCCTGGATCGTCACCAAGGACAACTGTCTTGTGACGCGGCCGGCCGCAAGCGGCATCCTGAAGGGCATCACCCGCCAGGTCGTGCTCGACATGATCGAGCGCAACGGCCTCACTTTCGAGGAGCGGGCCTTCAGCCTGGAAGAGGCGAAGCAGGCCAAGGAAGCCTTCATGACCGCGGCGACGACCGTGGTGATGCCGGTGGTGCGGATCGACGATCAGTCGATCGGCAATGGGCATCCCGGCGAGGTGACGCGAGAGTTGCGACGCATGTTCCATGAAACGGCCGAAGTCAGTGCGGTGTGACTTGAGGCAGGCTGTGTCATATAAACGGGCAGCAATGGCAACGAGGATGCGCTAGACTGGCATCGTGCGCCCGAGGGTCTTCCCCCGGGCTCTTGACGTCGGATCTGCCGGGCGCAATGCTGCGGGCAGCAGGACTGCATGGCGGCAGATTTTGTTTCCGGCTGGGCGCACCAATAAACGACAATGCGAATGCAGGAAAAAATAAAACATGGCTGACCGCGCTCAAAACCTTCAGGACACCTTCCTCAACCATGTACGCAAGCAGAAGACCCCGCTGACGATCTTTTTGATCAATGGCGTGAAGCTGCAGGGCGTCGTGACCTGGTTCGACAACTTCTGTGTTCTTCTGCGCCGCGACGGACACTCACAGCTTGTTTACAAGCACGCAATTTCCACAGTGATGCCGAATGCTCCGGTGCAGCTGTTCGAGCCGGACGAGACCGGCGAGAAGACGGCGGGCTGATTGAAGAACCAGCCCCGCTCGAATCGGAAGGACAAACCCGCGCAGGAACCGGACAATCCGTTCGAGGGCCCGCGCGGGGCCGCTGGCGCGCGCGCTGCCGTGGTCGTTCCCGTGCTCACCGGCCGCCATCGCGATGAGAGCGGTGCCCAGCTTCGTCGCTCGCCCGAGGCGCGGCTTGAGGAGGCGATCGGCCTTGCCGCGGCCATCGACCTCGAGATCGTCTCCAGCGGCATCGTCACGGTCGCCACGCCCAAGCCGGGCACGCTGTTCGGCAGCGGCAAGGTCGAGGAACTCGCCGCCATCGTGAAGGCGGAGGAGATCGAGCTCGTCGTCGTCGACCATCCGCTGACGCCGATCCAGCAGCGCAACCTGGAAAAAGCGCTGCACTGCAAGGTGCTCGACCGTACCGGCCTCATTCTCGAGATCTTCGGCGACCGCGCCAGCACGGCGGAAGGCACGCTGCAGGTGGAGCTTGCCCACCTGAAGTGGCAGAAAAGCCGGCTTGTGCGATCCTGGACCCACCTGGAGCGCCAGCGCGGCGGCCTCGGTTTCGTCGGCGGTCCCGGCGAAACCCAGATCGAGGCCGACCGGCGCCTGATCCAGGAGCGGATCAACCGGCTGGAAAAGGATCTGGAGCAGGTCACACGCACGCGCGAGCTGCACCGGGCCAAGCGCAAGAAGGTGCCGCAACCGGTCGTCGCGCTGGTCGGCTACACCAATGCCGGCAAGTCGACCCTGTTCAACCGGCTGACCCAGGCCGAGGTCTTCGCCAAGGACCTCTTGTTCGCGACGCTCGATCCGACGCTGCGGCGGGTGACGCTGCCGCATGGGCGCGACGTCATCCTGTCGGATACGGTCGGCTTCATCTCCGACCTGCCGACCCATCTCATCGCCGCCTTCCGGGCGACGCTGGAGGAGGTGACTGAGGCCGACCTGATCCTGCATGTGCGCGACATTTCGCACGAGGATACCGAGGCCCAGGCCGCCGATGTCGCCGCGACGCTCAATGCCCTGGGTCTGGAACAGGCGCAAAGCAGCCGCCTGATCGAGGTCTGGAACAAGGTCGACAAGCTGTCCGACGAACACCGGCAGACGCTGCTTGCTGCCAACCGCATCGACGAGGGCCCTGTTGCCGTCTCCGCCGTGACCGGCGAGGGTGTTGCGGATCTTCTGGCGCGGGTGGAGCTGCGGCTGGCCGAGGACAGTCTCGTCTACGAGATGACGCTGGCGCCGGAGGACGGCGAGGGGCTCGCCTGGCTCTATCGCAACACGGATGTGCTGCGGCGGACGGATGGCGAGGAGGGCATCTCCTTGCGCGTGCGCGTCGGCGAGCGCCGCAAGGGCGAGTTCACCGCCCGCTATCGCGGCGCCTTCACCGAGATCGACGAGGACGCGGCGGACTGAAGTCCGCCGCCGCGGCCTCAGGCGTCTTGCGACTTCGCCGCCTGCCAGACCGTTTCCATCTCGTCGAGGCTCATCTCGGCCAGCGTGCGGCCTTCGCCTTCGGCGGCGTCCTCGATGGCTGCGAAGCGGCGACGGAACTTGCGGTTGGTGCGCTTCAGCGCTTCTTCCGGGTCGATTTCGAGATGCCGCGCCAGGTTCGCCACGGCGAAGATGAGGTCGCCGATCTCGCCAGCGATGCGCTCGCGGTCGGGCGTGGTGCCGTCCTCCGCTGCGATCTCGCTCGCCAGTTCCTCGGTCTCTTCGCGGATCTTGTCGAGCACGGGACCGGCGCTGCCCCAGTCGAAGCCGACGCGCGCGGCGCGGCGCTGCAGCTTTTCCGCTTCGGTCAGGGCAGGGAAGATCGCCGGCACGTCGTCGAGGAACCGACGGCGCTCTTCGCCGAGACCTGCCGCCGCCCGGGCGCTGGCGCGCTCCAGCTTCTCCTGCTGCTTGATCTTCTCCCACATGCCCTTGGCTATGCCGGCCGAGCGCGCATCGTCGTCACCGAAGACATGCGGATGCCGGCGGATCATCTTGGCGGTGATCGCCTCCACCACGTCGGGAAAGGCGAAAGCCCCCTGTTCCTCGGAAAGGCGGGCGTGATAGACCACCTGCAGGAGCAGGTCGCCCAGTTCCTCGCGCAGGTCGACCATGTCGCCGCGCTGGATCGCGTCGGCGACCTCGTAGGCTTCCTCGATCGTGTAAGGGGCGATCGTTGCGAAGTCCTGCTCCAGATCCCAGGGGCAGCCGGTCCCGGGCGTGCGCAGGGCGGCCATGATCTCGATCAGTCGCTTGATGTCGCGGTCCGGTGTCACGCTGGCGCCCCTCATATCTGGTCCTGGCGACCGACATAGCATTGCACCGGGGGCGTTCCAAGCGCATGCCCCGCGGCGACAGACAAACGGAACGGAACGGCGATGGCGTCAGTGGCGGACATGGATCTGGAGGTGGCGCCGGGGGTGAGCATCCCGGCCGGCGACCTGTCGGAGAGCTTCGTGCGCGCTTCGGGACCCGGCGGGCAGAACGTCAACAAGGTCGCGACCGCCGTGCAGCTTCGTTTCGACCTTTCGGGCAACCGGACGCTCGCCGAGGACGTCAAGGAGCGGCTTTCCCGCCTTGCCGGCAGCCGGCTGACGCTGGCCGGCGAGATCCTCATCCAGGCCGACCGGTTCCGCACCCAGGAGCGCAACCGCCTGGATGCGCTGGAGCGTCTCGCCGCCTTGGTGCGCAAGGCGCTGGAACGCCCGAAGCCGCGCAAGGCGACGCGGCCGACAAAGGCCTCCAAGGAACGCCGGCTCGCCGCGAAGAAGCAGCGCGGGGCGATCAAGCGGATGCGCTCGGGCCCCGACGACTGATCACCCGGCCGCGGACTTCTCGGCAGAGCTTGCGGCAGGCGCCGTCATCGCCGCCGCGGTCGCCGCGTCGGCCGGAAAGAAGCACTCGATGGTCAGTTCCGACAGGAAGATGTCGAGCGCGGTGCCGAAGACCGTCGTCGTGCTGAGAAAGGACAGGACCGTCTCGCCGGCGAGCAATTCCAGCGGCACGGCGATGCCTGCATGCCTGTCGCGGCCTGCCACCGGCTGCGGTTTTGCGCTCCTCGGCACGGGGTAGGCTCCCAGTTCCTCCACCAGCGCGGCAATCTCGCCATCGCCGGACATGTCGGCCTGCCGGCCCAGCCGCTCCAGCAGATGGGCGCGCCATTCGCGGTAGTTGCGGATGCGCGGGGCAAGGCCGTCCGGGTGCAGGCTGACCTTCAGCACGTTGACCGGGGGCTCGAGCAGGTGCGGTGCGATGCCGTCGAGCAGGGCCAGCGCCGGGGCATTGGCGCGCACCAGGTTCCAGCTGCGGTCGACGGCCAGGGCCGGGTGAGGGGCGCGGCCGTCGAGGATGCGCCCGACCACCTCCATCGCGGCGGCAAGGTCGGGATGGTCCGCGCCACGTTCGCCTGCCTCCGGGGAGAAGCCGGCCGCCACCAGCATCGCATTGCGTTCGCGCAAGGGCAGGGCGAGCTGGTCTGCCAGCCGCGAGACCATCTCCCGGCTCGGCTGCGCCTTGCCGCATTCCAGGAAGCTGAGATGGCGCTGCGACAGGCCCGCCTCGGCGGCCAGCGCCAGTTGGCTGAGGCGCCGGCGGCCGCGCCACTGGCGCAGAAGATAGGGAAAGCTCGCGGGCGGCATCTTCATCATGGCCGGATCGTGCCCGCGATCCTTTCTGACTTCAATGACCTTGGAGGTAATCGCCTTGATGACGTCGCGGTGGTTCTCTCCCGCCATCCAGCCCGGCATGAGGCCGGCCTGCCAGCCAAGGAGAGTTCCCATGTTGCAGATCTTCGACCGCCTGTCCCTTCGCGCCATTCTCGGTCTCGATGCCGTCACCTGCCTTGTGATGGGCGGCCTGCTGCTTGCGGCGGGCGGCCTTCTGGCGCCGCCGCTCGGCCTTCCCGAGGCTCTCCTGTTCTACGCGGGGCTCGTGCTGCTGCCGGTCGCGCTGTTCATGCTGGCGGTTGCAGCGCCGTCAGCCCCGCCGGCAGCGGGCGTCTTCGTGGTCGTTGCGGGCAACTGGCTCTGGGTGGCGGCGAGCATCGCCCTGCCGCTGTTCGGTCTCGTCTCGCCGACGGGGCTCGGCTACGCCTTTCTCGGCGTGCAGGCCGTCGCGGTGACCGTGCTTGCCCTTGCCGAGCAGCGGGCCATGGGGCGCGTGGGGACATCGAGCGCCGCCGCGTGACCGGCGGTTCCGAACCCCTTATCCGGCGGCGCGATCCAGACGCGCCGCCGCTTTTCATCGAGCCTCTTTATTTCCTCGCGCCATGGTATATTTTGGTATCGAAAATAATATGAACAGCCGCATGGCGGCGCGGGAGGACGCGTGTATCTGGGAATCGACATCGGCACGTCCGGGGTCAAGACCGTGCTCATGGACGAGACGGACGCGATCCTTGCCTCCGCCTCCAGCGCGCTGACCGTCTCCCGGCCGCATCCCGGCTGGTCCGAGCAGGACCCGAACGCCTGGTGGGAGGCGGTGGTCGCAACGCTCGACGAGCTTTCCCGCAGCTATCCGTCCGAAATGTCGGCCGTTGCCGGCATCGGCCTTTCAGGGCAGATGCACGGAGCGACCCTGCTCGACGCCTCGCACGAGGTGCTGCGCCCGGCGATCCTGTGGAACGATGGCCGCTCGGAAGCCGAGTGCATGGCGCTTGATGCGCGGGCGGACTTTCGCGGCATCGGCGGCAATCTGGTCATGCCCGGCTTCACCGCGCCGAAGCTGGAATGGGTCGCGCGGCACGAGCCCGAAATCTTTGCCAGGACCGCCTTGGTGCTGCTGCCGAAGGATTACGTCCGCCTGCGCCTGACCGGCACGGCGGCCTCGGACATGTCGGACGCCGCCGGCACCTTGTGGCTCGACGTTGCCCGGCGCGACTGGTCGGACGAGTTGCTCGCCGCAACCGGTCTCACGCGCGCCAACATGCCGAGCCTTGCCGAAGGAACCGATGCGACCGGCACGATCCTGCCGGAGCTCTCGTCCCGCTGGGGCTTTGCGCGTCCACCGGTGGTGGCGGGCGGTGCCGGCGACAATGCCGCCAGCGCCTGCGGCATCGGTGCGGTGCGGCCGGGCGAGGCCTTCCTGTCGCTCGGCACCTCCGGCGTGCTTTTCGTTGCGACCGACCGTTTCCGGCCGAACACCGCCGGCGCCGTCCATGCCTTCTGCCACGCGCTGCCCGACACCTGGCACCAGATGGGCGTGATCCTGTCGGCGACCGACAGCCTCAACTGGCTGGCGCGGGTTTCGGGCTGCGATGTCGCGACGCTGGAGGCGGAGGCCGCCGCCCGCCAGCGCTCCCGGCGCGACGGGCCGCCGGTGCTGTTCCTGCCGTATCTCTCCGGCGAGCGCACACCGCATAACGATGCCTCGGCGCGCGGCAGTTTCGTCGGGCTGTCGCAGGCGCATGACCGGGCCGATCTCGCGCTCGCCGTGCTGGAGGGCGTCGCCTATGCCTTCCGCGACTGCCTCGACGTGCTGTCGGCCGCCGGCACCCGCGTGGAACGCGCCACCGCCATCGGCGGCGGTGCCCGCTCGCGCAACTGGCTGGAGATCCTGGCGACGGTCCTCGGCATCGAGATCGACGTGCCGGGCAACGGGGATTTCGGCGCTGCCTTCGGTGCGGCGCGGCTCGGCCGTGCGGCGGCCACCGGCGCATGCGGTGCGGACCGCTTCACCCCGCCGCCCACGGCGCATTCCATCGGCCCCGACGGGGCCTTGCGTTCCTTCCACGAGGAAGGGCTCGCCCGCTACCGGGCCCTTTATCCGGCACTGAAAGAGGTTCTGCGATGACTGCGTTTTTCGACGGCATTCCCGCCATCCGCTATGAGGGGCCGGAGAGCGAAAATCCCTTTGCCTATCGCTGGTACGATGCCGACCGGCTCGTACTGGGCAAGCGGATGGAGGAGCATCTGCGCTTTGCCGTCGCCTATTGGCACAGCTTCTGCTGGCCGGGCGGCGATCCGTTCGGCGGCCAGACCTTCGAGCGGCCGTGGTTCGGCGAGACGATGGAGATGGCGCGCCTGAAGGCCGACGTCGCCTTCGAGATGTTCGACCTGCTCGGCGTGCCGTTCTTCTGCTTCCACGACCGGGACGCGGTGCCGGAGGGCGCGACGCTCGCCGAGAGCAACCGCAACCTGCAGGAGATCGCCGAGGTCTTCGCCCGCAAAATGGAGACCTCGAAGACGCGCCTCCTGTGGGGCACGGCCAATCTCTTCTCGCACCGCCGCTACATGGCCGGCGCGGCGACCAATCCGGACCCGGACGTCTTCGCCTATGCGGCGGGCCAGGTGAAGGCCTGCATGGACGTGACGCACCAGCTCGGCGGCCAGAACTACGTGCTGTGGGGCGGGCGCGAGGGCTACGAGACGCTGCTCAACACGGACCTGCGCCAGGAGCTCGACCAGATGGGGCGCTTCCTGTCGATGGTCGTCGACTACAAGCACAAGATCGGCTTTCCGGGCGCGATCCTGATCGAGCCGAAGCCGCAGGAGCCGACCAAGCACCAGTACGATTTCGACGTCGCCACCGTCTACGGCTTCCTCAAGGCCTATGGCCTGGAGAACGAGGTGAAGGTGAATATCGAGGTCGGCCACGCGGTGCTCGCCGGCCATTCCTTCGAGCACGAGGTGGCGCTCGCCTCCGCGCTGGGGATCTTCGGGTCCATCGACATGAACCGCAACGACTACCAGTCCGGCTGGGACACCGACCAGTTCCCGATGAACGTGCCGGAAGTGGCGCTGGCGCTCTACTACATCCTCAAGGCGGGCGGCTTCACCACCGGCGGGCTCAACTTCGATGCCAAGCTCCGCCGCCAGTCGCTGGACGCGGCCGACCTGATCCACGGCCATATCGGCGGCATGGACACCTGCGCCCGCGGACTTTTGGCCGCGGCCGAGCTTCTGGAAAAGGGCGATCTGTCGGACGCGATGGCCAGGCGCTACGCCGGATGGCAGGCGCCGGAGGCGGTCGCCATGCTGAAGGGCGAGCGCACGCTGGAGGAGATCGCCGCGCGCGTCGAGCGCGAGGGGATCGATCCGCGCCCGGTCTCGGGCCGCCAGGAATATCTGGAGAACCTGGTCAACCGCCGCCTCTGAGCAGCGGTTCCTCGTCACGCCTGCACGAAAAACGAAAACCGCCGAAGCGTGAGCTTCGGCGGTTTGTCGTTACAGCGGATCGATACGGTCGGTGGGCCGGCGGGGATGCGTGCTCAGCGACCGTTCAGTCCGAGGCGGGCAGCGTTCGAGGCACCGGGCTCGCCGGCGCGGAACGACTGGAAGCGGGCCTGCTTCGCCGCGTCGCCCGACATGCCGAGATCGGCAAGGGTGCGCGGGTCGGTGTCGGCGACCGAAAGCGCATGGACGCGCGTCGCGATGCCGAAAGTGTTGCCGAGTACCCGGGTCAGGTAGGACATGTCGCTCTCCATGTGCTCGAGTTGCGTGTCGTGGCGGCCGGGCGGTTCGCGCGCGGGCGAACTGTCATGCCGCCCTGACCGGGATATGGTCGCATTCGTGCTATCAGGCAAACCAAAAGAACTCATGTATATGATCAATTTCATTGAACTGAAGCGCAAGGAGGCCGAGCCATGGACCTGGTGCCAGGAAAAGGTACGCCGCTGATCGAGATGGACCTCTATCGGACTTTTCTCGTCATCGCGGAAACAGGAAGTTTTTCAAAGGCTTCCGAGGTGATCGGGCGCACGCCCTCGGCCGTCTCGATGCAGGTGAAGAAGTTGGAGACGCTGCTCGGCACTGCGGTTTTCGCAAGGGAGGGGCGCAGTGTCCGCATGACTGCGGAGGGCGAAGCACTGCTCGGTTACGCGCGGCGCATCCTGCTGCTCAACGAGGAGGCGGTGGCGATGTTCCGCTCGCCCTCCATCGAGGGCGAGGTGCGCTTCGGCGCGCCGTCGGATTTCGGCACGCGATTCCTGCCCAACATCCTGACGCGCTTCGCTCGTTCGCATCCGGCGGTCAATGTCGACGTGCATCTCGACGGCAGCCCGCCGCTGCTGCAGAAGCTGAAGGACGGCCAGCTCGACCTGATCCTTTATACGGCGCGGCCCGACAGCGACCTCGCCCGCGGCGGGGAGATCGTCTACACCGAGCCGCTCGCCTGGGCGGGGCTGGAAGGGGGCGTTGCCTATAGCCGCAACCCGCTGCCGCTGGCGCTGTCGGTGTCCGGCTGCCCCTGGCGCAAGGCCGCGCGCATCGCGCTCGACAAGGCCGAGCATCCCTACCGCATCGCCTATCAGAGCTTTCACAGCGCGGGCCAGGAGGCGGCGCTGCTGGCCGACCTCGCCGTTGCGCCGTTTCCGACCAGCGTCATCACGCCGCCGCTGCAGAAGCTCGACGCGCGCCACGGCCTGCCGGAGATCGGCGATTACCACCTGATCCTCAAGGAGGCGGGCAATGCCGGCAAGGCGAGCGATGCCTTCGCCAGCCATGTGATCGCCTGCTTCCGCGAGATGAACCCCGGAAGCTGACGCGCCGTGCCGCTCGGCTACATGCGCATGCGTTCGGCGCGCGGGTCGAACAGCGGCTCGTTGATGATGCGGGCCTTCACCCGCTCGCCGATGATCTCGATCTCGAAGGCGCCGTCCGCGCCCAGCGCGGCCAGGTCCTTCGGCAGGTAGCCCTGCGCCAGCGAGGCGTCGACGAAGTGGCCGTAGCCGCCGGAGGTGATCCAGCCGACCACCTTTCCCTCGTGCCAGATCGGCTCGTCGCCGATCACGTCGGCATCGTTCGCCTCGACGACGAAGCTGACCCGGCGCAGCGTGCCGCCGCTCTCCTTCTCCCGCAGGGCTGCCTCGCGGCCGATGAAATCGCCCTTGTTCAGGGCGACGAAACGGCCGAGATCGGCCTCATAGGGCCCGTAGATCGGGCGGAACTCGCGGAACCAGGTGCCGAAGTTCTTTTCCAGCCGCAGGCAGAGCAGGGCGCGCATGCCGAAGTCGCGCAGGCCGAGATCGGCGCCCGCTTCCTTCAACGCGTCGTAGACCCGGCGTTCGTAATGGGGCGCCATCCAGATCTCGTAGCCGAGGTCGCCGGTATAGCTGATGCGGCTGACATGGCAGGGGGCCGCGGCGACATCCATCGCCCGGCTGGCCATGAAGGGGAAGGCGGTGTTCGATACATCGTCGCCGGTGACCCGCGCCAGCAGGTCGCGCGCCCTGGGACCGGCGATCGACAGGCCGACCCAGCCGAGATTGATCGGCGTCACGCGCACCGAGCCGTCCTGCGGCAGATGCCGCTCGAACCAGCGCATGTGATAGATCTCGGCCTGCGAGGAGCCCCACATCAGGAAGCGGTCGTCGGCAATGCGGGCGATGGTGAAGTCGCCGATCAGCTTGCCGGTCTCGTTGAGCATCGGCGTCAGAACCATGCGGCCGAGCGCCGGCATGCGGTTGGTCATCAGCTTGTCGAGGAAGGCTTCGGCGCCGGGGCCTGCGATCTCGTACTTGGCGAAATTGGCGATCTCGGTGATGCCGACGCCGGTGCGCACCGCCTGGCACTCGGCCTTGACGTGCTCGAAGTCGTTGGAACGGCGGAAGGAGACGATGTCGCGCGGCTCGGTGCCCTCTGGCGCGAACCAGAGCGGGGTTTCCAGCGCCCAGCTGTCGCCCATCACGGCGCCTTGCGCGCGCATGCGGTCGTAGAGCGGCGTCGTCTGGTGCGGACGGGCGGCCGGCAGCTCCTCGTTCGGATAGCGGATGCGGAAGCGGCGGGAATAGTTCTCGCGCACCTTGGCGTTGGTATAGGCGAGGCTGGCCCAGGGGCCGAAGCGGGCGACATCCATGCCCCAGATGTCGAAGCCCGGATCGCCGTCGACCATCCAGTTGGAGAGGGCAAGGCCGACGCCGCCGCCCTGGCTGAAGCCGGCCATCACCGCGCAGGCGCACCAGAAATTGGTGAGGCCGCGCACCGGACCGACCAGCGGATTGCCGTCGGGGGCGAAGGTGAAGGGGCCGTTGACGAACTGCTTGATGCCGGTGTGCTTGAGCGCGGGGAAGTGCTCGAAGCCGATCTCCAGCGAGGGGGCGATGCGCTCCAGGTTCGGCGCCAGCAGCTCCTGGCCGAAGTCCCAGGGCGTCTGGCGCGGGCTCCAGGGCGTCGCAGCGCGCTCATAGGTGCCGAGCAGCATGCCGCCGCGCTCCTGGCGGGTATAGATCTCGCCGGAGAAGTCGATGGCGTGGACCATCTCCTTGCCGGTCGAGGCGACGATCTCGGCGATTTCCGGCATGTCTTCGGTCAGCAGGTAGTGGTGCTCCATGGCAAGGACGGGGAGTTCCAGCCCGACCATGCGGCCGACCTCGCGCGCCCACAAGCCGCCGGCATTGACCACGTGTTCGGCCTCGACCGTGCCTTGCTCGGTGACGACCAGCCAGGTGCCGTCAGGCTTCTGGGCGAGCTCGACAACGCGGTTGCGCAGCGAGATCTCGGCGCCGGCCTTGCGCGCCGCCTTGGCATAGGCATGGGTGGTGCCGGAGGGGTCGAGATGGCCCTCGATCGGGTCCCACATGGCGCCGACGAAGTGTCGCTCGTCGATCAGCGGCAGCAGCTCCTTGGCCTCTTTCGCCGAGATGATCTCCGTTTCCATGCCGAGGTAACGGCCGCGGGCATGGGCCATCTTCAGCCAGTCGAGCCGTTCGGGCGTATCGGCGAGCTGCAGGCCGCCGGTCAGGTGCAACCCGCAGGACTGGCCGGAAAGCTCTTCGATCTCCTTGTAGAGCGAGACGGTATAGGCCTGCAGCTTGGCGACGTTCGGGTCGCCGTTCAGGGTGTGGAAGCCGCCGGCCGCATGCCAGGTCGAGCCGGAGGTGAGCTCCGAGCGCTCGATCAGCAGCACGTCGGTCCAGCCCCTCCGGGTCAGGTGATAAAGGACGCTGCAGCCGACGACGCCGCCGCCGATCACCACCACGCGAGCCTGGGATTTCATTCGTCTGCTTCCCTGCTTGTCTGGAAAATGAGTTGGAACGCGGCCGCGTGCCGGCCGCGTCAGAAGTCGGTGGGCGCGCCGCCCTCGGCCTTTCGCCGGGCGACGAAATCCGCCAGTTCCTCGGCGATGGCCGGATCGAGGGGCGGGGCCTCGTATTCGGCCAGCGCCTTCCTGCAGACCACCTGCGCCTTGTCGTAGGCGGTCGGCGAGCCGGCATCGCGCCAGGTCTCGAAGTTCCGCCAGTCGGAGATGATAGGCGGATAAAACGCGGTCTTGTAGCGGGCCTGCGTATGGGCGGTGCCGAAGAAGTGGCCGCCGGGCCCGACATCGCGGATCGCCTCGACCGCCAGCGCGTCCGGCGAGGTGTCGAGCGGCTGCAGGAAGGCGTCCATCATCTGCAAAAGGTCGATGTCGATGACGAATTTCTCGAAGCCGGCGGTCAACCCGCCTTCGAGCCAGCCGGCGGCGTGCTTGATGTAGTTGGCGCCGCCCATCAGCGCGCCCCAGAGCGAGAACACCGTCTCCCAGGCGGCCTGGGCGTCGGGCGAGTTGGCCGCGCAGACGGCCGAGGAGCGGTAGGGCAGATTGTAGCGGCGGGCGAGCTGGCCGCCGACAAGCGCCGCCTGCATGTATTCCGGCGTGCCGAAGGCGGGGGCGCCGGACTTCATGTCGACATTGGAGGTGAAGCCGCCATAGACGACCGGCGCGCCGGGACGCACGATCTGGGCGAAGGCGAGACCGGCCAGCGCCTCGGCGTTCTGCTGCACCAGGGCGCCCGCGACCGTGACCGGCGCCATCGCGCCGGCAAGGGTGAAGGGCGTAAGCACGATCGGCTGGCCGCGCCGCGACATCTCGATGATACCCTGAAGCATCGGCGTGTCGAGACGCAGCGGCGACGACGAGTTGATAATCGATATGACAGAAGGAGTTCTTTCGAATTCCTCATGTGTCAGTCCAAGTGCGATCCGGGCGATCTCCATGCCGTCCAGATTGCGCTCGCGGCCGAGCGAATAGATGTGGAACGCCTTGTCGGTGAGCGTCACGAAGTCTGAGATGCAGTCGAGATGGCGTACCGAGGCGTGGATGTCGACCGGCTCGACCGGGTAGCCGCCGTTCAGGTCGATGACGTTGAAGACCTGGCTGAGGCGGAGGAAGTCGCGATAGTCCTGCTGGCTGCCGGGGCGCCGGCCGCGCTGCGCGTCGGCGCAGTTGGGGGCGCTGGCGACGCCGCTCCAGATGACGCTGTCGCCGCCGACCTTGAGGTTCCGCTCCGGGTTCCTCGCGTGGAGGATGAACTCCGCCGGCGCGCTGGCGAGCGCCTCCAGAACCAGGCCGCGATCCAGCCTGATTCGGTCGGACGAGGCGGAAACATCGGCACCGGCGGCCTTCAGAAGGGCCTTCGCCTCGCTATTGATAAAATCGACACCGATATTTTCCAGGACGTCGAGCGAGGCGGAATGGATCGCCTCAAGTTGATCTTCGGAGACCGCCTGGACCGGCGCGAAGGGATTGCGGCGGGCCCGGAACGGCTTCTGTTCGATGGCGTCCGAATGGCCCTGGACCTCCCGGCGGCCCCTGCGTCCGCGGCGACGGCCGGCGGTCTCGTCGCCGCCCGGAGCGACGCCCTCGATTTCGTCCGTTTCGGCCATGCGAACCCGGCTCCCCGCTGCGGTTGCGGACGTCTAGTTTCGTATCCGTCTTAGTAAAGTCCAGCCGTTTCCGAAAACGACAAGCACACGGCCAGTTGTTTCGGAAGCGTTCGCGTTTCAATACGCGCGATATGACAGGAGCCTAGCGCCGTCAACGAGGGAAAGGCGATATCGATTATGCGACGATCCGTTGTTCGATACCGACACGCCCGAGCCGGATCTCAAAAAAATGGCTGCAAGGCTTTGCCAAGGCACCATGATTGCATGTTAGGTTGACGCGATCCGATCTGCGGCAGCCGCCTTGCGGGACGCTGCGGCATCGGAAAAGACCATCGGTTCGCACATCCGGCGAGGGGCCGGAACGGCGACCGGCCGACACGGAGGATCTCCAGGGCAGGTCCGCAGTCGGACCTCGCTCGCGCGCCAGCGCAAGGCGAGGTCGGCAAGGCCAGGAACGACATGCGCGGCGGGCTTCCGGCCCGCGGCGGCAGTGAAAAAGAGCAAACACAGCAATCGGTTGGAGGGGAGACAGGGCATGTCGACCAACGAGACGTCAAGCAAGATGCATCCGAAAGTCAGGGAAGCGCAGGAACAGATGGACAGCGGCCGGCTGAGCCGCCGCGAGTTCGTCCGATACGCGGCGCTGCTGGGCGTCGGTGCCGGTGCGGCCTATGCGATGGCCGGCCTGCCGAGCCCGGCGGTCGCGCAGGACGCGGCCAACCTGCCGTTCCCGGCGGACGACCCGAACGCCAAGGCCGGCGGCATCCTGAAGGTGGCGATGCAGGTCCAGAAGATCGACGATCCGGCGACCTTCTCGTGGACCCAGGCCTCCAACCAGACGCGCCACATGCTGGAATACCTGGCGATGACCGGCCCGGACAACGTGACCCGGCCGATGCTGGCCGAGCGCTGGGAAGCATCCGAGGATTTGAAGACCTGGACCTTCTACCTGCGCAAGGGCGTGAAGTGGCACAACGGCGACGATTTCACCGCCGAGGACGTCAAGTTCAACTTCGAGCGCTGGACCAACCCGGATCTCGGCTCGTCGAATATCGGCCTCTCGTCGGTCTCGGCGATGGTCGAGGATAAAGACGGCAAGAAGAGCCTCATCGACGGCGCCATCGAGATCGTCGACGATCACACGATCCGCTTCAACCTGACCAAGCCGGTGCTGTCCTTCCCCGAGGATATGTACAACTACCCGACCGCCATCGTGCATCGCGGCTTCAAGCCGCCGCTCGACGACGCGATCAACGGCACCGGCGCCTACACGATCACCGAGAACGTCGTCGGTGACCGCTGCATCCTCAAGAAGGTGACCGAGGCCGGCGGCCAGCCCTTCGAATATTGGGGCGGCACGGTGTTTCTCGACGAGATCCACTACTACAATTTCGACGCCGACAACCAGCTGACCGCCTTTGCCGGCCAGAGCGTCGATGCGATCTACGACTTCGGCGTCGAGCAGATGGAGCTGGCCAAGGCCATCGACGGCAACATCATCGCCGCCCGCACGGCGCAGTGCCTGTGCTGCCGCATGCGCGTCGATGCCGAGCCGTTCACCGACGAGCGCGTGCGCAAGGCCGTGACCATGGCCATCGACAACGCCGCGATCAAGCCGCTGGTCTACCCGGAAGGCGGCGATGTCGGCGAGAACCACCACGTGGCACCGGTGCATCCGGACTACCAGGCGCTGGCGCCGCTGACCCGCGACGTGGAGGGCGCCAAGGCGCTGCTCGCCGAGGCCGGCCATCCCGACGGCATCACGATCACGATCGATGTCGGCAACACGGACGGCCCGTGGCACCAGACGGCCGCCGAGGCCATGCGCGACCAGCTCAAGGACGCGGGCATCACGCTGAACATCAACGTCATTCCGGCTTCCAAGTACTGGGAGATCTGGACCAAGACGCCGTTCGGCGCGACCGCCTGGACCCACCGTCCGCTCGGCACGATGGTGATGTCGCTCGGCTACCGCACGGGCGTGCCGTGGAACGAGTCCGGCTTCGCCTCGCCCGAGTTCGACGCGGCGCTCGACGAGGCCGAGGCGACGCTCGACGTGGAGGCCCGCAAGGGGCTGCTCGCCAAGGCTTCGCAGATCCTGCAGGACGCCTCCGTGATGGTCATGCCGATCTGGCGGCCGGTCTACACGATGGCCTCCAAGTCGGTGAACGGCTATCCGGCCCACCCGACCCAGTATCACCAGTTCAACAAGGTCTGGATGAGCTGACGCCGACAACCGATTGCCGCGCCGGGATATTTCCGGCGCGGCGGTCTTTTGCCGAGGTCAGGGGGAGGGCCCGCATGCCGCGCTTGAGGCATGATCGAGGGGCCGACACGGTGGGCGCCACATGCTGAAACTGATCCTGAGACGCCTGGTTCAGATGGTTCTGATCATGGCGGTCTCCTCGCTGCTGCTGTTCGCGATCTTCGACACGCCGGAGTTCAAGAAACGGCTGGCGGTGCAAGAACTTGGCGGCTTCGCCGTCTCGGCCCTGACCGAGGAGAGCTACAAGAGCTGGCTCGCCGCACGCGGCCTCGACGTGCCGTTCTACCAGCGCTACGCCAACTGGGTGGGCAACATCCTGAGCGGCGATCTCGGCTTCTCCTACGAGAAGAACCGTCCGGTCGGCCCCTTGCTGGCGGATAGGCTGGCCAATACCGGCATCCTGGCCTTTTTCGTCTTCGCGCTGATGATCCCGTTGTCGCTGATCCTCGGGATCCTGGCCGGCATGAAGGAAGGGTCGCTGCAGGACCGGAGCATCTCGTTCATATCGGTCTTCACGACCAGCATCCCGGAGATCGCCAGCGCCATCCTGCTGACCATCATCTTCGCCCTCGGCCTCGGCTGGCTGCCGGTGAAATCGGCGATGATCGGCGGGTTCAGCTTCCGCGAGCTGATCCTGCCGGTGCTGACGCTGGTGATCTACGACTTCGGCTATGTGGCGCGCATGACCCGCGCCTCGATGGCCGAGGTGATGACCTCGCAATACATCCGCACCGCGATCCTGAAGGGCTTGCCGTACCGCCGGGTCGTGATGCGGCACGCGCTGCGCAACGCGCTGATCGCGCCGTTCACGCTGATCGTGCTGCAGCTCAACTGGCTGCTGTCGGGCGTCGTCGTGGTCGAGGTCTTCTTCGAATATGACGGCTTCGGCAAGCTGCTGCTCGAGGCGGCGCTGTTTCCCGATGTGGAAGTGGTGCAGGCCTGCACGCTGGTCGCCGTCGCCGTCGCCGTGCTGTCGCAGATCATCTCCGACATCGGCTACACCTTCCTGAACCCACGCATCCGTTTTGCGTAAGGACCGGAGACGCACTCAATGGCAGTGACCGAGATCCCGTCCGGCCCCTCCGCCCTCGACCGCCTGTCGCGGCCCAAGCCCGTCATCGCGCTGATCCTGCTGATGTGGGTGCCGCTGATGGCCTATGTGATGTTCGGACAGACGATCGGCGGCGAGGCGCGGACCGTGCTGCTGCCGGCGATCCCTGCGACGCTGATGCTTTACGTGCTGGGCATCCGCGCCTTTCGCGAAAGCCGGGTCGCGGTGATCGGGCTGACGCTGGTGTTCTTCTGGCTGCTGATGGCGGTAAGCGCGCCGTACCTGCCCCTGATGGACCCGAACAAGCCGATCGCCCCGTTCGCCACGCCCCTGACCGAGCGGAATGGCCTGTTCTTCTGGCTCGGCACCGACTTCAAGGGCCGGGACATGCTGTCGCGCATGATCTGGGGCTGCCAGCGGGTGCTGGTATGGGGCGTCACGGCGACCATGGTCGCCTATGTGTTCGGCGCCATGTTCGGCCTGATCTCCGGCTATCTGGCCGGCTGGTGGGACGAGATCATTTCGTTCGTCGCCAACGTGCTGCTGTCGTTCCCGGTGATGGTGCTGTTCATCGTCATCCTGAACTATCTCGGACCGTCGGGCTTCAACATCGTGGTGGCGGTGACCTTCGCCTCGGCGCCGGCGATCATGCGCATCGTCCGGGGATTGGCGCTCGACATCAAGACGCGCGACTACGTCTACGCGGCGCAGACCCGCGGCGAACATCCGCTCTACATCATGGTCTTCGAGCTGCTGCCGAACGTGCGCGGGCCGATCATCGTCGATGCCTGCCTGCGGCTCGGCTACACCACGGTGGCGATCACCACGCTGACCTTCCTGGGCCTCGGCCTGCAGCCGCCCGACCCGGACTGGGGATTGATGATCCGCGAGAGCGCAAAGACGGCGATGCTGTGGAAGTTCTCCTACATGCTGCTCGTGCCGGCGCTGGCCGTTTCGAGCCTGATCCTTGGCTTCAACCTGATGGCCGACGGCCTTCGGGAAATGAGCCTGCGCGACTGAGGAGGGGGACACAATGAGCGAGCTCGCCGCCGAACAGGTGCCCGTCCTGGAGTGCCGGAACCTTTGCATCTCCTACTACACGCGCGCCGGGGAGATCCCGGCCGTGGTCGACTTCAACCTGAAGCTCATGCCGGGCGAGGCGCACGGCATCGTCGGCGAAAGCGGCTGCGGCAAGTCGACCGTGGCGCTCGCCATCATGCAGTACATGGGCAAGAACGGCGCCATCGTCGGCGGGGAAATCCTGTTCGAGGGCCGCGACATGCGGCAGATGAGCGAGGAGGAGCTGCGGCAGATCCGCGGTTCGCGCATCGCCATGGTCTACCAGGAGCCGATGGCCTCGCTGAACCCGTCGATGACCATCGGCGACCAGCTGGCCGAGGTGCCGATCTATCATGACGGCCTGAGCGAACGCGAGGCGTTGGTGCGGGCCGAGGAGATGCTGGCCAAGGTGCGCCTGCCGGACCCCAAGCGCATCCTGGCGTCCTACCCGCACCAGATTTCCGGCGGCCAGCAGCAGCGCGTGGTGATCGCCATGGCGCTGCTGTCGAACCCCAAGCTGCTGCTGCTCGACGAGCCGACGACCGCGCTGGACGTGACGGTGGAGGCGGGCATCGTCGAGCTGATCAACGAGATCGCCGAGGAGTTCGGCACCTCGATGATCTACATCTCGCACAATCTCGGGCTGATCCTGGAGACCTGCGACCGGCTGACCGTGATGTATTCCGGCGAGGCGGTGGAGGTCGGGGACATCCATGACGTCTTCGACGAGATGCGCCATCCCTACACGCGGGGACTGTTCGGCTCGATCCCGTTGCCCGGCGCCGACAAGAACGCCCATCCGCTGGTGGCAATTCCGGGCCAGCTGCCGCTGCCGCACGAGCGCCCCGAGGGGTGCAACTTCGGGCCGCGCTGCACCTTCTTCCGCGACGGGCTGTGCAATGTCGGCCGCCTGCCGATGCATGCGGTGCCGGGCGACGACGACCACAAGGTGCGCTGCGAACGGTTCCAGGAGATCGACTGGGACCGCGACCTGCCGAAGGGCGAGGCGAAGCCGCCGGTCGAGGCGGGCGATGTCGTGCTGTCCGTCGAGGACATGACCAAGCACTACCTGATCGAGGACGGCGGGCTGTTCGTGCGGGGCGGCGAGCGGGTGGTGAAGGCCAACGAGAAGCTGAGCTTCACCGCGCGCGAGGCCGAGACGGTGGCCATCGTCGGCGAGAGCGGTTGCGGCAAGTCGACCTTCGCCAAGGTGCTGATGGGGCTGGAGGATGCGACCGACGGCAAGGTGATGCTGGGCAATGTGGAGCTCGGCGACCTGCCGGTGCAGCGGCGCAAGGCCGAGACGATCTCGAAGTTGCAGATGGTGTTCCAGAACCCGTTCGACACGCTGAACCCGTCGCATTCGGTCGGCAGCCAGATCGCCCGGGTGATCCGCAAGTTCGGGGTCGCCAGCAAGGACGAGGAGGTGGAGGAGATCGTCTTCCGGCTGCTCGACACGGTGAAGCTGCCGCGCGATTTCGCCAAGCGCAAGCCGCGCCAGCTGTCCGGCGGACAGAAGCAGCGGGTGGGCATCGCGCGGGCCTTCGCCGGCAATCCGAAGGTGGTGATCGCCGACGAGCCGGTGTCGGCGCTGGACGTTTCGGTGCAGGCGGCGGTGACCGAGCTGCTGATGGACATCCAGCGCGAGAACCGAACGACGATGCTGTTCATCAGCCACGACCTGTCGGTGGTGCGGTACCTCGCCGACCGGGTGGTGGTGATGTATCTCGGCCGGATCATGGAGCAGGGCACGACCGAGGATATCTTCGCGCCGCCCTACCATCCCTACACCGAGGCGCTGCTGGCCGCCGTGCCCATCGCCGACACGCGGATCGAGAAGCGGCATATCGTGCTCAAGGGGGAAATCCCGTCGCCGACCAACCCGCCGCCGGGCTGTCCGTTCTCCACCCGCTGCCCCTACATGATGCCGGGCACTTGCGATGTCGAGCTGCCGCCGCTGCGCAGCTTCGGCGATGGACACAGGATCCTGTGCCATCTCGATCCGGCGGAACTGAGCGCGATGGAGCCGGTGATAAAGCCGAAGACCGAGGCAGCCGAATAGGCCTTGAGAATTTCGAGACGGATTTTGCAAAATTCCGTCTCGAAATCGCGAAATTTTGACGCGGGGCCTCTCAATCTCCCGAAATCGCCGATGCTGCCGGGCGGCTGGCGCGTCGGCATTTGTCCCCGCCAGGGCGCGGCACTTATCCCCGCCGGGGCGCGGCAGCTGCTTTCCGACTTGTCCCCGTGCCTGTCCGCTTGAGGTAAAGTGCGGCCGTGAATTGCCGTTCGCAGGTGACCGGGCGGCGAGAGGGGAAGACGCGAATGGCGGGGCTCGATCCGTTTCCAAGGTCCTATGCGAAGGGGGTGGTGCTGCGCCGGCGCTCGCAGCGCGAGGCGGAGGCGCAAGGGGCGCTTGGCCGAACGCTCGCCGATGTGGAAGCCTGGCTGCTGGGCGAGGCGCTGGCGGTCGGCGACGTGCTGGACTTCTTCGAGGCGTTCTGCTGGCGCATGGCGGCGGCGCTGCCGGCGGTCGAGCGGGCGAGCCTGCATGTGGGCACGCTGCACCCGCAGATCTACGGCTTTGCCTGGAACTGGGAGGCGGGTGACGGGATCTGCGACGAGATCCAGGTGGCCGAGGAGATCCTGGCGACGGATGCCTATCGGCTGAGCCCGATCCATGCGGTGATCGAGCGGGGCGAGGCCTTCGACCGGACCATCGATGCGGAGACCTCGGCGCGCTACCCGTTGCTGCGGGAACTCGGGCAACTCGGCTACAGCCACTACATGGCGCTGCCGCTGACGGCAGGCGGCGAGACCGGCAGCGGGAGCGGCGGGCAGCACAACCTGGTGTCGCTGGCAACGCGCCAGCCGGGCGGCTTCACTGAGGGAGAGCGGGCCGGCATCGCCCGGCTGCTGTCGATCCTGGCGCTGCATGTCGCCCGGCATGTCGACCGGCGGATCTCGGCGAACCTGCTCGACGCCTATCTGGGGCCGGCGGCGGGGGGCAAGGTGCTGCAGGGCAGCATCCGGCGCGGCGTCGGCGAGGAAATCGATGCGGTGATCTGGATGTCGGACCTGCGCGGCTTCACCGATCTGTCGGCGCGGCTGCCGGGGCCGGCGATGACGGCGCTGCTCAACGCCTATTTCGAGCGGCTGGCCGGGGCGGTGATCGCGGAAGGCGGCGAGATCCTGAAATTCATGGGCGACGGGGTTCTGGCGGTGTTTCCGCAAGGCGAGGGGGCGGCAACCGCGGCCCTGCGCGCGGCGCGGGCGGCCCTTGCCGGGATCGCGGAATTGAACGCGGCGCCGCCGGCGGCGGTCGCAGACATGCGGGATGTGTGGGCGCCGCTGCGCACCGGCATCGCGCTGCACGAGGGCACGGTGTTCTTCGGCAATGTCGGCTCGGCCGGGCGGCTCGACTTCACGGTGATCGGCCCGGCGGTGAACGCGGCGAGCCGCATCGAGGCGCTGACCAAGGAGCTCGGCCGCGAGATCCTGATCTCGCAGGCGGCCGCGCGCGGGCTCGACGTGGCGCTGGACGATCTCGGCGAGCATCGCCTTCGCGGCGTCGCCGAGCCGGTGCACCTGTTCAGCCCGAACGGGTGAAGGGGGCGGCCCTCGGCTCTCCGGTCCCGGGTCGCGCTGGCGCTTGCCCGGAATGACGAACAGTGAGGGCGGTGCGCGAAAGCGGGCGCCGTCCGGGAGGACGAGGAGAGGTTTCGGTGTCCTTGCTGCCGCTCTGGGAACGAATAGGCCCCGGATCTCCGGCTTCGCCTGCGTCCGGGGTGACGGCTGAGGTTGGATCTCCGGCCGTGGAGTGACGGACGAGGTTGGGGTGACGGCAGAGGGGATGCGAGGACGTGCCTCTCTCTCGGAGGTCATCCCGGCCGCAGGCGAAGCCGGAGAGCCGGGAACCAGAGGCACCGTCGGCAGGTGTTTGTCGCTCCAACCTCCGCTGGCGTCTTCCCGGACGAGGCTGAAGGCCGGAGAGCCGGGAACCATTGGCGCCGTCGGCAGGTGTTTGTCGCGCATGCCTCTCCTTGCGTCTTCCCGGGCAAGCGAAGCGCGCAAACAAAAGGGCCGCAGGAGTGTCCTGCGGCCCGTGATGGTGTCTTCAGGCGGTGAGGCGGGTCAGGCGTCGTCGCCCGGAGCTTCGTCCTCGCCAGCCTCGTCGTCACCGGTCTCGTCGTCGCCGGCATCGCCCGACGTGTCGGAACCGGACGCCGGGGTCTCGCCGCCGGCTTCGTCGAGCACCGCGTCTTCCGCGTCCTCCTCGTCGGAGACGCGGCCGACCGAGACGACTTCCTCACCCTCGGCGGTGTTGAAGACGATGACGCCCTGGGTGGCGCGGCCGGCGATGCGGATGCCGTCGACCGGGCAGCGGATCAGCTGGCCGCCATTGGTGACGAGCATGATCTGGTCGCTGTCTTCCACCGGGAAGGAGGCGACGAGCGGGCCGTTGCGCTTGGTCACCGCCATGGCGGTGATGCCCTTGCCGCCGCGGCCCGTCACCCGGTACTCGAAGGACGAGGACCGCTTGCCGTAGCCGTTTTCCGAGATGGTGAGGATCACCTGCTCGGTGGCGCTCATGGCGGCATAGCGCTCCTGCGTCAGCTCGCCCGCGGGCACGCCCTCGCTCTCGTCCTCGCCGTTCGCCTCGCCATTGGCCTCGTCGGCCTCGCCGCGCATCAGGCGGCGCCAGCGCAGATAGGCGCTGCGCTCGTCGGCCGTGCAGTCGAAGTGACGCAGGATCGACATGGAGATGACGCGGTCGCTGTCGGCAAGGTTGATGCCGCGCACGCCGACCGAGTTGCGGCCCGCGAAGACGCGCACATCGGTGACGGCGAAGCGGATGCACTGGCCGAGCGCCGTGGTCAGCATGACGTCGTCATGCTCGGTGCAGGTGAAGACGCCGACGATGCCGTCGCCATCCTCCAGCTTCATCGCGATCTTGCCGTTCTTGTTGATCTGCGTGAAGTCGGAGAGCTTGTTGCGGCGGACGGTGCCGCGCGTGGTGGCGAACATCACGTCGAGGTTGCCCCAGCTCTCCTCGTCCTCCGGCAACGGCATGATCGAGGTGATCTGCTCACCCTGCTCGAGCGGCAGCATGTTGACCAGCGCCTTGCCGCGCGAGGTCGGGCCGCCGAGCGGCAGGCGCCAGACCTTCAGCTTGTAGGCGATGCCGCGCGAGGAGAAGAACAGCACCGGCGTGTGCGTGTTGGCCACGAACAGGCGGGTGACGAAATCCTCGTCCTTGGTCGACATGCCCGAGCGGCCCTTGCCGCCGCGCCGCTGCGCCCGGTAGGTGTCGAGCGGAACGCGCTTGATGTAGCCGGCATGGCTGACCGTGACGACCATCTCCTCGCGCTGGATGAGATCCTCGTCTTCAAGGTCCGCGCCGCCGTCCATGATCTCGGTCCGGCGGGGCGTTGCGAACTCCTCGCGGATGTCCGTCAGCTCCTGGCGGATGATGTCGAGAATGCGGGAGCGCGAGCGCAGGATATCGAGATAGTCGCGGATCTCCTCGCCGATCTTGTTGAGCTCGTCGGCGATCTCGTCGCGGCCGAGCGCGGTGAGGCGCTGCAGGCGCAGGTCGAGAATGGCACGGGCCTGCTCCTCGGACAGCTTGTAGGTGCCGTCCTCGTTGACCATATGGCGCGGATCGTCGATCAGGCGGATCAAGGGCTCCACGTCATGGGCCGGCCAGTTGCGCTCCATCAGCTGGGCGCGGGCGGTGGCCGGGTCCGGCGCGGTGCGGATCAGCGCGATGACCTCGTCGATATTGGCGACCGCAATGGCGAGACCGACGAGGACATGGGCGCGGTCGCGCGCCTTCTTCAGCAGGAAGCGGGTGCGTCGGCCGATCACCTCCTCGCGGAAGGCGATGAAGGCGGTCAGCATGTCCTTCAGGCCGAGCTGCTCCGGCCGGCCGCCGTTCAGCGCCACCATGTTGGCGCCGAAGGTCGATTGCAGCGCCGAGTAGCGGTAGAGCTGGTTCAGCACCACGTCGCCGACCGCATCGCGCTTCAGCTCGACGACGACGCGCATGCCGGTACGGTCGGACTCGTCGCGGATGTCGGAAATGCCCTCGATGCGCTTTTCGCGCACATGCTCGGCGATCTTCTCGATCATCGACGCCTTGTTCACCTGATACGGGATCTCGGTGATGACGATGGCGTAGCGGTCCTTGCGGATCTCCTCGATCTCGGCGCGGCCGCGCATGACGATGGAGCCGCGCGCGGTCTCATAGGCCGAGCGGATGCCCGAGCGGCCGAGAATGATGCCGCCGGTCGGGAAGTCGGGACCGGGCACGATCTCCATCAACTCGGCCGTGGTCATCGCCGGATTTTCCATCAGGGCGATGGAGGCGTCGATGACCTCGCCGAGATTGTGCGGCGGGATGTTGGTGGCCATGCCGACGGCGATGCCGCCGGCGCCGTTGACCAGCAGGTTCGGGAACTTTGCCGGCAAAACGACCGGCTCGCTCTCCGAATTGTCGTAGTTGTCCTGGAAGTTGACGGTCTCCTTGTCGATGTCGTCAAGGAGGCGCGCCGAGACCTTCTGCAACCGGCACTCGGTGTATCGCATGGCCGCGGCGGGATCGCCGTCGACCGAGCCGAAGTTGCCCTGGCCGTCGATCAGCGGCAGGCGCAGCGAGAAGTTCTGCGCCATGCGCACGAGCGCGTCGTAGATCGCGCTGTCGCCATGGGGGTGGTATTTACCCATCACGTCGCCGACCACGCGGGCCGACTTGCGGTAGGGCTTGTTCCACTCGTAGCTGTTCTCGTGCATCGAGTAGAGGATGCGCCGGTGCACCGGCTTCAACCCGTCGCGCACATCCGGCAGGGCACGGCTGACGATCACGCTCATGGCGTAATCGAGGTAGCTGCGCTTCATCTCGTCGGTGATGGAAACGGGCCTGATATCGGACGGCAGGCCGCCGGTAGGTGCGTTCGTGTCCCGATCGGTCAAGGGATCTCTCACACTTGTTGAATCTGTCCCGATCTTATAGCCGATTTCGCGCTGCCAGCCAAATCGGCCAGGGCATTTTGCGACGCGAAAACCATAGCCAAAACAGAGGCTTGTCAGTTTCCCAAGGGAAAGTTCGGACAAGGGGTGCCGCCCGCATGCCCACACACCGTATTTTGGCTGATATAACGGGGTCGGACGAGTCGCGCGGGGGGCTTGCGCAATGCTGGCAGACTATTTCATCAACGCCTTCGCGACGCTGTTCGTGACCATCGATCCGGTGGGCCTGGCGCCCATGTTCCTGGCGGTCACGGCCGGCGCCACGGCCGCCACGCGCCGGCGCATCGCGGTGCGTGCGACGCTGATCGGCGGCGCGATCCTGTTCCTCTTCCTGGTCGCCGGGCGCGGCGTTCTCGGCATGCTCGGCATCTCCGTGCCGGCGTTCCAGATCGCCGGCGGGCTGCTGCTGCTGATCATCGCCATCGAGATGGTGTTCGAGAAGCGCAACCGCCGGAAATCCGAGACCGCGGAAAAGGCGCTGTCGCAGCACGCGGCGCATCAGGAGGAGCTGCACGACGTCGCCGTGTTTCCGCTGGCGATCCCGCTGATCGCGGGTCCGGCGGCGATCTCGGCCGTGATCCTGCTGTCCTCGCAGGCAACCGACACGGTGACCTATCTGGGCCTGGCGCTGGTGATCCTGGTGATCATCGGCGCCTGTTTCGTGTCGTTCCTGCTGGCCGACCGCATCGAGCGGATGATGGGCGACACCGCCGCGGTGGTGGTGACGCGGCTGCTGGGCGTGCTGCTGGCGGCGCTGTCGATCCAGTTCATCGCCGATGGCATCCGCGCGATGATCGCCGCCAGCTAGAGCCCGTCGGGGCCTGCCTATTGCAGCAGGCGGTAGACGGTCGGATTGTCCGGGCAGCTTTCGAAGCCGCACTCGATGAGCGTGCTCGCCGTGTTGAGCGCGGCCATCGCCAGCACCAGCAGCACCGCAACCAGCGACAGCCCGGTCAGGCGGACAGCGCGGGTTCCGGCCGGGCGGGCCTCCTCAATGGGCGCACGCAGCACCAGCATGAGCGCTGAGGCGGCGACGGCCGCGACGAAGACGACAAAGGCCCAGGTGTAGAAATGCAGGCCGAGGAAGGGTGCGCCATAGCCCGCGTCGCCCGGCTCGATATGCAGCAGCACCTGGCGCATGGCAAAGCCCGCCCCCAGAAGCCCTGCAAGGATCGTCACGCCGTAATGGGCGGGCCGGGGGCCGCGCGCGACATTCAGCACCGGACCGACGGCCAGCAGCAGGAAGCCGGCGCGCTGCAGCAGGCAGAGCGGGCAGGGCAGCTCGCCATTGGCGAACTGGTCGAGGAAGGCGACGCCGAGCACGGCGGAGATGGCGAGGAGGGCGAGCGCGTTGAGGGTGGTCTCGAAGGATCTGGAGATCATGATGCGCCCCTTCAGAACGACAGCGGCAGCGGATCGGTCGCGTGGTGCAGGTAGACCAGCACGGCGGCGAGGAAGCTGGCGACGGTCAGCAGGCCGGCAAGGCGCATGGGGCCGAAGGCGGCGGCGACAAGGGCCGCAAGCAGCAGGGCGAAGAGGGCGGCGAGATACATCGGGCAGAGCCTTTGCGGATCCGGGTTGCGGAGGTTCGCGCCAAGGGTATGCGATTCTGAGACGATCACGGAGCCGTGATTGTTCTCGGGAGAGGCGGAACGTCGCCCGGCCCGTTCCCTCGGCCTTCTGAAACGGCAAAGGCGACGCCTGCGGGGTGCAGGGCGTCGCCTTTTGCAGTGTCGGATCGCCGGGATGCGGCGCCCGTTTTAGTATCGGTTCGCCGGCATGCGGCGACCCTTTTTAGTATCGGCTCGCCGGCATGCGGCGCCCGATGCAGCTCTTGGGTTGCCGGCGGACGGCACCCGGGGATCAGGAGCTGGCCGGAACGCGCTCCAGGACCGAGGTGTTGGCGGCCGGCTCGCGGGTCTCGACGGTGGTGAACTGCACCTGGCGCATGCCCTTGGTGCCGCTCAGCGCCGAGGCGCAACTCGCCGTCCAGTGACCCCAGGTCTGGCCCTGGCACTCAGCCGGGAGCCCGGCGGCGCCGCGGTCGGTCTTGGGGGCTGCCATCTCGCTCTGCATCCCGCCGGCCGAAGCCGTCTGGACGGTGTGGGCGATGCTTGCGATGCCGCCGAAGACGGCCAGGGCCGCGACGGTGGCAATCGCCAGATCCCGGATGCGATGAGCGTGCTGTTCGCCATGATCGTGAATGAAGGTCATTGTCGTCACGTCCCTGCTTAGTACCGTTCTTCGATGGCCCCACATTGAGGCATAACGGGCAAGGAAACCGTGACGCGGATCACGATCCGGAGGGTTGCACCGGCAGCGCCTGGTTGCCCGTCGCCGGCTCGGCGATCACCGGATGCTTCTGCGGCGGGGTGCCGGCGAAGCAATCGGGATCCTCTTCCCGGAAGATGATGCCGCCGCACACCGCCTCGACGGTTTGCGCGATGGCACGTTCGTCCTTGCCTGCCGAGACAACGCGCTCGTGGGCAGAAGGTTGCATGTTGGCAGCGGTTTCCGCCGCGGCGTCGACATCCGAGGCGGCCAATCCGGCCCCGAGCGTTGCGACAAGCAGCACGACGCCGGCACCCCAAAGGGCGATCGGAGTCGACAGCTGATGAATTTTGTGAATCGTCATCATGCACCGCCATATGTAGTATCCCGAGGGGATTGGCAAGGCTTTGCCGGTTCAGTATTCCGTGAACGGCCTGTGCTGCTTTTGTGAACGATTGCAGCGAGTTGCGTATAAGCCGGGCATGCTTTCGCATGCCAGCCATGCATCAATCGCATGGCCTTTCGGCGGTTCCGGACGCTTCGCGGATGCGAAACGCTCCTGCTTTCTGCCCGCGACCGGCATGGTGCCGGTCCAGCCGGGGACCGCGCGGCACGCATCCCCTGCAACCCTGAAAGATAAGATGGGGAGCGCCCGGACGCGGGCCAAGAGGCAGGCGCGCGCAAACGGCGAAGCTCGCGCGAAGGTGAAAGGCCGGTGAAAGGTCGGTGATCGGGCGCGGGCAGGCGCGAAGCGGCACGGGAGGAGAGTGAAGAGGGGGCCGGGGGAGCGCATGACGGCGAGGCGGGGAACCCGCCGTCACGCTGCTGCGGGCAGGACGCGAGGCTTGCGCGCCGCGCCGTGCCGGGAGAGGTCCGAGGTCAGGACGATCGGATCACTCCGAAACGCGGGCGCGCGCGAGAACGGTGGTGGCGCCGTCGCTCGTGGCGATGGTGTGCCAGGCGGGCGCGGAGGCGGGATCGACGCTGCGGGCAAGATCCGCGCAGCCCGGTGCCACGTCCTGCATGGTGCCGGCGGCACAGGCGACCTGCACCGTGCGCGCCATGCGGTCGCCCTTCTTCGCGGTGTTGATCTGATCCGCGGTGCCGAGTGTCAGGCCTCCGACGGCAACGGATATGGCAATGGCGGCAAGGCCGCCAAGGCCCAAAGCTGCAATGCCACGCATGTCCTGCGCCTCCTTTTGCTTATGAGCAACAGTCTAGCAGAAAAGCGGCGCGACTTAAATAAATTCGCAGTGAGTGACTTTACGGCAACAATTACAAAACAATGGCGCCGGCGGGGAAACGACGTGGCCACGGGCTGAGAGGATTCGAAGTCGCGCTGCCTTGCCTTGGTTTGCGCCGCCATTACCGCATCGCGAAGGCGTGCCAGGTCGCGCCGTCCTTGTGGATCAGGCCTTCGTCGGTCATGCCGAGCTTGCGGGCGACCTTGATCGAGCCTGCGTTGTTGGGATCGATTTCCGCGACGACACGGTCGAGCGCCAGCGTGTCCATCGCATGGTCGAGGACGGGCTGCGCCGCCTCGGTCGCATAGCCCTTGCCCCAGGTCTCGCGCAGGAAGCGCCAGCCGATCTCGATCTCCGGCCCGATGCCGTCACAGGGGATCAGCAGGATCCAGCCGAGGAAATGCTCCGGCCGGTCATGCGCAAACACCGACCAGTAGCCGAGGCCCGGCCCGTAATCGGCCTGCATCCGCCCGCGCACGAAAGCCGCGTGGCCGGCGGGATCGGTCCAGGGTTTGGGCACGAACCTGATCACCTCGGGATCGCGGTCCATGGCCAGGCAGGCGTCCAGATCGGCGAGGGTTCGCGGCCTTATGGTGAGGCGGGCGGTGCGGAACGTCGGCAGGATCGGCAAGGTCTCGTCTCGCTGTCCGGTTGGGCTTCCACCGTTTTACCGGCGGAGGCGCCGCGTGCAAGGAGGGGTGCCGAGACTTACGGCCTGCCACTCGCCGGCTGACAGGGGCGGGGCCGCGCGCTATCCTGCGCCATGGCCGGAGGCAGCCGGCAGCCCGCACCCCGCCGTGAATATGGCGGGGCATGGCGAATGCCTCCGAAGCGATGCGTCCTGACCGTTCAACCGTCGGGCGAAGGCGTCGGTAATGCGGGTGCTGACGAGGACTTCGCCGTGACGAGGAAACGGACATGCGCGACCATCGCCATTCGAAGCTCATGGCCAAGGCCATGCGCGAGGCTCTTGCCGAGAAAAACCTGACCATCACCCACAGCGAAGCACTGGAAATCGTCGCCCGCCAGTTCGGCCTTGCCAACTGGAACGTGCTGGCCGCGAAGATCGGGGAGGGCGAAGGTGGGGGCGAGGCGGCCGAGAGCCGCGAGAGCCTCCGCCTTGAGCAGGCAGTGCCGATCGTGCGCATCTTCGACGTCGCCAAGGCGAGCGAGTTCTATTTCGGCTTTCTCGGCTTCTCCCTCGACTGGGAGCACCGCTACGGCGATAATTTTCCGCTCTATATGCAGATCTCGCGCTCCGGACTGCGGCTGCACCTGTCGGAACATGCCGGCGACGCGACGCCCGGCGGCAACATGTGCGTCTACATGCCCGGCATCCGAGACCTGCACCGGGAGCTGCAGGCCAAGGACTACCGCTACATGAAGCCGGGGCTGGAGGACCAGGGAGGGCGGCTCGAGCTGCAGGTCACCGACCCGTTCAGCAACCGCATCCGCTTCATGGAACTCACGGGGAGCTGACGGAGTAGCCAGCTCGGCTCGCGAGGCGCGGGGCGGGCAGACGCCTGCCCCCGCGCTTTTTGCGCCGGGCCTTCCGCCCGTCAGGCGCCGAAGCCGCCGTCGATCGTGTGCATCGCCCCGGTGACGAAGCCGGCCTCGGGGCCGGCGAGCCAGGCGACCATGCCGGCGACCTCTTCCGGCCTGCCGTGGCGCTTGATGGTCATGAAGCTGTGCATCAGCTCCTTCATCGGCCCGTCGGCGGGGTTCGCATCGGTGTCGATGGGGCCCGGCTGCACGATGTTCACGGTGATGCCGCGCGGCCCGAAATCGCGCGCCAGCCCGCGGGCCAGGCCCTGCAGCGCCGACTTGCTGAGCGCGTAGGAGGCCATGCCGGGGACGGGCATGCGGTCGCCGTTGACGGAGCCGATCACGATGATCCGGCCGTCCTGCGGCATCTGCCGCGCCGCCTCGACGGAGGCGTGGTAGGGGGTCTGGACATTGATCCGGAACAGCCGGTCGATGGCGTCGGGATCCTGCTCCAGCGCGTCGCCGAAGACGGCGACGCCGGCATTCACCACCAGCACGGCGAGCGGCCCGCTGTCGCGGACCCGGGCGATCACCGCATCCCGGTCGGCACTGTCCGTCATGACCGCCGTAGCGCCGGTCTCGGCCGCCAGCTTGTGCGCTGCCTCCTTCGACCCGGCATAGGTGAAGGTCACGTTCGCCCCCTCTGCCGCGAACCGTCTGACGATCGCTGCCCCGATCCCGCGGCTGCCGCCGAGCACGAGGACGGATTTTCCCTGAAAGTCGGCCATCTGGCCCTCCTTGAGTATTAACGTAGTGGACGCTACATAAGGCTATGGAAGGGCTGTTCAAGGATTTTTATAGCGATGACTAAAAATATATCCCGCCCGCGCGGCCGCCCGCGCCGCTTCGATCCCGAGGAGGCGGTCGCGACCGCGCAGCAGATGTTCCGCGCCCGCGGCTACGATGCCGTGAGCGTTGCGGACGTCACCGAGGCGCTCGGCATCAACCCGCCGAGCTTCTATGCCGCCTTCGGCAACAAGGCAGGCCTTTATGCGCGCGCGCTGGAGCGCTACTCGGCAACGGCGGCCATTCCCTTCGACGAGATCCTGAGCCCCGGCCGTCCGGTCGGCGAGAGCCTTGCGGCTCTCATCGAGGAGGCGGCGCGCCGCTATGCGGCCGATCCGGCGGCTGCCGGGTGCCTGGTTCTGGAAGGGATCCGCTGCAACGACGCGGAGGCGCGCGAGGCGGCCCGCGTCTTTTATACAGCCGCCGAAGACACGGTGCGCCGCTACGTTGCCGCGCGCCATCCGGACAAGGCGGAGCGGGTGACCGATTTCGTCTCCACCGTGATGGCCGGCCTTTCGGCCAGGGCGCGCGACGGGCACGACCTGGAGCGGCTGCTCGCCGTCGCCCGGCTCGCCGGCCGGGCCGTCATGCAGGACCTTGCCGGGTGAAGGCGCGCGCATGGGGCTTCGCCCCTTCGTCCCGCTTGCCTGAAAGCGGCTCGCCCTGTACATCGGCGGCATGACACGCACCGCGCTCTATCCCGGCTCTTTCGACCCCGTCACCAACGGCCATGTCGACATCCTGCGCCACGCGCTCGACCTTGCCGACAAGGTGGTCGTCGCCATCGGCGTCCATCCCGGCAAGTCGCCGATGTTCAGCTTCGAGGAGCGGGTGGCGATGATCGCCCGCGTCGCGCGCGATGCCTTCGGCGCGGCCGATGCGGGGCGCATCGAGGTGATCTCCTTCGACGACCTGGTCATCGAGACGGCCCGGCGCAACGGCGCCGCCTTCCTGGTGCGGGGGCTGCGCGACGGAACCGACCTCGACTACGAGATGCAGATGGCGGGCATGAACCGCTCGCTGGAGCCGAACGTGCAGACGGTGTTCCTGCCGGCCTCTCCGGAAGTCCGCCACATCACCGCCACGCTGGTCAGGCAGATCGCCAAGATGGGCGGCGATGTCCGCCATTTCGTTCCGGCTCATGTCGCGGAACGCCTGGCCGAGCGGCTGGCGGCCCCGCGCTGACAGTTCCAACCCCCGTTGCGGGAGACTTTCCTTCCATGGCACGCCTTGCTTCGTTCTTTTCCGCGCTTCTCCTTGCCGCCGTTATCGGCCTGTCGCCGGCCGGCGCCCAGTCGACCGACCCCGAAAACACGCTGCTGCTCGACCTGAAGGACGGGCAGGTGGTGATCCGCCTGCGGCCCGACCTTGCGCCGAACCATGTCGCGCGCATCAAGGAGCTGGCGAGCAAGGGTTTCTATGACGGCATCGTCTTCCACCGGGTGATCGACGGCTTCATGGCCCAGACGGGCGACCCGACCGGCACCGGCATGGGCGGTTCAGACCTGCCGGACCTGAAGGCGGAATTCTCGTCCGAGCCGTTCCGCCGCGGCACGCTCGGCATGGCCCGCTCGCAGAGCCCGGACAGCGCCAACTCGCAGTTCTTCATCATGTTCGCCGACGGCGACTGGCTGAACGGCCAGTACACGGTGTTCGGCGAGGTGGTCGAGGGCATGGAGCACGTCGACACCATCAAGCGCGGCGAGCCGGTGCAGAACCCGGACAAGATCGTGCGCATGCGCGTTGCCGCCGACGCCAACTGACGCTACGAACAGCTCGACACAGATTCCACGAACATACGAAGGAGACCGAGGGTGGCCGAATACAAGGATGCAGAAAACACGCTGGTTATGGAAACCACCCAGGGCCAGGTCGTCATCAACATGCGCCCGGACCTTGCGCCGAACCACGTCGCGCGCATCAAGGAGCTGGCGCGCGAGGGCTTTTACGACGGCATCGTCTTCCACCGCGTGATCGAGGGCTTCATGGCCCAGACCGGCTGCCCGCGCGGCACCGGCACCGGCGGTTCGGGCAAGAAGCTGCGCGCCGAGTTCAACGCCGAGCCGCATGTGCGCGGCACCTGCTCGATGGCCCGCGCCCAGGACCCGAATTCCGGCGACAGCCAGTTCTTCATCTGCTTCACCGACGCCCGCTTCCTCGACCGCCAGTACACGGTCTGGGGCGAAGTGATCGAGGGCATGGACAATGTCGACAAGATCAAGCGCGGCGAGCCGGTGGTCAATCCGGACAAGATCGTCTCGATGAAGGTCGCGGCCGACATCGCGTAACGCGCGCCCGCGCATTGGAGCGGACACGACGAACCAAAGGGGCAGGGGCCATGCGGCGCCTGCCCCTTTTTCGTTGCGCGTGGCGTTCTTTGCGGCCCATCGTTCGGGAGCGTGCCCCATAGGCCCTCGGCTCTCCGGTCCCGGCTCGGCGCTGCGCGCCGTCCGGGAGGACGAAAGGAGAGGGGCGCGCTCCATCGTGGGCGCTGCTTACCCCCCTCTGTCGGCTTCGCCGACATCTCCCCCTCAAGGGGGGAGAGAGTTCCGTGGGGCTCTGCCTACCTGTCGTGGCCCGCGCCGTCCGGGAGGACGCGGGCAGATACGAGGCGGGAGGCCGCGGCCATTCTCTCCGCTGTCATGCCTGCGAAGGCAGGCATCCAGTATCCGCCGGCGCGTGTGGTCGTGCGAGAGCAACGGTCACCCGGCGGCGGGCTCAGCGGCCTCGATCGGGAGCGTTCGGGGTTACTGGATCCCGGTCTTCGGCTGCGCCGAAACCGGGACGACAGCCGGAGGGCGAGGTGGCGGGGCGGCGGGTCGTTTCCGCCTTGCACACCAACCCCTCGGTCGTCATTCCGGGCAAGGCGAAGCCGCGACCCGGAACCGGAGAGGCACGGCGGCCGTGGCATCTTTCAGGAGCGTGCCCCATAGGCCCTCGGCTCTCCGGTCCCGGCTCGGTGCTGCGCGCCGTCCGGGAGGACGAAAGGAGAGGGCTGCGCTCCATCGTGGGCGCTGCTTACCCCCCTCTGTCGGCTTCGCCGACATCTCCCCCTCAAGGGGGGAGAGAGTTCCGTGGGGCTCGGCCTGCCTGTCGTGGCCCGCGCCGTCCGGGACAGGGAGGGGGGAACGGGCTGCCCGTGTCCACTGCCCGGCCGACTGCTCTTTCGCCCGCACCTTCCCGCTGCTAGCTTGCGCGCGGCCGGGCCCGACCGGGAGCAGAAGGCCGACGGGAACAAGGAGTTAGAGGCGCATGACGACGATCACCACGGTGGAGCAGCTGGAAGCGCTCTATGGCACGCCGGGGGCGGCCTCGACGGTCAAGGAGATCGACTGGATCAGCGACGAGTATGCCGCCCTGATCAAGGCCTCGCCCTTCGTGGCGCTGGCGACCGCCGGGCCGGAGGGGCTGGACTGCTCGCCGCGCGGCGACCGGGGCGAGGTGGTGCGCATCCTGGATGCGAAGCGCGTGGCGCTGCCCGACAGGCGCGGCAACGACCGCATCGATTCGCTGCGCAATATCGTGCGCGACCCGCGCGTGGCGCTGCTCTTTCTCATTCCCGGCAGCGGCACGACGCTGCGCCTCAACGGAAGGGCGACGATCAGCGCCGATCCGCAGCTGCTGGAAGACTTTGCCGTGGACGGCAAGGCGCCGCGCAGCGTGATCCTGATCGAGGTGGAGAAGGTCTACTTCCAGTGCGCAAGGGCCATCGTGCGTTCGCGGCTGTGGGAGCGGGACGCGCAGGAGGCGGCAAGCGGGTTGCCGACGCCCGGCGCGATCCTGTCCGCCTTGAGCGAGGCGACGGTCGGCGGCGAGGCCTATGACCGCGAATGGCCGGAGCGGGCGCGCAAGACGCTGTGGTGAGGTGAGGCGCAGGCCTCACCTTCCTTACTCCGGGCGGCAGATCTCGTTGCGCCGCATCGCGGCGAAGGTCTTGACGACCAGCATCGCGATCACTGCCCACAGAACGCCATAGGCGATGAAGGAGAGGGTGCGCTGGAAGGCGGCGCCCGTCGATTCGGCAAACAGCGCCGAGGCGATGGTGAAGGCGGCGAGCGGGAAGGAATAGGCCCACCAGGCCATGGAGAAGGGCAGGCGCAACAGGCGCCCGACCTGGGTCAGCGTCACCAGCACGAACATCAGCGCGCTGTAATAGAGGACGCGGGCGAAGGCATCGACCTGGCCGCCGTTCAGCAGCATCCACGCGACGAAGCCGACCGAAGGCGGTGCGATCAGGATGACCAGCGTCGGCAACAGGCGCTCGGCGATCGGGTTGTGGAAGATCAGCCGGTTGAACACCAGCGTCAGGAAGATCAGCCAGAACAGCATGCCGACGGAGAAGAAGAACCACGAGATCTCGACATAGCCGAGATCGACGCCGGCGACCGGCACCAGCACGTTGCCGACGGCGGGAATGAACCAGGCCGGCGTCAGATGCGCCTGTTCGAAGGTGCGGTGGCTGATCCAGGCGGAAACGACGCCGAGAATGATGACGAGATGCGCGGCCGTCGCGACCATCCACACCGCCTCGACGAGGCCGTGCGCGCGCGGCAGGATGCCGGAGCAGACCAGCAGCACGCCGATGGTGATCGCCGGGAAGAAGGCGATGCGCACGGGGTGGTTCCACTCCGCCTTCATCGCATCCGTGTGGCGCAGCGTCTTGGCGAGATAGACCGCGGCGATGACGCAGAAGGTAGCGGCGGTGACGAGCGTCAGCGCGAAGCTGGCCGTGCCGGGCGCGCCGAACAGCGCGACCTCCATGCGGCGGGTCGCCAGCGACAGGCCGGCAAGACCCATCACCACCGCGAAGAAGGTGATCGGGAAATGCCGCAGCCAGGGTTCGTCTGCCGCCCCGGCCTGGACTGATGCCGTCGCTGTGTTCATGTTCCGCCCGCCCGAGTGTGAAAACCTATTCGGATACCTGAATATCCGTCCGCGCCGGCTTTCGCCAACATCCGTTCTCGTGTTTCCTGCGACAAAGTGCCGGGCAGGCCGGTGCAACGACTTGACGGACGGGCGCCGGATTCCGATGACTGGCCCGCCGGAACTCATGCGAGAGGTTTGCAATGCCGTCCACGTCCCGCCTTGCCATCGTCCTGGCCGCCGGCCTCGGCACAAGGATGAAGTCCGACCGGCCCAAGGTGATGCACCAGGTCGCCGGGCTGTCGCTGGTCGGCCATGTGCTGAAGGCGGTCGATGCGGCCGGGATCGGCCGGGTGTCCGTGGTGGTGGGGCCCGACATGCCGGAGCTGGTCGCCGAGGTGGCACGCCGGGCACCTGACGCGCAGTGCCATGTGCAGCAGGACCGGCTGGGCACCGCCCACGCGGCGCGCGCCGCCGAGCCCGCCTGGCGCGATCTGCCCGACCAGGTGCTGGTGCTGTTCGGCGACACGCCGCTGGTCTCGCCGCAAACGCTGGCGCGGGTCTGCGCAAGGCTGGACGAGGGCGCCGACGTGGTGGTGCTCGGTTTCGAGGCGCAGGATCCGACCGGCTACGGCCGGTTGCTGACGGAGGGCGACCGGCTGCTGGCGATCCGCGAGGAACGGGACGCGAGCGAGGCCGAGCGGGCCGTGCGCTTCTGCAATTCCGGCATCATGGGCTTTCGCGGCACGCGCTTTGCCGGGATCGTCCAGCGGATCGGCAATGCCAATGCCAAGGGCGAATACTACCTGACCGACGCGGTGGAAATCGCCGCCGAGCTGGGTCTTTCGGTCGTCACCGAGCGGGCCGACGAGTGGGAGGTGCAGGGCATCAACACGCGGGTGCAACTGGCCCGGGTGGAGGCCGACTACCAGCGCCAGGCGCGGATCGCCGCGATGGAGGGCGGCGCGACGCTGGTGGCACCGGAGACCGTGCATTTTTCCCATGACACGCGGCTCGGCCGCGACGTGGTGGTGGAGCCGAACGTGGTGTTCGGTCCCGGCGTCGAGGTCGGCGACGGGGTGACGATCCGCGCCTTCTCGCATCTGGAGGACGCGCGGGTCGCGGAGGGCGCAACGCTCGGGCCTTACGCGCGGCTGCGGCCCGGCGCGGAGATCGGCGCCGGCGCGCATATCGGCAATTTCGTGGAGATCAAGAATGCCCGGGTCGAGACCGGGGCCAAGGTCAACCACCTCACCTATATCGGCGATGCGCGGGTGGGGGCGGGCGCCAATATCGGCGCCGGCACCATCACCTGCAACTATGACGGCTTCCTGAAGCACCACACGGATATCGGCGCGGGCGCGTTCGTCGGGTCGAACTCGACCCTGGTGGCGCCGGTCACCATCGGCGACGGGGCGTATCTGGCGGCCGGCGGCGTCGTCACCGAGAACGTGCCGGCCGATGCGTTGTCGCTGGGCCGGGCGCGGCAGGTGGTGAAGGAAGGGCGCGGCGCGCAGCTGAAGGCGCGCTTCGCCCGCGCCAAGGCCGAGAAGACAGGCGCGTAGGGGCGCGCCCGTTGCGTTTGTCCTCTTCTGTACGCAATCCTCTCTTCGTCATCCCGGGGCGTGCGATGCTCGCCCGGGAAGACGAAAGCGAGTCCTGCGCAAAGTCGCCCGTCACCGTAGCGGCCGGGAAGACGGGCGGAGAGGGTGGCTGGCCCCGCGAACGCTGGCGATTGCCGGGGTTGCCAATGGATCCCGGCTCTGCGCTGCGCTTGGCCGGGATGACGTCCGAGTAGGAGGCACGGCCTCGCCCCACCCTCTGTCGTCGCCCCGGACGAGCGGAGCGAGATCCGGGGTCTATTGGTTTCCAGAGCGGACGTGAGGCGGGCGGCACTCGTTCCACCCTCCGCTGTCACGCCTGCGCAGGCAGGCGTCCAGTATCCGCCGGGGCTGATGGCAGCGCGAAGCTAGCCACCACCGGCGTTCCTGCGGCAGCGCTGAGGCCTCGCCCGAACCGTTCGGGGGTACTGGTTCCCGGTCTTCGGCTTCGCCGAAACCGGGACGACAGCCTTTGGGTGAGGCGGACGACGTGCTTTCCTCGCCGAGTTGCGAAAGATCGTCGTCGTCTTCACTGCCGGACTGAGAGACCACCTCAACGATCTGAGTTGATGACGAACAGAGAGGGAGGCTGGCGCTTTGAAAGTCCGCGACTGCCGGGGTTGCCAATGGATCCCGGCTCTGCGCTGCGCTTGGCCGGGATGACGTCCTGGGAGGGTGGCTGGTCTGCGCCCACGACAGCGTCCGCGCGAAAGGCACAATCTCGCATCCCCACCGAGGTCACCCCGGACCTCCGGCTTCGCCTTGCCCGGGAAGACGCAGGGAGAGGTCCGCGCAAGGGAGCTCGCGCCGGAGCGGCAGTGCATGCGAAGAGATGTCGGGGGAAAGGGCCAGGTCCAAAAACGAACGCCCACCGGTGGGAGGAGGATCCGGTGGGCGTCGTTTTGGAGGGCCGGTGAGGGAGGAGGAACACCGGCCTGAACGGGAGCGAAGCGTGGGAGGAGGATCGCTTGGCTCCGTTGCCCCTGATATGGGCGAGTCCCGCGTCTATTTAAAGAGACGATCTTGCATATCAGCCCCGCTTTTTGTGCAGAGCAGCATAAAAATTTGAAAGATCAGGTATTTCAGCGACTTAAATGAAAACGCCGCCCCGAATGGGACGGCGTTTTCGGCTGCGGTGCCCCCGCGAGGCGGAGCGAGCGCTTAGCGATGGTTGCTGCGGGCGATGTAGTCGATATCGCCGCGGCCGATGCCCAGGTCGCTGAGCTCGCGATTGGAGAGGCGGGACAGCTCGTCATAGGTGCGACGGTACTGCTGCCAGGAATTGTACTTGCGGATGAGCGTGTTGATCATGGTCGTTGTCCTTGAGTGCGAAACCGGGGGTGGTCGAACCGGACGGGCTGCCTGCCGGACGCCGCGCGTTCTTGCGCTGGTCCGTTGGTGCCTCTGCCCGGCGATGTGGTGTTCCTGTGTGGCGGCTGTCGCCGGCCCGCTCCCTGTCGGTCCCCGTCTTGCGGGGGCCGCGTCCGCCCGCCGGTCGGGAGGAGGAAACCGGCGGGCGGCGCTTTTGCCTGACGGGTCCGGGAGGAGAAGACCCGTCGGTGCACGATCTGGGGCGCGTGGGAGGAGGGTCGCGCCCCGGTCCGTGATTGGTTAGCCGATCACCGCACGGCGAGCGACGGCCGGGATCTCGCCACGCGAGATGCCGAGATCGTCAAGCTCGCGCGGGGTCAGGCGAGAAAGCTCGGTGACGGTGCTGTTGTAGGCACGCCAGTTGCGGTACTTGCGAGCGAGGGTCGTGAACATTTCCAACTCCGTGATGTTCTTCTTATTGCTCCCGAAGCGGCCGCTCTTCGCACGCTATGCTGCGCTGCGTCATCGTTCGGTGGCACTCATATGGAGTGCTTCGCGCCGTTTGTGAGGCGCTATTTTCGCATGCCCGCCTTGCGGCTTTCGCCGGGGTCGCCCGGCCTTGCGGCATGCACGCAAAAAATGCGAACGCCCGCCGGTGGGAGGAGGTACCGGCGGGCGTCGCAATGTCCGAACGGGATTGGGAGGAGGATATCCCGTCGGCAACACGTCAGGAGACAGGGGAGGAGGTCTATCTCCTTGAACGTGAACTGTTAACGGCTGGCGCGACGGGCGACGAAGCGAATGTCGCCGCGGGCGATGCCGAGATCGTTGAGCTCGCGGGTCGAGAGCCGCGACAGCTCGGAAACGGTGGTCTGGTACGTACGCCAGCTGCGGTACTTGCGGGCGAGAGAGTCGAACATGGCATCCTCATATGCACGATCTGTGCGGGAGTTGGCTGCTTGGGTCATCCCGCGTCAGCGCTCCGATCCGATGACCAAGAGATACTTTTTTCACCCCCCGAAAAAAAGCGCAGATTGTGCACGGCAGCCATGCAGATTGTGCATCGCAAAATAGTTGCGCCCGCATCCGCATTGTCGCAAGGGCGCTCCGAATCCGGGTCCCCTGCAGAACGCGCCGGACGCCGTCCGGTTCCCGAAGGGAAAAGCGCTGCCCAGGCCGGGTGGAGAGGGCGCGCGGTTGACCGCGCGGCAGGGGAGGGATATGAGCCGAAACCCTGTACCAACGCCATCTTTCACCGGGTTTTTGCAAGGCCATGCGCGTCGACGATTTCGACTTCGAGCTGCCGCCGGAGCGCATTGCGCTGCGTCCGGCCCGACCGCGCGATGCCGCGCGCCTGCTGGTGGTGCGCCCGAATGGCGAGCCGGTGCTGGACGATCGCGGCGTGCGCGACCTGCCCATGCTGCTGGAGCCGGGCGATGCGCTGGTCTTCAACGACACGCGGGTGATCCCGGCGCAGCTGGAAGGCACCCGCACGCGCGGCGAGGCGGTGGCGCGGATCGGTGCGACGCTGCACCTGCGCGCAGGCGAGGACCGCTGGTGGGCCTTCGTGCGCCCTGCCAAGAAGCTGGTCGTCGGCGACCGCGTGCAGTTCGGCGTGCAGTCCGGGGGGGAAGGCAAGGCCTGCCTGCTGGGCACGCTGGACGCGACGGTCGCGGAAAAGCGCGACACGGGCGAAGTGCTGCTCGCCTTCGACCTCTCCGGCCCGATGCTGGACGAGGCCATCGCCGCCGTCGGCCATATCCCGCTGCCGCCGTATATTGCGGCCAAGCGCGGCGAGGACGAGCAGGACCGGCAGGACTACCAGACGATCTTTGCGGAAAAGGACGGGGCCGTCGCCGCGCCGACCGCCGGGCTGCACTTCACCGACGAGTTGCTGGCGGCGCTGGACGCGCGCGGCATCGAGCGGCACCGGGTGACGCTGCATGTGGGGGCGGGCACGTTCCTTCCCGTCAAGGCGGACGACACCGACGAGCACCGCATGCATGCCGAATGGGGCGAGGTGAGCACTGAGACGGTCGCCGCCCTGCGCGCCGTGCGGGCGCGCGGCAACAAGGTCGTCGCCATCGGCACCACCTCGCTGCGCATCCTGGAAAGCGCGGCGCAGGGCGAGGAGGGCCTGGCGCCCTTTGCCGGCGAGACCTCGATCTTCATCACGCCGGGCTACCGGTTCCGGGCCATCGACGCGTTGATGACCAATTTCCACCTGCCGCGCTCGACCCTGTTCATGCTGGTGTCGGCGCTGTCGGGCCTCGACACGATGCGCGCGGCCTATGCCCATGCCATCGCGACCGGCTATCGCTTCTATTCCTATGGCGATGGCTCGCTTCTCTTCCCCAAGGATCCTGCATGACCGCGCCCTTTTCCTTCCGCCTTCTCGCGACCGACGGCATGGCCCGGCGCGGCGAGATCGTCACGCCGCACGGGCGGGTCGCAACGCCGGCCTTCATGCCGGTGGGGACGCAGGCGACCGTGAAGGCGATGTATCCTGACCAGGTGCGGGAGCTGGGCGCCGACGTGGTGCTGGGCAACACCTATCACCTGATGCTGCGGCCGGGCGCCGAGCGCATCGCCCGGCTCGGCGGGCTGCACACCTTCATGAACTGGCCGCACACGATCCTCACCGATTCCGGCGGCTTCCAGGTGATGTCGCTGGCGCAGCTGCGCAAGCTGACCGAGGATGGCGTCACCTTCCAGAGCCATATCGACGGCTCGCGCCATGTGATGACGCCGGAGCGCTCGGTCGAGATCCAGCAGCTGCTCGGCTCCGACATCCAGATGCAGCTCGACGAGTGCATCGCGCTGCCGGCGCCGCGCGAGGACGTGGAGCGCGCCATGCGCCTGTCGCTCCGCTGGGCCGAGCGTTCGCGCGCGCAGTTCGAGACGATGGGCGGGCCGGGGCGCGGCCAGGCGCTCTACGGCATCGTGCAGGGCGGCGACGTGCCGGACCTGCGGATTGCCTCGGCGCAGGCACTGGGGGAGATGCCGTTCGAGGGCTATTCCGTCGGCGGGCTGGCGGTCGGCGAGCCGCAGGACGTGATGCTGGCGATGCTGGAGGTGACGACGCCGGCAATGCCCGTGGACAAGCCGCGCTACCTGATGGGCGTCGGCACGCCGGAAGACATCCTGGAGAGCGTTGCGCGCGGCATCGACCAGTTCGACTGCGTGATGCCGACGCGTGCCGGCCGCCATGGCCTCGCCTATACGCGCTACGGCAAGGTGAACCTGAAGAACGCCCGCCATGCGGACGATCCGCGCCCGCTGGACGAGGCCTCGGACTGCCCGGCGGCGCGGGACTATTCGCGCGCCTATCTGCACCATCTGGTGAAGGCCGGCGAGGGGCTGGCCGCCATGCTGCTGACCTGGACCAATCTCGCCTACTACCAGACATTGATGCGCGAGATGCGCGCGGCGATCGAGGACGGCCGGTTCGAGGACTTCCGGGCGAAGACGCGCGAGGATTGGGCCCGCGGCGACCTGGCGCCGCTCGACTGACAGAGAGGCGACCTGGCGCCGCTGGACTAGCAAAGAGGCGATTTGGCGCCGCTCGACTAACAGAGAGGCGACCTGGCGCCGTTGGATTTAGACTTCGGCGACCTGATGCCTCAGGCCGAGGCGCCGGGGCTCTTGGTCAGCACGCAGCCGGCGATCTTCCAGCTTCCGTCGCCCTGTTGCTCGAACGTGTAGAGCGCCAGCCAGTCGGTGCCGCCGCTGTCGGTGAGGAAGACCTCCTGCACGGGACCGCGCGAGGTCTCGCGCAACCGGCCGAACGTCACCGAGCGCGGCGCGACGACCGGGGCATATCCGCGCTTCACCATCTGCATGAACCGGTCCGGCGAGGGGAACATCTGCCGGATCGCCGGGGCGGCATAGCCATAGGCCGCCGTGGCATCGCCCGCGCGCATCGCGGCGATCTGGCCCTCGACCAGGGCACGCAGGGAGGCGGCGTCATCGGCGCGGGCCGGCGCGGCAAGGACGCCAAGCGCAAGCAGCGCGGCGCAAAGCCAGGACGGGAACGACAGGTTCGGCGTGAAGCGGGGCAGGGCGGCAAGCGGCATGACGGCCTCCGGCTGGTTGGCCTTCCGCCGCGCCGGCGGAGGCGGGACAGGCGGATCTCGCAGGATCTGGCCCGCGAACACCGCCACTGCCTGACCTTACGCAAGCAAGCGCCCGCCGGATGCCGCAGACAGCGCAAAGGCAGGATCTTTACCTCCCGTTCAGACAAGGGCAGCTAACAATCGTCAGACAATTGCCCGACTGCCGGAAATTGCCGCCGGCGTGCCCGCGAGTTGACACATGCGCCACAAGCCGACTGTGCGCGGGGAAATCCGCTCCGCCCCGAGAGCCTCCTGCACCATCCCGGCGATCATCGTCGACCGGGGCGTGTCGATCTCCTGCCTTGTCGAGGATCTCAGCATCACCGGCTGCCGCGTACGCATGAAGGGCCACTCGGCGCTCAGCAAGCGGTTCGTCTTCGAGTTTCCCAAGCGCGCCATCAAGGTCGAGGCCGAGCTCGTCTGGATGAACGGCGACGAGGCCGGCATCCGCTTCCTGCACAAGAAGACGGGCGAGGAAAAGCCGGACGGCAAGATGGCCGACACGCCGTCGTCGAACGACCAGATCGAGATCGGCTAGGTCGTGAACTCATAAATGATGGAAGACCGATGTCCGCTTTCGGCGCCACCTCTATCGCGGTTCATTTAACCGCGTAGGCCTGTTGTGGAACTCGGACGGCCGCGTCGCGCGCTGCCGCTCGGAGCGGTTCTCTGCGTCCGGCAGGCCATCAACGCTCCACGTCCTTAGCTGACATCACACAAACAATAAAAGCCCGGGCGAATAACGCCCGGGCCTGTAATGTCGGCGGATCTGGTTGAGCTGCTCTCCAAGCCTGACCGATCGAGACGCGCATGTGTATCAGTTCGCGAGTTGCACTTCCGGCTGCTTCCATGTGCCATCGAGCACGGACGCCTCTGGATAGTAGACCCGCAGCACCGCCATGTAGGGACCCTTCGGTGCGGGCAGCCAGTTCTTGGCCTTAGCTCCTTCGGGTTTCGTTGCCGAGAGGTAGATCGATATGCTGCCGTCGGCCTCCGTCACCAGATCAGGAACCATGGGGGAGTTGACCAGATAACGGTCAATCGGGTTGGCCACGAGAAACTGCTGCGGCAGGTCGTACATGGTAATCGACCAGAACGCTTTCGCGGGCGGAAGCTGACCCTTTTCAAATCGCATCACATAGCTAGTCTCGCCCGAGAGCGGCTTGCCATCCGCCGCTTCTCCGAAAAGGCCATAGTAGGCCTCTTCCTTTGAATTCCCGAGAATTCCCATCTGGGCGCCCACTGCACGGTTCACATAGTCACCATTGATGAAAGCCCGTGTCCCGAACAGGTTCTCCGAAGTCTCAGTTGTCTTTCGGCGCGCGTCAATCTCTGCCTGCCCGTCGACCATTCCAGCCTTCAGCGCCTCAGCCATTTTGCTCGACAAGGAGGCGATGTCGATCTTTTCGCCCGGAACGATGCCGATCTGGGCAAAGCGGTCCCGCAGATCCTTTTCATCGGGAAGAACCGGGACGTACTGAAGTATGAAGGACAGCAGATTGAACAGTTCAAGCGAGGTCCGTTCATCGGCGGCAGACAGAGGTGTTGCGAAGTTCACGGGCGTCGCGGCGGCCGGGGCCGGAGTTCCCGCAAAGGCGGAAAGCGGTGCGAGCTTGTATTCCGCTTGAATCGCGCGGACCTTGTCGATGTCCTTCGGGCCAAACAGTTGTGTGCGGTAGATCGCCAGCACGAAGTCCGTCTCGGCCTGAATGACTTTGGCGATGCCTTCTGGCGTCTCGCCCTTCCAGCCCGGACCGGCGATCAGAAAGCTGCCACCGTCATTTCCGGTTGCACGGGTGCCAAGATAATCGAAGTTATACGTGTAGGAGTCGACCAACTGAACCGAGTAGTAGCGTTTCGCTTCGATCTTCGGCAAGGTCAGTACAATCGGTTCGGCTCGCAAATCAAGCCAGCAAAAGGAATACGGCGTGTCCGAGTTGGGGGTCTGCACGGCCGTGTCGGCAGGTGTGTAGACGTTGGCCTCGCTGTACAGACCGTTCGGCGGTCCCTTGTATTCCCTGCTCTTCTCATTGACGAAGTAAGCCCACATGATGCGGTAGCAATCCACCATGGGGAAGCCATAGATATAGGCCTCCTTCGCGATGGCGCGGGCCACTTCGGGGGAAACGGTAATGGCGGCCCGAGCGGGAAGTCCGATTACCCCTGCGGCTGTGAACGCAATGGCGGAGCTGGCGACCTGCGTAAATCTGCGGCGGGTTATCTTCATTGTCCCCTCGTTTTACAGCGCTGAATGTGTTGAGGGTAATCTCAGTTTTCTTTTCACGTGTTGATGTGGATCATTGTAGAAAGTTTGCTTGTCTGCTCCGGGCTCAAAGCGGCCGAGCAACCTTGTCGCCGGGATCGAAATCCACCGCGTTAGAAACGCGCCAGAAGCGCAGGTGTAGGCCAGCCGTCCGCGGGGAGGCCGAGGCGCAGCTGTTCGGCCCGCACCGCCGCACGGGTGCCGGCGCCCAGGATGCCGTCGATCTTGCCGACGTCGTGGCCCCTTGCGGCAAGCTTTTCCTGCAACTGCCGCATCTGCGCGTCCGACAGGCCGGGCTCCGGATTGCCCGGATCGTAGCGGGATGCGCCGGCGAGCCGCGTTGCCAGATAGGCGGCGGTCGTCGTGTAGATGAACGACTGGTTCCACTCCAGATAGACGCGGAAATTCGGGTAGGCGAGGAAGGCCGGGCCCTTGTGGCCCTGCGGCATCAAGAGGGCGGCGGGAAGGTTCGCCGCAGGCAGGCGGCCCTCGCGGGCGGTGACGCCGGCCCTGGCCCATTCGCCGACGGTGGTGTCGAAGTTGAGGCCGGTCTTTTCCCAGGGCAGGCTGGCGGGCAGCTTCACCTCGGTCAGCCAGGGCTCGCCGGCGCGCCAGCCGAGGCTCTTGATGAAGCCGGCGGCGGTGAGGATCGTGTCCGGCGCGCTGTTCTTCAGGTCGACATGGTTGTCGCCGTCGCCGTCCTTGCCGAAGCGGATGATGTCCTCGGGCAGCATCTGCACCTGGCCGATCTCGCCGGCCCAGGCGCCGGTGGTGCGGGCCGGGTCGAGGTCGCCATGGGCGACCATCTCGATGGCGGCGAGAAGCTGCGGGCGGAAGAGCTGGGGCCGCCGGCAGTCATGGGCGAGCGTCGCCAGCGCGTTCACCGTGTTGAAGTCGCCCTGGACGGCGCCGAAATCCGTCTCCAGCGCCCAGAAGGCGGTGATCACCGGGGCGGGCACGCCGTAGTCGGCCTCGGCGCGGGCGAAGGTCCTGGCGAACTTCTTCATGTTGCCGGCGCCGTGCTTCAGCCGGTAGCCGCTGACCGAGCGCTTGGAGAAGGTCAGGAAATCCTGCTTGAAGACGCCTTGCGCGCGGTCGCGCGAGAGCACCGTCCTGTCGATCTGCGCGCCGCCCAGCGTCTTGCGGATCGCCGCATCCGGCAGCCCCTTGGTGCGGGCCTCGTCGGCGACGCCGTTCAGAAACGCGCCGAAGTCGCCGCCGCACGGCGTGTTGGCCATGGCGGGCGCGGCAGAAAGCAGCGCGGCAGCGCAGGCGGCGGCAAGGGAAAGGCGGGAAAGTGAGGGGCGGGGAAGGCGGCAGATCATCGGCGGGCCCTTTCGGCTGGACGAGTCGCCCGGCGAGTTTGCGGGAACCGACGGCGCACAAACAAGTGCGCGGCGGCAAAAATCCGCTCAGCCCGCGCAGGAACGGGTTTGCTGCTCGTTGAGATACTCCACCGCCGCCTCGAAGGGGATGGGACGGCAGAACAGGAAGCCCTGGCCGAACTGGCAGCCGCGCTGAAGCAGGTAGCGGGCCTGGGCGCGTGTCTCGATCCCTTCCGCCACCACGACGGCGCCGAGGCCGGAGGCGATCGCCAGGAAGCCGTCGATGATCACCTCGGCCGAGCGGTCGCGACCGATGCCGTGGACGAACTCGCAGTCGATCTTCAACTCGTGGATGGTGAATTCGCGCAGGTGCTTGAACGAGCCGTAGCCGGTGCCGAAATCGTCCATCGAGATGCGGATGCCGAGGGCCGCGAGCATGTCGACATTGTCGCGGATCGTCTCCGCGGCGCGAGCGATGAACACGTCCTCGGTGATCTCCAGCGTGATCAGACGGGCGAGCGGCTGGTTCTCCATCACCAGCCGGCGCAGCTCGTCCATGCCGCTGCGGGTGGCGAGCATGGATTCCTCCAGGTTCAGCGACACGCCGCCGCTGTCGAGGCCGAGCTCGCCAAAGCGCTTGAGATCGGCAACCGCCTGGCGGGCCATCTGCATGGTGAAGTCGGCCTGCAGGCCGAAACTGTCGATCCGGGGCAGGAACTTGTCGGGCGTCAGCAGTCCGCGCTGGGGATGGCGCCAGCGGGCCAGCGCCTCGAAGCCGGCATGGCCGTTGTCGGCGAGCGCGACCTTGGGCTGGTAATGCAGCACGAACTCGCCCTCGCGCAGGGCCCGCTCGATCTCCTCCTTGTCCTCCAGCCCGTAGCGCTGCGGCGCCATCTGCGGCGAATAGACCGCGTAGGAGGGGCGCTTTTCCTGCTTGGCGACATACATCGCCCGGTCGGCCGCACCCATCAGCGCCTGCGCGCCGCCCGGCACGGACTGGCTGCCGGCAACGCCGATGCTGGCGCCGACCCTGAGCTCGCGCGGGCCATGGCGCACCGGATTGACCGTCGCCTCCAGCACGCGCTTGGCGAAGTGCTCCGGATCGCGGCTGCCCTCCTGCGACACGATGACGATGGCGAATTCGTCGCCGCCGAGGCGCGCGACCATGTCGCCGGGGCGCACCAGGTTGCGGTAGCGCTGCGCCAGCACCTTCAGCACCGTATCGCCGGCCTCGTGGCCGTAGGCGTCGTTGATCGGCTTGAAACTGTCGAGATCGACCAGCAGGAAGATCAGCTCGCCGTCGGGACCGACCGCCTGTGCCGCCTTGTCGAGATAGGCGTCGAAGGCCTTGCGGTTGGCAACGCCGGTCAGCCCGTCATGGGCGGCGATGAACTCCAGCTCCGCCTGCTTCTGCTCGCGCTCCTGCGCCAGCTCGCGGTTGCTGACCAAGGCGCGCTGCAGCTCCTGCACCGAGACGGCAATGCTGCCGATCTCGTCGCGCCGGGCCGTGTGGGGGACGGGTGTCGCAAGGTCTCCTTGCAGCAGTGCCCGGATGGTCCGCACCAGACCGGTCACCGGCCGGATGATCGCGCGCGAGGCGGCGATGCTGGCGGCAACGGCGACGAAGGCTCCCAGCAGCGACAGGATGACGAAGTTGCGGATCAACCGGTCGGACGTCGCCGCGGCCTCTTCGGTCGCCTGGCGAAACTGCTCGGACGCGTTGCTGCCGAGGGCTTGGGCCTGGGCCTCCACCTCGGCATAGGTCTTGTGGCCGCCGCGGGTGGCGACGGCGCCGAGCGTGGCGTTGCGCAGGATCAGCAGCACCGCCTGCGAGGTGTTCTGGCGATAGATGCCGAACGCCTCGCGGAGCTTGTCGACGCCCTCGAGCTCCGCGCCTTCCAGCATCGCGATGTCGGTCGCTGCCCGCTCGAGGCCGTAATTGATGGACCGCAGCGTCCCTTCAAGCTCGGCCCCGCGCACGCCGATCTCGCTCCACATGGAGAGCTTGTAGAGATTGGCCTCGACGCTCGCCAGGTGATGCGAGACCTCGTAGGCGCGGTCGAGCACCGCCTCCAGCCGGGACAGGTTGGTGATGATGGCCACGCGCTGCGTGGTCAATGCCTGCCAGGCAAGCACCGTCATCGCGGCCAGCGCGATCAGGCTGACCAGCGGCGCGGCCATCACCTTTGCCGTGACCGGCCAGTTGGAAAACCGCAGGCGCCCGATCAGGCTATCCGGTCGGCGCATCTTCGAATGCCCCTGCACACAGGATCCGCTCGTCGTCGTCCAGCATGAAACACGTGTGATATCCCGCCGCCGAGCGGGCCGTCCTGGGATGGGGGAAGAGAAGCAGGAACACCTTGTCTCCCGTGCCGCTTGCCGAGGCCTCGGCAAGCTGGGTCCAGAACCGTCCCTCGATATCGGTGATGTTAGACACGTCGATGCCGACGAGCTCCGGGTGGCCGGTGTCGAACCAGCTGACGCCGTCGGTGGTGACGCCCCAAAGGTGCAGACCGTTGGCCTCGCGCGTCCAGGGCGGCGACAGGAAATCCTTCAAGGCGGCATCGAGACCGGCCTCGTCGATATGGCGGCGGGCGAGATCCGCCAGCTCCACGACGTCGCCGCGGACCCGCTCCAGATCAGATCCCGCAGCCCGCCCGGCAAGAGCGGCGGCCGCGTCGAGCGTCGTCTGCTGCTGCGGGTCGCTGTCGGCAAGCGCCGCCCCCGGCAGGACGGCGAAAGCAGCCAGAATCGCAATCCGGACCGCATTGCGGGCAGCGGCAGGGGCGCGAAGGGATTCTGGCATCGTCATCTCCGGTCTCCCCCAAACAGAAACGGATACCCGCGAGTCGTGAAAGCGCCTTTAAGGCAATTGTTTCAATTTTTATGAGTTGCGACCGACCGCCATCGTTCGTCCGGCATTCGGCCTCGCAGTCTCGCGGCGCCAGCGTCAGTTTTCCTGATGGCAGGATTGTGGCAGATTCCGTTTGACTGTTCGCCCCTCAGCCTGCTTGCTGCCAGTCACTTCGGCAGCCCCTTACGTTCCGGCCCCCATGAGCAGCATCGACACATCACCGTCCCCGAGCGAGGCTTCAACGAGCGGCAATGGCCCGATCTCGCCGCAGTCGCGCCGCCACCTGCAGATGCGCAAGGACATCCTGCGCACTCATCCGGAGCTGCGCACGCTGGCCGGGCCGGACTGGCGCACCGTGCTGTTCGTGCCCGTGCTGCTGGCGCTGCATTGGGGCGTTGCCTGGGCGGTGTCGGACAGCAACCTGCTGGTGGTGTTCCTCGCCGCCTTCCTGATCGGCCAGTTCGTCATCCATGCGGCCGGCGCCCTGGTGCACGAGACGGCGCACCGGCTGATCTTTCGCGGCGAAAAGGCGAAGCTCGCCTTCGACCTGGGGCTGGAGACGATCCTCGGCTCGTTCGGCAAGCAGCTGACCTACCAGCACGAGCACCTGTCGAGCCATCACCCCTATATCGGCGACTACGAGCGCGACTACGAACACGAGGACCTGTGCGCCTTCAAGGCACGGGAAATGCTGGTGGAAGGGCGGCCGCGCCTGCAGCGGGTGCTGACGGTGGCAACGCTGGTCGTCCACCTGCTGCCGTTCGGCTTCATCATCTCGGACGAGATCTTCCCGCGGCTCTACGAGCGGCTGACGGGCCGGGTGTCGCGCGACCGCCAGCGCCATATCGGCTCGACCCGCGCGCCCGCATGGCAGCGGCGGCTGTTCATCGGCTGGTCCATCGGCGTCAACCTGGTGCTGCTGGCGGCCTTCGGCTGGCTCGGCTGGCTCTATCACAACTGGGCGCTGTCGATCTTTCTGGGCAAGTGCGGCATCTCGAATCTCGGCCAGTCCTTGAGCGAGCATCCGGGCGACGACGACGAGGTGCCGACGCGCTCCACCTATGGCTGGGTCAACCGGCTGTTCTTCAACACCGGCTATCACAACGAGCACCACACGTTCCCGAACGTGCCCTGGACGCGGCTGCCGGAGCTGACGAAGACGGCGCCGGAGGCCTTCACGGCACGCTCGGACCGCTCCTATCTCGGCTGTTGGTGGGACCATGTGCGGCGCGATTTCGCCACCTCGCGGCGCAATCCGCAGCAAGGCGAGAACCAGGACCTGCGCTGCCCGCGGGCGGGCGCATCCTGACCCGGCGGGCCTTCAGAACCGGAAGGTGACGCCGGCCAGCGGGCCGCTCATGTCGATGTCGAGCTTCATGCCGCCGCGATCATAGTCGAAGGCCATGTGCCGGTAGCCGGCCGACAGGAAGACGCGATCGTTGATCCGGTAGTTGAGCGTGCCGACCGCCTGCCAGGTGACCTCAGAGCCAACCCCGAAGCCGCCGACATCCGCAAGGGCAATGACCGACCAGTCGGGCGCGAATTGCCACCGCGCCCGTGCGGCCAGCACCGGATCGGCCCAGGTGTCGCTCTTGCTGGCGGCAAGGCCGGTGCCGCGGATATTGACGCTGGCATCGATATGCCACAGGCGGACGCCGGCCAGCAGGTCGAGCGTGAACTCGGGCCGGTCGACCACGGAATAACCGCCGGCGAGCGTCGCCGAGAGTTGCCGCACCTGGCCGTGCACATCGAAGCCGAAGGGTGCGAAGGGCAGGGCGATCCGGTCCTGCTCGGTAACGGCCGACCAGGTGAAATCGCCGAAGATCACGAAGCGGTCGTAGCGGGCCGTGCCGGTGAGGAAGAAGGCGCCGTCGAGATTTTCGAGGATGTCGCTGAAGCGGCGGTCGAAGGAGGCCGTCGGCAGGAACGGGCGCGGCCGGATGCTGCCCGACAGGGAGGGCGCCCAGGCATAAGGCGTGACCTGGAAGCGCCAGCCGTCCTCGGCATGGGCAGGGCGCGCCAGCAACTGGGCCGAAACGAGCAGCGCCGGCACAAGGGCGGCAAGGACCCGCGCCCGACGGGCGATTCGTCGGCTGAATGTGGGCGTCGAGCCCTCAGATCCGTCGACCATGGGGCCGCTCCTTGCTTGCAACGCGTGATCCTTGCAACGCGTGCGATCCAGTCCGCAGCACGGGTGTGCTGCACAGGCGACTTGAACGCTACTGCCCCGCAGCTCCAAGCGTCAATTGCCCAGGCGGCAATTTGGCATCCTGTGTTGCCGTTGTACCCGGAAGAGTGCCAGTTTCCGGCTGCTGGGAAAGTTTGAGAAGAGCCATTTTCTTACGCTTTCATCCAGTTGTCATGCCGGTTTCACGGGCCGCGTTTACCTTGAATATTTCGTCATATCAGAACGTCTATTGTTGAAACTGACGATAGTCTTCGCTGTGGTTTGACAGTCCTGTCGAACGCGACCCACAATGGCATGCGTTCCGGCATGTCCAGCGAGGTATGTGATGCTTCTGTGCGCCTGTTGTTTCACGGGGACCCCACATCAGGACGGGCTTCCCATGGCCTGTCGCTGCGGCGCGCCGCAGACGCTTGCCGCCTATCGCCGGATCGAGGCGGATCTGTCGCGCCGGGAGTTGATCGGCGGTGCCGCGGCGGTCGTAGGCCTGTTCGCCGGTTTCGGTCTTGCTCCCTCGCGCGCCCAGACGGGCGAGCCGGGCCGGCCGCTGCTCCTCACCAATCTGCGGCTCTTCGACGGGCAGGAGCTGAGCATCCGCGACGATGTCGACATCCTGATCGAGAACGGCGTCATCTCGGCCCTGCCGCCGAAAGGCCAGGGGCCGGCCGAGGCGACCCGGCTCGATTGCGGCGGCCGCGTCGCCATGCCCGGGCTGATCGACTGCCACTGGCATTCGACGCTGGTCAGCGTTTCGCAGGTCACGGCGCTTACCGGCGACATCGCCTATGTGCACCTTCTGGCCGCGCGCGAGGCCGGGGCCACGCTGTTGCGCGGCTTCACCACCGTGCGCGACGTCGGCGGACCCGCCTTCGCGCTCAAGCGGGCGATCGATGAAGGCGTCGTCGCCGGACCGAGGATCTTTCCCTCCGGCGCCCTGGTCTCGCAGACCTCGGGGCATGGCGATTTCCGCATGCTCAACGACCTGCCGAGGGCCGACCGCGATCCGCTGAGCTATCCCGACCGGGTCGGCGTCACCGCGATCGCCGACGGCGTCGACGAGGTGCTGCGCCGGGTTCGCGAGCAGCTGATGCGCGGCGCCAGCCAGATCAAGATGATGGCCGGCGGCGGCGTGTCGTCCGCCTACGACCCGCTCGACAGCACCCAGTTCACCGAGGCGGAGCTGCGCGCCGGCGTCGACGCCGCGTCGGACTGGGGCACCTATGTCTGCGTTCACGTCTACACGCCGAAGGGCATCCAGCGCGCCATCCGCGCCGGCGTGCGCTGCATCGAGCACGGCCAGCTCGCCGACGAGGAGACCATCGCGATGATGGCCGACGAAGGCATCTGGTGGTCGTTGCAGCCCTTCCTCACCGACGAGGACGCCAATGTCTACGCCGATCCGCGCATGCGCGCCGACCAGCAACGGGTCTCGGAAGGGACCGTGGGGGCCTATGCGATGGCGCGCGAGCTGGGGGTGCGCTCCGTCTTCGGCACCGATGTGCTGATGAGCCCCGGAAACGCGGCCTCGCAGGGGCGCCAGCTGGCCAAGCTCACCCGGTTCATGAGCCCGCTGGAGGCGCTGCGTGCGGCGACCGGGCGCGCCGGCGAGCTGCTTGCCATGTCGGGCGAGCGCAATCCCTACCGCGCGCCGGTCGGCGTCGTGGCGCCGGGCGCGCTCGCAGACCTGCTGGTGGTCGATGGCGAACCCGAGACGGATCTGTCGTTCCTGGGAACGCCGGACACGTCGCTGCGGCTGATCATGAAGGGCGGCGAGGTGTTCCGCTCCAGCCTGTAGCGCGCGAAGAACGCATTCAGGTACGGAGGGTCTCAAGTGGCCGGCCAGGTGCAAGGACCTGCTGCGGGTTTCTGCACACGCGCAGACCTGCTCCTAGGTGTTTCCCGGACTAGGACCTGGCTGTTCGGGAGGCCAGATTGGGGCCGGATCGTTTCTCGCCCCCGAGATCACGGATGCATGACATGACCCCGACCAGCGAGCGCGATGTCCTTGATGCCCATGCGCGCGAGGGGGGCGAGGTGCTGGCCGCGCTCGATGCCGCGCCATCCGGTCTTTCCGACGAGGAGGCTGCCTGCCGGCTGGCGACATATGGCGAGAACCGGCTGCCGGAAGCACCGCGCCGGGGCCCGCTGATCCGGCTGCTCAGCCAGTTCCACAATGTCCTGATCTATGTGCTGATCGGGGCGGCGGCCGTCACCGCGCTGCTCGGCCACTATGTCGATACCGGCGTCATCGTGGCGGTCGTCATCGTCAATGCGGTGATCGGCTTCATCCAGGAAGGGCGCGCCGAACAGGCGATGGACGCGATCCGCGACATGCTGGCGCCGCACAGTTCGGTGCTGCGCGACGGGCGCCGCAAGGGCATCGCCAGCGTTGAGATCGTGCCCGGCGACATCGTGCTGCTGGAGGCGGGCCAGCGGGTACCGGCCGACCTGCGGCTGCTGGAGGCGGCGGGCCTGCGGATCGATGAGGCGCTGCTGACGGGCGAATCCGTGCCGGCGGAAAAGGAAACGCGGACCGCGGCGGCCGACGCGCCGCTCGGCGACCGCCACGGCATGGCCTATAGCGGCACGCTGGTCACGGCCGGTACCGGGCGCGGCGTTGCCGTCGCCACCGGCCGGACCACGCAGATCGGCCGCATCAGCGGCTTGCTGTCCTCGGTGGAGACGCTGACGACGCCGCTGATCCGCCAGCTCGACAGTTTCGCCCGCTGGCTGACGCTGCTGATCCTGCTGATCGCCGGGCTGCTGCTCGCCTGGGGCTACTATGTGGTGCACATGCCCTTCGGCGAGCTGTTCATGGCCGTCGTCGGCCTGTCGGTCGCCGCGATCCCCGAAGGCCTGCCGGCGGTGCTGACCATCACGCTGGCGGTCGGCGTGCAGGCAATGGCCCGGCGCAACGCCATCGTCCGCCGCCTGCCGGCGATCGAGACGCTGGGTTCCGTCTCGGTGATCTGTTCCGACAAGACCGGCACGCTGACCCGCAACGAGATGCTGGCGGCGACCGTCGCCACCTCGCGGCACCTGTTTGCCGTGACCGGCGAGGGCTATTCGCCGGACGGCACGCTGCGGCTGGACGACCGGGATATCGCGGCAGGCGAGCACGGCGTCCTGATGGAGATCGCCCGCGCGGCCGCCCTGTGCAACGACGCCGCGCTGCATCCGCACGACGAGGGCTGGCGCACCGAGGGCGACCCGATGGAAGGGGCGCTGATGGCGCTGTCCGCCAAGATCTCGGGCGAGGGCCACGCGCCCTTTGCCGATCACCAAAGGCTTGCCGAAATACCCTTCGATGCGGCGCATCGCTATATGGCCGTGCGCCATCGCAGCCCCGACGGCCGAACGGAGCTGCATGTCAAGGGCGCCCCAGAACAGGTGCTGGCGATGTGCGCCGGCCAGCGGACCCCGCAAGGGGGAAGCGAACCGCTGGACAAGGCCTTCTGGACCCGGGAGATGGATGCGATCGCGCAGAAGGGCCAGCGGGTGCTGGCGCTGGCGACCCTCGACGAGGACGGGCAGCCCTCTGGCGATCCGGCCGTGCTGCGCAAGGAGGAACTGGCCGGGCGCCTCGTCATTCTCGGCCTTGTCGGGCTGATCGACCCGCCGCGCCCCGAGGCGGTCGTCGCCGTCGCCGAGTGCCACGGCGCCGGCATCCGGGTGAAGATGATCACCGGCGACCATGCCGGCACGGCAGCGGCCATCGGCCGGCAGATCGGCCTGAAGAACCCGCACCGGGTGCTGACGGGCAACGATCTCGACGCGATGGACGACGCGGAGCTTTCGGCGCAGGTGGTGGAGACCGATATTTTCGCCCGCACCAGCCCGGAGCACAAGCTGCGGCTGGTCACCGCGCTGCAGGCGCATGGCCTGACCGTCGCGATGACCGGCGACGGCGTCAACGATGCGCCGGCCTTGAAGCGCGCGGACGCGGGCATCGCCATGGGCCGCAAGGGCAGCGAGGCGGCGAAGGAGGCGGCCGACCTGGTGCTGGCCGACGACAATTTCGCCTCCATCGCCGCCGCCGTGCGCGAGGGGCGAACCGTCTACGACAACATCAAGAAGGTGCTGAGCTGGACCCTGCCGACGAGCGGCGGCGAGGCGTTGACCGTCGCCCTGGCGTTGCTGCTCGGCATGGCGCTGCCGATCACGGCGGTGCAGATCCTGTGGGTCAACCTGATCACCGCGGTCACGCTCGGCCTTGCGCTGGCGTTCGAGCCGACCGAGGAGGACACGATGCGCCGCCACCCGCGGCCGCGCCACCAGCCGATCCTCGGCGGCGAGCTGCTGTGGCACATCCTGCTGGTCTCGGGCCTGTTCCTGGCTGCCGTCTTCGGCATCTATTTCTATGCAGTCGACCGGGGCCATGCGCCGGAGCTGGCCCGCACCATGGCGGTGAACACGCTGGTGGTGCTGGAGATCTTCCACCTGTTCTTCATCCGCAACATCTACGGCACGTCGCTGACCTGGAAGGCGGCGAAGGGCACGCCGATGGTCTGGGCCAGCGTCATCGTCATCACGCTGGCGCAGTTCGCCATCACCTATCTGCCGCCGCTGCAGGCGATCTTCGGCACCACGGCCGTGCCGCTTTTCGACGGCGTGCTGATCGTTGCGGTGGGCGCGGTATTCTTCGCGCTGATCGAGATCGAGAAGCAGCTGCGGCTGGTAGCCCGCCGCAACGGCGGCGAGGACACCTGAAGACGGGAACGGGGCAACCGGGGCGGGGTTGACGAATCCATAACCATCCGGCTATGAGAAAATACATAGCCACGGAGTTATGGGTTCATGCCGCACGCTCAAGACGCCGCTCAAGAAACCGCACAAGACACTGCGCAGGGCATCCTGTTCCGTTCGCTCGCCGATCCGACGCGGCGGGCGCTCTTCGAGCGCCTGTGCCGCGACGGCGAGCAGACGGTGGGTGCGCTGACGGCGCAGGCCGGAGTGTCGCAGCCGGCGGTCTCCAAGCATCTTTCGGTGCTGAAGCAGGCCGGACTGGTGCGCGACCGCCAGGCGGGCCGACAGACCCACTACAGCGCCGATGCGACGGCCCTTGCTCCGCTGGCCGACTGGACGCGGCGGATGACCAGCTTCTGGGAAGCCCGGTTCGATGCCCTGGAAGACCTGCTTGGAAGGATGGATCAGTGACGCAGACGCAGGACGACACGCTGTCGGTGGTGATGGAACGCGATATCGCCCACCCGCCGGAGAAGATCTGGCGCGCCTTGACCGAACCGCACCTGATCGAGGAATGGCTGATGAAGGGCGATTTCCGCCCGGCCATCGGCCACCGTTTCGGCTTTCGCGCCGACTGGGGCTCGGTCGACTGCGAGGTGCTGGACATCGAGCCGCCGCACCTGCTCGCCTATAGCTGGGGCGATCACGATCTGAAGAGCATCGTCACCTGGACGCTGACGCCGACGGGCAGCGGGACGCGGCTGCGGATGGAGCAGACCGGCTTCCGCCGCGACCAGCCGCGCTATTTCGGCGGCGCGAAGGCCGGCTGGCCGCATTTCCTCGACAAGATGGAAGAGGTGCTGGCGCGGATGGAGTGACAGGCTCCGCCGCGACCTGAACCGGACCGTTACCCCCGAACCTGGAGATTGCCATGACCCGCAACGGATGGATCCGCCAGACCCACCGCTGGCTGTCGCTCGCCTTCACCCTGGCCGTGCTCGCCAACATCGCCATGAACCTTGCCGGCACCCCCTCCGTCCTGGTGGGGGTGCTGGCCCTGGTGCCGCTGATCCCCTTGATGCTGACCGGCCTGTGGCTGTTCGCCCGGCCCTGGCTGACGCGGCGCGACGGGCAAAAGGGGGGCGGCCTGCAGGAGCAGGCGTGAGGGCCGCCGAAAAACGCGGAGCGCCGAAGGAACCCAGGCTGCTGTCCGGCGGCAATCCGCAGATCGCCAAGGGCGAGGGCGACGAGCCCGTCCAGGCCTATATCGCGGCCATGCCGGGCTGGAAGAGAGAAGCGGGCCGCAAGCTGGACGCGCTCGTCGAGCGCACCGTGCCGGACGTGCGCAAGGCGGTGAAATGGAACTCGCCGCTCTACGGCGTGGAGGGGCAGGGCTGGTTCCTCGGCGTCCACTGCTTCAACAGATACATCAAGCTCGCCTTCTTCCGCGGTGCGCAGCTGGAGCCGCCGCCGCCCGTCGCCTCCAAGGACGAGGCGACGCGCTACGTCCATATCCACGAGGACGAGGGGCCGGACGAGGCGCAATTGGCAAGCTGGATCGAACAGGCCGCAAGGCTGCCGGGCTGGAACGGGTGAGGCGGAGCCGGGGCAAATAGACATTGGTGCCCGCCGCATTTCGCAGTAAAGTCGCACAAGCTCCATTGCACACGCAAGGGTAGGGACGCTCAATGCCGGGCGCGCGTCATTGTCTGCTTTTCGATCTCGACGGGGTCCTGATCGACAGTTGGGATGTCGCGCGGTCCGCCTTCGTCGGCGCTTGCGCCGAGATCGGCCGCGACGGCGAGGAACTCGTTTCCGGCTTCCGTGACCGCCTCGGCCGGCCGATCGAGGACATCGCCCGGCAACTCGACTTGCCCGCGGGTTTCGGCGAGACGTTTCGCACCCATGCCCGCCGGCTCGACCACCTCGCGGTGCCGCTCGACGGCGTTGCCGAGTTGCTCGCCGGATTGCGGAGCCTCGGCTGCCTGATCGGCGTGGTGACCGGCAAGGATCGCGCGCGCTCCCTGTCGGTGCTCGCCGGTTGCGGCCTGATCGCCCATGTGGATGCGCTGGTCGCCGGCGACGAAGGGCCGGGCAAGCCGGCGCCGGACCCCTTGCTGCTGTGCCTCGACCGGCTCGGCGCACCGCTGTGCCACGGATTTGTCGGGGATACTGCAACGGACATGGAGGCGGCGCGCCAAGCCCGGGTTCCGGCGATCCTGGCGCTGTGGGGCGGGGCGCGGCCGGTGGCGTGCGATCTGCTCCTGTCCCGTCCGCGCGACGTCGCCGACCTGATCGGCATGGCGCAGACATCCTGAGCGCAGAACGTCTCCGACAGGCAGTCTTTTGCTGAAAATGGGCTTTTGCTGAAAATCGGCGCCGGGGAGAGCCCCCGGCACCGCTGGCGAAGCGCCGTTCAGAGCGTTTCCATGAAGCCGTTGATGACGGCCGAGACCTTGGCGCCCACCTCGGCGCTGCCGTTCCACAGCAGGTCGAGATGCCCGGCGCCGCGGATCCAGGCGACGTTGGCATAGGGGATCACCGCCGCAGCCTTCTCGACCGAGTCGGCGACGCGGCTTTCCGTGCCGCCGATCAGCAGCACGGGCATCGTCAGCTTGGTCAGGTCCCGCTTCGAGATCGGGTTGCGGGCGCGGATCAGGAACTCCTGGGCCAGCGTCTCGCTGCTCTGGGATTCGCTGACGATGGCCTTCGACATCTTGGTCGACTTCGACCGGTCGAGGCCGACGGACCGGTCGACATAGCTCAGCATCGCCTGGATGGCGCCGTCGCTATCGCCCTTGGACGCGAGCTCGGCACGGTGCTCGAGTTCGGCGCGCTCGGTGAACAGCGCCGGTTCGACGAGGATGAGAGCGGAGACCGCGCCCGGATTGTGAAGCGCGTAGGCCGTCGTGAAGTAACCGCCATGGGAATATCCCAGAAGAACGGGCGACTTGGCGCGCGTCGTCTTGATGGCTGCGTCGAAGTCGGCCATGTAGTCCTTGAGAGAGAAGTCCTTGACGCTGCGGTCTTCGATGACACTCTTGCCGAAGCCGCGCTGTTGCATCTCGGCGATCGGATAAGAGACACGCGCGAGCATGTCCTCTCCGCCACAGGCGGCCATGACGATGCGCGGTATGGTGCCCCTGTCGGCCGTCAGGCGCACCTGGATCTTGGCATTTCGGGATTCTGCAAGTTCAACGGAAGGCATGGTGATCTCCCTTTTCAAGCTGGTCCACTGATGTGTCGAGGCGAAAAGATGGCGCTCTGGCCGGATCCATCTCGATCCGGACCGACACGACGCCACGCCTGAGCGTGCAACGCGGCAAGCAGAAAAATACAACCCAATAATGCGAGCGGATGCGCTGGCAACCATATGGTGCGCCGATCTCGCCAGGTAAGCAACATAAAGATGTATTGTTTTTGCTTCTCCCGCTTCCGTAGAGGTAGAAATGCCTAGGGCCGGCGCAGAGGAGCAGGGCGAGATTCAGACAGAAGGGCGGGGCAGAGCAACGGCGGCGGCCATAGCGGCGGTGTCGGGAGGGAAGGGAAGATCGGGGGCAACGAACGCGGCGACGCGGCCGGCCGCAGCCGGCGGATCGCGGAGGCAGTCCTCGTAGGAAACCGCCAGGGTCCGCCCCGGGCCGAGGCGTGCGCACCAGTCCTGCGCCTCTTGCTGGAGAGCCGCAAGAGGGGCCGTCCAGTCTTCAGGGGCGCCCGGATCGCCGCCGGCGGCCGCGATCATCCGGCCTTGCGAGCGGGCCGTCGCCTCGAGATCGCGGTGCATGAGCACCACCTTGCAGCGGGCGCGTGCGGGCAGGCGCATCAACAGGGGAACGACGACCTTCACGGCCTTGCCCCGGGCCTGGTCGAGCCACGCATGGTCGATGGCTATCCGGCGGACGGGAGCGAACTCGAAATAGCCGTAGGGGTTGTGACTGTCCGGTTGCCGCTGTTCGTCCACCAGCAGGTCGAGACCGCCGGCGGCAAGCATGCGCATCATCATCGAGGTGCCGGAGCGCGGCAGGCCGCTGACGATGACGATGTCCGGGGCCTGTCCTGCCATCGCTTCCTCTCCCCCTCAGCCGGCAAGGTGCCGGTCGAGCCAGCGCTGGAGGACCTGCACCCGCCAGCGCAGGTCGAACGATGCGCCGGGTCCCGTCATCTGCGCGAGCGCGCAAGGATCGAGGCCGAGATCGGCGAGGGGACCGGCGGGCTGTCCTTGCCAGGGGGCTGCGCGCTCGATCCAGGCCGCGAGCGGCCGGCTGAGCGGAAGCTTGGGCCGGGCGCTGGCCTTGGCGCCGAGCCAGCGGGCGGCGGTGCGCCGGAGCAGGGCCTTGTCGGGAGCTCCGTTGCGCGCGTCCGGATCGGCGCGGGTCAGGCTGAAGCCGACGAGGTGCCGGTCTAGGAACGGAACCCGCGCCTCCAGCGAGCAATGCATGCACATCATGTCGGCTGTCGCCAGCTCCCATCCGGGCAGGTGGGTGGTCATGTAGAGAAGATCGAGAACGCGTGCCGGCGTGGTGGAGGCGAGCCCGGGCGCCATCGCGGCAAGCGTTGCGGCCAGTCGGGCGGTCATGTCGGCGACCGCATCCGGCCCGACAAGAGCGAGAACCGAGGCGCGCCGGGACGGATCGATAGCCGAGTAGCAGGCCATGAAATGGGAGATCTGCTGCTCCAGCGAGCCCTCGGCCGGGCCGAAATAGGTGTTTCTGTAGCCGCCGAACTGTTCGTCCGAACCGGTTCCGGTGAGGACCACCTTGACCGCGGGCTCCGCCTCGCGCAGCGCGCGGGCCATCGCCATGACCGCCGGTGCATCGCGGGCGCCAAGCGGCATGTCCATGGCATCGAGCGTGTCGGCCACCAGGGCGTGCGGATCGAGCGTCTCGACGTCGACGAGATGCGAACGGTAGCCGAAGCGGGCTGCGAGGGCGCGCGCGGCCTCGCCTTCGCCGTCGGGTCCGGCAAACGCCAGCGTGGCGGCCGGCGTGCCGGAGGCCAGCCGCGACGCGGCAAGGGCGGCGACGATGCCGGAATCAAGCCCCCCGCTCAGGAAGAGGCCGACGGGAGCATCCGACAGGCAGTTGCCGGCAACGGCATGCTCCAGCAACTCGGCCAGCCGGTCCTCTTCATCCTGGCCGCCCGTCGGCGCCGCCGGTTGCGGCAGGCTCCAATGGCGCCTGCGGTGCTCCCGTTCTCCGTCGAAGACGGCAAGCTCTCCGGGCGGCAGCTGGCGGATGCCGGCAACGACGGTGTTCGGCGCCAGCGGAAAGCGCAGCAGCAGCGTCTCGGCAATGCCGAGCGGATCCGGCCGGCGAAAACGGCCCGGAAACCCGGCAAGGATCGCACGCAGGCTGGAACTGGCCACGACGAGATCGCCGACCTCGGCCAGGAACAAGGGGCAGATGCCGAAGGGGTCGCGCGCGACCAGCATCGTGCGGTTGCGGTCGTCGAGGATCGCGAACGCGAACTGGCCCTCAAGCTCCTCAACGATTGCAGGGCCGAGCGCCTCGTAGCCGGAAAGGACGGTCTCGACGTCGCAGCCGGTGCGCCAGCCGCCCGGCGGCGGCCCCAGGCGCTTGCGAAGCGCGTCGTTGTTGAAGATCTCGCCGTTGAAGGCGATGCGCAGCGTCGCGTCGTGATTGGCGAAGGGCTGGTCGGCGGTTGCGGCCGGGTCGCGGATCCGCAGCCGGGCGGCGCCGAGCGCTCCCGATGCCGCAATCGCGATGCCGCTGTGGTCGGGCCCGCGCCGACGCATCGTCTCGAGCATGGCCGAGATCGCCGGCGCGGACGGAGGGACTGCGCCGGACCGTGGATAGAGGGCAGTGATGCCGCACATGGTCCCTCAAGCCTGCGCCGGGCGGAGATAGCGCGCAAGGACACGCTCCAGCGCCGCGCCGAACTCGTCGACCTCCGCCGGGCCGGTGCGCGTGGACACGACGCCCATGCCGGTCGGCGTCACCAGCACCCCTTCGTTGATCAGCCCCAGATGCAGCAGCCGGTGCAGCGCCTGGTCCTGCTGCAGCAACTGTGCGTGCGAGCGCGCCGGGCGCGGAAGGGCATGCAGGCAGAAGAAGCCGCCGGCGGCGACGATGGAGGCCGGGACGACGCGGCGCGCCAGGACCGCGTTGCCGGCGCCCGCAAGTGCCTGCGCGAGGTGATCCATCCGCGTGAAGTCGGCCTCCTCCAGCGCGTCGAGGCAGGCGATGCCGGCGGCCATGGTCATCGGATTGCCGTTATACGTGCCGGCAAGGCGGATCGCTCCTTCGCGGAACGGGTCGAACAGCCCCATGATGTCGGCCCGCCCGCCGAATGCGCCGACCGGCAGGCCGCCGCCGATCAGCTTGCCGAGCACGGTCAGGTCCGGGCGCAGGCCCAGCATCGACTGCACCCCGCCGCGATGCATGCGGAACATCATCACCTCGTCGAAGATCAGCAGGATGCCGAGTTCCTGCGTCACCGAACGGATGCGGGCGAGGAGCTCGGGCGGGACCTGGATGAGGCCGGCGGCGCCCTGGACCGGTTCGACCACCACGGCGGCGAGGTCGTCCGCCGCCTCGCGGAGGCTGGCGACAAGCCGGTCCGGCTCGTCCACCGACAGCGGCAGAATGTCGGCGGGCACGGCTGCAGCCCGGGCGGAATTGCTGCCGAGGTCCGGCGCGCTGCCCGGACCGTTGGCGGTGCCGAAGTCGGAGGAGCCGTGATAGCCGCCATGCAGCTTGGCGACCCGGCGGCGCCCGGTAAAAGCGCGGGCGACAGACAGCGCGGCCATGACCGCTTCCGTGCCGGACGAGGTGAAGCGCAGCAGCTCGATGGAGGGCACGCGCTCGCAGATGCGCCGCGCGAGCTCCGCCTCCAGCGGGTTCGGCGCGGCGAAGCAGAAGCCGCGTTCCGATTGCGCCCGCACCGCCTCGACGATCGGCGCGAAGCCGTGCCCGTGCACGCTGACGCCGAAATTGGCGTTGAGGTCGAGACGCGTCCGGCCGTCGACATCGCTCACCCGGTCGCCCGACCCGCAAGCCAGCACCAGCGGGAAGGGCGCGAAATGATAGGAAGAGCGGGTGCCGCCGCCAGGCAGCACGTCGGCGGCCGTCTCGCGGTAGCGGGCAGAGCCGGGATTGTCGCGACGATAGTCGGCGATGGCCGCATCGAGCCCGCGCGCGACCGCGTCCTGCCACTGCGGCGCTCCGGTCACGTCCACCCTCCGTGCTGCAGGATCGCCGTTGCGCCGACGCCGCCGCGCCCGGCCGCCACGAGCGCCAGGGTTGCCGGCGGCGCGGCTCCTTCCTCTGGCGCGTCGCCGCATTCCGACAGCGTCTCGGCAAGGGCTGCGGCGAGGGCGGCGAGCGGTCCGTCGCCGCCGGAGGCAGCAGCCTCGACGATGCGGCAACGGGAGAGGTCGACGCTGGTGCAGGCTCGCGCGGCGGCAAGCGATGCCTGCGCGGCCGTCTCGCCGGGCCGGCCGGCACCGACGGCCCGGCTTGTCTCGGCCACCGCGGCGAGACGGCCGAGGGCCGGACGGTTCGAGCCAATGCCCGGTGCCTCGATGAGCATCGCCGTCGCCGCATCGCGCGGGGCAAGGTCCGGCATGCCGAGCAGCCGGTGCGCGCGGCATGTCGGCTCGTCGGCAATGTCGACGCCGCAGACGAGCGCCCGGTCGATCAGCCCGAGCGCCATCATGTCGCAGACCAGCGCAAGGGCGGCGAGGCCGCTGGTCTCGCCGCAGGTCAGCGTCACGGTGGGGCCGACGATGCCGAAGGCGCGGGCCGTCAGCGTCGCGCCGAGATGGGCGCCGTGCGACAGGGCCATCGAGGGGGTGATGTGGCGGGGGTTGATCGCATAGGTGCGGGCGAGCAGGTCGCTCCAGGTGGCGGTACCGCCGAGCGCGGTGGCGACGACCAGCGCGAGCCGCTCGGACCGCAGTTCCTCCTCCGAGAGGCCTGTCCGCGCGACGAGGCCCGTCGTCGCGGCGAGCGCCAGCCGCGCGGCGCGGTTGTAATGGGCATTGGCCTCGCCGCCGGACAGGGTGTCGAGATCGGCAAGCGGCAGCCAGTGGAGGCCGGCACCGGTGCGAGAGCCGAGGGAGCGCGGCGCGGCACCGGACAGGGTGAGGGCGGCGACCAGGCGCGGCGGGGCGGCCGGTGTCGCACGGGGCGGGGCAGCAGCGCCGAGGGGAGGCGCGCCTGCCTCCGGCAAGGGCTTCAGCACCGCGGCGGTGTTGACGCCGCCCCCGCCCATCGACAGCGACAGGGCCGGGCGAGGCAGCGCTTGGAGCCCGCCCTTTGGAACATGGCGCAGCGGCAGCTTGGGGTCCGGATCGTCGAGACCGAGCGTTTCCGGCAGGTAGCCGGTGGCGACCGCGTCGATGGCGACGACCAGCTCGATGATCGCCGAGGCGGAGGACAGATGGCCGGTGAAGGACTTGGTCGCGCTGACGGGAATGTCGTCGGCGGCCGCACCGAACGCCTTGCGGATGGCCGCATATTCGCTGATGTCGATGTTGACCGTGCCGCTGGCATGGCAGTTGATGTAGCCGATGTCCTGCGGCGCAAGGCCCGCTTCCGCCAGCGCCGCGGCGATGCAGCGGGCGATGCCGCTGCCCTCCAGCTGCGGGATGATCTCGTGCGGATCGTCGGAGCAGCCGAGCGCGACGCCGGCGATCTCGGCGAGCGGACGGGCGCCGCGCGCCAGCGCGTGCTCCGCCGCCTCGATCACCACCGCACCGGCGCCATCGCCGAAGACGGTGCCGTTGCGCAGCCGGTGGAACGGGCGGACGGTCGGGCCGATGATGCCGGACCTGTCGGCGCCCCAATAGGTGATGGGCTTCAACTGGTCGGCGCCGCACACCACCGCCGCATCGATCCGCCCGGTGCGGATCGCATAGGTCGCGGCGGCCAGCGCGATGAGACCGGAGGCGCAGGCGTTGGAATTGACCTGGCGCGGCCCCTCCAGGCCGAAGTCGCGGGCGAGCCGGTCGGCCAGCGTGCCGGAGGGAAAGGTCGCGAGCGCCAGGCGGTGGCGGCGTGTCATTTCCGCCGGTTCCGGCACCTCGCCGAACAGGCGCTCGGCGGTGTGGCCGTCGCCGGAAACGGTGGCGAAATACAGGCCCATGCGCCGGGCCTCGTCGCTGCCGGCGGCGATGCCGGCATGGGCCAGCGCCTCGGAAATCGCCGTGCGGGCGATGCGGCGCAGCCGGCCGGGAAGCGTCGGGGAAACGGACTTGATCTGCGAGGCGGTCGCGTTGCTGCGCGACACCGGGATGCCCTCGAGCGGCGACAGGCCGTGCCGTCCCTCCCGCAGGGAGCTGCGAAACGCCGCAAGCGTCGCCCCGGCCGAGCAGTTCACCCCCATGCCGGCAATGACAACCGCTCGGGTCATGTTGGCGCACTCATGTCAGACGGGTTGCAGCCTCAGGCAAGGATCATCCTGCAAACAATCGGAGCGGTCAACAGTTTCATCCTTATACTTTTGCGTGTATATTCGGGCGGATCGTCGATGCTGCCGGCATCGCAGGTCCAGAACACCCAACCCTGTCTGGACGGAAGATGAGCGCACCTGCCCGGGATCCCCGCGCCTTCAAGACGGCCGCGCCCCAACTGCCGCTGCGGCCGCAGGAGCGGACGGCGCTGCGGCGCGCGCGGATCCGGCTGCGCGACACCGCATGGACGCCGCCGGAGCAGTTTGCCGCCGAGACCGGCATCCCGCTCGATCGCTGCCGGATGCTCTCCGCGCTGGCGCGGTTCCAGTCGCTCGGCTCGGTCGGCCCCTCGCTCGCCGCCGATATCTGGGCGCTCGGCTACCGCTCCTTCGACGACCTGGCCAAGGCGGATCCGGCCGAGATGTACATGGCGTTCACCGCCCGCGTCGGCAGGCCGGTGGATCCTTGCGTCGAGGACGTGTTCCGCTGCGCGGTCGCCCAGGTGCGCGACCCCGACCTGCCGGCCGAGGCGCGGAACTGGTGGTACTGGCTGCCCTATCGCGGCACGTCGGTCGCCGCCGTGCCGGGCGAGACGACCCCGCCGCGGTCATAGGCACCGGCAATCAGGCGCATGACCGCAAGGCCCTGTGCGCCGGTTGCCGCACGGCCTTGCTGCACAAGACGGAGCATCCTCGCGAAGTCGGCCGATGGCTGGCGCCGGAGCGGGATCGAGGCGTCGACCGTGCCCGACAAGCGGCCAAGCGAAGGCCCCGGCGCGAAGCCGAACAGCGTGTCGAGGCGCAGCCTGCCGCGCGTTCCCGCGACCTCGATCACGGTGGCGTCGGCGGCAACATCGTCATGCCAGCTGGCGTGCAGGCGCAGGTCCCGCCCGCGCGCGTCGCGCCACGACGCATCGGCGGCGATCTCCACGTCGAGGGGCAGGTCGTCGGCCGCGCCCGCCGCCATCCAGGTGCTGGCACCGCCATCGGTCTGGGCGTCCGCCGCCGCCGTCAACCGCGCGGCGAGCACGGTCATTTCCGGCCAGCCGAGCAATGTCATCGCCGTATCGAGAAGGTGCGGCCCCAGGTCCGCAAGTACGCCGCCGCCCGACAGCCTGCGCGCGGTGTACCAGGAGCCGGGCCGCGGGATGCCGGAGCGGCGTCGCCAGGTCGCCTCGACCGAACGGATCTCGCCGACCGTCCCCTCCGCCACAGCCTCGATCAGCCGCACGACATCGGGCCGGAAGCGGAACGGCGTCGAGACGAACAGCCGTTCGAGCGGCAGGGCGGCAGCGGCGGCGGTCTCCACCTCCCATGGCAGGCAGGCGGGCTTTTCCACCAGCACCCGGCAACCGGTGGCGAGAAATGCGCCGGCCAGCGCCAGGTGGCTGGCATTCGGCGTCGCGACGATGCAGAGCGGAGCGGCGCCGGACCGCCGGGCAAGGTCGATCGCCTGGCCGAGCGCGGCGCGCCCGGCAGGGTCGTCTCCGGTGTCGAAGCATGTCGCGCGCCAGCCGAGCCGGGCGAACGCCGGCAGGTATCCCTGCCGGGCGATCCAACCCGCCCCGACCATCACCACGTCGCCCCCGGTCTCCATCGCGCCCCCGCCGTCTGCCGCACCAGTCTTCATGGTTGCCAGGTTCCGTCAAATCAATTTGACGTTGTGGAGGGCGGGTGGTTTCATGGGTGAGGTTTGCAGCGTCATCGGGCTCTGCCCGGGGAGGGGTATGCGGATGAGCGGATCAGCCTTGCCGGCCATGCTCGGAGGACAGCCGGCACTTGCCGGACCGCTTCCGGCCTGGCCTCCGCAGGACCCGGCGCAGGAGGAGGCGATCCTCCAGGTGCTGCGCACCGACCAGTGGTGGTCGAAGGGCGGCTCGGCCGTGACCCGCTTCGAGGAAAGTTTCGCCCGGGCGCATGGCACCCGCTTCGCAATTGCCTGCACCAATGGCACGCATGCGCTGGAACTGGCGTTCCGGGCCCTCGGCATCGGTGCGGGCGACGAGGTGATCGTGCCGGCGATGACCTTTGTCGCAACGGGCATGGCGGCGATGCTGGTCGGAGCAAGGCCGGTGCCGGTGGACGTCGATCCGCACGACTGGTGCATTTCTCCCGACGCGATCCGCGCCGCGCTCACCCCGGCTACAAAGGCGGTGGTGCCGGTGCATTTCGCCGGCCATGTCGCCGACATGGACGCGATCATGGCCCTGGCGGACGAGGCCGGCATCGCGGTCGTCGAGGACGCTGCCCATGCCCATGGCGCCGCGCGCAACGGCCGACCGGCCGGCAGCTTCGGCGCCTTTTCCGCCTACAGTTTCCAGAATTTCAAGCTGATGACGGCCGGCGAGGGCGGCATGCTGCTTGCCAATGACGAAGATCTGGCGCGGCGGGCACGGCTGGTGTCGCATTGCGGCCGGCCGGACGGCGACCGCACCTATGCCCATCTCGTGCTCGGCAGCAACATGCGGATGACGGAGTTTCAGGGCGCGTTGCTGCAATGCCAGCTCGACCGGCTGGAGGAGCGTGCGGCGCTGCGCGAGGCTCGCGCCCGGCGCCTGCGCGCCGGACTGGCCTCGCTCAACGGCGTGCGGCTGCAGACGGTCGCCGCCGATGTCGACCGCCATTCCTGGTACATGGCGGTGATGGCGATCGACGAGGCGGCCTTCGGCGGGCTGCCGCGCCAGCGGATCGTCGATGCGCTGGTGGCCGAGGGCGTGCCGGCCTATCGGATGTATCCGCGAATTCAGGATGTGCCGCACTTTGCCGGCGATTTCGCGCGGCTGGGCGGAGATCCCGCGCGCCTGCCGGCGAGCCCGGTTTCCGCCGACCTGGCCGCGAACGGCATCTGGCTGCATCACCGCCTGCTGCTGGGCGAGGAGGCGCTGATCGACCAGACCGTCGAGGCCTTCGCACGCATCCTTCGCCATGGCGAGCAGCTGCGCGATCCCGCTGCCGCGTGAGCGGGCAGGGAAGGGGATCAGCTCTCGCGCTTCTTGCGCCTGGCCGGCAGCTTGAGGGTGCGGCAGTAGTCGATGCTGCGCAGGAGCCAGCCGCGCAAGGCGTCGGTGTCTTCGTGAAAGCTCTCCGGCACGACGACCGAACTCTTGCTGACCGGTCCGCCGGGGTCGTATTGCAGCGGCCTTGCGCCCGGAACGGCGAGGAGTTCGTCGCGCGCGGCCCGGTCGAGCTTGAGCGCCAGCCCGACATTGGAGAGCGAGGCGAAATTCCGGCCCATCGTATAGGCGGTGATGCCGCCGAACATCGGCCGGAAGGTCAGGCCGTGGTCCATCGCCTCCGGCCCCAGCGTCGTCTCCACCAGCCGCTGGAGCTGGTTCGGATCGCAATCGGTCATGGCGGCATCTCCCTGTGATATCGGCGCCTACAGCGAGATTGCCTCGATCGTCCCGGTCATGTTCGCTACCCCCTCGGTGACGCCGCCGGCGACGACGAGCGTTGTGCCGAGAACACCGCAGGCGGCGGCCGTGCGGCCTTCCTTCAGCGTCGCGAAAGGCGTGACGCTACCGGTTGCCAGATCGACCTCCTCGACCAGCGGGGAGGAATGCTCGGGCGCGTTGCGCATGCCGCCGACGAGATAGGCCTTGTCGCCATAGGTGACGCCGACGAGGCCCTCGCGCGGCTCCATGCCTGCCGGCAGGGCCGTCCAGCTGCGTGTGGCCGGATCGAAGGCGGCGGCGGCATCGAGCGCATTCGCGCGCATCGTGCCGCCGTCGAACGTGTCGGCGCCGCCGAAGGACAGGATCCGTTCGCCGGCCGCAACGACGGTGTTGCTGCCCAGGATCGCCTTGGGAAACGGGCCGTCCCTGAACCCATCCTCGACGACCTCCCAGCGATCCGCCTGCGGATCGTAGACGGCGATGTCGGGCCAGTAGCCCTCGGGGATCGAAAAGCCGCCGACGACATAGATCCGGCCGCCGGACTCCGCGGCCGTGAACCAGGCCGAACCGCGCGGCATCGGTGCGATCGGCCGGCTCGCGAAACTCTCGAGGTCGAGCCGGAACCCGGTCGCGACGGTCTCGCCGGTGAACCCGCCGATGACGATGGCGGCGGAGCCGATCCTGACCGCCTGGTGGCCGCGCAGGGGCTCGGGCAGGCGCCCGACCTCGCGCACCGTCCCGTCGGCGGAGACGGCGAGGATCTCGTCGCGATTTTCCATGCCGGAGGCCCCGCCGAGCACCAGAAGCGCGTCGCCATGGACAACGCCCGGCATGTCGCCGAGCGGACGGGGAAGGTGGCCTATCACTCTGCTTTCATGCGTCACTGCGTGTCCCTCCGGTCGCATGGTGTGGCTATAGTCGCGTCGCCACCGGCGCAACGCAATTCTCCGGTGCCTCCCGTCCGCCAAGCGCGGCGATGGTCGGGGCGATGGCTTCCAGACTGGCCGCACCGGCAACCGGCCTCGCCCGTTTCACGCAAAGAAAGCCCCCATCGCGGTGCCAGCCGGTCTGCAGGGTGCGGTTGACATGCTCGGCCCAGCGCAGGTCGCCCATCGGCGGGCGGCGCGGGTCGGCGGGAGTGACGACGAGATCGGGCGCAAGCGCGACCGCCGGCCCCTCGTAGAGCGCCTCGCGCGGGTCGGCGCGGGCGATCAGCAGTTGCCCGCCGGCGTTGCGGGACGCGCGCAGGCAGTCGGCCACCTCCTGGCGCAGGGCGTGGCTGCCGTCGTTGAGCAGGATGCCGTGACTGCCCTGGACCGCCTCGCGGGCGACCCACCCGTCCTCCGCCACATGGCCCGAGGCGTCCATGCGGCAGAAGCCGCCCGCGGCAAGGGCGGTGTCGAGACGTTCGAACCCGTCGAGCGGCCCGAAGCCGATCTCCGAGAACACCAGCATCGGATCGTCGCCCGCGAGGCGGTCGAGCCGCGCCAGCGCCTCGTCGAGAAACGCATAGCCGAGCCAGAGCCGCGGAACCTCGCCGGCGCCGGCATCGGCATCGGATGCGTCCGCCTCGTGCCAGAGGAAATGCGACAGGCGGTCGACGATGGTCAGGTTGACGATCAGCACGTCGTGCTCGGCGCCGAGCGCCAATGCGGCCTCCAGCTGATAGCGGGCGACCTTGAGGATCGCGGCGAAATAGCTGGCCGGCGGCTCGCCGCGATAGAAGACCGAGACGTCGTGGCCATAGCGCAGACCACGCCGCTTCAACTCGTGCACCAGATCCCGGGGCCAGGTGTAGCGCAGCGTCTGCGCCATCAGATAGGAGAGCACGACCCCGTCCAGCGGTTCGGGCGGGAAGGTGAGCTGGACATTGACCAGCGCAAAGCGCTTGCCGGCAAGCTGCGGCCAGGCCCACAGGCGCGGCACGAGCACGTCGGACGAGGTCAGGACAGCGGGCGGTGCGCCGCCCTCCGAACGGATCTTCCAGTAGGAATAGCAGCCGTGATGGCCGCGGCCGCGGCCCGTGAAGGCGGTGGCGAGGTTCGAGGGCTCATAGGGCGCCGGGCCGCAGTCGAGATCCCACGCAGCGGCGGTGCCGAGCGCTTCGGTGAGCCACGGACACAGGGCCCGTCCCCTGGTGCTGCGCAACAGGCCGGGATCCGCGCCTTCGGCGATTGCAACCACGAGAACCAATTCCCTTATCCCCGTTACTTTTAATTGTATTCCCAGCTGTATCGCTTTATTGTCCCTACGTAAACTGCTGCGCGCGGCAGTTGCGATCGGAAAGGCGGGAGCGATGCAGTCCAAGCCGAAACTGGTCCTGATCGGGATTGACGGTGCCTCCCATACCCTGATCGCACGCGGCCTTCAGCAGGGTCGGCTGCCGACGTTCCGCTCGCTTGCCGCAGGCCGCTCGCCCCAGCCGCTGCTGACACCGTTTCCTCCGCATACCGCACCGGGCTGGACCAGCCTGTTCACCGGCGTCTCGCCGGGCGAGCACGGGGTCTACCAGTTCTGGGAGTTGCAGGCGCCGGGCTACCGTCCGGCCCTGTCGACGGTGGCGGATTTCGGCCGCGAGCCGCTGTGGCGCTCGCTCGAGCGCCATGGCTTGTCGGTCGGCCTGTTCCACGTGCCGATGTCGCATCCCCCGGAGCCGATTGCGGACGGCTACATGCTGACCTGGCCGCTGACGCCGACGCTCGGCTACGCCTGGCCGCGTTCCCTGATCGGTGAACTGGCAGAGCACGGCCTGCACTACCAGAGCGACCTGATGACCATGTACCGGGAGGACGAGAGCTACCTGGAGACGGCGCGCGCGTTGATCGACGCCAAGGTCGACACGCTGCTCTATCTGATGGACGCCCGTCCGGTCGATGCGCTGTTCGCGGTGTTCACAGAGCTCGACCGGGTCTCGCACTGCTATTGGGGCGGGGAGGAGGCCCCGGCAGACGAGGTCAACGCGATCTACGATCACATGGATGCTGCGCTCGGCCGGCTGCTCGCGGCCATCGATGACGACGTCGCCGTCCTTGTGGTCTCCGATCACGGTTTCGGGGTCTGCCGGCACAAGATCAACGTCAACGCCTTGCTGGCGGAGGCCGGGCTGCTGGCGACGCAGCCGGCGGAGGCCCCCGTCGCGGCGAACGGCCGCAAGCCGCATTTCTCCGATGTGGAGCAGGCGCTGTCGGCGAGCTGGTTCCGCGCCGCCGCGCCCAACCGGGAGGTCGACTTTTCCCGCACCCGCGCCTTCATGCCGGCGCCCGGCTGCTACGGCATCACGCTCAACCGCGCCGGACGGCAGCGGCAGGGCATCGTCTCGGACACGGAGGCCGGAGCGGTGATACGCGAGGTCGAGGCCGTCCTTGGCGATCTGTCGCTCGACGGCGACCGCCCGTTCGAGGTGCTGCCGCGCCGGCAGGTCTATCGCGGTCACCGCCTTGCGGACGCGCCCGACCTGATCCTGATGCCGGGCCGCTGGGACGCGATGCCGGCCCCGGATCTTCAGGGGCCGGTCTTCGACGCCCCGGCGCAGGCCGGCATCCACCGCGAGGACGGCATCCTGTTCGCGCGAGGGCTGGCCCTGGAAAACCGGGCGGCCCGCGTCGAGGACGTGGCGCCGACCGTGCTCGCCCATCTCGGCCTGCCGGCGCAGGCGGATCTCGACGGCCGGAGCCTTGCCCTCGATGCGCCGCGCATCGCCTGCGAACCGGCGCAGCGCCTTGCCCGCAGCCCGGCCTCGGCGGCAATCGGCGCGCATCAGGTCGAGATCGAGCGGCGGCTCGCGCAGCTCGGCTATCTGTGATGACGGGGGGAGCGATGACGACCGCAGCTCTGGCGCCTCGCGCCGACCTTTCCAGCCCTCAGCCGCTGCGCGTCGCCTTTCCGATCGTGCTGGAGGGCGACCTGGTGCTGTCGCCCGAGCATCTGGGGCCGGCCTATCTTGCGGCGGTGCTGCGCCGGGCCGGGGCGAGCGTCGTGATCCGGGATGCGGCCGTGAACGAGACGGCGGCCCTGGTGGAGGACTTCGCGAGGCTCCGGCCGCACGTGATCGGCCTCAGCATCACCACCGTCTCCATCGACGAGATCGCCCGTTTCGGCGCGGCGATCCGCGCGGCGCTCGGCCCGCAGGTCCTGATCGTCGCCGGCGGTCCGGTCGCCACCCATCTGGGGAGCGCGCTGCTCGCCGCGCCCGGCTGGGAGTTTCTCGACGCGCTGGTACGGGGCGAGGGAGAAGTGCCGATGCTGCGCCTGTGCGAGGCGCTCCACACCGGCGGCGATCTGGGCGAGGTGCCGAGCCTGTGCTTCCTGCGCGACGGGGCCCTTGTTGAAACGCCGCTTTCCGCCGGTGTCGGCCAGCTCGACCATCTGCCCGATCCGGTGCGCGACCAGTTCGAGCAGCACGCCCGCCGCTTTCCCTACCTGCGCGTGTCGACCAGCCGGGGCTGCACATCGCACTGCACGTTCTGCAATGCGCCGCACGCCCGCAACCGGGTGGGGCCGGCGGCCAAGCCCTGGCGCGGCGCCTCGCCCGCACGCGTGGTCGACGAGATCGAGCGGCTGGTCGAGGCCTATGGCGTCAACACCTTCGATTTCGTCGATTCCACCTTTGAGGATCCGGGCGGCGCGCAATTCGGCAAGCGGCGCGTGGCGGCCATCGCCAACGAGATCCTGGACCGCGACCTGAGGATCTACTTCAACGTCTGCATGCAGGCCGCGCACTGGAGCGAGGACGACCGGCCGCTGCTCGACCTGCTCTGGCGGGCGGGGCTGGAAAAGGTGCTGGTGGGGATCGAGTCCGGCAGCCAGGAAGGCCTTGCCCGCTGGCAGAAGAAATCGACCACCGAGGACAACCGCCGGATCATCCGCCTGCTGCGCGAGACCGGCGCCTATGTCGCCTTCGGCTTCATCTCGTTCCACCCCTGGGCGACCTTCTCGGAGATCCGCGAGAACTCGGCCTTCCTGCGCGACATGTTCGGCCACAACCTGCGCCGCTTCACCACCCGCCTGGAGCTCTATCCGGGAGCGGAGGTGATCGAGGAACTGCGCGCCGACGGCCTGCTGGACGAGACCTTCTTCCGCACCTTCAACCCCTTTTCCTTCCGCTATGTCGACGAACGGGTCGAGCGGCTGGCCACCGCGCTCAACGCCATCTACGGCGCCGAATATGCCGAGAGTTGCAAGATCCACGTCGAGCCGGCCGTCTTCCGCTTCGAGACGGACGACATCGTCCTGCACACGTTCGCCAGCCGGCTGCGGCGCGTCCATGGCAGCGATCCCGCGGCGGCGGAGATCCTCGACGACTTCGCCGCGACGGTCGAGCCGTTGAAGCGCGAGATGGCGCAGTTCAACTTCGCACTGGTCAGCGATCTCACCGACCGCGCCGAACGCGACGACGATGTGATGGCGGCAGCGGCTGCGCTCGCCGCGCCGATAGAGGCGTTCTACGGCGACCGCTTGCGGGCCATCGAGGCGGCCAAGCTGCGCGCGGGCTTCCGGCTGCGGCGAAAGGGCTTCGACATCGCCGGGATCCAGACCGCGCCGCCGCGCAGCGAGAAGGAAATCGCATGAGCGCCGCCCTGCTCGGCAACGACCTGGTCATCAACGAGAACGACTGCAATCTCGGCTGCACCTATTGCCTCACCGGGCAAAGCAACCTCAAGCAGTCGCATCTCGGCCAGCCGATCTTCGGCACGCCGAAGCGCGACCGCTATGGCGGCGACACGCCGCTGGGGCAGCGCGTCGATGCCATCATCGACCGGGTCGCGGCAGCGCATGGGGCTCCGCTGCTGAAGATCACGGGCGGGGAGGTGTTTCTCGTCGAGAACATCCTTGCGCTGGTCGAGAAGGCGGCGGCCCGCTTTCCGTCCGTGCTGCTGCAGTCGAACGGCATCTTGATGCGTCCCGACCATCTGGACCGGCTGGCGCTGCTGCCCAACGTGACGCTGCAACTGTCGCTCGACTCCCATCTTCATTCCGGCAACAGCCATCGCATCGCTCGCGCCGACCTGCACGACAAGGCGCTGGCGCGCATCGCCGCGATCCTGGAGCGCGGCCTCGCGGTCGAGATCTACACGGTGATCACCGACCGCAACGCCGAGCAACTGGTGGGCTTTGCCGAGTGGCTGGCCGCCTTCGGTACGCGCCTGCAGATGCTGCCTTTCCCGGTGCGGGGCCCGGATACCGGAGCCCATGCGATCCGGCCCGAGCAGATCGCCGGGATCGAGGCGCTGGCCGAGGCGCATGGGCGCCTTGCCGAGGTGCTGCCGCCGAAGCCCTATCTCGACCGCCTGCTGCGCTTCTACCGCGAGGGCGGCCGGCGCTTTCGCTGCCACCTGCCGCGCCTCGTCGTCTCGACCTTCAGCGACGGCATGGTCACCGCCTGCCCGAACATCTGGTTCTCCGATCTCGGCAGCGCGCTGGCCGACGACTGGTCCGAGACGAGCGCGGCCATCGGCGAGACGCCGCTCTACAAGGCGCTGCTGGCGGATCGGCCGAGGCTCGCGGCCTGCAAGGGCTGCTTCACGCCCTGGGACATGCTGTCGATGTATCTCGACGGCGAGGTGACGCTGGACGAGGTCTGTGCCGGGCCTGCCTATTCCGCACCCGAGGTGCGGGCCTGGCTGGAGCGGGCAAAGGCGGAGCTGACGGCCGGGGAGGGCGCTGCATGACCAGGCCCGGGTCCGCAAGCCGGATCGATGCCCATGGCAGCAGCGCCAACAGCCTTGCCGGGCTCCTCGACGGCGCCAGCGAGACGGCCATTGTCGACGACTGGAGCGGCGCGCGGCTCGCCGAGCATGTCGAGGCGCGGGGGCGACGGCTCTTCGGCACGGACGGCCTGGGCGGCGCGATTGTTGCCCTGCCGCTGGCGAATACGCTGGAAAGCCTCGCGGCGCTGCTCGTCATCGGCGCTGCCGGCGGCGCGGCGCTGATCGTGTCGCCGAAGGCGGTGGAGGCGGAGCGGGCCGCCTGCCTGGCGCGCGGCAAGGCGCGCCTGTGGCTCTCGCCCGGCGAGGAAGGGGGCGTGCTCCGGCTCGACGGGGCAGGCCTGGCAGAACCCGGCGCGGTGCTGCTGTCCACCTCCGGATCGACCGGCGAGGCGAAGATCGTCGCCCGCTCTGCCGAAAGCCTGATCGATGAAGGCGAGCGCTACCGGCTCCTGATCGGGGCTGGCGAGGGCACGCGCGTCGCCCTTGCCGCACCGGTCGCCCATGCCTATGCGCTCGGCTGGTTTGCCGGCTGTCTTGCGGCGCGCTGGACGGCGCTGCCGCTCGATCCGAGCCATCTCGGCGCGATTGCCCGGGCGGTCGACGAGGATGCGGCATGGACCGTGATGACGCCGGCCATCGCCCGGCTCGTGGCCCGCCGCCCGTCTCATGGCCGAGGGCCATCGCCGGCAAAGGGCCGGGTGATGGTAGGTGCCGGACCGGTGACGGACGATCTCCTAAACGCATTCGCCGCGCGCTTCGGCATCGGGCTGGCACGCAACTACGGGTCGACGGAGACGGGCGCGGTGTTCTCCGCGCTCGGAAGTCCGCCGCCGGGCCGGATCGGCGGGCCGATGCCCGGTGTGCGTCACCGCATCGTCGACGAGGCGGGCGGGCCGGTCGGCGACGGCAAGACGGGGGCGCTCGAAATCGATCTCGGCCTTGGCTGGCATGCGATGGGCGATCTCGTGATGGCCGATCCCGCCGGCGAGATCCGCGTGCTCGGGCGCGCCGGCCAGGCTGTGCGCCGCGGCGACACCTGGATCGCGACTGGAGAGGTCGAGGCATTGCTGTCCGGCTTTCCGGGCGTCAGGGCGCTGCGGGCGCGCAAGGCCGGGACGCGGGCCGATGGCGACGATGCGCTGGCGCTCGACCTCTGGCCGGTCGACCCGGCGCAGTTTCCCGTGGAGGCGTTCCGGCACCACGCCGCAACACGGCTCGGCGCCGGCAACCGGCCGGACCGGATCGAACTGCACCTGATGCTCTCGCGCGGCGACGGCGGCAAGATCGCAGCGCCCCGCATCTGGCGTCCGGGGCCGGCGGCGGTGCTGGCCGAGGCGGCGCGCGGCTACAAGCGCGCCGAACTGCTCTTCGCGCTTCACGAGACGGACGTTCTCTCGCGCCTCACCGAGGGCCGAAGCGCCGAGGACCTCGCCGAGGACATCGGCTGCGATGCCGGGACGCTCGAGGCGCTGCTGGTGCTCGCCGAGGCTCATGGCCTCGTCAAGGCGGGAGGGCCAGTGCAGGAAGAGGGGCAGGGGCAGGAACCGGCAACGGGTGTCGAGGGCCTGATCGCCTTCGAGGCGGCGGCCTCGCGGGGGCTTGCGACCCGCGAGATCATCGCGCGGCTCACTGCCCGCGGTTTCTCTGGTGGCGAAACGCTCACCTCGGCCTCGCCCCATCGCGAGGTCTATCTTGCGGCGATGAACGGGCCGGCCGCGCAGCTGCGTGCCGGTTTCGGGCTGCGCGCGCTGGCGCTTTCCCCCGGTGCAAGGATGCTCGAGATCACGGCAGGGCCGGGCCTTTACGGGGAGCGGCTGATGGCGCGCGACGGCAGCGCGCACGCGGCGCGGATTGCCGTCGGACCGGCCGGCGACGGGCTCGGCGAACCGCTTGCGGAGGGGGCCTTCGACGCGGTCGTCCTTGCCAACGCGCTGCGCTGGCCGCCCGTTGCGGACAGGCTTTGCGAGATCGTGGCCGCGCTCGGGCCGGGCGGCCGGCTGCTTGTCGACGATCTCTTCTTCGACGGCACGCAGGCCGGCGCCGACTTCGCCCTCGACTGGCTGACCCACGGGGGCGCCGCGTTTTTCACGGAGGGCGAACTGACTGAACACCTTGCCGGGCTGGGGTTGGCCACGACCGGGATCGCTGTTGCCGGCATACCCGGCGCGCGTCTGGTGCTGGCGCGACAAGGACGGGAAACGGGAGGACCGCATGACTGAGATGCAGCGCGAGATCGCCGAGGTCGTGCTGAAGGCGACGCGCTCGAAACTGGCCGTCGAGGACCTTGCGGGCAAGGACCTGGTGGGCATGCTGGCGATCTCCTCCGTCGACGCGCTGGAGATCCTGATCAGCATCGAGATCGCCTTCGGCATAGAGGTGCGCGACGAAGACCTCGGCTCCGGGCTCGTCGAGAACCTGCAGACGCTGGAGGCCTATGTGATCGCGCGTCGGGACGCGCTGTCCCAGGCATGAGCGGGGAGCGGATCGCCGCGATCACCGGCGCGACCGGTCCCATCGGCGCGCAGATCGCCCGGCGCCTGGCGCGCGATCATGCCCATGTCGTCGGCCTCTACCACAGCAATTCGGCGGCCGCGCAGGTGTTGCAGGCCGGTATCGGCGAGGCCGGCGGGCGGATGTCGCTCGTTGCAGCCGATTTCGCCGTGGAGGGCGAAGGGGCGCGGGCTGCCGCGGAGGTGAAACGGCTCGCCGGGGCGCCTGCGACCATCGTTCTGGCGGCGGCGGAAGCCGGCCGCGCGCTCGCGCTCCTGACCCGCGACGAGACGGTGGCGCGGCTGATGAGGATCAACGCCACCGCCCAGATCGCCTTCCTGCGCGCCCAGCTGAAGCCGATGATCGCCGCCGGCCACGGCCGGATCGTCGTCGTCGGCTCGCGGGCCGCAACGGCCGGCATGGCGGGGCAGGCGGCCTACGCGGCCAGCAAGGCGGCGCTGGCGAGTTTCGCGCTGTCGCTCGCCGGGGAGGTCGGCCGCTACGGCATCACCGTGAATGTCGTTGCACCGGGCGCCATGGAGAGTTCGGCCGCCCGCTACAACGAAGCGGAGCAGGCGGAGGTTGTCGGGCGGATTGCCCTCGGGCGCCTGGGACGACCCGAGGATGTCGCGTCGGTCGTCGCCTTTCTGGTGTCGCACGAGGCGGCCTATGTCACCGGCGCGACGATCCCCGTCGATGGCGGGGCCCGGTTTTGAAGCCACGGCCGATATTTCTGTCGCCCCATCCCGACGATGCGGTCTGGTCCTGCGGCCCGCTGCTGCTGGCAGCGCGGGATCGCGGCGAGGATCCGCTGGTCGTCACGGTTTTCGATGGCGATCCGCAGGACGGAGGCGTCGCAGCGGAGGGGTGGCGGCGCCTTGCGGCACCGGATCTGCGCCGTCTCGAAAACACCCGAGCCCTTGACCGTCTCGGCATCGAGGGACTGTCGCTCGGTTTCGTCGATGCGGCGCTGCGCGGCACGCGCGAGGCCCCGGCCTGCTGCGCCCCGGAAGACCTGACCGGAGAGCTGTCCGATATGGACAGCCCGCTTGTCGAGCGCCTGCGCGCCCGCCTTGCGCCCGTTCTCGCGGATGCGCTTCTCGTCCATGCACCGGTCGCCGGCACCGGCACGCATGTCGATCACCGTCTCCTGCGCGCGGCGCTCGGTGCATCGTCGATGGCAGCTCCGCTTATCCTCTACGAGGATTTCCCCTATCCGGTGCCATCGCCGCCGACCGGCTTCGCGGCGCGAACGGAACCTGCGGATATCGGCGCCTGGATCGCGGCAGCGGGGCTCTATCGCAGCCAGATCGCGGCCTTGTTTGCCGGCCGCGATGCATTCGAGAGCGCGCTGCGCGCCTTCGCTGCGGCGCGCGGCCACGGGACGGGGGAGCGCTACGGCATACGGGTCTGGGCCGAGAGTGCCGCGAGATAGGCCGCGAGCGAGCCTTTTTCGGACAACAAGGCATGCAGCGCGGCAATGTCGGGCGCGTCCCGGTGCAACTCCCCGAAGAGGGCCAGCGCCTGCTCGTGCGCCTGCCATCGTTCGGGCTGGGGATGGCTGAGATGCCAGGCGGCGGCCTCCGGCAGGAAGGCGATCCCGGCACCGGCCCGGCCTACGCGGAAGGCGAATTCCAGGTCCTCGCATCCCCAGCGCCGCCCGAACCGCTCCTGCTGGCCGCCGAGCTCCCGCCAGAGACGGCGCGAGATGGCGAAATTCGCCCCGGCGCTGGCGAGCCAGGCGGGAACCTCCGTTCTGCCCTCGACGTGACACGCCTCGACCGCCTGTTCCAAGAGGCTGGCGCTGGCGCGAAAGCCGGCGGGAGCGAAGCCGTCGCGCTGCAAGTTCTCTGCCCGCAGGCCCGGAAAACCCGGCCCTGCCTCGTCGAGGCGAGAGCGCGCTGCGGCCGCAATGAGCTCCCGGATGCGCCCCCGCGTGAACGCATGGCCCTGCGCATGGCCCGCAAGATGCCGGGCGATGAAGTCGGGGGCGGTGAGCATGTCGCCGTCGAGAAACACGAGGATATCGCCGCGCGCCGCCCCGGCGCCGTCGTTGCGCGCCGCCGCGCGTCCCGCCCCGCGCCCCCGCACCACGCGAACCGCACCGAGGCCGGCAAGGGGCGCTTCATCCTTTCCGTCGACGACGAGGACGATCTCGTCGGCACGGGGGCGATGCGCTGCAATCGCAGAGAGGCACAGGCTCTGACGTTCGCCCATGAGGTGTGTTATCATGATCAGACTGACGCGCACTGCCATGAGGTCGTCCCATGTCCGCCCGCGGATCTGCCCAATGTCCGCGCTGACCGGGGTTTCCGCCGGGCCCTCGGCCATTGCGCCTGCGCGCCGCATCCGCATGCTGCCGCTGGCGATCACCGCGGAGGATGCCACCACAGGCTGTATCGCAGGGATCGACTCGCTTGGCAATTGGGTCCGGCCGCAGCCGATCCCGCTCGCCTTCGCACGCGATCCGCAAGGGCCGTTCCGCTATGGCCGCTGGACGCAGATCACGGTGCGCCCGCAGGAAACGGCGGCGCGCCCGGAGGACATGGCACTGGTCGGCGACCCGGAGCCCGGCCCGGCGCTGCCCCCGGACGAGCTGGCGGCCCTGATCCGGACCCATTCCAGCGCCACGGTCGACGAGGGCTTTGCCGAGCACCGCAGCGCCGCCATCATCCCCGCTCGTATCGACGATCTCCACGCGCGCCGGCACACGCGCGGGCGAGTGTTCTTGCGCCTCGTCTTCCGAGATGCCAGCGGCGAGCGCTTCGACTGGATCCTGCCCGAAGTTGCGACCGTTGCCCGCTTTGCCGATGCGCGACGGGGGGACGGGCTCGACACCGCGCGCGTCTCGGCCTGGCTGGACGAGCTTGCCGGGGCCGACGTTCATCTTGCGATCGGCCTGACGCTCGCCTCTCGTCCGGCCGGCGACCGGTTCAAGGGCTGCCAGCCGCTGGTGGTCGGCCTGCACGCGCTGCCGCGCGCGGACCGCGCTCAAGTACCGGAGCGGCCATGACCGGCGAGGCGGGCGAGGACGGGAAGGACGGCAAAGACGGCAAAGACGGCGCCAACCGGCTGCTGTTCTGGGCGATGGCCGGCAAGATGACCGAGCTGCTGTTCGAGGCCGATGGGGCCGGCCTGCTGGGCGGGCTCGCCGACGGGCTGGACGAGGCGGAGCTCGTCGGGCGCACCGGCTGGAATCCGGAGGCTCTGGCCAGCGTCCTCGAGGTCTTTCGCAGGGCCGGGATCGTAACGCCGGGCGGGGGGCGTCCGCGCCTTGCCCCTGGCGTCGAAACGGCCTTGCCGCTCGTTGCCGCGGAAGCGCGGCTGGCCGCCTGGCATCGCGACAATGGCAGCCTGGCGCGGGCACTGGCCGGGGAGGGGGGAAGCGACCCGCTGGATGCGCCGCAGCCGTCCGCGGTCATCCGCGGTTTCGCCGAGGCGATGGGGCAGGCCGCGCGCGGGACGGCATTGATGGTGCGCCGCCTGGCACGCCGGGCCGCCGACGCGCGGGTGCTGGATCTCGGCGGCGCGGACGGAGCCGTGGCGATGGCCCTTGCGGGGGCATGGCCGGCGGCGACCTTCACCGTCGTCGACCGCAAGCCGCTGCACGCGCCGTTCGGCCAGCGCCTTGGCGCAGAGCCCGCGCTGGCGGCACGGATCCGCTTTGCCGCCCACGACCTGCGCCACCCGCAGTCGCTTGCCGCGCTGATCGGGGCGGCGGACGTGATCCTTCTGCTCAATGTCCTGCATCTGCTGCCAGAAGCCGGCATCGATGCGCTGCTCGGCGAGATCCGGGCGCATGCGCGAGCGGGCTGCACGGTCGTCCTGCGCGAGCTGACGGCCGACGGGGGCGGCGATCTCGCGCCCCTGTTCCTGATCGACTGGCTGCGCTGCGGTTCCTGCTTCCGCGACGATGCCGGAGCCTTCGCCCGGCGGCTCGTCCGGGCCGGGTTCCCCGCACCGCGCGAGCTGGCGCTGGCGGGCGCTCCCGACCGGTTCTTCATGGTCGAGGTGCCATGACGACGGCGATGACGGCCGCCATGCGGACAGACAGCGCGGCGGCTGCCTGGCTCGGCATCGACATCGGCGCGACCCACATGCGCGCGGTGCTGGTCGATCCGGCACGGCGCGAGACGCGGGCGGTGCGGATGCCGACGCCGCCGCCGGGCGGGCTTGCGCAGGCGCTGGCGGCCCTCGTTGCCCGCGCCGCGTCGCATGCAGCGTCCTTCGGCGCGGTCGGCCTGTCGCGGGCCGCGGCAGTCGACGGGGACGGCAGGGTGACGGACTGGCCGAGCCGCCCGGACTATCTCGGCGCGGACCTGCTGGCGCCGCTGGCAACCGCGCTCGCCGGGAGCGAGCGGGCGGGCGCCCCGGCGGCGATCCGCCATCTCGACGATGGCATGGCGGCGGCCTTCGGCGAGGCGGCGCGCGCGGGAGCGGAAGGCGACGACCTGTGCGCCCTCAGCCTCGGCACCGGCGTCGGTGTCGGCCTCGTCAGCGGCGGCAGGCTGGTGCAAACGGGGGACGGGGCGGGAACGCTCGGCCATCTGCCGCTGGGCCTTGCCGGGATGAGGTGCAGGTGCGGCCGGACGGGCTGCCTGCAGGCGACGCTGGTCGACCGCGATATCCCGGACACCGTCTTCACGGCCGCGCTCGTGCGGGCCCGCGACTGGCTCGCCGCGCATTACGGGACGCGCATCATCCTCATCGCCGGCGGCGCCGCGAGCGCCCGGCCGAACGCGATCGCAGCGATCAAGGGGATCAGGTTGTCGTCGATGCCGGACCATGCTGCAGCCCTCGGCGCCGCGCTCCATGCCCGCCATCCGGACGACCTGCCGGCGGCGCGCAGGAGCGCCGCTCTCCTGTGCCGGACCATCGCCGCGGTGAGCGCGTGACCGGAGATCCCTTCCGCTCGATGTCGCATGGAACCTCCACCCGCTGAGCCCGTTGACCCAGAGGAGACGAAGCCGCGAGGGGAGACGCCATGACAGCCGCTGAAGAGCAGAAAAGCGCCACGCTCTACCGGATGGTGATGCCGGACCACATCTGTCCCTACGGGCTGAAGTCCAAGGACCTGCTGGAGCGGCATGGCTTCACCGTCGAGGATCACCATCTCGCCTCGCGCGAAGAAACCGACAGGTTCAAGCGCGAACACGGGGTGGAGACGACGCCGCAGGCCTTCATCGACGGGCAGCGGATCGGCGGGCATGACGAGTTGCGCCGCTATTTCGGCGAAAGCGTCGAGGGCGAGGATGCGACCAGCTACCGCCCGGTGATCGCGATCTTCGCCATGGCGCTGCTGATGGCGCTGGCCGCCAGCTGGGCGGCCTTCGGCTCGATCCTGACGTTGCGCGCCTTCGAGTGGTTCGTCGCGATCAGCATGTGCGTTCTCGCCGTGCAGAAGCTGCAGGATGTCGAGAGCTTCGCGACCATGTTCCTGAACTACGACCTGCTGGCCCGCCGCTGGGTCCGCTACGGCAAGCTCTATCCCTTCGGCGAGGCGCTGGCCGGCGTGCTGATGATTGCCGGCGCGCTGCTGTGGATCGCAGCGCCGGTGGCGCTGTTCATCGGTACGGTCGGCGCGGTCTCGGTCTTCAAGGCGGTCTATGTCGACCGGCGGGAGCTGAAATGCGCCTGCGTCGGCGGGGCGAGCAACGTGCCGCTCGGCTTCGTCTCGCTGACCGAGAACCTGATGATGATCGCCATGGGTCTGTGGATGCCGCTCAAGGCACTGTGGCTGGGGTGAGGGAAGCTGAGCGGGCCGACCGCTAGAAACCGATCTTCACGCGCCGGTTCTGCCGGCCCTTGTTGTCGACCTTTAGCACGCGCACGGGCCGGGCCAGCCCGGTCGATGCCAGATGCGTTCCGCCGCAGCCCTGCCGGTCGATATCGCCGATCTCGACGATACGAACGTTGCCGTCGTCCTGGCGGGGCGGCGACACGGCCTTGCTGCGAAACAGGCCGGGAACGGAATTGGCCTCGTCCCACGGCATCAGGAAGGCCCGCACCGGAAGGTCGGCCCGGATCACCTCGTTGATGGGGTCCGCCAACTCGCGAAGCCTGGCCGCATCCGAGCCCGGCAGATCGAAATCCAGCCGGAACGTCTCGTCGTCCGACAACTGGGCGCCGGTCAGCAAGGCACCGTTGAACTCGCGGAAGACGACGCTGTTGGCGATATGGGCGAGGGTGTGCAACTCGCACATCAGGCGGCGGAACTCCGGCTCCACCGAGACCTGCAAGGGACCGTCCGGCTCCTCCTCGGTGTTGAGCGCGTGCCACCATCCGCGTTCATCGGGCGTGACGGCGGTGATCGCCGCCTCGCCGCGAGACCAGTTGAGGGTGGCTCGGTCTGGCAGCTGCCCGCCGCCGCCGGGAAAGACGATGCACTGATCGAGAAGCACAGCGCCCGCGCGGACATCGAGCGCCGACGTTTCCAGGACGAGCAAGCTCGCGTCGGTCTGATAAAGGGGCTGCGATCTCACGCATCTGTCTCCGTGGGTGGTGCTTCGGGTCTTATATCGGATGGGGAATAGGATGGCGGCGCACTACGTAGCGTGCGCAGGGCAGGCTGTCTTATGGAATCGCGATTTTGAGTTTTCCGCCCGGTGGGAATGGCGAAACGAAGAACTACGTTTATGCTAGAGCTTCCGGAAATGATTGAACCGGCTCACTGAGTATAGCTTCTAGCTGCAAAAAAAGCTCTCGAACCGGACCGCAGTGTCCAGCGTCGTTAATTTCCGGTTCGAGCTCAGTCATTTGGTTCGTCATACCGCAGAGAATGTCGGCTTCGTCGGTTGCTAAAGCGGCCGCTGATGGTTCTGCGGGGGAATTAAAGATTGGGTTGAATTCGCTCCTCGATCTTTGCCCACATCTTCGCTGCACGAGCCTTCAAAAATGTACCGTAATCGTCTTCATCGATGCCCATGCCGTCCCGATCAATCAAATGGGTCGCCAGCGTGGACCGCATCTCGGGATTCGATGTTTGGAACTTCGAGATGTAGACCTTGGGCGGCTTGGCGTTGATCTGTCGCTTATTCAGGTCAGCTCCGATCAAGGTAATGTTCACGACTGAGTTTTCGTCGCCAATGCCGTTCTTACGCAGGTGATCCTTAGGGAAGAAGTGATGAAAGTTTTTTGATGAGGCGATCTTGAGATAACTGTTGTCCAGCAAGACCGTTCCGTCGTTGTTGAAGTTACGGGGCTGTTCATAGGCGAGTAGGCACAGTATTCCCTTGCACAGCGAGTTGCCCGTGGCAAAGTTCGTTCCAATAAGCCCTTCCGCGCCGCCGATGCTAACGGGGATGTCCCATGTTCCTGTTCCCCCGGCAATGATGTCATCAATAGCGCGCTTATCGGCGGCGAGCTTCGATTCAACCGCTGATGAATAGCGATAGCCGAGTGCCGAACGCCAAAAGAACTGCCTCATACGCAGATGATCGTCACCCGCGGGCTCATGGTGCTTGATGAAGAACCAGTAAGCAAATGGGACGATCAGGGAATCATATGGGAGGAGCGCGGAAACTGGAATTCGATACGCTGTGCGAAAATGGTCCACCGCACTTTTGATGGCGCTAACTGCTTTTGGCCAAGTTTCGATAACGGCGGCTTTTTCTAAGCCGAGAATCGTGGCGCGTTTGGCTTCGCCCGCCAGCACCAAAGCCAAGAGTTGAAGGACAGTGGAGGAAGAGAGACCGTCGTAGCCGACGTTCTCCAAGTCGCTTTCGACCTTCGACCACTCGACCTGCATGTCAAAATCCCGCTCTTCGTCGTAGGTCTTTGCGACCATGATTTCGAAGAGTGTGAGTACAGATCCACCGGTGTTAATACGAGTGAAGACTTCGATAGCGCTGTCGATATCCTCGCGCGTTAGCGTAACGATACTGAAGTCGTATGTTGCAAATGCTTGCTTAAACTTGTCCGCGATGTCGAGGTCATCATCGGTCAATCCAAACTCTGCGACCAGCCGCTTCTCAACCCCCCGATTCAACGACAGAACGTCCTTGAGCGATACGCATTTGTGCGGATCATCAGGAAGCTCGTGTACAACGATTTGGGCATCGTCCGAGAGATTAGAGTCGAGGTTCACATAGATTTCGGCGAAGTCGGTGACCTTTTTCGACCCCGCACGCGGTATCTTTGCACCCTGATAGGCTGCAAATAGAGAAGTCATTCTCTGTTGGCCGTCGAGTACGTATTCGACCTGCCGGTCATCGGGCGTAGCAGGCAATCGAATATTGCCGACATCCTTGACGTCCGCCATCCGCTGGTTTGTCTTCCATAGGATGAAAGTGCCGATCGGGTAGCCTTTCACAATACTGTCGAGAAGCGCTGCGGTCTTTTCTATCGGCCACACAAAATCACGCTGGAACTTCGGAATTTTGATTACGCCCTTCTCTATATCAGAGATGAGATCCTGATACTTTCTGCTATCGGGCTTGGGCTGAGGACGCGGCGTTGTCATCGGTTTGATCCTGAAAATACGAAATTTTGCAACGACTGCAGTGCGACTTCAGTCACTGGGGATGAGTTGTTAGATTTTATTGGGATCACTTCAGATTATATGTACCTGTCGCAGTATATTTTACGTTTTATGATCGCGAACACAAGGCAAACTCTGAAGAAATCGCTCAGAATTAAAAATTAATTCCGCATAGTGAACATCTCGCTCAAGAAAATTGATGCGTTCGCCTATTCGTCTCCTACGTGGCAACATATAATGCATGCGCCAACCGTCTCATTTTGTGCGGTGATCGGCGGCGCATAGCAAATGTATGCGGCTATCTTTTCACAATGGCGGAAGAGGTGGGATTCGAACCCACGGTACGGTCTCCCGTACGGCGGTTTTCAAGACCGCTGCCTTAAACCACTCGGCCACTCTTCCGGTGCGCTTCGTTTCGCCCTCGCGGGCCGGCTTGTCAAGCGGCGAGGCGCGGGCGGGGCCGGACGTTTCCTCATGTGAAAATGCAAGGCGGAAGTTCGGGCTTCGGTCTTCGCCGCCCCACTTGGCCTGAGCAACGGCTCGGGCCGCAAACAGCCTTGCGCCGATGACTGGTGGGGGACTGGGAGCCGGGCGCTGAGGCCGTGTGGAAACAGGCCGGCCGGGGCGGGGGCTTTGGCCGAAAATAGAAAAGCCGCCGATCCGGAAGGTCGAGGCAGGGACCGGATCGGCGGCTGCGCCGTTGTTCGGCGTCCGGCGCGGGGGCACGCGCCATGTGTTCGTTGTAGTCCGGCACCCCCGGTGGAGATGTGATCGGTATCACAAACCGTCGCATCAAGGCGGCGAGGGGAGGGAGAGGCCTCCGGCGGTCGGCACGTGCGCTGCGCGACTGATCCGGCGGGCGAGCCCTGGCGTAACCCTTTGCATTACGGAAAACGGCCCGGCCGGGGCGTTTTCGAGCAAGGTTCGACCGGGAGACACGCAATGCAGCTACGCAAGGCAGGCGCGTTCGCCGCGCTGATCGCGGGTATCGCCGTCGCCGCAACGCCGGCGCTGGCCAGTGCTCAGCTTTCCGAACAGGAGATCCGCAACACCGTCGCCGGCAAGCGCATCTATCTGAAGGTGCCGCTGGGCGGCGAGTTCCCGCTCTACTACCAGACCAACGGCAGTGTCAGCGGTTCGGGCGATGCGGTCGGGCTCGGCCGTTTCATGCAGCCCAAGGACCAGGGGCGCTGGTGGGTGCGCGGCGACCGGCTCTGCCAGAAGTGGCAGTCCTGGTACGACGGCAAGCAGTTCTGCTTCACCTTGTCCAGGGGCGACGGCAACACGCTCTTCTGGCGCCGCGACGACGGCGTGACAGGGCGCGCCCGCATCGGCCAGTAACCTGAAACGGCACACAAGCCACGGATCAGGAGAGGGCGCGGTCACGCGCTCCGCTGCCCACCTGCGGCGCTTTCGCCACAGGTTGTTGAAAAACGTGCGCCGCGACACGCGCGCACGTCGACCGCGTCTTCACCTTGCAGTAAGAGACGGCATGGTACACGTGTCGTGATGCGCCATTTGGGGGGCAGCATCGCAACGAGACGGGTCCGACCGGCAGGGCACGCAAGGCAGGCGAAACGCGACAGACTCCCCCGGACTTCAGTCCTGAAACGGGCGTCGCCGCACCTCATCTTGCGAAACCACTGGCACAGGGCGAAGGACCTCGAGCGGTCGGCCGCCTGCCAGCAGGATGTCGACCGAAGGAGCGGCCGGGTGGACAGAATGTCCGCAAGGCCGGAACCCCGGGCGAAAACCGCCGGTCAGGTATCGAGTAGGGCGGCAGAATGAACAATGGCAAGGACCCGGCTGCAACACGCCGGCACCTGAGCACGGGCCCCGAGGGCGCAAACCCCATTTGCGCGACCGAGGGCCTTACCCGCAGCAGTGTGGCGCCGGCGAACGGCCGCCTGCTTTCCCCGCGCACTCTCGGCATTCTGGCGGTTTCCTCGCTGTGCCTGGCGCTGGCCGGCTGCGGTTCGGCCCCGAAGGGCAAGAAGGTCAAGTTCAGCGAAGAGAAATACGGCGTGGCGGCGAGCCCGCGCGTCGTCTCGGGTAACAAGCCCGTGCCCAAGGGCGGAGGCCGCTACATGGTCGGCAAGCCCTACAAGGTGGCCGGCAAGTGGTACCACCCGAAGGACAATCCGAATTACACCTCGGTCGGTCTCGCGTCCTGGTACGGCCCGACCTTCCACGGCCGGATGACCGCCAATGGCGAGGTCTTCGACCGCAACGCACCGACGGCAGCGCACACGACGATGCCGCTCCCGTCCTATGCGCGCGTGACAAATCTCAAGAACGGCCGCTCGATGATCGTTCGCGTCAACGATCGCGGCCCCTTCCACGGCAACCGCACCATCGACCTGTCCGAAAAGGTCGCCAACATGCTCGACTTCAAGAGCGCGGGCGTCGCCAAGGTGAAGGTGGAATATGTCGGCAAGGCCCGCATGGACGGGCAGGACCAGAGCTTCCTGATGGCGTCCTATCGCGGCCCGGGCTCGGTCGAGCCGGGCGCGACCATGCCGGGCACGATGCTGGCCCAGGCCGATATCCCGGCCGCCAGCCCGACGACGAGTTCCGGCCCGGCGCCGCTGCCGCGCAACCGCCCGTACGGCCCGGTCATCGCCGGTTCGGGCAGCTTCGGCCAGATGGTCGTCGCTGCCTTCGATCCGGCGGTCGCGTTCGAGGCGGGCGCCGCTTCGGTGCAGGTCGCCTCGCTCAACACGTTCGAGAGCAATGGTCCTGCGACCGAGGTTGTTGGCGCTGCGTCCGCTCCGGTCATGAGCTACGACGGCGCCGCGCAGCCGGCCGCCGCGAGCGAGCCGGTGCTGGCACCGGGGCCGGCCTATCTCGGTCAGCCGAGCACGTTTGCACGCGGTTCCGCGATCTCGTCCTACCGGGCCACGGCCCGGATCGAGGGCGCTTATGCCGCCTTCGACGCGATCGGCCAGGGCCTGTCGCCGCGCGAGCTCGCCGCCCGCCAGTCGGACTGAAATAGCTCAAGGCACAGGTAGGCTTGACCCGTCCGAGCCTGTATGTTCTCGCCATGGCGCGGACATCGGGCTGGGACGTGGAGAGCAGGGAATGACGGTTGGGGCCGCAATGCGGAGAGGGAATCGCACAGGCGCGCTTGGGCAGCACCTGATGCGCATCGCCGCAGCCGGGCTGATCGCATTCGGCCTGGCCCTTTCCTCGTCCCCGGAGACTTCCCGCGCGCAGGAAGCGGGCGCCCCCGACAACACCTCCGCGCTGCTTCTCGACATCACCACCGGCACGCTGCTGTCCAGCCGCAACCCGACCGTTCGCTATCAGCCCGGCTCCTCGGCCAAGTTGATGACGGCGGCGGTCGTGTTCGATGCGCTGGCGGCGGGCGAGCTGACCGAGGAGACGGCATTTACCGTCAGCGAGCACGCCTGGCGCAGCGGCGGTGCGCCGGCCCGCGTCACCACCATGTTCGCCCGGCTGGGCAGCGAGGTGCCGGTGATCGACCTGCTGCGCGGGCTGATCATCCAGAACGCCAACGATGCGGCCATCGTGCTGGCGGAAGGGCTCGCCGGCAGCGAGGACGCCTTCGCCGCACGGATGAACGAGAAGGCAGCCGAGATCGGCCTGACCGGCAGCCGTTTCGCCAATCCGACCGGTTATGAGACGTCCGAGTCCTATGTCACCGCGCGCGACATGGCCCGGCTCGCCGACTATGTGCTGACCCGGCACGGCGACCGCTACGCCCTGTTCAGCGCGCCCGACTTCACCTGGAACGGCATCTTCCAGCGCAACAAGAACCCGTTGATCGGCGAGGTCGCCGGCGTCGACGGGCTGGTGGCCGGCTTTGCGGAAGGGGCGGGCTACAATGCCGTCGCCTCGGCCGAGCGCAGCGGCCGGCGGCTGATCGGCGTCGTTGCCGGCCACGCGGATGCCGACAAGCGCGAAGAGGCGCTGCGCCGACTGTTCGACAGCCTGGAGAAGGATTTCGAGGACGTGGTGCTGTTTTCCGCCGGCGACACGGTGACCGAGGCGCGGGTCTTCGGCGGGTCGGTCGGCGCGGTACCGCTGGTGGTGCGCGAGGATGTCGAGATCCTGCTGCCGCGCGGAGACCGCCATGCCTATCGGCTGCGGGCGATCTATCGCGGGCCGCTGCCGGCGCCGGTGCAGCCGGGAACGGAAGTCGGCGAGCTGCGCGTGCTGAAGGACAGCGACATCGTCTACCGCGCGCCGCTGCTGACCGGCAGTGCGGCCGAAGCGGGTACGGTGACGAGCCGTGCCGCGGACGTCGTCAAGGAGACCCTGTTCGGATGGTGGCTCGATGAGTGAGCCTTTGGAGCGTGGGCATTTCGTCACCTTCGAGGGCGGCGAGGGGGCCGGCAAGTCGACGCAGATCGAGCGGCTGCGCATGCGGCTGGAAGCGGCGGGCGTGAAGGTTCTGGTGACGCGCGAACCGGGCGGTTCGCCCGGCGCCGAGACCATTCGCCGGCTGCTGCTCGGCGGCCGGATCAAGGATCTCGGCCCGGAAATGGAGGCGATGATGTTCGCCGCAGCCCGTGCCGACCATGTCGACACGACGATTGAGCCGGCGCTGTCGCGCGGCGACTGGGTGTTGTGCGACCGCTTTGCCGATTCCACGCGCGTCTACCAGGGGGAATCGGGCGTCGACACGGCCTTCCTCGACCGTCTTGAGGCATTGGCCGTTGCCGGATGCCGGCCGGACCTGACGGTGCTGGTCGACGTGCCGGCCGAGGTCGGCATGGCCCGCGTGACGGCGCGCAGTTCCACGGGGAGCGCGCCGCAGCCGGACCGGTTCGAGACCGAAGGAGCGAGCGTGCACGACCGGCGCCGGAAGCTGTTTCTCGAGCTGGCCGCCAGCCAGCCGGAGCGCTTCCTGGTGATCGACGGGACGCAGTCTCCGGATATGGTGGAACAGGAAATCTGGCAGGCGGTTTCCGCACGCCTGTTGCAAGCGGAAGAGGGGCGGCCATGAACGATCTTGCCGATCCGCTGCTGACGGAAGCCGATGCCATCGAGGACGTGCCGCTGCCGCGCGAGCGCGACCACCTGATCGGTCACCGCGAGGCGGAGGCGGAGCTGCTGTCGGCCTATCGCTCGCGCCGCATGCACCATGCCTGGATCCTCGCCGGGCCGAAGGGCATCGGCAAGGCGACGCTGGCCTTCCGCTTCGCCCGCTTCGCACTGGCCCATCCCGATCCCGCCACAGCGGCCGTCGCCGAGGCGCTCGACTGCGCGATTCCGGCCAACCATCCGGACTTTCGCAAGGTGGCGGCAGGCGCTCATCCAGGTCTCCTGCACCTGCGCCGGCCCTACGATCCCAAGCGCAAGGCCAAGGACAAGATCAAGCAGGACCTGACGGTGGACGAGATCCGCCGCACGGTCCCGTTCTTTGGATCGACCGGGTCGGAAGGCTCCTGGCGGATCTGCATCGTCGACGCAGCCGATGACATGAATGTCAATGCAGCCAATGCTTTGCTGAAGGTTCTTGAAGAGCCACCTAAACGGTCTCTGTTCCTCGTTCTGTCCCATGCGCCGGGCCGGCTGCTGCCGACGATCCGCTCGCGCTGCCGCATGCTCCACCTGCGGGCGCTGTCGCGCGAGGAGGTATTGTCCGGGCTCGGCGAGCTGGGCGTGGCCGATCCGGCGGACCGGATCGCGGCACGTGCTGCGGATCTGGCGCAGGGGAGCCTGCGCAAGGCGATCAAGCTGGCCGAGGGCGATTCCATCGATCTGGCCGACAATTTCGCGAAGCTGATCGCCGGCCTGCCGCGGCTGGATGCGGCGGCCGCGCATGACCTTGCCGACCAGGTGTCGCGCAGCGGCGCGGACGATGCGTGGAGCCTGTTCCAGGACCTTGTCGCCGACCACCTGCACACGCGGCTGGGCGAGACCGGGCAGGGGAGCCTCCAGCGCCTTGTCAGGCTGAGCGAGGTATGGGAAAAGACCAGCCGCGCCGCGCGCGAGGCGGATGCCTACAATCTCGACAGAAAGCAGATCGTGCTCAACACCTTGCGCGATCTTGCCGAAACCGCGCGGGCCTGACGCCCGCCGCCTCGCACTCGACTTCTGGAACGCCCACCCGGGCCGCCACCCGTAATCCGGATCCTCTGACAGGCCATGACCGATCGATCGCCCTTCTTCGTCACCACTGCCATCTCGTATCCCAACGGTGCGCCGCATATCGGCCACGCCTACGAGAGCATGGCGACGGATGCCATCGCGCGCTTCCAGCGCCTCGACGGCCGCGACGTGTTCTTCCTCACCGGCACCGACGAGCACGGCCAGAAGATGCTGCAGACCGCACGTGCGGAAGGCATCCCGGTCGAGGACCTGGCGGAGCGCAACGCCACCCGTTTCCGCGACATGGCGGCGGCGCTCGGCTGTTCCAACGACGATTTCATCCGCACCACCGAGCCGCGCCACCACGAGGCGAGCCGGGAGATCTGGCGCCGCATGGCGGCCAATGGCGACATCTACAAGGACAGCTATTCCGGCTGGTACTCGGTGCGCGACGAGGCCTATTACCAGGAAGGCGAGACGGAGCTGCGCGCCGACGGCGTGCGCTACGGCCCGCAGGGTTCGCCGGTGGAATGGGTGGAGGAGGAGAGCTACTTCTTCCGCCTGTCGGCCTATCAGGACCGCCTGCTTGCCCATTACGAGGCCAATCCGGACTTCATCGGCCCCGACGAGCGCCGCAACGAGGTGGTCAGCTTCGTCAGCCGCGGCCTGAAGGACCTGTCGATCTCGCGCACCACCTTCGACTGGGGCGTGCGCGTGCCCGATGACGAGCGGCACGTGATGTATGTATGGGTCGACGCGCTGACCAATTACATCACCGGCGCGGGCTTCCCGGACGAGAACAATCCGCGCTGGCGCTACTGGCCGGCGGACCTGCACGTCATCGGCAAGGATATCGTGCGTTTCCACGCGGTCTACTGGCCGGCCTTCCTGATGTCGGCCGGCATCAAGCTGCCGAAGCGGGTCTTCGCCCACGGCTTCCTGTTCAACAAGGGCGAGAAGATGTCGAAGTCGGTCGGCAACGTCATCGACCCCTTCGCGCTGATCGACCATTATGGCCTCGACCAGGTGCGCTACTTCTTCCTGCGCGAGGTGCCGTTCGGCCAGGACGGCAATTACAGCCATGAGGCCATCGTCAATCGCATCAATGCGGATCTGGCGAACGATCTCGGCAACCTGGCGCAGCGCTCGCTGTCGATGATCGGCAAGAATTGCGAGGCACAACTGCCGGAGCCGGGCGCTTTCACGCCCGAGGACGAGGCCATTCTCGGCCAGGCCGATGCGATGCTGGCGGCTGCACGCGAGGCGATGTCGCGCCAGGCGATCCACCAGGCGCTGTCGGTGGTGTGGGCCTGCGTTGCCGAGGCCAACCGCTATTTCGCGTCGCAGGAGCCCTGGGCGCTCAAGAAGAGCGATCCGGCGCGTATGGCGACGGTGCTCTATGTCACCGCCGAGGTGATCCGCCAGGTGGCGATCCTGGCGCAGCCGGTCATTCCGACCAGCGCCGGAAAGCTGCTCGACCTGCTGGCGGTGCCTGCGGATGCGCGCGGTTTCGACCGGCTGGGAGCGGGCGGGCGGCTTGCCGCCGGTGCCGAACTGCCGAAGCCCGAGGGCGTCTTCCCGCGCTATGTCGAGGCCGAGGCGCCGGCCGGCGGAGCCGCGTGATGCTGGTCGACAGCCATTGCCATCTGGACTTTCCGGACTTCGACGCCGAGCGCGATGAGATCATCGCCCGTGCCGGCGAGGCCGGGGTCGGCGTGATGGTGACGATCTCGACGCGGGTGGCGCGGTTCGACACGATCCGCGCGCTCGCGGAGCGCTACGACAACGTGTTCTGCTCGGTCGGCACCCATCCCCACAATGCGGGGGAGGAGGCCGAGATGGCCGTGACGACCGACCAGCTGGTGCGCCTGTCGGCCCACGAAAAGGTGGTCGCGATCGGCGAGGCGGGGCTCGACTACTTCTACGACAAGGCACCGCGCGAGGCACAGGCCGCCGGCCTGCGCCGGCATATCGCCGCCGCGCGCCAGACCGGGCTGCCGCTGGTCATCCATTCGCGCGATGCGGACGACGACATGGCCGCGATCCTGCGGGACGAGACGGAGAAGGGGGCCTTTCCGGCCCTGCTCCACTGTTTCTCCTCCGGCCGCGCCCTGGCGCTGACCGGCATCGAGCTGGGGCTCTACGTCTCGTTCTCCGGGATCGTCACCTTCAAGCGTTCCGACGAGCTGCGGGCCATCGCGGCCGAGCTGCCGGCCGACCGGCTGCTGGTGGAAACGGATGCGCCCTATCTTGCGCCGCAGCCCTGGCGCGGCAAGCGCAACGAACCGGCCTATGTGGCGCATACCAACAAGGTGCTGGCGGAGACGCGCGGCGTGAGCGAGGCCGAGATGGCCCGCCAGACCACGGACAACTTCTTCCGCCTGTTCTCGCGGGTGCCGCAGCACCTGCAGCCGAAGGGCTGACATCGATGGCGGACGGGGCGCGGCTCGACTTCACCATTCTCGGATGCGGTTCGTCGGCCGGCGTGCCGCGCGTCGGCAACATCTGGGGCGACTGCGACCCGAACGAGCCGCGCAACCGGCGCATGCGCTGCGCCATGCTCGTGGAGCGCAAGGGGCCGAACGGTACCACCAGCGTCCTGGTCGATGCCGGGCCGGACCTGCGCCAGCAGCTGCTGGATGCCCGCGTCACCGATCTGGATGCGGTGCTGCTGACCCATTCCCATGCCGACCACCTGCACGGCATCGACGACCTGCGGCCGCTTGCGATCACCCATCGCAAGCTGATCCCGGTCCATATGGACGCCATCACCTCGCGCCGGGCGCACGACCTGTTCTATTACGGCTTCGCCACGCCGAAGGGATCGAGCTACCCGCCGATCCTGCGCGACATCCGCATCACCGCCGGAGAACCGGGCGTCGTTGAAGGGGCGGGCGGGCCGATCCCGTTCCTGCCGCTGGAGGTGGAGCACGGCGATATCGCGGCGCTCGGGTTCCGCTTCGGGAATGTCGCGTATCTGCCTGATGTGAAAGATATTCCGCCCGACGTCCGGCCCGGCTTCGAAGGCCTCGACACCTGGGTGATCGATGCGCTGCGCCGCACGCCGCACCCCTCGCATTTCTCCCTGTCGGAAGCGCTGGCGTGGATCGACCGGATGCGGCCGCACAAGGCGATCCTGACCAACATGCATGTCGATCTCGACTATCGCACGCTGGAAGCAGAGCTGCCCGAGGGCGTGATCCCGGCCTATGACGGTCTGCGGTTCTCGGCAAGTCTCGACGATCCGGCATGACGCGCGCCGCCCGTCCGCCGACCGAGGAGCGGCTGATGAAGGCGGCGCTCCACTATCTCGACCGCTATGGCTCCAGCCGCGAAAATCTGAAACGGGTGCTCGGCCGCAAGGTGATGCGTGCGGCCCGCGAACTCGAGCTCGATCCCGGCGATTTCGACGCGATGATCGAGGCGGTTGTTGCGCGCTGCGCCGCATCCGGCCTCGTCAACGACCGGCTCTTTGCGGAATCGCGCATTGCTTCGGAACGGCGTAAGGGCCGCTCGGCCCGGCGGATCGGCGCGGTGCTGGCGGCCAAGGGCATCGAGCAGGACCTTGCCGAACAGCTGATGGCGGAAGAGGAAAGCGACGACCTCACGGCCGCCTGCATCGCTGCGCGCAAGCGCCGCTTCGGCCCCTGGCGCCGCGGCGAGGCAGATCCCGACCGGCTGCGCAAGGAGATGGCCGCGCTCTGCCGGCAGGGCTTCTCGCTGTCGGTGGCGCGCAAGGTGGTGGACGCGCGGGATGCCGCCGAACTGGAAGAGGATGAGGGATAGGTCCGGCAAAAAGGGGGAAGGGGGCCGGGGACCCGTTCAGCCGTGCCCGCAGGCCTGCAACAGGCTGCCGATTGCCTGGGACGAGCCTTTGAGCGTAAAGCTGCGCATATGCTCCAGCGATCCGCCGAGATGCAGGTCCAGCTGGTTTCCCCGCATCATTGCAGCGAAGAACGGCTGGTTCGGCGCAAGGGTCGGCGATTGCAGCACGCGCGCGGTTTCCTCGACCATGAACGGCACCGCCGTCGGCTGGCCGCGGTCGACCTCGATTTCGATCTCGATCCGTCCCTGGGGTTTTGCAAGGTCGCGGGCATGGTCGTTGACCGAGCCGTTCTCCTCCCGCATCCATGTCGGACCGTACTGGATACGTAGCGAGCGGCTGTCGCAAAGGAGGCGCAGGCTGTCGCCGTCAGCGGTCGCCAGCATGGCGGAGGGCACGGGAGCGGCGGTGAAGAACCAGCGGTTGCGGGGCTCTTCCGCAAGGGCCGTGAGCGTGCCGCCGGTCAGCGCATAACGCCGGAAGCAGGTCTGTGCACCGGCGCGGCCGCAGGAGCCGCCATGCAGCACGGCCAGGAAGGTGCCTTCCGACGGCCTGTCGAAGCGCAGCTCATAGGCGAGGAATTCGCCCGCCATCGCGTGCGATCCATCGGCACGGCCGAGATAGACCTGGGTGCAGCCGGCCGAGCCGCAGAACATCATCTGGGTGCCGTCGCAGGAAAGCTGTCCGTAGTCGACGAGGATATCCGGCGCCGTATCGCCGTTGACGTTCACCTGGGAGGCGAAGCCCTCGAGAAACTGCAGGGTGTCGGTGCAGGTCTCGGCAAGGCCGGTCCGTTCCTCCTGCAGGACCGACTGAAGATCGGCGGCCGCGGGAAGCGGGGCGAGGGCGAGCAGGGAGAGAACGGGCAGGGCTGAAAACAGACGCAGGAACGGCAAGGGCATTTTCGAAAACTCCGCAGGATGAACCGGGTCAGGGTAGCGACCGGCAGAGGCGCAGGGCAAGCCTGCCCTAGCCTTCCTGCAGAATCGCAACGGGAGCTTCTCCGAACACGGAGATGCGGCCGCGGCCCTGCGACTTGGCGAGGTAGAGCGCCTTGTCCGCTCGCCGCATGTGATCGTCCGCCGCAACCTCGCCGCCGGCGATCAGCGCCACGCCGACGCTGACGCCGATGACGATGTCCTGGCCATCGACCCGGTAAGGCGCGCAAACGGCGGCGACCAGCCGGTCGGCCAGCGCCTTGGCGGCTTCCGGCTGTGACGCGCCGTGTTGCAGGATGGCGAACTCGTCGCCGCCGATGCGGGCCACCAGATCGACCTCGCGTACACAGGAGGAGAGGCGCCCGGCCACCTGACGCAAGACTTCGTCGCCAGCGGGATGGCCGAGCGTGTCGTTGACCTGCTTGAACAAGTCGAGATCGAGCGCGAGGAGGGCGCTCGTCACCCCGCGCCCTGCGGCCGCGGCCGCCATCTCCAGGCGATCGCGCAGCAGCACGCGGTTGCCAAGCCCGGTCAGCGCATCATGCGTGGCCATGTAGGCGATCTGGGCCTCGTCCTGCTTGCGTGCATCGATGTCCTCCAGAACGCCGGCCCACTGGATGATCTTGCCGCTGTCGTCGAGGACCGGGCCGCCCCGGTCGCGCACCCAAAGCCATCGGCCGTCGGCGATCCGCAGCCGGAACTCGATGTCAAAATAGTCGAGAGTGCCGCGTTTCTTCTGGCCGATGGCCAGCGCGACGCGCTCCTGATCGTCGGGATGCACCTGGTCGATCCAGGAGGTTCCAAGCGCCTCGCTGTCGGGCATGCCGGTCAGCTTTTCCCATCCTTCAGCGGACAGCAGGTCGCCCTCGGCGGACCAGCGCCACAACACAAGCGCACCGGCATTGGCGACCGTGTGCAATCGGCGTTCGTGTTCGCTCCGCGCGGCCTCGGCAGCTTCGAAACTGAGGCGCAACACCTCGAACTCGCGAATCCTGGACGGTGGAATCGCCTCGGGCGTGCGAGCGCGCTCACTGTCGCCGCTGGCGATCGCCAGGCTGCGCAGGGCCAGAGCCTGTACAGGACGCCGGATCAACTGGCCGATATGGATCGCCAGGACGGTGGCAAGGGCGGTCGCTAGCGCCGACCCGAGAAGCAGACCTGTCAGCGGTGTCTGCCATCGGGCGTTGAATACCTCGAGCGGTTCGGCAACCACCGCAGTCCAGCCGGGCGTCATATCGACCCGGTGATAAGCCATCACTGTGTCGAGCCCTTCGGTCGTCTTGGCCTCGAACAAGCCGCTGCCGAGGGCACCGGACCGCAACCTGTCCCAGTCGGGCGCCTTTACGCCGACCGAGTTCTCCGCATCCCGAGAGCGCGCGAGGATATGACCATCGCCGTCCGTGACGGCGATGAGAATACCGGTGGTGCGTTCACCGTCCGGCTGCAGGGTCCGGATCAGTTGCAAGGGGGACAGGGAAAGGACGAAGACACGCAGCGGCGGCTTGCCGGCGCTCGACACCGGCAGCGCCAGGTGAATACGATGCTCCTGCGGTCCCGCGCCAAGGACAAGATTGGAGACCAGCGGCGCATTGCGCTCGAACGACTGCCGGGCGATGGCGAGCACCTGTTCATCGGCCTGGGAATTCGGCTGGCCGCCTGCAAACTCGATGACCTGGATCATGCCTTCCAGGCCGATGCCATCGTGGCGACTGCCTTGCAGCAACAGTTGGTTGCTCGATGTGCCGGGCGACCAGAATGTCGCAAACGCGCTGAGGACCGTGAACCGACTTTCTATCTCGGCCTCGATGGCATTGCGGATGGTCAATGCCGTTTCGCTCAGGCGGGCGGTCGCAGTGTCCCGATAGGCTGCTCCCGTACGCCAGGCCGCATATCCGGAGATCACGAGAATGGGCAGAAGACAGACCAGCACCAGCATGACGAGATGCGTGTTGATGCCGGCGCGTCTCGATACGACCTGATTGTTCAACGGCAACGCATCAGACCCCCCGCAAGACTGATCATTTCAATTGTACATAACTACAAGCGGTGGCGGATGTCTCGCCGTCGGTACAGACATGGTGACGATTTTGTCGATTTTGCTCCCGTAGCCGGCATTCGTGCCACACTGAGCAGGATCGGCAGAAGACGCGAGGTCCAGGGCCGCATTCCAGCTACACATAAAAGTTCCATAATATATCTTATGCGAATTAGCGATGTGGTGGCGGAGAGCGGGCCGACGGTCGGTTCCAGTCGAAGGACGCCGCCTAAGTTCGGCCGCTCCCCTCCAGCTCCGATGTTGGATGGCCCCTCGCTGCATCGCTCCCCGGCGCAGCGCTTCGCGAGCCGACGGAACGACCGAACGGCGTCGTCGACGCGTGCAAGGCTCAGGTCGCCGCTGCAGCCTCGATCCGGCGGTACATGAAGGTCGTGGCATGTTTCGCCCGCCCGTCCGGATCGAAGGCGTAGTCCGGAATGATGCCCGCGACCTCGAAGCCGACGGACGCGTATAGCGGTTCGGCGACGTCGCCGGTGCGAGTATCGAGCGTGACAAGCGTCTTGCCGAGCTCGCGTGCGCGCTCCAGAGCATGGCTCATCAGCGTCCTGCCGATGCCGAGGCGTCGTGCCCGCGGATGGACGATCATCTTTGCGATCTCGCAGCGATGCGGCTGGTTGGCCGGCATGGCCGTGAGAAGCTGCACAGTGCCGACGGTCTCGCCGTCATACCTTGCGCCGAACAGCAGGCGGCGCCCGGCCTCGACGGCTGGCCGCACATCCATCAGCCAGAAGCGGGCCGCATCTTCTGCCGTTACCGGCGCCATGAAGCCGATGGCCGCACCATCGGCGACGCTGTCGATGAGGATGCGCGACAGCGCGTCAAGGTTCCCCTCGATGGCGGCGCCGTCCAGCTCGAAAATTTGCGGTTGCATGGAAGGACCTTCAGGCCAGTGCAATCAGATAGCGCGCGGATTGTTTGCCGGTCTCGAAGCTCGAGGCCCCGAACAGACGGTAACGCAGGCAGTCGCCCGGCCGGAGCTCGTACCGCTCCCCGTCGACGGTCAGCGTCAGTGCACCGGCCAACAGGACAAGGTGATGCTCATGCCCCGGGACCGCCGGCCGCTCATATGAAATGCGCTGGTCGGACTGCATCTCACACTCAATCATTTCGAGTTTCAGCCCGCTATTGGGCGGCGAAACCAGGCGGCGGGTGAAGCCGCTCCCTGGGTCGGACCAGACGCCCTGTTCGGTGCGGCGCAGAAGCGGCGGAAACTCCGGCTCGAGCGGCGCAAGCAGCTGCGAAAGCGGCAGACCGAAGGCCGACGCCATGCGGCCGAGCGTTTCGGCCGTCGGACTGACCTCCCCGTTCTCGATGCGCGAGAGCGTCGCCCGGCTGACCCCGCTGCTTTCCGCCAGATCCTGCAAGGTGAGAGCACGATCCGTCCTGAGCGAGCGCAGATGGTCGGCCAGCGCCGTGTTTCGTCGTGTGTCATCATCCATATACGGGATATAATCTCATATATGGGAAATTGCAAGAGTCCTATCGCTGGGAAAGTGCGGGATCCGACTTCCCTGCCCGGTGCCGGTGCCATGGCTCCGATCCGCGGTACCCCGCCATTTTGCCGCCGAATGCCTTTCGCGAAGCCCGGAACATGGCGGTGAGAGCGGACGGGTCAACCGAAAAAGGCCGGGAGATCGCTCTCCCGGCCCGTTGCGTCCCGCTTGTGGCGGAATGGCGTCGTCTCTTAGTTCGGCAGCTTGTCGTCGATGCCCTTGACGTACCAGTTCATGCCGAGCAGCGCGCCGTCATCGATGATGATGCCCTCACCCGCTGCTTCGCTGCCGTCCTGCTTGTAGATCGGGCCGGTAAACGGGTGGAACTCGCCCGAGCGGATCTTCTCGGCCGTCGCAGCGGCTTCCTTGGCAACGTCCTCCGGAACGTTGGTGTACGGAGCCATCACGACCATGTCCTTGTCGAAGCCGCCCCACACGTCCTCGCTCTTCCAGGAGCCGTCGAGCACGGCCTGGACGCGGCGGATGTAATAGGCGCTCCAGTCGTCGACGATGGCGGTGAGCTGGGCCTTCGGCGCGAAGGCGATCATGTCGGACGCCTGGCCAAAGCCGACCGCGCCGCGCTCCTCGGCGACCTGCAGCGGCGCCGGGCTGTCGGTGTGCTGCGAGATCACGTCGGCGCCCTGGTCGAGCAGCGCCTTGGCGGCATCCGCTTCCTTGCCCGGGTCATACCAGGAGTTCACCCAAACGATCTTCAGCTTGAAATCCGGGTTGACCGACTGGGCACCCAGCATGAACGAGTTGATGCCGCGCACCACTTCCGGGATCGGCACGGAGCCGACATAGCCGGCGGTGCCGGTCTTGGACATCTTCGCTGCCATCTGGCCGATGACGTAGCGGCCCTCGTAGAAGCGGGCGGAATAGGTGGAGAGATTGTCGGAACGCTTGTAGCCGGTGGCGTGCTCGAACTTCACGTTAGGGAACTTCGCGGCAACCTTCAGCGTCGGGTTCATGAAGCCGAAGGACGTGGTGAAGATGAGCCCTGCCCCGTCGCGCGCCAGGCGCTCGATGGCGCGCTCGGCATCCGGACCTTCCGAGACGTTCTCGATGTAGACGGTCTCGATCTTGTCGCCGAACTCCTTCTCGATGGCGAGACGGCCCTGGTTGTGCTGATAGGACCAGCCGTGGTCGCCGATCGGGCCGACATAGATGAAACCGACCTTCAGCTTGTCGGCCGCCTCAGCGCCGATGACGCCGAAGCCGAGCAGCGCAGCGGCCGCCAACCCCATAATTTTCTTCATTTTCTGCTCCTGTGTCCCCTGTTTCAGCCCCCGCCGGAGTTTCGCCGGCTTTCAAGTTGGCAGGCGGCGGATGGGGGCTGCCCCGTCCCGCGCCCGCTGTCAGCGCATCACCGGTCCGGCACGAACGGCTTGCCCAGGCACGCCGGCGTGTTGATACGGGTCAGGATACGGTTTCGCGAAATGATCACAAGCACTGCGATGGTCGCAACATAGGGCAAGGCTGCCAGAAGCTGCGAGGGAACGCCAACGCCATGCGCCTGGGCATGGAACTGCAGGATGCCGACCGCGCCGAAGAGATAGGCACCGGCCAGGACGCGCAAGGGGCGCCAGGTGGCGAAGACCACGAGCGCCAGCGCAATCCAGCCGCGGCCGGCGGTCATGCCCTCGACCCATTGCGGCGTATAGGCCAACGACAGGTAGCCGCCGGCAAGACCGGCGCAGGCGCCGCCGAACAGCACCGCCAGATAGCGCACCTTGCGCACCGAAACGCCGAGCGAATGGGCCGAGCCGTGATTGTCGCCGACGGCGCGGATGATCAGCCCGGCGCGGGTGCGGAACAGCACGTAGGAGACGGCGGCGACCAGCGCCAGCGACACATAGACGAGGAGGTCCTGGCCGAACAGCGCCCGCCCGATGACCGGCAGGTCGCTGAGGACGGGCACCTCGATCGCCTGCAGCTTGACGCCCGGACGGCCGACGAAGGCTTCGCCAATCATGCCGGCCAGCCCCAGCCCGAGCAGCGTCAACGCCAGGCCGGTGGCGACCTGGTTGGCAACGAGGTGGATCGTCAGGAACCCGAAGAGCAGGGCCAGACCCATGCCGGCCAGCATCGCGCAGAGCACGCCGACATAAGGGGAGCCGGTCGCTTGTGCCGCGGCGAACCCCATCACCGCGCCGAGGATCATCATGCCTTCGACGCCGAGATTGAGGACGCCCGAGCGTTCTACCACCAACTCGCCGATGGCGGCCAGCAGCAGCGGCGTCGCCGCGGTGATGACGGTCAGGAGGATTGCTTCGAAAGCACCCATGTCAGGCCCCCTTCGCCGTGGCTGCAGGTCCGCCGAGCCGGATCCGGTAGAGGATCAGCGTGTCGCAGGCAAGCACGTAGAACAGCAGCATCCCCTGGAACACGCGGGTCGTCTTGTCGGAGATGCCGAGCGCCACCTGCGCCGCCTCGCCGCCGAGATAGGACAGCGCAAGAAGCAGGCCGGAAAACAGGATGCCGATGGGATTCAGCCGGCCAAGAAAGGCGACGATGATCGCTGTGAAGCCATAGCCGGGAGAGATCACCGGGGTAAGCTGGTTGATCGAGCCGGACACCTCGCTGATTCCGGCAAGCCCGGCAAGCCCGCCCGACAACAGGAAGGCGAACCACACCATCCTGTTCTGCGAGAAGCCGGCAAAGCGCCCTGCCCGCGGCGCCTGGCCGAGGACGCGGATCTCGAAGCCCTTGAGCGATTTCATCAGCACAACGGCGAGCGCTGCGACCGCAATCAGCGCGAAGATCGCCCCCACATGCATGCGCCCGTCGGCCAGCGCCGGCAGGGACGCCGCGTCCGAAAAGAGGCGGCTTTCTGGGAAATTGTAGCCGTCGGGATCGCGCCAGGGCCCGCGCACCAGCCAGTCGAGCAGGAGCTGCGCGATATAGACCAGCATCAGGCTGGTCAGGATCTCGTTGGTGCCGAAGCGCACCTTGAGAAAGGCCGGGATCGCAGCCCAGGCCATGCCGCCGGCAATGCCCATCAACAGCATCAAGGGCAAGGTCAGCGGGGTCTGGAACTCGGGAACCAGGATCGGCAGGACCGAGCCGGCGAGCGCGCCGGCCGTGAACTGGCCCTCACCGCCGATGTTCCACGTGTTGGACAGGTAGCACACGGCAAGACCCACGCCGATCAGGATCAGCGGCGTTGCCTTGACCACCAGCTCCTGCAGCGACCAGGACGCGGTCAGGGGCTCGATGAAGAAGACATAGAGCGCCTCGGCCGGGTTCTCCCCGAGCGCTGCAAAGAGGATAGCGCCGCTGACGAGGGTCAGGGCGAGCGCGATCACCGGCGACAACAGGGCCATCGCCGTCGAGTGCTCGGCGCGTTTTTCCAGCTCAAGCCGCATGGGTCGCGCCTCCCTGCCGTTCGTCCATACCGCCCATCAGCAGGCCGATGCGCTCGCGGGTCATGGCTTCCGCCGGCTCCGCCGCGGACATCTGGCCGCGCGAGATGACGGCGATGCGGTCAGCGATCTCGAAGATCTCGTCAAGGTCCTGGCTGATCACCAGCACCGCCGATCCCTGGCGGCTGAGATCGATCAGCTCTTGCCGGATGAGCGCGGCAGCGCCGGCATCGACACCCCAGGTCGGCTGGTTCACCACCAGCACGCCGGGACGGCGGTCGAGCTCCCGACCGATGACGAATTTCTGCAGATTGCCGCCGGACAGCGCCCGCGCCTCGGCATCGTCATGGGACATGCGCACGTCGAAATTGTTCTTCAGACGTTGCCCCAGCTGCCCGGCCCGGTCGCGGTCGACGAAGCCGCCGCGCACGAGACCGTCGCCGGTGGAATGGCGCGTCAGGACGATGTTTTCCGAGAGCCTGAGGCCGGGCACGGCGCCGTGGCCGAGCCGTTCTTCCGGGACGAAGGCAGCTCCCGCACGCCGCCGTGCGGTGATGCCGCCGCGCCCGGCCGACTGGCCGTCGATCTGCACGGCATCGGGAGACGACAGCCGCTCGCCCGACAGGAGATCGAAGAGCTCTCCCTGGCCGTTGCCGGCGATACCTGCGATCGCCACGACCTCACCGCCGCGGACCTGCAGGTCGACAGTGTCGATGGCAACGGAGAAGGGCCCGTCCGCCGGAGCCGAAAGGGCACGTAGCTCCAGCCGCACCGCGCCGGCCTCCGGCCTCGGACCGCGGTCGAGATCGTGCACCGCGGCGCCCACCATCATCCGCGCCAGCGAGGCGGCGGTTTCCTGCGCCGGGTCGCATTCGGAGATGACTTTGCCGTGGCGCATGACGGTGGCGTGGTGGCAGATGCGCTTCACCTCCTCCAAGCGGTGGGAGATGTAGAGGATCGCACAGCCTTCGGAGGTGAGACGCTCCAGCGTCACGAAGAGCTGGTCGGCCTCCTGCGGCGTCAGCACCGAGGTCGGCTCGTCCATGATGATCAGCCGCGGCTCCTGCAGCAGGCAGCGGACGATCTCGATGCGCTGGCGGATGCCGACGGGAAGGTCGGCGACGATGGCGTCGGGATCGAGGGTGAGGCCATAGTCGCGCGAGACTTCGCGGATGCGCGCGGACAGCTCGCGCATGCCTGTGCCCTTCGGCAGGGCGAGCGCGATATTTTCGGCAACGGTCAGCGCCTCGAACAGCGAGAAGTGCTGGAACACCATGCCGATGCCGAGCTGCCGGGCCTCGGCCGGCGAGGCGATGGTCACCTCCCTGCCCTGCCAGTGCAGCGTTCCGCCGTTGGGCTCGAGCGCGCCGTAGAGGATCTTGACGAGCGTGGACTTGCCGGCACCGTTTTCGCCGAGCAGGGCGTGGATCTCGCCGGCGCGCAGCGTCAGCGACACCGCGTCGTTGGCGAGAACCTCGCCGAAGCGCTTGGTGATGCCGCGCGCCTCGAGCAGGATTTCGCCCTGTCTCTCACGGCCTGTCGCGGGCGGATCTGTCGGTGTCGTGGCTGTCATCGCTTCCCCCGCCGCGTTATCATACGAGCCTCATTCCCCCTGCAAGCCTGCCGCCGCGTTTGTTGTGGAAAGCTCCCGCCTGTTCGCGGCGAAGCATGAGTTCGGCCGCAACGGAGATGGCGATGGCCGCCGGCTCCTTCGAGGCGATACCGGAAATGCCGATGGGGCAGCGGAAGCGCGCCAGCTCCTCTTCGCCGTGGCCTGCGGCCCGCAGCCGCGAGACCATGCGGGCAGCCTTGGTGGCGCTGCCGATCATGCCGACGCCGCCGATGCCAGGCGCCCGGAGCGCCGCATCGGCAATGGCGAGGTCGAGTGCGTGATCATGGGTCATGATCAGCACCTCGGCCGGGACGGGTTTTGCAATACCGCCCTCGCCAAAGATCTCAGGCGGTTCGGCAATGTGGCGGGGCTCGACGCTGCGCGGCATGTGGACGGGAAAGGCATTGAGCCGGCTGTCGACCCAGGTAACGCGGAACGGCAGGCTGGCCAGCGCCAGCACGATGGCACGCCCGACATGGCCGGCGCCGAACAGCATCAGCCGGGTCTCGCCGGCCGAGAACCGCTCCTCCAGCAGGCCGGCCGAGAGCGCGAGCGGCGCATCCACCGTGCCCTCGCCGGCGACGATCTCGCGAGGGGCCACTTCTCCTTGCGCGCCGATGGCTGCGCGGGTCGCAAAACCGCCTCGCTCGGCAAGTTCGGCAAGGCACCGCGCCTCGTCGAGCCGGGCGGCCGAAAAACTCTCGACCGCCAGCGTCACGCGGCCGCCGCAGCATTGGCCAAGGTCGGGGCCCAGCGTGAAGGTCCGCAGCTTCAGGAGATCGAACGAGGTCTCGTCCGCGGCCTGCGCGGCAGCCATGGCGATGGCCTCGTATTCCAGCGTGCCGCCGCCGATGGTGCCGTGGAACGAGCCGTCCGGCGCGACCACCATGCGCGCACCCGCTTCGCGCGGTGCCGAGCCCTGCAGCGCCAGAACGCTGACCATCGCGCAGCGGCCATGGCGCTCCAGCAGGTCACGAACGGCGCTCCAGGGATTGCGCATCAGCCGGCCCTGCCCCGTTTCATGGCGAGGACGGCCCGCAGGATCGCCTCCGGCGTTGCCGGGGCATCGAGATCCGGTATCGCTCCGGGATTGAGGCTGGCCAGTGCATCGTGGATGGCGCTGAAAACGGAGATTGCCAGCATCACCGGCGGCTCGCCGACCGCCTTGGAGCGGTAGACCGTGGGGGACGGGTTGCCGGCCGAGGCATAGAGTTCCACCCGGAAGTCCTCCGGCACGTCGGAGGCGGTTGGGATCTTGTAGGTGGAAGGAGCGTGCGTGCGCAGGCGCCCCCGGTCGTCCCAGACCAGTTCCTCGGTGGTCAGCCAGCCCATCCCCTGCACGAAGCCGCCCTCGATCTGGCCGATGTCGATGGCCGGATTGAGCGAGTGGCCGACATCGTGGAGGATGTCGACGCGGTCGACCCGCATTTCGCCGGTCATCGTGTCGACGGTGACCTCCGAACAGGCTGCGCCATAGGCAAAGTAGAAGAACGGCCGCCCCGACGCGCTCGGCCGGTCCCAGGTGATGTTGGGTGTGGCGTAGAAGCCCGCCGCCGACAGCTGGATGCGCGCCAGATGCGCCTCGCGGGCCAGTTCGCCGAGCGTCATGCTGCGCTCGCCGATCTGCACGGAATTGTCTGCGAAAGTGATCGCATCCGGCGCCACCTGGTAGCGCTCGGCGGCAAAGGCAACGAGGCGGCCGCGGATGGTCTCGGCGCCGATCTTGGCGGCCATGCCGTTGAGATCGGTGCCGGAGGAGGCCGCCGTCGGGCCAGTGTTGGGCACCTTGCCGGTATGGGTCGCGGTGATCTTCACCCTGTCGAGCGAGACGCCGAATTCCTCGGCGACGATCTGCGCCACCTTCTGGAACAGGCCCTGCCCCATCTCGGTGCCGCCGTGGTTCAGGTGGATCGAGCCGTCGGTGTAGAGATGCACCAGGGCGCCGGCCTGGTTCAGATGCTTCAGCGTGAAGGAGATGCCGAACTTCACCGGCGTCAGCGCCAGCCCCTTCTTCAGGATCGGGCTGGAGGCGTTGAAGGCGGCGATCTCCTCCCGGCGCCGGCGATAGTTGGAGCTCTCCTCCAGCTCATCGACGATGGCGTGCAGCGTCGCGTGCTCTTCCACCTTCATGCCGTAGGGCGTGACGTCGCGCCCGTCGCGGTAGAAATTGCGCTTGCGCAGGTCGAGCGGATCCACCCCGAGGCGGATCGCCAGCGCGTCCATCATCCGCTCGGCGGCCAGCATGCCCTGCGGCCCGCCGAACCCGCGAAAGGCGGTGTTGGAGCAGGTATGGGTCTTGAGCCGGCGCGAATGGATCATCGCATCGGGATAGTAGTAGCTGGAGTCTGCGTGGAACATCGACCGGTCGACCACGCCGAGCGACAGGTCCGCCGAATAGCCGCAGCGGGCGAAGAGCCGCATGTCGACCACCCGCAACAGCCCTTCCGCATCGTGGCCGAGCTTCCAATCGACGCGGAAGTCGTGCCGCTTGCCGGTCATGATCATGTCGTCGTCGCGGTCGAGCCGCAGCTTGCAGGGCCGGCCGGTCGCGCGCGCGGCAATGGCCGCGATCGCTGCCCAGTGGTTCGCCTGGGACTCCTTGCCGCCGAAGCCGCCGCCCATCCGGCGCACCTCCACCGTCACCGCCGCATCCGGCACGGCGAGCACGCGGGCGATGATGTGCTGCGTCTCGCTCGGATGCTGCGAGGACGTGTGGACGAACATGTCGCTGTCTTCGCCGGGCACGGCCAGCGATACCTGGCCTTCCAGGTAGAAATGCTCCTGCCCGCCGATGCGCAGCGAACCCTCCAGCAGATGGCTGGCGGTCGCGAGTCCGGTCTCGGGAGAGCCCTTGCGGAACTGGTAGTCGGGCAGCACCGTCTCGTCGGCCGCCAGCGCGTCCTCGACGGTCAGCAGCGGCGGCAGGTCCTCCACCTCGATGCGCGCCTTGCGGGCCGCGTGGCGCGCCGCCTCGCGCGTCTTCGCAACGACCGCAAAGAGCGGCTGCCCCCAGAAGAGAATCTCCTCGTCCGCGAACATCGGCTCGTCGCCGAGCGCCGGAGAGACGTCGTTCTTGCCCGGAATGTCCGCCGGGCCGATCACCGCCACGACGCCCGGATAGTCGCGGACCGGATCGAGATCCAGCGAGACGATCCTGCCTCTTGTGACGTCACGTGCCCAACCGGGCACCACATGCAGCGTGCCGGCCGGCTCGCGGATGTCGTCCACATAGACTGCGCTGCCGCTGACATGGCGGATGGCGCTGTCATGCGGCAGGGATTGGCCGACGCTGGCGAGCGCAGCCGCGCCAAGGGCTTTTCCGCCGCTCTCAGGCTGCATGAATAACCTCCCCGGCTCGCAATCCGCTCACCCTCGTACGCTCGTCCGGCGTTCCGCCGATTTCCACCAAGGCCTTGGCCAGCAAGGCGCGTGCCACCTCCTTGCGATAGGCTTCGCCCGCCCGCATGTCGGAGATCGGGGCGAAGTCGTCCGCCAGCGCCTTCAACGCCGCTGCCCAGGTGGACGGACGGTCGGGCCGTGCGCCGATCAGGGCGAGTTCGGCGATCTCCGCACGCTTCGGGGTTGCGGCCATGCCGCCATAGGCAAGCCGTGCGTCGGTGATCGTGCCGTCGGCCAGCGTCACCCGCAGGGCGCAAAGCACGGAGGTGATGTCCTGCTCGAAACGCTTGGAGATCTTGAAGCAGCGGAAGGCGTGGTTCGGATCGAGCCGGGGCACGTAGAGCCCGGTGACGATCTCGCCCGGCGCCCGATCCTGCTTGCCGTAGTCGATGAAGAAGGCTTCCAGCGGCAGCGTGCGCGAGGCCTCGCCCCGGCGCAGCTCGATGGTCGCCCCGAGGGCAATCAGCGCCGGCGGACTGTCGCCGATGGGCGAGCCGTTGGCGATGTTGCCGCAGACCGTGCCGGAGGCCCGCACCTGGCGCGAGCCGATGCGCCGCCACAACTCGCCGAGGTCCGGATCGATCCGCGCCATGTAGGGATGCGCGGCGGCGAAGGTCGTGGCCGCCCCCATCAGCACGCCGCCCGGCGTTTCCTCGATGCGGTCGAGATCGCGCACCCGGCCGAGCCAGATAACCTGCGGCAGCTGGCGCAGCTGCTTGGTGACCCAAAGGCCGACATCGGTCGCCCCGGCCACCAGCGTGGCCTCCGGATGGCGCTCCGTCAGTTCGGCAAGCGCATCCAGCGAGGCGGGAGCTGCGAAGAAGCCGTCCCCCTCTTGCGCGATGAATACATCGCGCGCGTCCTGCTCCATGGCTTGCAGCGCTGCGACGGTCTCGGCCTCGCGCCGCGAAAAGGCGTCGTCGATCTCGCTGAAACAGGCCTCGAGTGCCGCATCGACAATGGGCCGGTACCCGGTGCAGCGGCACAGGTTTCCGGCCAGCCAGTCGGTGACGGTCTTGCGCGTCGCTTGCCTTTCCGGCGCGTGGTAGAGCGTGAAGAGGCTCATCACGAAGCCCGGCGTGCAGAAGCCGCATTGCGAGCCGTGATGATCGACCATCGCCTGCTGCACGGGGTGCAGCCGTCCGTCCTCCGCCAGGTCCTCCACCGTCACCAGCTCGGCGCCGTCGAGCATGCCCAGAAACTGGATACAGGAATTGACCGGCTGATAGACGAGGCGTCCCTCGACGAGCCGTCCGACCGCCACCGTGCAGGCGCCGCAGTCGCCCTCGCCGCAACCTTCCTTGGTTCCGACCAGACCGCGCCGCAGGCGCAGATAGTCGAGCACGGTCTCGGTCGGCCGCACATCGGCCAGTTCGACGACACGGCCATTTTGCAGGAAACGGACGACCTCACGCATCACTCAACTCCCGCGATAGGTGGAATAGCCGAAGGGCGAGAGCAGCAGCGGAACGTGGTAGTGGCCGCTCTCGTCGGCAATCCCGAACCGCAGCGGAATGATATCGAGAAACAGCGGGTCCGGCAGATCGGCCCCCGAGGCGACAAGATAGGCGCCGGCCTCGAAGCGCAGCTCGTAGACGCCCGCGCGGAAGGCGTCGCCCTCCAGCAGCGGCGCATCGACCCGGCCGTCGGAATTGGTCGCCGCGGTGCGGATGCACTCGAAGGCACCGTCCTGCTCGCGCCACAGCGACAGCGACAGGCCCGCTGCCGGCTTGCCGAGCGCGGTGTCCAGTACATGCGTTGTCAGTCGTCCCATGGTCCCCCTTCCCATGCGTGCTGTCGCGCGGCCCCTCGCAGCCTCAAGGTGACCACGCATTGTGCATGCCTTGAAAGGGTGCAGCAGCTTGGCCGACGCGACCAGAAGATATTTTCGCCCCCAATGATGCCGAATTGGCATCGATCATGGCAAGGCGCGCTCGCAATGCGTCCATCGAATGTTCGAAGAACGCCCGTGCTGCATGACCAAGGCTCCGGTGCGCCGAGGTCAGGATGGTGAAGCGGTCCCGCTTCAAAGGCTGGTCGGCCAGCGGCAGGAAGACGAGCGAGCCGTCCACGAGCTCCTGTTCCAGACCCAGCGTGGTCAGGAACGCGACGGTGTCGTCGCTCCTGGTCAGCTCCTTCATCAGCTTCAACGAATTGGCCTCGACAAAGGCGCCCTGCGGAAAGCCCCCATCGGACAGAGCGATGTCGAGACGCTTCCTCAGCGACAGGTCGCTGGAGGGAAAGCAGAACGGATGCGACAGACAGTCGGCGAGCGACACGCGCGCAAGTCTTGTCAGCGGATGGCCGGGCCGCACCACGGCCCCGATCTCCAGATCCCGGTAGAAGGCGACGGCAAGACGCGGATCCTCCGGCGGCTCGAAGGCGAAACCGACATCCGCCTCGCCGGCGATGATCGCCTCCACCACCTGTTCCGATCCGGTCAGCACCGTATGCAGGTGAATGCCCGGATAGCTGCGACGGAAGGCGGCGATCACATCGGGCAACAGGCTTTCGGTGACGCTCTCGACGCTGGCGATGCGCACGGTGCCCCGCTGCATGCCTGTCAGGGCGTCGAGATCGCCGAGCGTTGCTTCCAGGTCGGCGAAGGTCCGGGCGACATGCGCCCGCAGGATCTCTCCTGCGGGGGTCAATTGCACCCCGCGCGCCAGCCGGTCGAACAAGGTGTGGCCGAGCGACTGCTCCAGCCACAGGATCTGCCGGTTGACGGCGCTCGAGGCGACGTTCAGCTCACGCGATGCCGAGCGGATCGATCCCGATCTGGCGACGGCCGCGAAGTAGCGCAAGGCCGGGCCGTAGAGGGAGCGGGATCGGTCCATGGCTTGCGGTCAGGGCACCAGGACGGTGGTTCCGGTGGTCTTGCGACCCTGCAGGTCCTCATGCGCCGTTACGGCGTCGGCGAGCTTGTACTCCTGGTTCACCGCGATCTTCACGTCGCCCGAGCGCACCACGTCGAAGAGATCGTTGGCGGTCTCCTCCAGGTCGGCGCGCGAGGCGATATAGGTGAAGAGCGTCGGCCGGGTGGCAAAGAGCGAGCCCTTCGGTCCGAGCAGGCCGAGATTGAAGTCGGTGATCGGGCCGGACGACTGGCCGAACGAAACCCACATGCCGAGCGGGCGCAGGCAATCGAGCGAGCCGGGATAGGTGTCCTTGCCGACCGAATCGTAGACCACGTCGCACAGCTTGCCGCCGGTGATCTCGCGCACGCGCTCGACAAAATTCTCGGTCCGGTAGTTGATGACGTGGGTGTAGCCGTTGGCCTTGGCAAGCTCGGCCTTTTCCTGCGACCCGACCGTGCCGATAACCGTGGCGCCGAGCTTGGCCGCCCACTGGCCGGCAATCAGGCCGACGCCGCCCGCGGCCGCATGAAACAGCAGCGTCGTGTCGGACGTCACCTTGTAGGTCTTGCGCAGCAGGTAGCGCGCCGTCATGCCCTTGAGCATCATGCCGGCGGCGGTCTTGTCGTCGACCCCGTCCGGGATCTTCACGAGACGATCGGCCGGGATCAGGCGCTCTTCGGCATAGGAACCGAGCGGGCCGACATAGGCGACCCGGTCGCCCGGCACCACGTGGGTCACGCCCTCGCCCACCGCGACGACGGTGCCCGCGCCCTCGTTGCCCGGGGTGAAGGGCAGGCCGGCCGGTGCCGGATAAAGGCCGGAGCGGAAATAGATGTCGATGAAGTTGAGGCCGATGGCGGTGTGGCGGATGAGCGCCTCGCCCTTGCCCGGGCTGCCCAACTCGATGTCTTCCCAGCGCATGACTTCCGGTCCACCGGTCTCATGCACCCTGATTGCTTTCACCATGTCCTGCTCCCGTCGGGATTGGTTCTCGATTGTGAGCCGGATGATGGGCGGCCCCGCCTGCGGCGGCAACCCCCTTTCGCATGATGGTGTTTTGCTTTTTCAGGCGTTTGCGCGCGGGCGGAGAGAAACCGTCAGCGCAGGCGCTCGAGCAGCTGGTGCAGGGCGGAAACGCCGAGGAGATAGATGCTGGTCGCGGCCAGCAGCCACTTCACCGGGCCGTCGGCCGACATGCCGTCGGCAATGGCAAAGCCTGCGGCAACGAACCAGAGCAGCGTCACGGCCAGCGTCAGCGGGCGCCAGCGCACCACACGCACCGGATGGACGAAGCGGATCGGCGCGAAGGTCAGCGCGCACAGCGCGACGACAAAGAGCACGGTGAAGACCTGCGAGGAGGACAGCACCATCAGCCCGAAGATCACCATGTTCCAGCCGGCCGGGAAGCCCTTGAAGGAGCCGTCCGGCTGCTTCATGCCGTTGTCGGCGAAATAGAGCGCGCCGGTGAAGACCACGAGGCCGCCGCAGATCCAGTTCCACGGCGTCGACAGCATGCCGCTGGCTGCAAGCGCGAAGGCCGGCAGGAAGACGTAGGTCGCGTAGTCGATGACGAAGTCGAGGGAGGCGCCGGACCATTGCGGCATGCGGCGCGCGATGTCGAAATGCCGGGCGAGCGGGCCGTCGATGCCGTCGATGACAAGCGCGATGCCGAGCCAGACGAACAGCATGGTCCAGTCGCCGCGCGAGCCGGCCAGCAGCGCCAGCAGCGCGATGGGGGCACCGAGCGCGGTCAGCACATGGATGAGGAACAGCGGATGCGCGCTTTTCAGCCTGTCCGCAACGCCAGCGTCGAGATCCGCCATCTTTCCCTTTGCCACAGGCTCAGCCTCGCAACCTGGTCCCGTTCCCTGCCGGAAGGGACGAGAGAATGCTTCCCCCTGTCCTTCCTATGCCCGCAAGAGGGCCGGACTGCAATAAGACTGACATGCTTTTGTCGTAAAAAGCGAGGCTAGACGCTCTCTCAGCCAGCCAACGCAACACGCCCGAACGCGGCAAGCGACAGTAGAAAGCCGCCCCACAGAAGCAGGAAGACGCCGATCACCTGCGGCAGGCGCTCGGAGAGGAACGTTTTCTCCAGGCCCATCAGCAGGCCCAGAAGCGCGATCCACAGCACGTTCATGATGCCGACGGCGAACATCACCGTCATCAGCGCCCAGCAGCAGCCGAAGCAGAACATCCCCTGCATGACGCCGAGGCGAAAGGTCTCGGCAAGCGAGGCCGGCCGATGGCTTGCGAAGAACAGCTTCGGGTTGCGGCAGCGCCAGAGGCACGCCGCCTTGGCCGGCGTGAACTGGTAGATGCCGGCGGCGACCAGCGTCGTGCCGGCCAGCACCGTCGTCACCGGAGCCATCATCGGGGTCAGCGCGCCGGCCATTGTCAGCGCTGCCTGGGCCGCTGTCGCAACGACAGCATAGGCCATCCACACCGAGAGATAGCCGAGGGTCAGCACCAGCGTTGCCCGCCCGGCCGGCAGGCCATAGCCGCCGGCCTGCGGATCCCGCCGGGCACGCTCTGCGAAATTCGCGATCACCGGCGCGGCCGTCGGCAGCATCATTGCCAGTGCCATCGCGACCCACATGACGAGCACGAGCAGCATGTCGTGCACCGACCAGACGGCGGAAGCAGGCATGCCGAAAGTGGACGCCCCTTCCGGCAGGCAGATCGCGGCGAGCAGCGCGCGGGCCTCCGCCGGCAGCCCGGCAAAGATGTTGAAGGCATTGAACAGCGCCATGCCGGGGCCGAGCTCGCCCATGTCCATGACGGGAAGCATGGCCGCCACCATCGCCGCCAGATACATCCAGCCGGCCAGCGAAACGATGCCGATGCAGATCAGAACGACGGCACGCGGATGCCGGGCGGCAAGGCTCCAGATGCCTGGCTCCTCCTGCGGATCGCGGGGCCCGCCTGTTCTCTTTGCCGAAGTCTCGATGCCTGCCGACACGGTGTCGCTCCTTCGCTCCGGAACCTGCTCCGGAGGCTTTGCGGATGATAGAACGTTCAGGCCCACATGCCATCCGCGCCGTACCGGATGCGACCAAATGCGCTGCGCACGGGCTTGCATTACGCCGCTGCCGCGTCATCTTTCCCGGCAAGGTTCCACCAATGATCGGAAGTTGGCCATGACACAGCGCAAAACCGCAACCGGCACCCCTTCGCGCGAGGCCGATATCGCCGTCATTGGCGCCGGCCCCTCCGGCATGGCGATGGCGCTGCTGCTTGCGCGCCACGGGTTTCGCACTGCCCTTATCGCCCCTGCCCTGCCGGCCTCCGACGACCGCACCACGGCGCTGCTGGAGTCCTCTGTGGAGATGCTCCGCTCGCTGAAGCTGTGGGATCGCATCGCGCCGCATACCGCGCCGCTGGAGCATATGCGCATCATCGACGCGACGGGTCGGTTGATTCGGGCGCCGGAAGTCGTTTTCGACGCGTCGGAGCTGAAACTGCCGGCCTTCGGCTACAACATCCGCAATGCGGACCTCAATGCCGAGTTGGCCGACGCCTGCAAGGCCGAGCCGCTGCTGGAACGAGTCGATGCACGTCTCGACGCGCTGGAAACCGGCGAAAATGGCGTTTCCCTAGCCCTCTCGGACGGCACCACGCTTGCGGCCCGACTTGCCATCGGCGCCGACGGGCGTCGCTCCGCCGTGCGCGAGGCGGCGGGCATCGAGGTGCGCGAGTGGCGCTACCCGCAATGCGCGCTGGTGCTCAATCTCGAGCACGATGCGCCGCATCACGACCATTCCAGCGAGTTCCACACCCCCACCGGACCCTTCACGCTGGTCCCGCTCAAGGGCCGTCGCTCGTCGCTGGTCTGGGTGCAGGAGCCGGGCGAGGCCGAGCGGCTGCATGCGACCGACGACGAGGTACTGGCGCTGGAGATCGAGCGCCGCGCCGCCTCCATCCTCGGACGCATGCGGATCGTCGGAACGCGCCAGCTCTATCCTCTCGGCGGCTTGAGCGCGAAGACCGTGGCGGCCAATCGCTGCGCACTGATCGGCGAAGCCGCTCACGTTTTCCCGCCCATCGGGGCGCAGGGGCTCAATCTCGGCTTCCGCGATGTCGCAACGCTGGGCGAGGCGCTGGTGGCGGCCCGTCGCCGCGGCGAGGATATCGGCGCGCCGTCCGTTCTGGCGGCCTATGAGCGAGCCCGCCGCCCCGATATCGCCTCCCGCACGACCGCCGTCGACCTGCTCAACCGCTCGCTGCTGAGCGACCTGCTTCCCGTTCAGCTGCTGCGCGGGCTCGGGCTCTATCTCGCCGGCCGGGTGCCGTCGCTGCGCCGCTTCCTGATGCGCGAAGGCATTGCCCCCGCCATGGCGCGCCCGCGCCTGATGCGCGGGCTGACGCTCGGCTGAGCCGGGTCAACGCCCTCAGATCGGCGCCTTGGCGCTGCGGTCGCCCCGGAAGACCGGGGCAATCGGCACCACCGTCGCCGGCAGGGCCACGTCGCCCGTGGTGACCTCGAAGTCGAACAGCCCGCGCTCGCGGAAATGCGGATCGCGGAAAGCCTCCGCGAGATCGGCGAGCGGGGCGGCGCAGCAATCGGCCGCCGCAAGCCGCGGTGCCCAATAGGCGGTGTCATGCGCGGCAAACGCCTCTGCCAGCGCCAGTCCCGATGCTTCCGGATTGCGGCGATCGTCGCGCGCCTCTTGCGACAGGCCGAGCGTATCGCAGAGCGCGGTCCAGAATTTCTCCTCCAGCGCACCGACGGCGATCAGCCCGCCATCGGCGGCCGTGTAGATTCGGTAGCGGGGTGAGGCTCCGGTCAGCAGGTCGGCGCCGTTGCCCGGCGCCTTGCCGGTCGCGGTGAGTTTCGCCTGGGCGAACAGGGCGAGCGTGAACATCGCGTCGCACATGGCGATATCGAGAACCGTGCCGTGCCCGTTGCGCTCGCGCGCGATCAGGGCGAGCAGGATGTTCATCACCGCCGGAAAGCTGCCGCCGCCGATATCGGCGATCTGTGCCGGCGGCAGAACCGGCGCCTCGGCCGTGCCGCAGGACAGCGCGAGCAGCCCGGTCAGCGCCATGTAGGTGATGTCGTGCCCGGCATCGAGCGCGCGCGGACCGGTCTGTCCGAAGCCGGTGATCGAACAGTAGACGAGGCGCGGGTTGCGCTTCGTCAGCTCCTGCGGGCCGAGGCCGAGCCGCTCCATCACCCCGGGCCGGAACTGCTCCAGAACCACGTCGGCCGTGTCGACAAGCTCCAGCACCTTCTCGCGCGCGGCCGGGTCCTTGAGATCGAGTTCGATGCAGGTCTTGCCGCGATTGAGCATGGCGTAGAGCGCGCTCGCCGGGCCTGCCTTGGGCGGGAAGAAGCGCATGTCCTCGCCGCCCGGCCGCTCGATCTTGATCACCGTTGCTCCGGCCTCGGCCAACATCAGGCTGGCGAGCGGCCCGGGCAACAACGTGCTGAAATCCAGCACCGTGACCCCGGCAAGCGGCTGTTGCGTCATTGGCATGGGTCTCCTCCCTGTCGCCCGTTCTTATGCCGGGACGGACTTACTGAAGCGGCAGCAGGCCTTCCGTGATCAGATAGATGAAGACGGAAACGGTCACCGTCGAGGCGATGGTGCCGATCAGGATCGAGCTGGAGGCTCGCTGGATGTAGACATGATACTGCTGGGCGATCACGAAGACATTCGCAGCCGGCGGCAGGCAGGCCATCAGCACAGCCGTCGCCACCCAGGCCGGCTCGACTCCGCCCATCCAGTTCAGCAGCATCAGAACGATCAGCGGATGCACGATCAGCTTGACGGAGAGGATCACCGGCAGTTCCAGCGGCACCCGCCCCATCGGCTGCTGCGCGACCGTGACGCCCATGGCGAAGAGCGCGCAAGGTGCGGCCGCGTTGCTGAGGAAGGTCAGCAGCGTCTCGATCGCCTGCGGCGGCTGGAATTCGACCGCCGCCGCCAGAACGCCGGCGATGGTGGCCAGAATGAACGGATGGGTGAAGATCCGCTTCACCACCGTGATCATGGTCTTCAGCGGCGGTTCGTTGTCGGTGCCGCCGATGGCCATCATCAGCGGCGTCAGCGTGAACAGCAGGATATTGTCGAAGCAGAAGACCAGCGCGGTCGGCACGGCCGCGGCCGGGCCCAGCACCGCCAGCGTCAGGCCAGGCCCCATGTAACCGACGTTGGAGTAGGAGCCGGCCAGCGCCTGGATCGTCGCTTCGGGAATGTTGCCGCGCGATGCCAGAACGCCGACGCAAAAGGCGATGGCGAAGGCGCAATAGGTGGCGAAGGTCGTCGCCGCCACATAGCCGATATTGGTCAGTTCCTCGATCGGCGTCTTGGCCAGAAGGCGGAAAAACAGCGCCGGCAGCGCTATGTAGATGATGAAGAACTGCATCCACGCCAGGCCGGACGCGGGAATGTCCTTCAGTTTTCCTGCGGCGACCCCGAGAAAGATCAGCCCGAAAAACGGAAGCGCCAGCGATATCACATTTTCCATCAGGGCCTCCGGCGGACGGGAGGGGCGCCCGCCAAACAGGGAGCATGTTGCCAAGCCTCGACCGCTTGGTTAATCACCGCAGGCCTAACGGGTTCGCACAAACCGGTCAACGGCAACGACCCTCCGCATAAGTGAGTAGAGACGGCGACAGGCAATGATGCAGACCGATGCCCCCGGCGAAACGGGCACGCAGCCCGGCAAGCTGCCTGGCGAGCGCGGCGGATTGCGCTATCGGCTGGAATGGGCGCTGCTGAGCTTCGCGCTCTGGCTGCTGCGCCTGATGCCGCCGGATACGGCCTCCGCCGTAATGGGCAAGGCCTGGCGTCTGTTCGCCCGGTTCAACAGCCGGCACCGGCGCGCGCTTGCCAATATGGCAAAGGCGATGCCGGAACTGCCGCGCGAAGAGCATCGGCGCATCCTGCTGGGAATGTGGGAAAATCTTGGTCGGATCGCCGCCGAGACGCTGCAGCTGGACCGGCTCGTCTCTGATCCCGACCGCTTCGAATACGATGTGGAGGCCGTGCGCGACGCGGTGGGAGACAGCGGCGCCGTCGTCGTTTCCCTGCATTCGGGCAATTGGGAGGTCACCGCGATGGGCGGGCTTGCTGCCGGCTGGCAGCCGGTCGGCGTCTACCAGACCATCAAGAATCCGCTGGTCGACAAGCTGGTCTATGACCTGCGTGCCCGCATCTATCCCGGCGGCCTCTACGCCAAGAGCCACGAGACGGCGCGCCGCCTGCTGTCCATCGCCCGCTCCGGCGGTCGCACCGCGATGCTAGCCGACCTGCAGGACCGCCGCGGCGCGGTGATTCCCTTTTTCGGTCGTGACGCCTGGGCCACCGTCTATCCCGCCACCATCGCGCGTGCCGCCGGCGTGCCGTTGGTTGCAAGCCGCGTCATCCGGCTGCCCGGCAACCGCTTCCGCATCGAGGCGCGTATCGTCGAGATGCCGCGCACCGGCGACCGCAAGGCCGATGCCCTTGTCGCAACGCAGCGCTATCATGCCCTGTTCGAGCAATGGATCCGCGAGAACCCGTCCCAGTGGATGTGGATCATGCGCAAGTGGCTGTAAGGGGCCTGAGCGCCCAACCTTCCCTCTCCGCGCCGTTCGCCGAAGGTCCCGCTTGCGTGCCGCGTTGCGAAAGCCATTATATGCATCGCAACATAACGGGTGAGGAACCGCAACAAGGCGGACCGTCGGGGAGGACAACACCATGAAGACACCGCGCGCCTTCTACCAGCCGCTGGCCATCGGCGCACCGGCACCGCTGCGCGAACAGCCCGTCCGCCTTGAGCGCATGATCCATTTCGTGCCGCCGCATGTGGAAAAGATGCGCGCCAAGGTGCCGGACCTGATCCGCTCGGTCGACGTGGTGCTGGGCAATCTCGAGGATGCCATTCCCGCCGACGCCAAGACGGACGCGCGCCGCGGCTTCATCCGCATGGCGCAGGACAACGATTTCGGCAGCACGGGCCTGTGGACCCGCATCAACTGCCTGAACAGCCCCTGGATGCTGGACGATCTGGTCGAGATCGTCACGGAGATCGGCGACAAGCTCGACGTCGTGATGCTGCCCAAGGTCGAGGGCGCCTGGGACATTCACTATATCGACCAGTTGCTGGCGCAGCTGGAGGCGCGGGCCGGCGTGTCGAAGCCGATCCTCGTCCACGCGATCCTGGAGACCGCCGAGGGCGTCAAGAACGTCGAGGCGATCGCCACCGCCAGCCCGCGCATGCACGGCATGAGCCTGGGGCCGGCCGATCTTGCCGCCTCGCGGGGCATGAAGACCACCCGGGTCGGCGGCGGCCATCCGGATTACACGGTTCTCGCCGATGCGGGCGATGCCGGCGCACCGCGTCCGGCCTTTCAGCAGGACCTGTGGCACTACACCGTCGCCAAGATGGTGGATGCCTGCATGTCGGCAGGCATCAAGGCCTTTTACGGGCCGTTCGGCGACTTCTCCGATGCGGCTGCCTGCGAGGCCCAGTTCCGCAACGCGTTCCTGATGGGCTGTGTCGGCGCCTGGTCGCTGCATCCGAGCCAGATCGACATCGCCAAGCGCGTGTTCAGCCCAGAGCCGGCAGAGGTCTCCTTCGCGCTGCGCATCCTGGAGGCGATGCCCGACGGCACCGGGGCCGTGATGATCGACGGCAAGATGCAGGACGATGCCACCTGGAAGCAGGCAAAGGTGATCGTCGATCTTGCCCGTATCGTCGCGGCGAAAGATCCGGCCATGGCCGATCTTTACGGTCTGTGAGCGGCTGAAGGAGCGAACAAGGACGAAGAGTGCGAGCCGCCAGCGGCTCGCGACTTGTAAACCGCCCGTTCAGAGCGTATGCGCTAATGTTGAATCGAGGGAGAACCTCCCGACTTACGCTCAAACTGGCTGAAACCTGAACAGATGCGCACCGCGAAATTCATGATCGGTCAGGTCGTCAGGCACCGGGTGTACCCCTTCCGGGGGGTCATCTTCGACGTCGACCCGACATTTTCCAACACCGAAGAGTGGTGGGACGCGATTCCGGAAGACGTGCGCCCGGATCGCGACCAGCCGTTCTATCACCTGCTCGCCGAGAATGCGGAGACGGAATACGTCGCCTATGTTTCGGAGCAGAACCTGGTTCCGGACGACACCGGCGAGCCCGTGCGTCATCCCCAGGTCGACGAGATCTTCGAACAGCAGGACGACGGTACCTACCGCCCGCGCGACGTGGACCTGCACTGAGGGCGACGAGCCTCGCCTTCCCCCATTCGGTTCCGACCGATGCCACAACGAAAAACGCCGCGGCCAGGGCCGCGGCGTTGTCGTATCGAAGGCTGGATAGTCCGGATCAGTTCGCGCCCGAGCCGGTCACTTCCTTCTGCTTTTCGATCAGCCGCTGGCGGGCCTCTTCGGCGCGCTTCTGCAGTTCGGACTGCAGCTGCTGCTGCTTCTGCTGAAGCTCTTCCGGGTTGATCGCCGGGCCGTCATACACCTTGGTAAAGCCGGACAGGGTCAGCTGGAACGGCACCTGCTTGGCCTGCTGGTTCAGCGTGGTCAGCACAAGATTGCCGCCGGCCTTCATCGAAGTGATGAAGGCGTCGTCGATCACGAGCTCCGAGTAGCAAGCGTTCGGGAAGCAGATGCCGTACTTGGCTTCGGTCTGCTTGCCGCTGTCGACCTGCACGCGCAGGCCCGGCTGGATCAGCATGCCGGGGGGCACGGCCATCAGCAGGGTCTTGCGGGCCTCGCCGCCGATCTCGCGCACCGCCACGGACGCCAGAAACTGGCCTGTATCCGTGCGCAGCTCCTGCGTCACGACGCAGATTTCCTTGTTGGACTGCGGGTCGGTATTGCAGATCTTCACCCAGGGCGTGTCCGCCGGCGGCTGAATCGTCTGGGTCTGCGCAGCGGCGCCGCCGGCGAAAGCCATGGTCGCCGCAGCGGCGATGGTCAGGCCAGCCAGGTGGTTCTTCAGTCTTTCTGCCATGCAATGCGTCCCTAAAGTCCGTTGTTTCGCCACGGCGGACACGAAGCGCGTCGTCGCCGCGAACGGGAAATTCTGTCCCTCGCTCGCCAAACCTGTGCGCAACGAATGCGGCAAGACCTTGGCTCGTGCGATCACGGGCGCATCTTTACAGTCTGCCGCAGGGAATATCCAGTTTCTCGGGCGAGATGGCGGCGGCTACCGGCGTTCATTCGTGCGGGATCGCCACGCTGTTGCGAGAATGCCGCAGTCTCTCGCCCCTCCCCGTCACGCGCCGCTGCAGGGCTGTCGTTGAGACAGCGTTAACCATAACAAAGTGATTGGGCACTAGGATTCAACGCCATGACCGAGATGCGACCAGTCCCGATTCTCTTCCTTGCGAAGCTGCTTGCCGCGGCCGTGCTTGCGCTTGCGCCGGTTGCCGCAGCAGCGCAAGAGGCCGAGGTGCCGTGGAGCCACGGCATCGCCATGCATGGCGATCCGGCCCTGCCGGCCGACTTCTCCCACCTGCCCTATGCCGATCCGGACGCACCGCGCGGCGGCGCGATCACCCACGGCGTCCAGGGCTCCTTCGACAGCCTCAACCAGTTCATCGTCCAGGGCGGCACGACCACTGCACGCGGCATCCGCGACACGGATTTCGGCGCGCTGGTGATCGAGAGCCTGCTGGAGCGCAATCTCGACGAGCCCTTCACCCTCTACGGACTGCTCGCCGAATCGGTGCGCATGCCCGAGGCGCGCGACTGGATCGAGTTCCGCCTCGACGAAAGGGCCCGCTTCTCCGACGGCACGCCCGTCACCGTGGAAGACGTGATCTTCTCCTTCGAGATCCTGCGCGACAAGGGGCGGCCGCATTTCCGCGCACGCTACAGCCGCATCACCGCCATGGAGAAGACCGGCGAGCGCAGCGTCCGCTTCACCTTCGCCGACGGCACCGACCGCGAGCTGCCGCTGCTGGTCGGCATGTCGCCGATCTTTGCCAGGCATACGATCGACCCCGAGAGCTTCGATCGCAGCACCCTGGTGCCGCCGGTCGGCTCCGGCCCCTACGTCATCGACAGCGTCGATCCGGGCAACCGCATCGTCTATCGCCGCGATCCCGACTACTGGGCGAAGGATCTGCCGATCCGCCGCGGCCTCTACAATTTCGATGAGGTGAGCATCGAATATTATCGCGACGAGAACACGCTGTTCGAGGCCTTCAAGAAGGGGCTGGTACAGGTGCTGCCCGTGGCCGACCCGGCGCGCTGGACCACCTCGCTCGACTTCCCGGCGGTGGCCGAGGGCAAGGTGGTCAAGGAGGGTTTTCGCCTCGGCACGCCGGCCGGCATGCACGGCTTCGTCTTCAACACCCGCCGGCCGGTCTTCGCCGATGTGCGGATGCGCCGGGCGCTGGCCATGCTGTTCGATTTCGAATGGGTGAACCGCACCCTCTATCACGGCCTTTTTGCCCGCACCGGCGGCTATTTCGACAATTCCGTCCTTTCCTCGCTCGGCCGTCCGGCCAGCGAGGCGGAGCGCGCGCTGCTTGCCCCGTTCGCGGACGAGATCGCCCCGGACGTGCTTGCCGGCACCTGGCAGCCGACCCATGCCGACGGATCGGGCCGCGACCGCAAGGTGCTGCGCGCGGCGGTGGAACAGCTCGGCGCGGCCGGCTACCGCATCGATGGCGGCACACTGCGCGACCCCGGCGGCGCGCCGCTTTCCTTCGAGATCCTCGTCGCGTCCCAGGACCAGGAGCGCCTGGCGTTGGCCTATCAGCGCGCGCTGAAGCTGATCGGCATCGAGGCGCGGATCCGGTCCGTCGACAGCGCGCAGTACCAGCGCCGTCGCCAGACCTTCGACTACGACCTGGTGATGAATACCTGGCTGGTCTCGCTCTCTCCCGGCAACGAGCAGCGCTACCGCTGGGGCAGCGATGCGGCCGGGCAGGACGGCTCGTTCAACTACGCCGGGGTGAAAAGCCCGGCGGTCGATGCGACGATCGATGCCATGCTGGCCGCACGCGATGCGGAAGGCTTCACCGCTGCCGTGCGCGCCTTCGACCGCGCGCTGATTTCGGGTGCCTATGTGGTGCCCCTGTTCCATCTTCCTGAAAAATGGGTGGCGCGCTGGACCGCGATCGGCCGCCCCGAGGTACAGTCCATTACCGGACCGCGCTTCGAAACCTGGTGGTCGGCCGCCGCAAGGCGCTGAGTGGCTTGGGAATGACGAGATGATCCTGACCCCGCTGAAGACAATCGAGGCACACCGGCAGAGCGGCATCTGGGGCCGTGTCACGCTGGATGCGCTGTTCCGCAAGACGGCCGCCGCCCATCCCGAGCGGCTCGCCCTGTGCGATCCGGACGAGGCCGCAGGCGGCTTTCGCGAGGTGCCGCGCCGCCTCACCTATGCCGAGGCCGATGCGGAGATCAGCCGGCTGGCAGCCTTTTTCGCCGCCGTCGGGCTGAAGCACGACAACGTCATCGGCCTGCAGAGCGCCGGCACGGTGGATGCGGTCATCGCCCTGCTGGCGGCCCTGCGCGCCGGGCTGGTCGTCGCGCCGCTGCCGCTGCACTGGCGCCAGAAGAACGTGCTGGAGGCCCTGACCCGTGCCGGCGCCAAGGCGCTGGTCGCCGGCGAGAGCTTCGGCGGGCGCTCCATCGGGCTGGAGGCGCGCGACACCGCTGCCGATCTCTTCGCGCTGCGCTTCGTCTTCGGCCTGGGGCGCGATGTCGCCGATGGCCTGATGGAGGTGGAGCAGATCCTGAACGAGCTGCCCGAGGACATGGAGCCCGCGCCGATCCGCCGCGACCAGAACGCCGCCGACCATGTCGCGACGCTGACCTGGACCCGCTCCACCAGCGGCGAGCCGCTGCCCATCGCCCGCAGCCACAACCAGTGGGTCGCCTGCGGCCTGATGCCTTATCTCGAGCTCTCCCTGCCGCAGGCACCGAGCTTCCTGCTCCCTTACGCGCTCACCGGCATGACCGGCATCGGCGCCGGCCTGGTGCCCTGGCTGCTGTCGGGCGGCACGCTGCATCTGCACCATCCCGCCTCGCTGCGCCGGCTCGCCGCCCATGCGGATGCGGTCAAGGCCGACATCGTGCTGTGCCCCGGCGCCCTGGTGCCGGCGCTCGACCGGCGGATCGAGCGGCCCGACTGCCGCATCGTGCCGGTCTGGCAGGCGCATTCGCCCGCACCCGCCCCCCATGCCAGCAACCGCGAGATGGTCGACCTGCACATCGCCGACGAATTCGCCATGGTCGCCCGCATGCGCGAGGGCAGCGCCCTGCCCCGCCCGCTGCCGAGCGGGCGCGTCGGCTCGCCCTCCTCCGCCCCGCAGGCGCCGGCGCTGCTGGAAATCGCCATCGACACCGAAGTCAGCCCGGCGACGCTGAAGGTGCGCGGCGCCATGGTGCCGGATTCGGCCTGGCCCGCCTGCAAGGTGCGCATGCCGACCGACAAGGCCGGCTTCGTCGACACCTTGCTGCCGCTGCGCCAGACCGAGCACGGCATCACCGGCTTCGGCATTCCGGGGCAGATGGCGCCGGGCGTCGGTTCGTTGCCGACGCTGGACGCGCTCTATGCCGCCTTCCCCGGCATCCGAGAGGCGGCCGCCTTCCTCGTGGAAGACGGTATTCTCGGCGCCCGGCTCTATGCCGCCCTGGTGCCGCAGAACGGCCTGCTGTTCGATGTGGAGGGCTTCTACGCCTATCTGGAGGCCGAGCACGCCAGCCTTGCCGAGGTGCCGCACCGGGTGCTGCCCGTCGCCGCCCTGCCGCGCAATGCGGCCGGCAAGGTCGACCGCGAGGCGCTGGCCACCCGCGCCGGCTTCGGCCACTCGCAGGTCGCATGAGCCGGGAGGCCGCCCGCCGCCTGTCGGTGCTGCTGGACGGGCCCGCGCAGCGCCCGGACGGTCCGCTTGCGCGTCTTGCCCTTGCCTGGGGCGAACGCGCCGATATCTCATGGGCCGGCGAGCATGGCTCCCACTTGCCCGACGCGGTGGTGAGCCTTGCCGGCAAAACCGCCTGCAGGTTCCCGGAGGCGCGCGCCAAAGGCGTGCACGTGCCGCGCGTCGTGCTGTGTACCGATCCCGTCTCCGCACCCGAAAGCGACGAGGCGGCCCTGCCGGACGCGACCCTGTCTGCCGCCTGCCCGCCGGAGCTTGCGCTGGAGCGGCTGGCCGAGACCGTGCGCCAGGCGCGGCGGATGGAGGAAGCGCGGCTGCGCCGGGCTACCTTCGGCCCTCTGGCCGCAGGCGCCTTGCCGACAGCAGCCCCAACCCAGGACCTCTCCCGCGGCATTCCGGTGCTGGTCGCCGGCGACAGTGCCCGTATCGGCATGGCGCTCGGCGCCCACCTTGCGGCGCTCGACCTGCGAGGCTGCCTCACGGCGGAGGCCGCGCTCGCCGCACTGGAGGACGCCCCTGCCCGGCTGATGGTGGCCGACCTGCCCGCCTCCCGCGCGGCCGAGCTTCTCGGCCGCCTTCGCGCCGATCCGCGCCATATCGCCCTGCCCGTGCTGGCGCTGTGCGCGGACGAGGCGGAGGCTGCCGCCCTGCTGACGAGTGGCGCCAGCGACTGCGTGCCCCGCGCGGTCGCGCCGCAGATCCTCGCCCGGCATCTCCTGTGCCTGTTGCGGGCCGGCGCGCGCCGGGCTCTTGCCGATCGGGTGCTGGCCGGCTATCGCCCGCGTCATCGTTCGGGCAAGGGTTTGCCGGCGCTGCCGCGGGCGGCGTTCGAGCGCTATCTTGCGGCCCTGGGCGGCGCGCTGGCCTTGCGCGGGTTGGAGCCGCTGACCCTCAATCTGGCGCATATCGCGCCGCCGCCGCTCGCCTCCCTTGCCGCCAACGACGGTCCTTTCGCCGTTTCTTCTGTCAACCCCGTCCTTTCGGCGACGCTTGCCGCATCGCGCGACGAGGATTTTGTTGCTACGGTCGAGGGGCTGGGCGATATCGCCGTGCTGCGGGATGCGGAGGCGCAGGAGCGCATCCGCCGGCGGATCGGCGCCATCGTCACCAGCACCGCCTTCGCCTGACGCGCCCATTTCACGCTTCTTGCGCAACCCTTGAAAGGACTGCCCATGCCAGCCGAGACGGATACCGCAAACAGGCAGCAGGCAGCCTCGCCCGATCAGGCCGCAATGCCCATCGACGTCATTTCCGACGTGGTCTGCCCCTGGTGCTATATCGGCAAGCGGCGGCTGGAAAAGGCGCTGGCGAGCCTGCCGGACGTTCCGGTTGCCCTGCGCTGGCAGCCCTACCAGCTGGACGCGACCATTCCGCCGCAGGGCAAGGACCGCCAGCACTACCTGATGGAGAAGTTCGGCAGCCAGGCGCGCATCGATGCGCTGCACGAACAGATCGCCGCCGCCGGCCTGCAGGAAGGCATCCCCTTCGCTTTCGAGCGCATCCGCACCTCGCCCAACACGCTGGACTGCCACCGCCTGCTGCTGTGGTCGCGCGCCGACGGGCTGCAGAGCGAGATGGCCGAGCGCCTGTTCCGCCTTTATTTCCTGGAAGGCGCGGACCTCAGCGACCCGCAGACGCTGGTCTCGGCCGCCGCAGATGTCGGCATGATGTCGGATCTCGTCGCCGAGCTGCTGCCGACGGATTCCGACCGCAACAAGATCACCGCCGCCGTCGAACAGGCCCACCGCATCGGCGTCACCGGCGTCCCCGCCTTCATCATCGACGAGCGCTTCATCGTCATGGGTGCGGAGAAGCCGGAAACCCTCGCCGCCGCGATCAAGCATGCCTATGAGACGAAAGCGGGATAGGAGCCTGATTTTCAGTGAGGAAAAATGAAAGTTCCAACTTCAATTAGATGGGAAAATAATACCATTAACCTTAAAGGAACACTCGCATCCAGAAGTGTATTCCATTTCTCGAGCGCGCTTCATCAAACAATAATCGCGCGAGGATACAAAGATATATCCTTAAACTTCACAGAAGCATATCCTGTTCGGGAATCTTTTATGATTCCGGCAATAGCGCTAATTCGTCATTATCGTCGCGATGGAATAGATTTTTCAATCGTGAGACCAGAAAACGCAGCTGCAAGAAATATTTTTCACAACGCAAATTGGGCATACCTGATAAATGAAACTGAAAATGAAGCGTCTACCTTTGAAGATGATCACCACCTTCCAGCCTCAAGATTTTTAAATTCGGACGAACTTACTGAGTCAATTGATCGCATAATGTCTATGATATTAAAGACGGTTCCGCTTAAGAGGCGACAAATAGCTGCCTTGGAATGGTCTGTAAACGAGATTACAGATAATGTATTAAATCACGCCAACTCCCCTACTGGAGGAGTTATACAAGCAAGTACCATCAAATCCGAGAACCGTGAGATTATCGAGTTTGTAGTGGCAGACGCAGGAATTGGCATCAAAAGATCACTGGGAGAAAAAGACGACAGAAAAGCTCTGGAGAGAGCAATTAAGGAGGGCGTGACTAGGAATCCCGCAACAAATCAAGGTAATGGACTTTATGGCGCTTTTCGTGTCGCTACGCTCTCCCACGGAAAATTTGAACTAATATCTGGCAAAGCGATATTAAGTGCTGAGGGAACTGGCCGTGTCAAGACTGTATCCGGAACAAGACTGTACCCCGGCACAGCAGTAATTTGCCGCGTTGAATGCGGAGATGAAAAGCTGATCGAGAACGCACTTATGTTCAAAGAGAAAATTCATGAACCAGGATTTGATTACCTTGAGAGGCAGCATGAATTAGGGGATAGGGAGGCTTATATCTTTTCCATGTCACGAGAGTGCAAATATTTTGGATCTCGCGAAGCGGGAATTGGCGCGAGACTGCATATAGAAAATCTAATAAGATCAGAAAATGATAAAGAAATACTTGTAGATTTTACAGATATAACTATAATATCAAGCAGCTTTGCCGATGAGGTATTTGGCAGGTTGTTTGTCTTACTCGGACCGCTCACATTTATGTCAAGAATTAAATTTCAGAACGTCGATAGTTCAATAAGGGCCGTTATAGATCGCGCCATAGCCAAGAGAATGATACAATCGGCTAGCTAGAAAACTGGGTTATTTTGATGTTCTAGCAATTATCTTAAGTTACCCTCAAACAAAATCCGGTGCGCGGGGAGCGCACCGGGTTTCATTGTTTCAGGCGTTGAGGCGTAAGGGCCCGATCAGCCCTTCAGGATGCTGCGGCCGGCGTAGCGGGCCTGCTCGCCCAGTTCTTCCTCGATGCGGATGAGCTGGTTGTACTTGGCGAGCCGGTCGGAACGGGCCAGCGAGCCGGTCTTGATCTGCCCGCAATTGGTGGCGACGGCGAGGTCGGCGATGGTGCTGTCCTCGGTCTCGCCCGAACGGTGCGACATGACGGCGGTGTAGGCCGCCTTGTGCGCGGTGTCGACCGCGTCCAGCGTCTCCGTCAGGGTGCCGATCTGGTTGACCTTGACCAGGATCGAGTTGGCGACGCCCTTCTTGATGCCTTCGCGCAGGCGCACCGAATTGGTGACGAAGAGATCGTCGCCGACGAGCTGGCACTTGGAGCCGACCAGATCGGTCAGCGCCTTCCAGCCGGCCCAGTCGTCCTCGGCCATGCCGTCCTCGATGGAGATGATCGGGTAGCGGCCGACGAAATCGGCGAGATAGGCGGCCATCTCGTCCGGGCCGAGCACCTTGCCCTCGCCGTCGAGGTGATACTTGCCGTCCTTGAAGAACTCCGTGGAGGCGGCGTCGAGCGCGAGGCAGATGTCCTCGCCCGGGCGGTAGCCGGCCTTCTCGATGGACTTCATGATGAAGCCGAGTGCGTCCTCGGTCGAGGCGAGGTTCGGGGCAAAGCCACCCTCGTCGCCGACATTGGTGTTGTGGCCGGCGTCCTTCAGGCCCTTCTTCAGGGTGTGGAAGACCTCCGCGCCCATGCGCACGGCATCGGCCAGCGTGTCGGCGCCGACCGGCATGATCATGAATTCCTGCACGTCGATCGGGTTGTCCGCATGGGCGCCGCCGTTGATGATGTTCATCATCGGCACGGGCAGCAGGCGCGCGCCGGCCCCGCCCACATAGCGGTAGAGCGGCAGGCCGGCCGACTGGGCCGCGGCGCGGGCGACGGCCAGCGACACGCCGAGGATGGCGTTGGCTCCGAGGCGCGCCTTGTTCGGCGTGCCGTCGAGGGCGATCATCGCCTCGTCGATCTTGATCTGGTCTTCCGCATCCAGGCCGCCGATGGCGTCGAAGATCTCGGTGTTGACCGCGTCGACCGCCTTCTGCACGCCCTTGCCGAGGTAGCGGGCGCCGCCGTCGCGCAGCTCCACCGCCTCATGCGCGCCGGTCGAGGCGCCGGAGGGCACGGCGGCCCGCCCGAAGGCGCCGTCTTCCAGATACACGTCGACCTCGACGGTCGGGTTGCCCCGGCTGTCGAGGATCTCGCGGGCGGTGATGTCGACAATTGCGGTCATTCTCGTCTCCCTGCGGGTGGGACTTTCCAAAAGGGTGGTCAGACTTGTCCCCGTCCGGCTGTTCCTAGCCGAGCCGGGCGACAAGGAAAAGGCAGTGTCAGATGCCGCGCGGGCGCGACTTGGCAATGCGGTCGAAGGCCATCAGGTCGGCGAGCAGCTCCTTCAGGTCCTTGAGCGCGATCATGTTCGGCCCGTCGGAGGAAATGGTGTTGTCCGGGTCCGGGTGAGTCTCGATGAAGACGCCGGCAACGCCGACGGCCACGGCCGCGCGCGCCAGCACCGCCACCATGGTGCGGTCGCCGCCCGAGGAAGTGCCCTGCCCGCCCGGCTGCTGCACCGAGTGGGTCGCGTCGAAGACGACCGGCGCGCCGGTCTGCGCCATGATCGGCAGCGCGCGCATGTCGGACACAAGGGTGTTGTAGCCGAAGGAGGCGCCGCGCTCGGTCAGGAGCACGTTGGGATTGCCGGTCTCGACGATCTTGGCGAGCACGTTCTTCATGTCCCAGGGGGCGAGGAACTGGCCCTTCTTGACGTTGATGATCGCGCCGGTCTTCGCGGCGGCGACCAGCAGGTCGGTCTGGCGGCAGAGGAAGGCCGGGATCTGCAGCACGTCGACGACCTCGGCCACCGGGGCGCACTGGTCGGCGGAGTGAATGTCGGTCAGCACCGGCATGCCGTAAGTCTCGCGGATCTCGGCGAAGACTGGCAAAGCTTCATTGAGGCCGACGCCGCGCGAGGCGGCGATGGAGGTGCGGTTGGCCTTGTCGAACGAGGCCTTGAAGACGACGGAAATGCCGAGGTCGTCGGCGATTTCCTTCACCGCGGCGGCGCATTCCAGCACATGCGCCCGGCTTTCCATCTGGCAGGGTCCGGCGATCAGCGACAGCGGCGCATCCTGCGAGAAGGCGACATTCCCGACGGTCACGGTTCGATTGCATGTCTGGTTCATGGCAGCTCGTCTCTCCTGCTGGGCCTGCCCGAATGCGTGGGCTGCCCCGCCCGCTGGCGCGTTCCGCCCGTCAGTAGTCCGCATGGCGAGCGGGTGCAAGCACCTCGCGCGCCGGAGATGCCATCACGGCTGCCCGATCCTTGCCGCAATCCTCGTGTCATCGTTCGGCGGGTATGACGCGAAGCCGTTGTGCCGCCATTCTTTTCGCCAACTTGGTTCCGTCATCCTTTCAGGTTACGTTGCGGCCCGTGCCGCCTCCCGATTCCACCAGACACGGAAAACGCGCTTCATGCAGAACAAGAAGATCCGCAAGGCAGTCCTTCCGGTGGCAGGCCTCGGCACCCGTTTCCTGCCCGCGACGAAGGCCCTCCCCAAGGAGATGCTGACCATCGTCGACCGGCCGATCATCCAGTATGTGGTCGACGAGGCGCGCAACGCCGGCATCGAGCACATCGTCTTCGTCACCGGGCGCAACAAGCACGTGATCGAGGATCACTTCGACATCGCCTACGAGCTGGAGGACACGCTGCGGTCTCGCTCCAAGGCGTCGGCGCTGAAGCTGCTCGAGGCGATCCGCCCGGCCCCCGGCACCACCAGCTTCACCCGCCAGCAGGAGCCGTTGGGCCTCGGCCACGCCATCTGGTGCGCCCGCGACATCATCGGCAACGAGCCTTTCGCGATCCTGCTGCCCGACATGCTGATGAAGTCCGAGCCGGGCTGCCTGTCGCAGATGGTCGAGGTCTATAACGAGAGCGGCGGCAACGTCATCTCGGTCGAGGCCGTGCCGGAGGACCAGACCCAGAATTACGGGATCGTCGAGGTCGACGGCGATGCAAGCGCGCGCACCTTCTCCATCACCGGCATGGTCGAAAAGCCCGCGCCGGGCACCGCACCGACGAACCTCTTCATCAACGGCCGCTACATCCTGCAGCCGGAGATCTTCCAGCTACTGGGCAGCCAGGAGACGGGCGCCGGCGGCGAGATCCAGCTTACCGACGCGATGATCTCGCTGATGGGCATGCAGCCCTTCACCGGCCTGCGCTTCGAGGGCGAGACCTACGACTGCGGCTCCAAGTCCGGCTTCCTTGCCGCCAACATCGCCTTCGCGCTGGAGGACGAGGAGCTGGCCCGCGAGTTGCGGCCGCTGCTGCAGTCGCTGCTGAACGGCTGATCCCGCCCATGCGCAAGATCCTCGTCACGGGCTCGGCCGGTTTCATCGGCTTCCATCTGGCCAGCCGCCTGCTGGCCGACGGATGGCATGTGATCGGCCTCGACTGCGTCAGCCCCTATTACGATCCGGCGCTGAAGGAAGCGCGGGTGGAGATTCTGTGCCGGCATCCGAACTTCACCGAGGCAAGGATCTCGCTGGAGGACCGCGATGCAGTGATGGCGCTGATGGCCGAGCACGCGCCGCAGCGCATCGTCCATCTGGCGGCCCAGCCGGGCGTGCGCTACTCGCTGGAGGCACCCCAGGCCTATGTGGATGCCAATGTCACCGGCTTCCTGACCGTGCTGGAGGCGGCGCGCGCCCATCCGGTCGACCATGTGGTCTTCGCCTCCACCTCCTCCATCTACGGACTCGACGAGACGATGCCGCTGTCGCCCCATCGCGGCGGCAACCATCCGATCTCGCTTTATGCGGCGACGAAGAAGGCGAACGAGGCGATGGCGCACAGCTATGCCCACCTCTTCCGCATCCCGCTGACGGGCCTGCGTTTCTTCACCGTCTACGGTCCCTGGGCGCGGCCGGACATGGCGCTCTACAAGTTCACCCGCGCGATCCTGTCGGGCGAGCCGATCGATATCTACAACAATGGCGAGATGCTGCGCGACTTCACCTATGTCGACGACATCGTCGAGGGCATCGTGCGCATCGCCGACCGGCCACCGGCGGTCAACGAGGATTGGGATGCGGCGGCCGCCGACCCGGCGACCAGCTCCGCTCCCTATCGCATCCACAATATCGGCAATTCCGAGCCGGTGAAGCTGCTGCGCTACGTCGATGCCATCGAGGCGGCCTGCGGCGTCAAGGCGACCCGCAACTACATGCCGTTGCAGCCGGGCGACGTTCTGGCCACCTGGGCGGATGTCGACGACCTGACGCAGGCGACGGGCTTCCGCCCCCGCACCTCGGTGGAAGACGGCGTGCGTGCCTTCGTCGAGTGGTATCGCGACTTCTACAAGGTCTGAGGCTGGGCGAGATGACCGGCGAGCCGCTTCCCGCCTTTCGCGACGATCTCGATCTGACGCTGGCCGAATGCTGGCGGCTTCTGCAGGAGGGGGCCACATCGCGCCACTCGGCCTTCCATGTGCCGACCGTTGCAACGCTCGACGAGCAGGGCTTGCCCGAGTTGCGCACCATTGTGCTGCGCGCCGCTGAGCCGGAACGCCGGTTGCTGCGCTTTCACACCGACCGCCGCAGCGCCAAGATCGCGCAAGTGGCGCGGGTGCCCTCCGGCGCCATCCATATCTACGACAAGCCTTCCGGCATCCAGCTGCGCCTTGCCGCCAGCCTGTCCATTGAGACCGACGGCGACGAGGTCGAGGCGGCCTGGACTGCCTCGCGGTCCTTGAGCAGGATCTGTTACCGGGTCACGGCAGCGCCGGGAGCCGAGGTGGAGCACCCGGATGAGGTCGCGTTCGATCATGACGCCGCCGACGAGGGGCGCAGCCAGTTCTGCGTCCTGCTCGCCCGCATCCATCGCATCGAGTGGCTGCACCTTGCTCATGAGGGCCATAGGCGGGCAGCCTTTTCGTTCAATGAACTGGGTGAAGCACCTGAATGGAAAGGCCGTTGGCTGGTGCCGTAGGGCGGCTCAGCGGTCGGGTCGCTCGGCCATCATGTCGAGATAGGCCTTCTGCATGTCGCTGATGCGGCCTGCGACCTTTGCGTTCGCCTTGAAGGCATTTTCCGCCTGCATCATGTCGACCATCGCGCCCGCCATATCGGGCGAAAAGCCGATCCCCGGTGCGCCCGTTGCAGGAGGAGGTCCCTGCGGCCCGGCATCCCCTGCCCCGCTACTGTTCGCAGCAACCAGGGCGTTGCCTGCCTCGGCGCCAGCCGCAACGATGCGGCGCGCGGAAGCCTCGAAACGCTGACCTGCGGCCTGGAGGCCGGAAAGGGAGATGGACAGGGCCGACATGATCTGCACAGTATCCGCGTCCCCTCTTAACGAATCCTGAGTCCAATCCCTCGCATTCAAGCCAGGCGTGCCGGAGCCTCCACTGTCATTTCAACCAAGGATTGCAATGCCATGCTGTTGACGCTCTCGATCACGGGACCCTTTTTCGCCGTCATCGCATTCGGATTTTTCGCAGCAAAGCGCGGCTGGATGCCGGACGGAGCGGTGCGCAGCCTGAATGTCTTCGTCTTCAACTTCGCCATGCCGGCGCTGGTCATCCGCGCGCTCGCCGGGCAGGACATCATCGCCGCCCTGACCGGGCCGATGGTGCCGGTCTGGGTTCTGGCGGGCGGTGTCACCTTTGCCCTGGCCATGTTGGCGATGCGTCTCCTGTGCGGCGGCGGCCTGGCCCAAATGGCTGTCAGCGGCCAGGCTGCGACCATCGGCAATATCGGCTTTCTCGGACTGCCGTTGATGCTTGCGGCGTTCGGCGACCGGGCAGCCGCGCCGATGGCGGTGGTGCTGGTCCTGGACCTGACGATCTTCATCCCGCTCTGCATCGGTCTTCTGGAATGGGCCTCGGGCAAGGGCGCCAGCGTCCGGCTGGTCGCCACCGTGGCGAAAGGCGTCATCTTCAACCCGTTCGTGCTGGCGATCGTCGGCGGCACGATCCTGTCACTTGCCGGCGGAAAACTGCCGCCGGCCGGCGACAATCTCCTCAACTTCCTCGGTGACGCAGCCGGCGCGACAGCGCTGTTCTCTCTCGGCGTGCAGCTTGCCTCCCGGCGGGTCGAAGGCGAGGTGGGCGCGATTTCGCTGATGATCGTGATGAAGCTGTTCGTGCATCCGCTCGCCGTTTTCACCGCAGCACTGTTGCTTGGCCTCGACGCGGCGAATACCGCCGTGCTGGTCGTTGTCGCCTCGCTCCCCATCGCCGGCAATGTCTTCGTCGTTGCCGAGCGCTACGGCATCTTCCTCCAGCAGCTTTCGGCCGCCATCCTGCTGTCGACCACCGCCGGCGTGATCACGGTCTCGCTGGCGCTGACATGGGCGGGATTGTAGCTCACACACGCCACGGCGGGGGCTGACAGGCGACCGGAGCGAACCCATATTGCAAGGTGAAGCTGCCGGATCCTACCGGCGCTGCCCTCTCCTCGGACCATGTTTTCAAGGATCAGTTCATGACCGACGCCCCCGTCGCCGACCGCAACCCGCTGCTCGCCGAGTGGACCGCCCCGTTCGGGTTGCCGCCGTTCGGCGAGATCGAGCCGTGGCATTACGAAACGGCCTTCGACGCGGCGCTGAAGCTGGCGCGGCAGGCAGTGGATGGCATCGCGGCGGATCCGCAGGCGCCGAGCTTTGCCAATACGATCGAGGCGATGGAGCTCTCGGGCCGCGAGCTGACACGGGTTGCTTCCGTGTTCTTCAACCTTGCGGGCAGCCATACGTCCGAGGAGTTGCAGCGGATCGAGCGCGATATCGCGCCGAAGCTTGCGCGTCATTCCAGCGAGACGCTGCTCAACCAGGCCCTGTTCGCGCGTGTCGCCGCCCTTTGGGAGACGCGCGACAGCCTCGGCCTTGACGAGGAGCAAGCCCGCGTCCTGGAACGCTACCACCGCATGTTCACCCGGGCCGGCGCTGACCTCGATGAAGACGGCCGTACTCGCATGGCGGAAATCACCCAGCGCCTCGCCGTACTGGGCACGCAGTTTTCCCAGAATGTGCTGGCGGACGAGGCCGGTTATCAGCTGCTGCTGGAAAGCGAGGAGGATCTTGCCGGCCTGCCGGGGTTCCTGCGCCAGGCGGCGGCGGAGGCCGCCAGCGAGCGCGGTCATCCGGGCAAGCATGTCATCACCCTGTCGCGCTCGCTGATCGAGCCCTTCCTGCAGTTCTCGACCCGTCGCGATTTGCGCGAGACGGCGTTCAAGGCCTGGATCTCGCGCGGCGAGACGGGCGGCGACACGGACAACCGCGTGATCATCGCCGAGATCCTGAAGCTGCGGGACGAACGGGCCCGCCTGCTGGGCTTCGACAGTTTTGCCGCCTACAAGCTGGACGACACGATGGCCGGCACCCCGGATGCGGTGCGTGAGCTGCTGGAGACCGTGTGGACCCCGGCCGTGGCACAGGCACGCACCGAAGCGGAAGCACTGCAAAAGCTTGCGGCCGAGAGTGGCGACAATATCGCCATCTCGCCCTGGGACTGGCGCTTCTATGCGGAAAAGCTGCGCCAGCGCGACCATGCGCTCGACGAGGCCGAGCTCAAGCCATACTTCCAGCTGGAGAAGATGATCGAGGCGGCGTTCCACACTGCCGGGCGGCTGTTCGGCCTCACTTTCCGTGAGGTGGAGGGGCTGAAACTCTACCATCCGGACGTGCGCGCCTTCGAGGTGCTGGACGCGGATGGCGGTCATGTCGGCCTGTTCCTCGGCGACTATTTCAACCGCTCGACCAAGCGCAGCGGTGCCTGGATGAGCGCGTATCGCCGCCAGGAGAAGCTCGCCGGCAACATCCGCCCGATCATCGTCAACGTGATGAACTTCGCCAAGGCGCCGAAGGGCCAGCCGACGCTGCTGACCTTCGACGACGCGCGCACGCTGTTCCACGAGTTCGGCCATGCCTTGCACGGGCTGCTGTCGGATGTGACCTATCCGATGATCTCCGGAACCTCGGTGGCGCGGGACTTCGTGGAACTGCCCTCGCAGCTTTACGAGCACTGGCTGTCCGAACCCGAGGTGCTGTCGCGCTTTGCCGTGCATGTGGAGACGGGCGAGCCGATGCCGGCCGAGCTGATGGAGCGCGTGCTGGCAGCACGCAACTTCAACCAGGGCTTTTCAACGGTCGAGTATCTCTCCTCCGCGCTCTTCGACCTCGACGTGCACACCCGCCGGGCGGATGGCGAGGCGGACATCGCGGCACTGGAGCACGAGACCTTGACCCGCATCGGCATGCCGGCGGAAATCACCATGCGCCACCGGCCGACCCATTTCGCCCATGTGTTCTCGGGCGACGGCTATTCGGCCGGCTACTACAGCTACATGTGGTCGGAAGTGATGGACGCGGACGCCTTTACCGCGTTCGAGGAAACCGGCGATATCTTCAACGCCGAGCTCGCCCGGCGCCTGCGCGAGGCGATCTATTCCGCCGGCGGCAGGCAGGATCCGAAGGATGCCTATGTCGCCTTCCGAGGCGCACTACCCGATGCCGGTCCGCTGCTGAAGAAGCGCGGCTTCGCGTAAGCGCTGCTGCCGGCCGGGACAGGCGATGGCGGCGCGAGGTTCCTCGCGCCGCCAATGCAAAGGTCAGATGAACTCGACCTTGCCGGTGGCAATGTCATAGATCGCCCCGACGACACGCACCTTGCCCGCAGCAACCGCCTCGGCAACGATCGGTCCGGCCGCCTTCAACTTCTCGACATTGTGGACGACGTTGGCACGGGTCGCGGCGGCGAGCGGATCGGCCGGCTTTTCGGCCAGCGCTGCCTCAACGCCCGGCTTCAGCATGCCGACGAGATCCGGCAGGTGCCCCGGCAGCACCGTTCCCTCCTCCACCACATTGATGGTGGCGGAGACGGCACCGCAATTGGTGTGCCCCATCACGACGAGAAGCGGGATGCCCAGAACGGCAACGCCATACTCGATGCTGGCAAGACCGCTGACATCGACGAAATTGCCCGCGACGCGCATGACGAAAAGTTCGCCCGGCCCGTGGTCGAAAAGCAATTCCGGTGCGACGCGCGAATCGGCGCAGGACAGGATTCCGGCAAAGGGATACTGCACCCCGGCCCGGGCGGCACGTCCGACGGAGAAGTCCCCGTTGCAGCCGGAATCGGCGACATAACGCGCGTTGCCTTCGACAAGCCGCGCCAGCGCCTCGTCGGGAGAAATGTCGTTGGGTGCGCTGGCCGCCTGCTGGGCGCTTGCCTTGCCCGGCAGCGCGAACCCGCCTGCAAAGGCGGTCGTAGCCGCCGCCGCACCGAGCCCGAGCAGGCCGCGCCGCGACACGGCATAGTCATGGTCCTTGCACATTCCGGCATCCTTCTTTCTGGCCTGCCGCATCGGCAGGCCTCCCCCCGGGCCCTTCCGATGCATGCCCCCGAACGGGGCCGCGCCGGGGCTGCCGGTTCAACCGCAGCACCTACGCACGAAGTCCCTCAACGAAAGATAAACACCGCACAAACAATACAATGCAAAGTCGCATCAACGTGTTGCCGGAAATGGCTGAGACACGGATCCGCCTGCGACAACGCGCGTGCCGGATGCCCCCTATGCCAGCCAGCCCTTCACTCAGGGCGCCGACACTCGGCCTTGGTGAAAAGCGCGCGCGTCATCCTGCCGACCGGAAAGGCCGGCGGATCTTGGAAGACATCAGCGTTCAAGGGATCGGCAGCGCCCGGCCATTCGACAAGCGAGCGCTGCGGCGCGCCCCGATCAATCAGGGCGCTTCGGCTTGCGGCCCTTGTGCTTGGGCGGCTTGCCGCGTTCGGCCGCCGCGGGCCGGCCCTTGCGGGCAGGCTTGTCATCCTGCTTGAATTTCGGCTTGAATTGCCTCGGTGCCATGCGTACCTCGCCGACCGGGGCGATCCTGATGCCCTTCTCGAGGCTGCCAGGCTGCATGATCTGCCAAGCATAACTGCCGGCCTTGTCGCCGGAAATCTCGAAACGGGTTTCGCTTTCGTCGATCCTGATCGCGCCGACATCGCGTTTTGTCACACCGCCGGCGTTGCAGATCATCGGCAACAGGAATTTCGGGTCGGCGCGGTGCCTGCGCCCGAGCGAAATGGTGAACCAGACGCCGTTCTCCATGCTCGGGCCGCGCGGCTCGCGGGTCGGTGCACGGTCCTCGCCAGACCGATGGGCACGGCTGGGGCCACGGCTCTGCAGTGCTTCGACAGGCAGCGGCAAGAGGTCTTCAGGAACCGGATGCGCGGCCAAATTCTGGCGGAGGAAGGCGGCCGCAATGCGCTGCGGCCCGGCCCGCTCCAGCAACTCGGCCACGAAATCTGCCTCCAGGTCATCGGGAAGCGCCGCCGAGCCGGCAGCATCGAGGATCTGCCGGCGGTAGCGCGCCTCGATCTCCGCAATGCCGGGAGCCGAGCGCATGGTCGCTGTCAGCTGCGCAAATGCCAGCACGCGCTGAGCGGCACCGCGCCTGTTTTCCGGAACGATGAGCACGCAGACGCCCTTGCGGCCGGCGCGCCCGGTGCGTCCGGAACGATGCAGCAGGGTCTCCGGCTTGCTCGGCAAGTCGGCATGGACCACGAGGTCGAGGTTCGGAAGGTCGATGCCGCGTGCCGCCACATCGGTCGCCACGCAGACGCGCGCGCGTCCGTCGCGCATGGCCTGCAGCGCATTCGACCGCTCCGATTGCGCCATCTCACCGGACAGCGACACCACTGAGAAGCCGCGATTGACGAGGCGCGCCGTGAGGTGGCGAACCGCTTCGCGCGTGTGGCAGAACACCAGGGCGCTCTTGCTGTCGGACTCCAGCAACGTGTTGATGATGGCGTGTTCGCGCTCGTCGCGCCGCACCAGCATGAGCTGATATTCGATGTCGGCATGTTGTTCGGTGGTCGCGATTGTCGCGACACGCACCGCGTCGGTCTGCACCGTCTTGGCCAGCTCGGCAATGCCTCGCCTCACGGTCGCCGAGAACAGCAGTGTCCGGCGCTCCTTGGGTGACGCGCCGAGGATGAATTCCAGGTCGTCTCGAAAACCGAGATCCAGCATCTCGTCGGCTTCATCGAGCACCACCGCGCGAATGCCGCCAAGATCCAGCGCCCCGCGCGTGATGTGATCGCGCAGGCGCCCGGGCGTGCCGACGACGAGATGGGCGCCGCGTTCGAGCGCGCGGCGCTCGTTGCGGATGTCCATGCCGCCCACGCAGGTCGCGATTCTGATCTGCGTCTCCGCATAGAGCCAGGCGAGTTCCCGCTGAACCTGAATGGCAAGCTCGCGCGTCGGAGCGATGATCAGCCCCAGCGGCGCGGCAGCGACGTCAAAGCGTGTTGCGCTGCCGAGCAAGGTCGACGCGATGGCAATACCGAAGGCGATCGTCTTTCCCGACCCGGTCTGTGCCGAGACGAGCAGGTCCGCTTGGCCGTACTTCTCGTTCGTCATCTCCAGCTGGACCGGCGTCAGCTGGTTGTATCCCTTGGCGTCCAGGGCGGATGCAAGGGCCGGATGTATCCCGGAGATCGGGGATGCGGAGTCGGGATCGATATTCGGCGTCATGGTCACCATCTTTGCGAGCTGCCGAATATCATAGCGTGTGCACATTGGGCAGCGATAGTTTGCGGGGATCATCGCTCGCTGGCGAGCCGAGCTGACGACAATAGCACTGGAATGGCCGAAGGGTCGGAACCAGCAGGATTCCTGGGCAGGCCGAACAGCCTACCAACACCATGGCGGATCACTTGTCCTGAACGGTGTTCACCCGTCGCCATAGCGCGCCGTTTCCCGGAAACCGTCCCTTCAGCAACCAGCTCCAGACGGCTTGCCGGCCCCTCCCATCGGTCAGGGGCGACGACCTGCACATTCACCACGACCGCTGCCGCCGCGCAAGAGCCGCTCCAGAAACAAACAACGGCGGCGGCCGCGTCGCCGCCGTTTTCCCTGCTCTTTTTTGATGAGCGGACGCGTTACCCGGATCACGCCTCGGCGAGGTGCGCCTCGACATAGGGCGCGAAGCTCGACCAGCATTCCAGCGCGAAGGCGTCGCCACCCGTGCGCCAGAGCACGATCTCCGCCTTGGTGAAGAGCGTGCGCGTCACCATGCCGACCGGGAAAGCGGCGGGGTCGAGATCCAGAAAGACATGCGTGTTGAGGAGGTCGGAAGCGCCCGGCCCTTCAATCAGCAGCGCGACATTGCGCTCCGACACGTCGACCAGCGAATGCGGTGTATCGCCGAGTGCCGCGGCGATCTCGCCGGCGAGGCTGCGAGCGAGTGCATCGACCGCCTGCGGCCCATCGCCGGCCGGCCGGGCAAGCAGAAGCCACTCGTCCGGCCCCTGCCAGAGTGCGGCGCGTTCGCCGGACGTCTCGGCGGCGAGCGGCGATTGCGGCAGGGGCACACCGAACGCGGCTCCCGCTTTCTCCGCGGCGGCGGCATCGCCCCGAAACACGAAGCGCACCAGCGGCGCAGCGCGGTGGAGCGTGGTTCCGGTGCCGGCGAGCCGCGGCAGTGCCAGCGTCTCGGCGGGCGTGTGAAACAGGGCGTCAGGCATTGAGCCGGCTTCCTTCCGGATCGACGAAGAGCGGCGCGACGACCTCGACGGCAATCGCGCCATTCGGCATCGGGACGTGGAGGATCTCGCCGAGGCGGGCACGGCCGTTGGCGATCATCGCCAGCGCAATCGGCCGGCCGGCAGCGGCGGACATGTAAGACGAGGTGACGTGGCCGAGTGCGGGCGTGCGCGGTGCAGGGTCAGCCTCGGCGGTGACCTGTGCCCCCTCCTCCACCAGCGCCTTGCCGTCTTTCGTCAGCAGGCCGACGAGCTGCTTGCGCCCCGGCGCCACAAGATCCGGGCGGGCGAGCGAACGCTTGCCGACGAAGTCCGGCTTGTTCTTGCCGATGGCCCAGGACATGCCGACATCGTCCGGCGTCACTGTACCGTCGGTTTCCTGACCGACGATGATGTAGCCCTTTTCGGCGCGCAGGACATGCATCGTCTCCGTGCCGTAGGCGCAGCCGCCGAGCCGCTCGACATTGGCGAAGACTGCGTCCCAGACCTGACGCGCCCGCGATGGCGGGACGTTGATCTCGTAGCCCGACTCGCCGGTGAAGCTCATGCGGAACAGCCGGCAGGGGATGCCGCCCATGACATGCCCCTCGCGCACCGACATGTGCGGCATGACCTCGGTCGCAAGATCGATGTCATCGACAAGAGGAGCAATCGCCTCGCGTGCCTTCGGTCCCTGCACGGCGATCACCGCCCATTGTTCGGTGGTGGAGGTCAGCCAGACCTTGAGGTCCGGCCATTCGGTCTGGAGATAGTCCTCCATATGGGCGAGGACGCGCGGGGCGCCGCCGGTCGTGGTGGTGACGTGGAAGCGGTCCTCGGCTATACGGCCGACGACGCCGTCATCCATGATGAACCCGGCCTCGTTGAGCATCAGCCCGTAACGCAGCCGCCCGATGCCGAGCTTCTTCCAGGGGTTGGTGTAGATCCGCTCGAGGAACTCTGCCGCATCCGGTCCGACCACCTCGATCTTGCCGAGGGTCGAGGCATCGAAGATGCCGACGCTCTCGCGCACGGTCCGGCATTCGCGCAGCACCGCCGCGTGCATGTCTTCGCCGCCTTTCGGGAAGTACCAGGCGCGCTTCCACAGGCTCACATCCTCGAACGCCGCGCCTTGCGCCGCCGCCCAGTCGTGGATCGGCGTTCGGCGGACGGGATCGAACAGATCGCCGCGCGAGGTCGTCGCCAGCGTGCCGAAGGTCACCGGCGTATAGGGCTGGCGGAAGGTGGTGAGACCGACCTGCGGAACCTCGTTGGCGAGTGCCGTGGAGGCGATGGAGAGCGCATTCATGTTGGAGAGGCGCCCCTGATCGGTCGCCATGCCGGTCGTGGTGTAGCGCTTGATATGCTCGATGGAATGCATGCCCTCGCGCACGGCAAGCTTCACATCCTTTGCCGTGACATCGTTCTGGAAGTCGACAAAGGCGCGCACGCGGGATGCATCGCGGTCATGCGGCACGGCCCCCAGCCACCAGCCGGATGAGACCTCGCCGCCGCTTGCGGAAAAGGCCGGAATATCGGCCGGAGTCCCGGTTGCGGCTTCCGCCGCTTCCGCGCCGGCACGGGCACCGTCGGCCAGCACCTGCGCCAGTCCGTCGATGCCGCGGCAGCTGCCGGCCGAGCGCTGCGCCTGTACCGGGTCGCCGGGCAGGAAAGCGCCCTTGTCCGGGTTCCAGTCGAGCTTGCCGCGCGCCTGCGAATGCAGGCTGACATTGGGCGTCCAGCCGCCCGACATCAGCAGGCAATCGCAGGCGAGACTGCCAGCCGGCGAAACCTTGTCGCCTGCCAGCCGGCCAATCATGACGCCCTGGACGCGCTTCGACCCCTTGACGCCGGTGACTGTGCAGCCGGTTTCCACCCGGATCGAAAGCGCGCGGGCGCGCTCCTTCAGCGCCGGGTCAACCTCGCTGCGCATGTCGAGGATGGCGACCACGTTGCCGCCGAGCGCCTTGATGTCGAAGGCCGCATGCCAGGCGCTGTCGCAGGCCGTGGCGACCGCAATCGCCCGGCCCGGCAGGACACCGAAGCGGTTGGCGTAGATGCGTCCTGCCTCGGCCATCATCACGCCCGGACGGTCGTTCTCGGGGAAGACCAGCGGACGCTCGATGGCGCCGGTGGCAAGCACCACCTGGCGCGCGCGAACTTGCCACAGACGCTCGCGCGGCAGCGACGGGTCCGGATCGGCGAGGTGGTCGGTGACCCGCTCGGCAAGCGCGACGAAGTTCTGGTTGAAGTAGCCGAAGACGGTGGTGCGCGGCAGGAGCGTGACACGGTCGTTGCCGGCAAGCTCGGCAATCGCCGCGGCGACCCACGCGGTCGCGGGACGGCCGTCGATCTCGGCACCTGCCTCGTGCAGCAGCGAGCCGCCGGGCTCCCCCTGCTCGTCGGCAAGGATCACCCGGGCGCCAGCGCGCGACGCCGCAAGCGCGGCAGCAAGACCCGCCGGGCCACTGCCAGCCACGAGCACGTCGCAGTGGGTATAGCGATTGGCATAGCGGTCCGGATCCGGCGCGGTCGGCGCCTTTCCGAGACCGGCGGCGGCGCGGATGAACGGCTCGTAGACCCGGTTCCAGAAGCTCTTCGGCCACATGAAGGTCTTGTAATAGAAGCCGGCAACGAAGAACGGGGACAGGCGGTCGTTGACCGCGCCGATGTCGAAGTCGAGCGAAGGCCAGCGGTTCTGGCTGACGACGACCATCCCGTCGTGAATCTCGACCTGGGTGGCCCGCAGGTTCGGCACGCTCTGGCCGGCGGCGGCCGCCGCGGACTTCGCCACCCCGACCAACGCATTCGGCTCCTCTGAGCCGGCGGTCACGATGCCGCGCGGGCGGTGGTACTTGAACGAGCGGCCGACGAGATGAATGCCGTTGGCGAGCAGCGCCGAGGCCAGCGTGTCGCCGGCCCGGCCGGTGAGCGTCTTGCCGTCGAAGGTGAATGTGACGGATTTCGCGCGGTCGATGCGCCCGCCCTTCGAAGTGCGGAAGGAGGCGGTCATCGGGCGCCCTCCCCGCTGGCGGCGGCACTATCCGGGCGCGGCTCGCCGGTCTTGTAGACGGCGATGAAGCGGTCGCTGACCGTGTCGCGCAGCGCATTGAAGAAGCGGCCGCAGCCATGGACGTGGCGCCAGCGCTCGGCCATCACGCCCTTGGGGTTGGTTCGCATGTAGAGAAACTCGGCCCATTGATGATCGTCGAGATCCGCCGGCTGCGCGGGACGGGCGATATGCGCCTCGCCGCCATAGCGGAATTCGATCTCCGGGCGGTCGACGCCGCAGCAGGGGCAGTGGATCAACAGCATCGGCTTGCCCCTAGATCTCGATCTTGCGTGCGGCGGTATCCGGGTCGCCGGTGTTCGGCGTCCCGGAAGGCTCGATCAGCAACAGGTGGGTTTCGACCTCGGCAACCGGGCAATGCTCCACGCCTTTGGGAACGACAAACAGTTCGCCGGGCCCGAGCGTAACGTCGCCATCACGCATGCGGATGGTCAACCTACCGGACAGGACTTGAAAGAAGTCGTCCGTGTCGGGGTGCGAATGCCAGGTGAACTCTCCCTTGACCTTCACCACCATAAGATCGTGACCGTTGAACGAGCCGACAATCTTCGGCGACCAGTGGTCGGAGAACAGAGCGAGCTTGCCGGCAAGGTTCACAGGCTGATGCGTCATGTCGGGCCTCAATGCGCGACGGCGGCGGCTGCCGCCTCGTCGATGAGCCGGCCGGTGCGGAACCGGTCCAGCGTGAACGGCGCGTTGATCGGATGCGGTTCGTCCCGCGCGATGGTGTGGGCGAAGACATGGCCCGAGCCGGGCGTTGCCTTGAACCCGCCCGTGCCCCAGCCGCAATTGACGTAAAGGCCCGGCACCGGGGTCTTGCCGATGATGGGCGAGCGGTCCGGCGTCACGTCGACGATGCCGCCCCAGTTGCGCAGCATGCGCATGCGGCGGAACATCGGGAACAGCTCGCAGATGGCATCGACCGTGTGCGTGGTGATCTGCAGTCCGCCGGTCTGGCTGTAGGAGACATACTGGTCGGTGCCCGCACCGATCACCAGCTCGCCCTTGTCCGACTGCGAGATATAGGCGTGCACCGTGTTGGACATCACCACGCAGGGGAAACACGGCTTCACGGGCTCGGACACCAGCGCCTGAAGCGGGTTGGACTCCAGCGGCATGCGAACGCCGGCCATGTCCATCACGACCGAGGTGTGACCGGCCGCGACAACGCCGACCTTCTTCGCGCCGATGAAACCGCGCGAGGTCTCGACCCCGGCCACAGATCCGTCGGCATGGCGGCGAATACCCGTGACGGCGCAATTCTGGATGATGTCGACGCCGCGCCGGTCAGCGCCGCGCGCGTAGCCCCAGGCCACTGCGTCATGACGGGCTACGCCGCCCTTGCGCTGGAGCGCGGCGCCGAGCACGGGATAGCGGATGTTACGGCCGATATTAAGCGGAGGGCAGAACTCCTTGGCCTCCTCCGCGCTCAGCCACTCGTTCTGGACGCCGGCCAGCCGGTTGGCATGAACGTGCCGCTTGAAGACCTGGATGTCGTGCACCGTATGGGCGAGCATCATCACGCCGCGGGCGGAGTACATGACGTTGTAGTTCAGCTCCTGCGACAGGTCCTGCCACAGGTCCATCGCGTGGTCGTAGAGCGCCTCGCTCTCCTCCCAGAGATAATTGGATCGCACGATGGTGGTGTTGCGGCCCGTATTGCCGCCGCCAAGCCAACCCTTTTCCAGCACGGCGACATTGGTGATGCCGTGTTCGCTCGCGAGATAATAGGCCGTGGCAAGACCGTGGCCGCCGGCACCGATGATGATCACATCATATTCGGGCTTCGGATCGGGTTTGCGCCACTGGTGACCCCAGTCCTGATGGGCGTTGACGGCCTTCAAGGCCAGGTCCCAGAAGGAGAAACGTGTCATGCGATCCTCTTGCCGACGGCGTTCTCGCGGACGGGAGGCAGCCCCATACATGGGGCCGACCTTTCGAACGCCTTCTCTCCCGTTGTGCTACCGATCCCACGACCGGTCTTGCCGAAAAACGACATTCCGTCGAGGCTTTGCGTCGCACCTGCGACGGCCACGGCAAAGGCGGGCTTCAAGCCCGGCGCATCAACCGTGCGACACCAGCCACGAGGATGCCGGCCCAGCCGAGGATCATCAGGCTGCCGCCAGTGGGCGCCGCCATTGCGAACAGGCGGTCTCCCAGCATGACCCGCGAAGCAAGGTCGCCGGCAAAAAGCGCCAGGCCGATGGCGAGGGCCAGCGTCGCAAACGCCAGGACACCGCGCGGGCCGGTGCCCCTCAGCGCCGCCAATGCCAGGAAGGCCGGCGCATGGAACAGCAGCATGTTGGCCGCATTAGCCAGCAACTCGCCTCCCGGCAGATGAGCCGCCATCGCCGAAAGTGCAACGCCCAGCCCGCCGCTGAGGCCACCGAGAAGGACCACCGCACCACAGGCGCGGTCGCTGCCAAGGGTCTCGGAAACATCGGGAACGCTCATCGTGTCACCCGCTCGACAACGTGACATGTTCTGCCGACCACGCGCCCGGCCATACCTCGGCACCGCCGGCGCGCAACGCGCGAATGGCTGCGACCGGAACATCGGTCACCAGGAACGGCTCCTGGCCCTTCGTGCCGTCGACGGGGGGCATCTCGGCCGCTACGCCGCGATAACCGAGTGCGGGCTCGCACGGGATGTAGAGCGCGGCGCCGGACACGTTGCTGTCGTTCTGCGTGGTGCCGGGCGCCGCCCCCACGACGCCGCAGACGGCGACCGAGCACATGAGCTCGACGGCACGCGCCTTGGCACAGCCGAAGACCCGGTGATAGCCGGCAAGGCTCGAGGTCATCGACGGCACGATCAGCAGGTCGGGTGCATCGCGAGCGATAAGGCTGGAGAGCGCCGGCATCTCGATATCGAGGCAGATCAGCATCATCATGGACAGGCCGGCGAACTCGAAGCGGATCACCTTGTCGCCCGGGGTGAGATACCAGCTCTCGCGGTCGAGCTCGAACGGCGTCAGGGCCAGCTTGTCATGGGCGATACTGCGTCCATCGGGCAGCATGGCGACGGCGCGGTTGACGAAGCCGCCCTTGCCGTCGGCCCAAGGTACGGAGCCGGCAACGAGCGAGACCCCGTGTTCGGCGACGAGAGCCGCCATTTCCGGCAGCAAGGCTTCCGCCTCTGCCGCCATGAAGGCAAGTTCCGCCGTCGGCTTCAGGCCCTTCGGCTTCCAGGCGAGAAACGCCTCGCTGAGATATTCGGGAAGGACCAGGAGCTCGGCGCCCTGGGCATGGGCGCGGGCGAGACGCTGCGAGATGCCGGCGAGGAATGCCTCGCGGCTGCGTCCGCCCATGCCGAGGTTGAAGGCGCATAGCGCCAAGCGAAAGGTTTCGGGAGAGGAAGAGATGTTCATGAGGCCGGATGCTGGCCCCATCGACCGCCACAATCAAGGCGACAAATCGCGCGACCAACCAAAAAGCGCCGCAGCGAAGCGAGGTTGGTGCCGCGAACTCGTCAATCGTTGGAGACGATGACCTTGGCCGCCATCAGCAGGCTGGCGAGCACCAGCCCGGCCCGCAGTGGCGTGACGGCGGGAGCGCGCTCGGGAACAGCGGCGGAAACGCCCTGCGCCTGCAGGCGGCGCAAGGCGCGCTCTGCATTGTCCGCAGCAGTGTCGACTTCGGCCATCAAATGACGCAACTGGGCCCGAGGAGTCATGATTCCATCCCGCAATTCCATCCGGGAACACAGTAGTGCGGGCGGAGTTTCGCCTTCCTTAACGAGGCAGGAAATGCCGATGGGCAGAAGATTCCGGGGCGTCCGATCCGCGCCTAGAGGCGGGAACGCTGCGGATCGGCAACATCGATCACCCTCAGTTGCACGCGCTCCTGCCCTTGCCATGTATCGAGGGACAGCGCCCCGGCAACATGCAGGGCGCTACCCCGGGCTCCAAGGATCGCCTGGCCGAGCGGGGTGTCGGCAGCCTTGAAGGCGATGGCCTTGAGCGTGCTTCCGCCGCCATCGGCCAGCGTCAGGCGGACATGCCCCTTGCCGACCGTATCGGCGAAGGTCACGCGGTGGCTGGGAAAGGCGAAGACCGGCTCCGGGTGGCCCGCACCGAACGGGCCGGCCGTCTCCAGCATGTGCAGCAGCTCGGCACTTGCCGCACCTGCAGTCATGGCGCCGTCGATCTTCAGCTCGGTCGCCGATCGGGCCGCCGTAACGGCATCGGAAAGCGTCGCCTGCATGAAGGCGGCAAGATCGTCCAGCCGCTCGCGGCGCACGGTAAGGCCTGCGGCCATGGCATGTCCGCCGCCCTTCTCCAGGATCTTTTCGTCAACGGCCCGCCGCACGGCAGCGCCGAGGTCGACACCGGGGATCGAGCGCCCGGAGCCTGTCCCCTTGCCGTCGACGTCATAGGCGATGGCGAAGGCCGGACGGCGGTACCGCTCTTTCAGGCGGGACGCGACAAGACCGACAACGCCGGGATGCCACCCGGGCGAGCCGGTGAAGAGCACAGCCGGGTCGTCCTGCTGCGTGGCGACCAGTGCCTGGGCATCGCCCTCCAGCAGCATTTCGGCCTCGATGGCCTGGCGCTCGGTATTCAGTCCGTCGAGCCGTTCTGCGATGGTGCGCGCCTCGTCCATGTCGTCGGTGGTGAGAAGCCGCGCGCCGAGCGCGGCATCGCCGATGCGTCCGCCTGCATTGATGCGCGGGCCGATCATGAAACCGAGATGATAGGGCGTTGCCCGGCCGTGGACGCGCGACACGTCGCCGAGCGCGGCAAGGCCGGCATTGGCACGGCCGTGCATGGCGAGCAGGCCCTTCCGCACGAAAGCCCGGTTCAGCCCTTTCAGCGGCACCACGTCGCAGACCGTGCCGACGGCAACAAGATCGAGCAGCGCCAGCAGGTCCGGCTCCCGCCTGCCGCGGAACAGCCCGCGGCGGCGAAGCTCTCGGTTCAGCCCGACGAGGAAGACAAAGGTGACACCCACGGCAGCGAGATGGCCAAGACCGGAAAGGTCGTCCTGCCGGTTGGGATTGACCAGGGCAGCGGTGGCGGGCAGTTCCTCGCCCACCTGGTGATGGTCGAGCACCACGACATCAAGGCCGACGGCGCGGGCCTCGGCGAAGGCCTCGAAGGAGACGCTTCCGCAATCGACGCAGACGAGGAGCCCCGCCCCCTCCTCCCGCAGCATGCGGATGGCCGGCCCGTTGGGCCCGTAGCCTTCGATGATGCGGTCGGGAATGTGGATGCGGCTGGCGATGCCGAGGGAAGAGAGATAGCGCGACAGCAGCGCGGAGGACGTGGCGCCGTCCACGTCATAGTCGCCGAAGATCGCGATTCGTGCGCCAGCGGCCACGGCATCAGCGACCCGGGCAACGGCCGGATCCATGTCGCGCAGCGACGAAGGATCCGGCATCAGGTCCTTGATGGCGGGATCGAGAAACCGCTCGGCCGCTTCCAGCTGGACATCGCGAGCGGCCATCACCCGGGCGACGACCTCCGGCACGCCGAGGCGCTGTGCCATCGCCAGCGCCGTTGCGGCCTGCGGCTGCGTCAGCCGCTCCCGCCAGGTCCGCTCGCCGGCGGAGCGGACGACGCCGAGAACACGGCGGCGCCCGTCATCCGTCGAAGCAGTCTGGTCGATGCCGGTCATCTGGCGCGATCGGCCTCCATCCTTCAGCCGAGGTGGAACTTGTCGAGCTGGGTGTGGCGCGCCTTGATATAGCGTACCGTGCCGGTTGCCGCGCGCATCACCACCGTGTGGGTGGTGATCTCGCCGCGCCCGAAGCGCACGCCCTGCAGGAAGTTGCCATCGGTAACGCCGGTGGCGGCGAACAGGACGTCCTCGCCCCGCGCCATCTCTTCCATCGTGTACTTGCGATGGATGTCGTCGATGCCCATGCGGCCGGCGCGCTCGACCTGCTCGTCGCGGGTGATCACGAGGCGGCCCTGCATCTGGCCGCCGATGCAGCGCAGCGCCGCCGCGGCCAGCACGCCTTCCGGCGCACCGCCGATACCCATGTAGATGTCGATGCCGGTCTCGTCCGGATCGGTCGTATGAATGATGCCTGCCACATCGCCGTCGCCGATCAGACGCACCGCGACGCCGGTGGCGCGCAGGTCCTCGATCAGGCGGGCGTGGCGCGGACGGTCGAGCACGCAAGCGGTGATCTCGGCAACCGGAACGCCCTTGGCCTTGGCCAGCGCGTTGATGTTGTCGGCCACGGGCGCATCGAGATCGACCAGACCGGCCGGATAGCCCGGACCGATGGCGATCTTTTCCATGTAGCTGTCCGGCGCATTGAGCAGGCCGCCCTTCGGGGCCAGGGCAATGACGGCCAGCGAATTCGGCAGGTTCTTGGCGCAGATCGTGGTGCCCTCGAGCGGATCGAGCGCGATATCGACCTCCGGCCCCTCGCCCGTGCCGACCTTCTCGCCGATATAGAGCATCGGCGCTTCGTCGCGCTCGCCTTCGCCGATGGTGACCGTGCCGTCGATCGGCAGGCGGTTCAGTTCACGGCGCATGGCGTCGACTGCGGCCTGATCGGCAGCCTTCTCGTCGCCGCGGCCGCGCAGGCGGGCGGCGCCAACGGCGGCACGCTCGGTGACGCGGGCGAGCTCCAGGGTCAGAATACGGTCGAGTGCTTCGCTATGAAGGTCTGCGTTGCTGGGCATCAGGGTTCCTCGAAGGGCGCGTGACAGGGGCGGATCGGGTCAGCCGAGTTTCTCGATACGGATGAGCTGCGGGGTCCCGGCGACGACGTTCTGTGCGGAAATCGTCGCAAGGGCCCGCTTCACCGCGGCCTCGGTGGTTTCGTAGGTGATCAGGATCACCGGTTGCGGCGTGTCGCCATGCGGGGCCTGGTCGCCGACGCGGCGGGTCCGGTCGCGCTGGACGATGGATTCCAGCGAGATGCCCTCGCCGGCCATGATCCGTGCGATCTCTGCAAAGGCGCCGGGACGGTCGTAGACCGCGAGGCGGATATAGTAGCCGCCCTCATGCATGCGCATGCGCGCGGCCTTATAGGGGGTGAGCTTGTCGACCGGACGGCCGAGGGCTGGAATGGCAAGGCCACGCGCAATATCGGCGAGGTCTCCCAGAACGGCCGAGGCAGTGGCGTTGCCACCGGCACCGGGGCCGACAAGTACGACCTCGCCGACCGCGTCACCATCGATGGCGACCGCGTTCAGCACACCGTCGATCCGGGCGATAGCCGAGGCGCGAGGCACCATGGTCGGGTGCACGCGCTGCTCGATACCGCTGTCGGTCTTCTGGGCAACACCCAGCAGCTTGATGCGGTAGCCGAGCTCGGTCGCCGCCTCGATATCGGCGCGGGTGATCGAGGAGATGCCCTCGATGTAGATCGCGTCGGCGTCGATCTCGTTGCCGAAGGCGAGCGACGTCAGCAGCGCCAGCTTGTGGGCGGTGTCGAAGCCTTCGATATCGAAGGTCGGGTCGGCCTCTGCATAGCCCAGTCGCTGGGCGTCGGCGAGGCACTCGGAAAAGTCCAGTCCCTCCTGCTCCATCCGGGTCAGGATGTAATTGCAGGTGCCGTTGAGGATGCCGTAGATCCGCGAGATATCGTTGCCGGCCAGGGACTCGCGCACCGCCTTGATGACGGGGATACCGCCCGCGGCGGCGGCCTCGAAGGCGAGACTGACGCCGTTTTCCTCGGCAAGGCGGGCGAGCTCGACACCGTGGCGGGCGAGCAGCGCCTTGTTGGCGGTCACCACGTGCTTGCCGGCGGCAAGGGCTGCACGCACGCTCGCCTCCGCCGGGCCGTTGTCTCCGCCGATCAGTTCGACGAAGACGTCGATATCCGGAGAGACGGCAAGATCTTCGGCCCGGTCATGCCAGGTGATCCCTGAAAGATCGACACCGCGATCACGGGAGCGATCGCGCGCCGAAACGCCGGTGACGGTGACGGGGCGGCCGCAACGAGCGGCAAAACTGTCCGCCTTGCGGCGAAGCAGGCGAACGAGGGAGGCACCAACCGTTCCGAGGCCGGCAACGCCGACGCGCAATTCAGATTTCATGAAGATCGCGATCCGTTTGAGGAGTGACGCGCCGCGCGAGGCGGCACGCCCTTAACCCGAGGCTCCGATGGGGATGACGTTGTGCAATTTTTCGTCCGCGGTTTCAAGGAAGCGGCGCAGGCTTCTCGCTGCCTGACGGATGCGCTGCTCGTTTTCCACCAGGGCGATGCGCACATGGGTGTCGCCATACTCGCCAAAGCCGAGGCCGGGAGCCACGGCGACGTCCGCATGCTCGATCAGGAGCTTGGAGAATTCCAGCGAACCGAGATGGCGGAACTTCTCCGGGATCGGCGCCCAGGCGAACATGGACGCTTCCGGTGCCGGCACGTCCCAGCCGGCCCGGCCGAAGGATTCGACCAGGATGTCGCGCCGCTTGCGGTAGGTCTCACGCGCCGCGACGATGCAGTCGTCCGGGCCGTTCAGCGCGGCGGAGGCGGCCACCTGGATCGGCGTGAAGGCACCGTAGTCGAGGTAGGACTTCACGCGCGCCAGCGCCGCGATCAGCCGCTCGTTGCCGACGGCGAAGCCCATGCGCCAGCCGGGCATGGAGAAGGTCTTGGAGAGCGAGGTGAACTCGACCGCGACATCGATGGCTCCCGGTACCTGCAGCACGGAGGGCGGCGGCGTGGAGCCGAAATAGATCTCGGAATAGGCGAGATCGGACAGCACGAAAATGTCGTGCTTCTTCGCGAAGGCAATGATGTCCCGGTAGAACTCGATGTCGGCGACATAGGCGGTCGGGTTGGCCGGATAGCACAGGATCATCGCGATCGGCTTCGGCACCGAATGGATGAGCGCACGCTCCAGCGCGTGAAACACCTCCGGTCCCGGCTCGGAGGGAATCGAGCGCAGCACCGCACCGGCCATCAGGAAGCCGAAGGCGTGAATCGGATAGCTGGGGTTGGGCACCAGCACCACATCGCCCGGCGCAGAAATGGCCTGCGCCATGTTGGCGAAGCCTTCCTTGGAACCGAGGGTCGCAACGACCTCCGTCTCCGGGTTGAGCTTCACGCCGAACCGGCGCTCGTAATAGGCCGCCTGCGCCCGGCGCAGGCCCGGAATGCCCTTGGACGCCGAATAGCGATGGGTCCTGGGGTTCTGGACGGTCTCCGTCAGCTTGTCGACGATATGCTTGGGGGTCGGCAGATCGGGATTGCCCATGCCGAGATCGATGATGTCTGCGCCTGCCGCGCGCGCCTTTGCCTTGAGCCGGTTGACCTGTTCGAAGACATAGGGCGGCAAGCGCCGCGTCTGGTAGAACTCTTCCATGGTCCAATCCTCACCCGCAAAGCGTGGTCTGCGCGCGCCTCGTATCCAGGCGCATACAAGCATCGGCCGAGGCGCGATGCCAAACGGCGGCTACATACCAGTGGCCGGGCCGCCGCGCATCGGCAAAAAGGCGTTGAGGCCAAAATATCCGCGCCTGAAACGGCACAAGGAGATCACTGGCTCGCGCCGTCCGCCTCGATCTCTGAAATGGCACGGGCGCCATGGCTCTCTCCGAGCTTCTTCAGCTGGGAAACGCTGCTGGCCACGGCAGGCCTTGCGCCGCCGCGCGAGCGTGCAATCTCCTGAAGACGGCTGCGCGTGGCCGCTGCCGCATCCTCGGTGAGCAACCCGTCGGGATCGCGCACAGAAGGTGTCGCCGCGATTCCCTGCGCTGCGACCGGTCCCGACATGGCGGGCACGCCGGTCGGCCCATAAGCGACGGGCGGTGTCAGGGGCGCTGCAGCCTCGGCCGTCGTGGAGGATGGAGTTGCCGGCTGAGCCGTCCCTGTCTGGGACTTCACGGGGGACGTCGCTGCCGCGCGCGGAGAACCTTCCGGCTCCAGCGCGTCGATCAGCGTGCCGGAGGGCGCATAGGCGCACCCGGCGACCAGCGTCGAGACCAAAAAGGTGGTGAAGACCGTTGCACGCATGTAACCGTGGTCCTGCACGAATTTCCCGAACGTCACCGCTTGCAAGCTGATGGGGACGTACGACATTGTAAGCGCTTTGTCCAACTTGTCAGTTGGTCGTCATCAAGCCCTATTATGGCGTCAAGCGGACAAGGTGTGCAAACGGGGGTCTGAAATGGTCGCCGCAAACGATCCGCGCGAGGGTGCGGTCGCTGACGGCAACCGGGTACGAGAGTGGAGGATACGCCAGGGATGACTGACGAAAAAACCAGTCCGCTGTTGCAGTATATCGTCAAGAATCCAGAGGCGTTTGCTCAGAATTTCGGCCGCATCATCGAAAATGCCGGGCGCGCCATGGCGGCTTATGTGGAGCCGCGCGAGAAAGGCGAGATCAAGCCGGAGACGAGCGACGAGCTTACGGTGATCTTGAAGACGCTGGCCCAGGTCGGCGAGTACTGGATGTCCGACCCGCAGCGCGCGCTCGAAGCGCAGACACGGCTCTGGGGCAAATATATCGACCTGTGGAACTCGTCGCTGAAGCGCATGATGGGCGAGCAGTCGCTTCCCGCCGCCAGCCCCGATCCGCGCGACAAGCGCTTCGGCGATCCGGAATGGAGCGAGAACCAGTTCTTCGACTTCGTGAAGCAGCTCTACCTCATCACCTCGCAATGGGCCGAGCAGATGGTGGTGGAGGCGGCCGATCTCGACGAGCACACCCGCCACAAGGCGGATTTCTACGTCAAGCAGATCGCCAACGCGCTGTCGCCCTCCAACTTCGTGCTGACCAATCCCGAGCTGCTGCGCGAGACGCTGGAATCCAACGGCGAGAACCTGGTGCGCGGCATGAAGCTGCTTGCCGAGGACATCGAGGCCGGCAAGGGCGACCTGAAGATCCGCCAGTCCGACCCGACCAAGTTCCGCGTCGGCACCAACCTCGCCCTGACCCCCGGCAAGGTGATCGCCCAGAACGACGTGCGCCAACTGATCCAGTACGAGCCGACGACGGAAACCGTGCTGAAGCGGCCGCTGCTGATCGTCCCGCCCTGGATCAACAAGTACTATATTCTCGACCTGACGCCGGAGAAGTCGTTCATCAAATGGGCGGTGGATCAGGGACACACGGTCTTCGTCATCTCCTGGGCGAACCCGGACGAGCGGCAGGCGCAAAAGGGCTTCGAGCACTACATGCGCGAAGGCATTCTGGAATCGCTGGACGTGATCCGGAAGGCGACACGGGAGGAGCAGGTCAACGCCATCGGCTATTGCGTCGGCGGAACACTGCTGGGCGTGACGCTCGCCTACATGGCGGCCAAGGGCGACGAGCGCATTGCCAGCGCGACCTTCTTCACCACGCAGGTCGACTTCACCCATGCGGGCGACCTGAAGGTCTTCGTGGACGAGGAGCAGATCCAGGCCATCGAGCGGCGGATGGGCGAGAAAGGCTATCTCGACGGTTCGAAGATGGCCTCCGCCTTCAACCTGCTGCGCTCGAACGATCTCATCTGGCCCTATGTGGTCAACAACTACCTCAAGGGGCGGGAACCCTTCCCCTTCGACCTCCTCTACTGGAATTCCGACTCCACCCGCATGCCCGCGGCAAACCACTCGTTCTATCTGCGAAATTGCTACCTGGAGAACCGGCTCAGCAAGGGCTCGATGGAAATCGGCGGCGAGAAGCTCGATCTCGGTAAGGTGACGATCCCGATCTACAACCTTGCGACCCGCGAGGATCACATCGCCCCGCCCCAGTCGGTGTTCCTCGGCTCGCAGTTCTTCGGCGGACCCGTCGACTACGTTCTGTCGGGGTCCGGCCATATCGCCGGCGTCGTCAATCCCCCGGCTCGGAACAAATACCAGTACTGGACCGGCCCGCGCCCCAAGGGCGAGTACGAAGCGTGGCTTGCCAAGGCGAAAGAGCATCCCGGGTCCTGGTGGCCGCACTGGGACAGCTGGATCCGCAAGCACGAGGGCACCACGGCAAAGCCGCGCAAGCCCGGTGCCAACCGGATGAAGATCGTCGAGGACGCGCCGGGCAGCTACGTCAAGGCGACCTCCTGATCGCATACCGCCTGCAAACCATGTCAGGCATCTCGGGTGGCGAGGAACCGGCGGCTAGGCTAAACTGTCTGGCTTGAGGAAACGCCTGCCGGATCGTGCCAGCCCCCTGCAAGAGGGAGCGTCGCCCCGGACTTCGCAAGAGATGCGAGAGATGCAACAGCAAAAGGTCACGTCTCGGCCGAGACCTGCGCGCTATTCGGTCTACCGGCCGATGAATGCCGGCCGCTTGCGCATGCTCGGCATGGATGCGGATGTATGGCACCGCCACGCGAGCGGCTGGAGCGTGTGGACACGCTTCGCAACGCTGCCCTTTCTCTATCTGGCAGTGTGGTCGCACGGCTGGTTCGGCTGGCCGCTGGCCGGCCTCTCCATTGCCACTGTGTGCCTCTGGCTCTGGCTCAATCCCCGCATCTTCCCTCCGCCCCGACGCCTGGACACCTGGCATGCGCGCGCCACCTTCGGCGAGCGTGTCTGGCTCAACCGCGCCATCGTACCGATCCCCTCGGAAGACAACCGCCGGGCCATCGCACTGTCTCTTGCCACTTCCGTGGGCTTTGCGCTGGGCATGTGGGGGGCGCTGACACTGAACCTCTCGCTGGTCATCGTCGGCACGGTGGTCACCTACGCGGCTAAGATGGCGTTTCTGGCCGGCATGGTGGTGCTCTACGACCGGATGCGCGATGCACATCCTGTCTACCGCTCCTGGACCGTCGTTCCCGACAACGACAACACCTCCCGCCACGAACTCGACCGCCGTACGGCGTCCTGATTTCCGGGCACCGGGCCGGTCAACCGCAATGGGGGAGCCGACCCCCCCATTGCGATTGCCGTGGCGGCCGTGCCGCCGGTCAGTGAGCCGTGCGGGTCAGCACCTTGTCGAAGCGCTCGAGCGCCCAATCGACCTCATCCGCCTTGATGACCAGCGGCGGGGCGATGCGGATCGTGTGGTCGTGGGTATCCTTCGCAAGGATCCCCTGCTCCCTCAGCGCTTCGCAATAGGCACGGGCGCCGCCGGCCTCGGGATGCAGCTCGACAGCGAGCATCAAGCCGCGCCCGCGCACGTCGCGCACCGCGTTCGAACGGATCGAACGCAGGCCCTCGATGAACCGCTGTCCCTGCCGTTCGGCATTTTCGATCATTCCCTCCTCGATCAGCGCCTTGAGCGCCGCCCGTGCCACCGCGCAGGCCAGAGGGTTGCCGCCGAAGGTCGAGCCGTGCTCGCCGGGCTGCAAAACGCCCAGCACCTCGGAATTCGAGAGCACCGCGGAGACGGGATAGAAGCCCCCCGAAAGCGCCTTGCCGACCAGCGTGACATCGGCCTCGATGCCCTCGTGCTCCTCGGCAAGCAGCTTGCCGGTCCGCCCCAGGCCCGTCTGGATCTCATCGAGGATCAGCGTGACGTTGTGCTGCGTGCAAAGCTCGCGGACCCGGGCGAAATAGCCGGCCGGCGGGATCAGGATGCCGGCCTCGCCCTGGATCGGCTCAACGAGGAAGGCGACGGTGTTCGGAGTGATGGCCTGTTCGAGCGCGTCGATGTCGCCGAAGGGCACAACCCGAAAGCCCGGAGCGAAGGGGCCGAAACCGGTCCGGGCCACGGGATCGGTCGAGAAACCGACGATGCCGAGGGTACGTCCGTGGAAATTGTTGGCGCAGACGATGATCTCGGCCTTGCCGGCCGGCACGCCCTTGACCTCGTAGCCCCACTTGCGCACCGCCTTGACGGCGCTCTCCACTGCCTCCGCGCCGGAATTCATCGGCAGGATCTTGTGGGCTCCGGTGAGCCTTGCGAGATCTTCGTAAAGAAGCGCCAGCTGATCGTTGCGGAAGGCGCGGGAGGTCAGCGTCAGCTTCGCTGCCTGCTCGGTCATCGCCGCGAGGATCTTGGGATGGCAGTGACCCTGATTGACCGCCGAATAGGCCGCGAGGCAATCCATGTAGCGGTTGCCGTCGACATCCCACAGCCAGACGCCCTCGCCGCGGGTCAGAACGACGTCGATCGGCTTATAGTTGTGCGCACCGAGCTCGTGTTCGGCGGCGATATAGTCTTCGGGCAGGCGGGTCACATCCATCTCCATTGATCGGGGCCCGTCAGGCAAAGGCCTGGGTCGGGCGGTCCATGACATCCTGGCCGAAGAGGCTGGCAACCAGCTCGGCAAGAGCGATGGCGCTGCGGCCGCGTTCGTCCAGGAAGGGGTTGAGCTCGACGATATCGAGCGAAACGGTAACGCCGGCGTCCTCCAGCAGCTCCATCACCAGATGGGCCTCGCGGTAGGTGGCCCCGCCGGGCACGGTGGTTCCCACGCCCGGTGCAATGCCGGGATCGAGGAAATCCACATCAAGCGATACATGAAGGACGCCGCCGTCTCGCCTGACTTTCTTGAGAAAGTCGCGCATGAGAAGCGACACGCCATTCTCATCGATCTGCCGCATGTCGCAGACGGTAACGCCGCGGCGGCGCAGAAGTTCGCGCTCCTGCGGGTCGATGGACCGGGCACCGAAGACGCACATGCGAGACGGATCTACAACGACGCGGGGCGCGTCCGCCATCACGGGAAAGAGCTCCTCTTCACCCGCGGCGAGCGCCAGCGACATGCCATGCAGGTTGCCGGAGGGCGAGATGGACGGCGTGTTGAAGTCGGCATGGGCATCCAGCCAGAGCACATACAGGGGACGACCCTTCTCCTGCCAATGGCTGGCAACGCCGGAGAGCGACCCCATGGAGAGCGAATGGTCGCCGCCCATGAACACCGGCAGATAGCCCTCGTCGCACAGGCGCCGCGCCTCGCGCGCCAGAGGGCGCACCCAGGAAGCGACGACCTCCGGCACATGCGCCCTACCCGGCAGGTGCAGCGGGGCAATCGTCTCCAGGGGAAGCTGCGTCACGTCGCCGAAGTCGCTGACCGACCAGCCGAGCGCTTCGAGCCGCTCGGCAAGACCCGCGACACGCAGTGCCGCCGGCCCCATGGCCGCGCCGCGTCGTCCAGTACCAGCCTCGAGCGGTACGCCGAGAAGTGCAATCGGTTGGGTCCTGTCCGTCGACATGCGTCTGTCTCCTGCCTTGCTGTCTCATCCATCAACGATCCGTCGGGAAAATGGATCCGGCGGCCGCCGGCAACAGCGTAGCTCAGGACGGATGATGTCCGGATGAAGAGTGAGCGAACAGGTGATAATTCGTCAGTTTGTCGATATGATCCGCCAGTCTGAAAAGCAGAATTTAGCAAAGTGACAAGATGGACGACCTGGACCGCCGACTCATCGCCCTGCTGCGCCACGACGCGCGGCTGCCCGTCGCCTCGCTTGCGGCCGATCTCGGCGTGTCGCGGGCAACGGTGAAAGCGCGGATCGACAGGCTGACGGAAACAGGCGTCATCCAGGGGTTCACCATACGCCTGCGCAGCCACGAGGCGGGCGGACGGGTGCGTGCGATCATGATGATCGAGGTCGAGGGGCACCGGGCGGAGACCGTCGTGCGGCGGCTTCAGGGGTTCCCGGAGGTGCGAGCCCTGCACACGACCAACGGTCGCTGGGATGTGGTCGCCGAACTGGAGACCGACACGCTGGAAGCGTTCGACCGGCTGCTTTCCACCGTCCGCCTGCTCGATGGGATCGCCGGCTCGGAAACCAGCATCCTGTTGTCGTCGCGCAAGGGATAGCCCCGAACGCAAAACGGCCCGCCAGAGGCGGGCCGCAGAGTGTCGCAAGGTGATCGGTGACGATCAGCGCTTGGAGAACTGGAAGCTCCGGCGAGCCTTCCGGCGGCCGTACTTCTTACGCTCCACGACGCGGCTGTCGCGCGTCAGGAAGCCTTCCTTCTTGAGGATGCCGCGCAGCTCCGGCTCATAGTGGGTCAGAGCCTTGGAGATGCCGTGGCGCAGCGCGCCGGCCTGGCCGGAGAGACCGCCACCGGAAACGGTAGCGATCACATCGTACTGGCCATCGCGGTCGGTCAGAACGATCGGCTGACGCAGGATCATCTGAAGGACCGGACGCGCGAAATACGCGGAGTAGTCCTTCTTGTTGATCGTGATCTTGCCGGTGCCCGGCTTGATCCAGACGCGCGCGATGGCGTCCTTGCGCTTGCCGGTGGCGTAGGCGCGGCCAAGGGAGTCCAGCTTCTGGACATGCACCGGGGCTTCGGCCTGGGCAGTGCCCATGGCGCCGCCGAGTTCTTCGAGGGACTGGAGCTCAGCCATGGATTAGGCCCTCTTTCCGTCGTTCTTCGCGTTGAAGGCCTTGAAGTCGACGGAAACCGGCGACTGGGCCTCATGCGGATGCGTGGCACCGGAATAGATCCGGAGATTCTTGAGCTGGGCGCGGCTCAGCGGGCCACCCGGCATCATGCGCTTCACGGCCTGCTCAAGCACACGCTCGGGGAAGCGACCCTCGAGAATGGCGCGGGCGGTGCGCTCCTTGATGCCGCCGGGGAAGCCGGTGTGCCAGTAGTACTTCTTGTCGTAGTACTTCTTGCCGGTCAGCACCGCCTTGTCGGCGTTGATCACGATGACGTTGTCACCGCAGTCGATGTGAGGCGTGAAGGTCGGCTTGGTCTTGCCGCGCAGCGTGTTGGCGATGAAGGCGGCCAGGCGGCCGACGACAACGCCTTCTGCGTCGATCAAGATCCACTTCTTCTCGACCTCGGCCGTCTTGGCAGAATAGGTCTTCATGGCTGTGGTCCGTTTTTGGTCGCGGGCGCCGCGATCATTGCGGAACACCCGAGGTCAAGCAAAACGGGCCCCGAAACGGGCCCGCTTCCTGTCGGCGCAGGATGTACGCGCCTTCGCACGCACTGTCAACGCATTTGAAAACCACATTGTCTAAAATTGTTCTTCAAAAACAGTATGTTACAAAAACGGTATATATATACCACACACAAACAGGTGTTTTTCGCCTCGTCAGCGGGGCGGGATCGAGTAGGTGGCGGTTGCATGAGCCACCAGATCGCCCCCTGCCCGGCCGGTAATACCGCATTCGGTGACGGCGAGACGCTTGCCAAGCTTGAGCAACCGGCATGTGCCGACGAGATCGCCCGGCTCGGGCTTGCGCAGGAAGTTCATGTTGAGATTGGTGGTGACGGCCAGCGCCACCGGCCCGATATGCGCCAGGATTGCCGCGTAGGCGGCGAGATCCGCGAGCGCCATCATCGTCGGCCCGGAGATCGTCCCGCCAGGACGCAGGTGCTTCTCGGACGCCTTGACCGACAGCACAGCCTCTCCCGGCGCCACCGACTCGATTTCGTAAATGCGTCCATCCACATGGATCTGCGGAAACTCGCGATCCAGAAAGGCATTGAGCTCGGCGACGGTCATGATGGGCTGCACGGATCCGGTTCCTTCCCTGGTGGTCTTTCTCTTTTGACGCTTTCGTTAACGTAAGCTGGAAAAACCGACAAGTCCCAAGGGGGAACGAAGGTCCGCTTTGTCGGGCCTGCGGCTTGCCCTATAACGAGGTCAAACAGGGAGACAGCGCCATGACCGATGCAACAGCGGCAAAAGCCGCGGCGACCAGAGAGAGCGGGCCGATCGCCCAGGACCTGTCCTTTGGAGTGTTGCGACTGACGCTCAATCGCCCCGAGCGGCGCAACTCGCTCTCCGAAGAGATGATGGCTGCGCTACAGGACGCGCTCGACGCCGCAGCCGAGAATGCCGCGGTCCGGGTGATCGTGCTGCGAGCCGACGGAAATGTGTTCTGCGCCGGGCACGATCTCAAGGAGATGACCGCAGCCCGCAGCCATTCGGACCGCGGGCGCATCTATTTCACCGAGGTGATGAACCGCTGCGCCCGGCTGATGCAGACCATCGTCACGCATCCCAAGCCGGTGATCGCCGAGGTCGACGGCATGGCGACCGCGGCCGGGCTCCAGCTCGTCGCCTCGTGCGACCTTGCGATCGCCAGCGACCGCGCCCGCTTCTGCACTCCCGGCGTCAATATCGGACTGTTCTGTTCGACGCCGATGGTGGCCCTGTCGCGCAACGTCTCGCGCAAGCAGGCGATGGAGATGCTGCTCACCGGCGAGATCATCGATGCCTCGACGGCGCGCGAGTTCGGCCTCGTCAACCGGGTCGTGCCGGCGGACTACCTTGCCCAGGTGACGGCGAAATATGCCGAGACCATCGCCTCCAAGTCGCCGCTGACGCTGAAGTACGGCAAGGAAGCCTTCTACGCGCAGGCGGAGATGTCGCTCGCCGATGCCTATCGTCATTGCGCGCAGGTGATGGTGGAGAACATGCTGGCGCGCGACGCGGAGGAAGGCATCGGCGCCTTCATCGAGAAGCGCACGCCCGAGTGGACCGGTGAGTGAGAAAGCCGTGAGCGAGACCCAGCACGACACCTATCCGGATAGCTATATCCGGGCGATCCTCGACGACGTGAAGACCATCGCCATGGTCGGCGCGAGCCCGAATGCCGTCCGCCCTTCCTATTTCGTCCTGAAATACATGCTGTCGAAGGGCTACGAGGTCTTCCCGATCAATCCGGGTCACGCCGGCAAGGAGATCCTCGGCCAGACGGTCTATGCCAGCCTCGCGGACGTGCGCTCGCCCATCGACATGGTCGACGTCTTCCGCAATTCGGACGCCGCGCTGGCCGTGACGCAGGAAGCATTGCAGCTTTCACCGCTTCCCAAGGTCATCTGGATGCAGCTTTCGGTGAAGAACGACGAAGCGGCCAGGCTCGCAGAGGCTGCCGGCGTGCGCGTCATCATGAACCGCTGCCCGAAGATCGAGTACGGCCGCCTGTCGGGCGAAATCGGCTGGACGGGCGTCAACTCGCGCACGCTTTCGGCCAAGCGCCCGGCGCTGAAAGGCGGCTTCCAGCACCGCGGACTGCGGAAGGACTGAAGCTACCCCGAGACTTGACATTTGGTATCTCGCCATGATACCAACTCAGTATATTATATTGATTGTCAGGCTTTGACGCATGATCAAGAGCTTCAAGGACGAGCGCGCTCGAATTATTTTTCAAGGAAACGTACCTAAAAAATTTCCAACCGAAATTTTAAGGATCGCGCAACGCAAGATTGCCATGCTGAACGCTGCGATTTCTCTTGTTGATTTGCGCATTCCTCCTGGAAACCGCTTGGAGGCACTTAAAGGAAACAGAGCCGGTCAACACTCGATCCGGATCAACGACCAGTACAGGATCTGCTTTATCTGGAATGATGGAGCAGAGAATGTGGAAATAACCGACTATCATTGAGGAGCGTCACTATGCTCGCCCCGGTCCATCCCGGAGAAATTCTCCGAGAGGAGTTTCTGTCGGAGTACGGGTTGTCGCCTTACGCCCTTGCCAAGGCACTCGGCGTCCCGCGTACGCGACTGGAGCGTATCGTTCGGGAGGAAACTCCAGTCACGATCGACACGGCCATGCGTCTCTCACGGTTCTTCGGTACCAGTGCCGAATTCTGGCTGAACTTGCAGACTCAATTCGATCTGCAGACAGCACGTGAGACATTGGCTGACGAGATAGAGCAGATCCGGCCGCTCGAAACGGCCTGAACTCTCTTCGTTCGGAAGCGCAGGGGGTCGCCGCGGTGGAGACCGGCAGGCCAAATCAGGAACTGCACCACGGGAATGCAAAACCCATTCCCCTCAGTCCCCTTAAACGAAATCGCTTTCCTTTGACCTGTCTGCGGGCATCGGCCAGTATGCCGCCGATTTGCAGTCCAGGAGGAATTCATGAGCGACCGCATTCCCGGTTTTTCGACGCTGGCCATTCATGCCGGCGCACAGCCCGATCCGTCCACCGGCGCGCGGGTGACGCCGATCTACCAGACCACGTCCTTCGTCTTCGACGATGTCGATCACGCGGCGTCGCTGTTCGGGCTGCAGGCCTTCGGCAACATCTACACCCGCATCACCAACCCTACGACAGCGGTGCTCGAAGAGCGCGTTGCGGCCCTGGAAGGCGGCACAGCAGCGCTTGCCGTGGCTTCGGGCCACTCGGCGCAGCTCCTCACCTTCCACACGATGATGACGCCGGGCGACAACATCGTCGCTGCCAACAAGCTCTATGGCGGCTCGATCAACCAGCTCAACCACTCGTTCAAGAGCTTCGGCTGGGAAGTGAAGTGGGCCGACGCGCAGGATCCGGAGAGCTTCGCCGCGCTGATCGACGACCGCACCCGGGCGATCTTCGTCGAGAGCCTGGCGAATCCGGGCGGTGTCGTGGTCGATCTCGAGGCCATCTCGAAGGTCGCAAAGGCCCACAACGTCCCGCTCGTCGTCGACAACACCCTGGCCACGCCGTACCTGTGCCGGCCGATCGAGCATGGCGCCGACATCGTGCTGCACTCGCTGACCAAATTCATGGGCGGGCACGGCAACTCGATGGGCGGCGTGATCGTCGACGGAGGAAGCTACGACTGGTCGTCGACCGACCGCTATCCGATGCTGTCGAAGCCGCGTCCGGAATATTCCGGCATGGTGCTGCACGAGACCTTCGGCAACTTCGCCTTCGCCATCGCCTGCCGCGTGCTCGGCCTGCGCGACCTCGGCCCTGCGATCTCGCCGATGAATTCGTTCATGATCCTGACCGGCATCGAAACGCTGCCACTGCGCATGCAGCGCCACAGCGACAACGCGCTGAAGGTGGCGCAGCACCTGGCCGGTCACGACAAGGTGGCGTGGGTGTCCTATGCCGGCCTTCCGGGCGATGCAAACCACGCCAAGCAGCAGAAGTACATGCCGAAGGGTGCGGGCGCGGTCTTCACCTTCGGTGTGAAGGGCGGCTATGACGCCGGCGTTGCGCTCGTCTCGAACTGCCAGATCCTGTCGCATCTCGCCAATATCGGCGACACCCGTTCGCTTATCATCCACCCGGCCTCCACCACCCACCGCCAGCTCACCGACGAGCAGAAGACGGCGGCGGGAGCCGGCCCGGACGTGGTGCGCCTGTCGATCGGCCTGGAGGACGCGGAAGACATCATCGCCGATCTCGACCAGGCACTGGCCTCGGTCTGATTGAACCGCGGTTCCTAGAAACGAAAAAGCCGGGCGAATTGCCCGGCTTTTTTTGTTTCATCGTGGTGTGGTTCAGGTGCGAACGGGCTCGGCAAAGCGCGCCCGCGCCCAGAACTCAACGACCGCCATCATCACGATCACGATGAAGCCCTGATGGGAGAGCGCCAGCCAGAAAGGCACGTGACCGAGCAGCGTGCCGATGCCGATCACCATCTGCACGAAGAGGACAGCGACCACGGCATGGGCGGCTCCGCGCAGATGGCGCGCGGCGTCGCTCCGATAGACCGCCCACATCGCCCACAGCGCAAAGCCGACGATCAGATAGGCAGTCATGCGGTGCTGGAACTGGACCGTCAGAACGTTCTCGAAGTGATTGATCCAGGCCGGCGCCATGGTCCACAGCCCGGACGGGATGAATTCCCCGTCCATCAACGGCCATGTGTTGAAGGAGAGGCCCGCCTTGAGGCCCGCGACGAGCCCGCCGAGAAAGATCTGCAGCACCAGAAGGCCGAGCAGAAGCTTGGCAGCCCCGGAAAACGGCCGAGAGGCCTGCGGGCGTGCCGAGGTACGGGCCGCCGGGATCAACGCGAGATAGCGCGCCAAGGCGAAGAGGTAGATGAAGATCAGGCAGGCGAGCGTCAGATGGGTTGCCAGCCGGTACTGGCTTACGTCGACCCGCTCGGCAAGACCGGACACGACCATCCACCAGCCGACAACGCCCTGCATGCCGCCGAGCACGAACCCGCCGACGAGCCAGGGCAGCAGCCACTTTTCGATCCGCCCGCGCCACCAGAACCAGACAAGCGGAACAAAGAAGGCAAGACCGATGACGCGGCCGAGCAGGCGGTGTCCCCACTCCCACCAGAAGATGAACTTGAACTCCTCCAGCGACATGCCCTTGTTGATGAGCTGGTATTCGGGGATCTGGCGGTATTTTTCCAGTTCCTCCTCCCACTCCGCAACGGAAAGCGGAGGGATGACGCCGTGGATCGGTTTCCACTCGGTGATGGAAAGACCGCTGTCGGTCAGCCGCGTTGCGCCGCCGACGACGATCATGGCGAAGATCAGGACGCAGATGGCGTAGAGCCACAGGCGGATCGCCTTGCGGTCGGACGCGATACGAGCGGTGGCATCATCCAGCGGAGCTGAGAGCGGGGCTGCCGTCGTGTCGGACATGGGGAGTTACCGTGCCATGTTACGTGAAGGCGGCACGGGGCGTGCCGCAAGCCTGAGCGGGGTTATAGGCACCGGCATCGGAAGACAAGGACTTGACGAGCGGGGGCGCTGTGACACATGCACACATGCGACCCTGGCAAGGGCCGGTTCCAGTTGCTCAGCTTCAGTCAGCGGGCCGGACGCCCCTGCCCCTACCGATCCGGAGACGAGATGCGAAATCCGCTGCGCAAATTCATCGGCATGTTGGTGCTGGTCATCTTCGTGATCTCCTACGCCTTCACGGCGATGGTCATCGGCGACATGACTTTGCAGCAGTCGTCCCGCGTGGTGCAGATGCTGTATTTCGGCATCGCCGGCATCGCCTGGACGATCCCGGCAGGCGCCATCATCTGGTGGATGGAGCACGGTTTCCGGATCAGCCGCAGGCAGGATGCGGATTGATCGTATCTCGCAGGCGGCGCGCCGCATTGTAGACGGGAAACGGCGCGCCAGTGAGGTATTGCGACACAATCGCCTCGTTCTGGAAATAGCCGTTCAGCGAGATGCGCGGCAGCGCCATCGGCTCCAGGCCCGGTGACAGGACCCCCGGACGCGTCGTGACGGCGGCAGAAAAGCCGAGTTCGCGGATCACTTCCATAGACTGCACGTTGACGGCAGCCTCGTAGCCATAGGGATAGGCGAAGACGCAGGGCCGAACACCGAGCTCCTGCTCCAGCCGCTCCAGCCCTTTGGCGACATCCCGTCGCATCCGCTCGCGCGTCAGCCGCGCCAGCGCATAGTGATCGTGGGTGTGCGCCCCGACCGAAAAAAGCGGGTCGCGCAGCATTTCGCGCAACTCGTCCCAGCTCAGGATCAGCTCTTCGGCAAGACCAGGCAGGTCGATACCGTGGATGGCCGCCAGCCGGCGCAATTCGAGGCGCTGCGAATCCTCGCCCAGTTCCCGGGTGAACCAGTGCAGGAGATGGCAGAAGACCTTCTCCTTGTCGGCGTCGCTGCGGGCCGAGAAGCGGCGCATGCTGGCACCGACAGGAACCTCCACCTCATCCGCCGTCGCGACGATCCTTTCCAGCGCTTCCCACCAGATTTCCGAACTGCGATCGGCAAACCCGGACGTCACGAAGATGGTGAAAGGCGCAGAATGGCGTTTCAGCACCGGCAAGGCGTGGATGAGATTGTCGCGATAGCCGTCGTCGAAGGTCAGCGCTGCGAAGCGTTTGCCGTCGTAATTCGGCTCGCGCATGCGCGTCACGGCCGTTTCCAGCGAGACGATCTCCAGCCCCGACGCGCGGATCTGCCGTATCGTGCGATCAAGGAATTCGGGCGTCACAGTAAGATGGGCGTTGGGAGCAAAGCCCTTAGGGGCCTCTGCCGGCCACACGCTGTGCAGCGTGAAGATGACGCCCCGACCGCCGGTCAATGGCGACAAAAGACGGCCCACCCCGCTCCAGTGCAGGAGCTTGCAGCCTCCAGCCAGCAGGTGACGCCGCAGATCCATCTTCGCCAAACGCCCCTTTCCGGCGAACACTCACCGGTTTTTCAACTGGCGGGAGCATATCGACGTTTTCTTTAGAACTCCTTGCTAGTCAGAACGGTAATCGAACGAGTGGCAATCAGGTCAACAACGACGAGAACATGGCGGATGGGGAACGCAATGATCAGGTCGGTCGGATTGTTCCAGTCTGATGACTGGGATACGATGGACATTGAAGCGATGAGGCTGGATGCCATGCTCGAAAATGGCGAATTCGCCGTGCATACGCATCGAGATCCGGCGGATGCAGCTTGTGCCTGGCGCCATCTGGAGGAGAACGCCTTCGGCACGCTGTTCACCAGCTACGAGTGGCTCGCTTCCTGGTACGAACATGTAGGACGGCCCCGTGGCATCGAGGCAGTCATCGTCGTTGGAGAAATCGACGGCGAACCCGCATTTCTGCTGCCCCTTGCCGTGATGAAGGCAGGCGGCGGCACATTGCGGCTCGGCCGCTTCCTGGGTGATTTTCACGGCAACCAGAACAGCGGCCTCTGGCGGCGGGACGTGTTCGCCGGCATCCACGGCAAGAGCCTGCGGAAGGCCTTGCTGCGCATCGGGCGCGAACACCGGATCGACCTTTTCGACCTCAAATACGTTCCGGCGACCATGGACGAGCGCGTGCACCCGCTGATCGACCGCCATGCGACCGAAAGCCTGAACGCGGTCCACGCCTTTGCGCTCGGGCCTGATTTCGACGCCCTCTACAAGCAACGCCGCAGCGCCAGCGCCCGCAAGAAGCTGCGGGTGAAGGAAAAGAAGCTCGCAGAACTCGGCGGTCTCGTCTGGCGCAAGGCGGCGGACGAGGAAACGGCCATGCATTTTCTCGACACGCTCGTGACGCAGCGCAGCGCACGCCAGGCCTCGCAGGGCATTCCCAACGTGTTCGAGCCGGCGGACGTGCGCGGCTTTCTTGCCGACCAGTTGAAGGGCGCGATCCGCGATCACTCGGAGCACGTCACCATCCACGCGCTCGAAGCGGGAGGGCGGATCCGCGCGACCTACCTTTGCGGTGTGCAATACGGCCGCTACCACGCCTACACCAACAGCATCGACGAGGACGTCGCGGCCTGCAGCCCTGGCGACATCCTGCTCAATCATGTGATTGCGGATGCCTGCCGGCTTGGTGCCCATACGTTCGACTTCGGCCTTGGTGCAGAGCGCTACAAGACGGCCTGGGCCGACAAGGAAGTGCTGATGGATGTCGAGATTCCCGTGACGCTCAAGGGGCACCTTGCTCAACGCGGGATCAAGCAGGTGCGAAATCTCAAGCGCCGGATTCGCAACACGCCGGCGCTCTGGCAGGTGGTTCGCGCCATGCGCAAGCTGAAGGGCTGAGCAGCCACCCAATCGACTGCCCAACAAAAAAAGGCCAGGCATTTCGCCTGGCCTTCTTCGTTTCAAGTCGGCTTTTCTTCGGTAGGGTCAGGCGGCCATGTCGGTCCGCCCTGCCCTCGCCCTGGTTCCGTCGTTCACCGTCTCGACGATCACCGGCGCGCCGGTCTGGTCTTCGAGCATCCGCATGGCGTCTTCCATCTCCGGATCGGCGGGCGATCCACCCGACGCGACCACGACCTGGTCTGCCATGGCCAGGATCTGGGCGCTGATGAGAGAGTCGTCGATCAGGCCGAGATCGAAGAACACCTGGTCATAGGTGTGGTCGATCGCTTCCATCAGCATCTCGAACCGCTCGTTCTGCGCAAGTTCGTCATCGATCGCACGACGCCCCGCCTCGATCACGTGAGCGCGAGACGCCGCATCGCGGTAGATGACGCCGGCAAAGGAAGCCGTGCCGTCGAGCAGCTCAGCAAAACCGGGAACGGCCTCCGGGTCGGCGAGATCGGGCCGCACCTCGAGAAACAGCGGCATCACGCCCTCCTCTGCCGCTGTGCGGACCAGGCGGAAAGTGACGCTCTGCGAGATCTCGTCGCTATCGACACTGAGCACCGCGACACGGCGCGGACGTACGGAGGAGACAGGCGCGACAGGGCCGTCCAGCCCGGACACAGTTGCAGGCGCCCCGGCGGCGTCCTGCGGTCCCTCGTCGACATCGTCTTCTGCCGAGGTCGCGGCAGCCGGCTGTGCCGAAGCAGGAGCAGCGGCAGACCAGCCATAGGAGAAGGTCGAGGCACCGGCGCCGTATGACGGCACGGCCCCGGTCTGGGCCACCGCCTGTGTGTCGGCCCCTGCATATGGCGAACCTGTGCCTTCGCCCGATTCGATGACGCGGGTGACGAACGCCCGGCCAGAAACGAACACGCCGAGAATGACGGCAATGGCGGAGAGCATGAGCGCCACGAATGCAGCGATGGCGACCGTCTGCGGCACCTTGGGAGAGAATGGCTCCACGGGCACTGTGGCGCGAGAGATGACGCGGGCATCGGCGCCGATGGCTGTGGCGTTGCGCCGCGTATCCGCTTCGCGATAGCGGGTCATCAGCTGGTCCAGCTGGGTCGTCTTGACCGCCGCTTCCCGCTCCAGGTCACGCAGCCGAACCTGGTCGTCGTTGGACTGGGCTGCACGTGTCTTCAGCTGTTCCAGAGTCGCCTGCAGAGAGGCGACTCGCTCCTGCTGGATGCCTGCCTCGTTTTCCAGGCCGGCAGCCACACGCCCCGCCTCCTGGCGGATCTGGCGCTCGAAATCGTCGAGCTGCGATCGCAACGCACGAATCTGCGGATGGTTGGGTAGCAGCGTCGTCGACAGTTCGGCGATGCGGGCCTGCAGCTCCACCTGACGCTCGCGCAGGCGCTGAATGAGCTGCGAGTTCAGCACGTCCTGCATGCCGTCGAGCGAGCCGCCGCCGGCAAGCTGGCTGCGGATCAGCTTGGCCCGAGCTTCGGCCTGCGACTGGGCAGCGCGCGCGTCGGACAGCTGAGTGCCGATCTCCCCGAGTTGCTGGCGATCCAGCGTCTGGTTGTCGGCACCGAGCAGCAGATCGTTCTGCGACCGGAACTCCTCGACCCGCTTCTGGGCCGCCTGGACCTCCTCGCGCAGCCGCTCGATCTGCGGCTCCAGGGAGGCGGCCGCAATGTCGGTCGTCTCACGCTTCACCGACGACTGCAGGTCCAGATATTCCTCGACGACCGCATTTGCGATCCGGGCAGCGAGCTCCGGATCGCGGGAGACATAGCGAACGGAGATGACGCGCGAGCCGTCGACGCGGAAAACCTCGAGATTGTCGTAGAAGACCTTGAGCACCCGCTCCTCGCGGGTGTTGCTGCCGGCGTCGCGCATGAGCCCCAGCGCCACGAACATGTCGCGGACCAGGCTGCTGGAGCCGGCCTCGAACTCGGCAACGCTGGCAAGATCCAGTCGCTGGGCGACACGCCGCATCAGGTCGCGAGACTGCAGCAGCTCGACCTGACTGGCGACACCCTCGGTGTCCAGCAGTGCCCTTTCCTCTTCCGCGCCGCGCACGTCGCCGGGATAGACGATGTTCGAAGTCTCGATCAGCACCTTCGATTCGGCGCGATAGCGCGCAGGAACAAATTGGAGAATGAGAAAGGTGAGGATCACCACCGCGGCCACGAGCGGCACGATCCAGCGCAGAGAACGACGCAGTGCCGAAAGGATCGCCGAAAGGTCGATCTCGACGCGCTCGTCGACGCCGGGCGGGCGGACGTCAGGTGCGTGCGGCTGATTCATGCTCGCTACTCCGGAAGGGTATCTGCGAGGATGATGACGATTCATGGTAAGCGTAGAGTTAACCTCCGATCGATATCATACCCCTGCAAGACGATGCCGACGGCGCCGGGATTCACCGCAAGTTAACCACGTTGCGGAAAAGAATGGTGCAATCGCTTCAGGAGATCGGAATGTTCACGCGCCTCATCGCCGTCCTCTGCCTGGCTCTGACGGTCGCCGCCTGCAGCGGATACCGCCAGCCTCCCACGGCATTCCACGACATCCTCACCAAGCCGTATCGCCTCGATTCAAGCGATGTGCTGAGGGTCATCGTCTTCGGCCAGCAGGACCTCAACAACACCTACACGGTGGATCAGGCCGGTTATATCGCGATGCCGCTCATCGGCAGCGTCGCGGCGCGCGGCCTGACGGTCCGCGAACTCGAAGCGCAGATCACGAACCGCTTGAAAAACGGCTATTTGCGTGACCCGGACGTGTCCGTGGAGGTTGCGACCTACCGCCCTGTTTTCGTCATGGGCGAGGTCACGAATGCCGGGCAGTATCCGTATGTGGCGGGCATGACGGCCCAGAACGCGATCGCAACCGCCGGCGGCTTCACGCCTCGCGGGCAGCAAAACTCGGTCGACATCACGCGCCAGATCAACGGCGAAGTGATCAGCGGCCGCGTTCCGATCACCGACCCCGTTCGGCCGGGCGACACGATCTACGTCCGAGAGCGATTCTTCTAATCATCCCACGGCTTTCTCCCGGCCGATGGATTAACCAGCGACTCATCCCTGTCTGCTAACGTTCTTCGAGCGTGACCTGGAAGATAATCCAGGCATGCCGAAGCGTTGAGCCAGGGAGTTTCCAGATGACCGCCGCGCCCTTGCGCATCGTTCACATCGTCCGCGCCCCGATCGGCGGCATCTTTCGCCACATCTCGGACCTCGCGCTGGCCCAGACCCGTGCCGGACACCAGGTAGGGGTGATCTGCGATGCCTCCACCGGTGGCGCTTTCGAGGCGGAGGCCATTGCCCGCCTCGCCCCGCAACTCGCGCTCGGCATCGCACGCTTCCCGATGCGCCGGCATGTTACGGCCGCAGACATCGGAGCTGCCCTCTCTCTCTTCCGCCATGTGCGCGACCTGCAGCCGGATGTCCTGCACGGCCACGGCGCCAAGGGCGGGGTGTTTGCGCGTTCGATCGGAACTCTGCTGCGGCTGCGCGGACGCAAGGTCACGCGAATCTATTGCCCGCACGGCGGCAGCCTTCACTACGATCCGCAGCGACTCGAAGGGCGCATCTATTTTGCGCTGGAACGGCTGCAGGAGCGCTTCACCGACGGTCTCGTCTTCGTATCGGATTACGAATATTCCGCATACGAATCGAAGGTCGCGCAGCCGAAGGTTGCCGCGCGCGTCGTCTATAACGGGCTTGCGCCGGAAGAGTTCTCCGAGGTGCCACCCCAGGCGGATGCGGCCGACTTCATGTTCATCGGCATGCTCCGCGACCTGAAAGGGCCGGATCTTTTCATCCAGGCGCTGGCACAGCTGGAACGAACCTACGGGATGACCGCACGTGCACATATCGTCGGCGAAGGCGAGGATCGCCCGCGCTACGAGGCGATGGTGCGCGAATTCGGTCTGGACCAGCGCGTCACGTTCCTCGGGGCGATGCCCGCGCGTGTCGCCTTCCGCCAGGCGCGCTGCGTCGTGGTGCCTTCCCGCGCCGAGGCCATGCCCTATATCGTCCTGGAGACGGTGGCTGCGAAAGTACCCCTGATCGCAACGCGAGTCGGTGGCATTCCCGAGATCTTCGGACGGTTTTCCGATAAGCTGGTGACACCGGGAAATGCCGAAGAACTGGCCGCCGCCATGGCCGCCGCCTTCAGCGATCCCGATGCCATGCGCCGACGGGCAGAGGGGCAGCGCAAGTGCCTTTCGGAAACCTTCAATGTCGAACTGATGAACGACCGCATCACCTCGCTCTATCTGGAGACCCGAGGCGTGAAGCGGACAGACAAGGCTGGACGGAGCCCGGAGACGTCGACGCTGGTTTCTGCCAGCGCGCTGGCGAACCGGGAAGCCGGCTCGCCGGGCAGGCATGAATGAAGGAGGCAAAGGACGTGCCGCCGCACCACACAGCACAACTGCTGCACAACGTCATGCCCAGCAGCGCCGAGATGGAGGCTGAAAACGCCGCGCAGCACAGCAACAGCAAGCTGTCGCCGCTTGCCGTCAAGATTGCCAACGGCCTGCAGACCTCGGTCATCTCGCCGAGCGTGCTTGGCGGCACCGTGCGCCTTGCTGACCTCGCCATCGTGACAGCCTTCGGCTTCGCGTCGCTGCATTCCGGAGGCATACCGCTGGCGTCCTCGACGGCGCTGCTGCCTGTGGGCACCGCGCTGTTGCTGGCCTCGGCCTTCTTCCAGGCTTCGGACTGCTACCAGATCCCCTTGATGCGCAACATGGTCGCGCAGGCCGCACGCATCACCATCGCCTGGACTTTGGTCTTCGTCACCCTGTTCATGGCCAAGACGTTCGGCAATGTCATGCGCGGACTGCCGGGAGATCTGCTGATCATCTGGTACGGATTTGGCCTCGCGACGCTGCTGACGACCCGCACGCTGGTCACGATCTTCGTGCGCAAATGGACGCGGGAAGGCCGGCTGGAGCGCCGTGCGGTCATCGTGGGCGGCGGTCAGGTGGCGGCCGACTTCATTCACGAGATTGAGCGCCAGCCCAACAACGACATCCGCATCTGCGGCCTGTTCGACGACCGCAAGGGCGACCGCTCGCCCGAGATCGTCGCGGGCTATCCGAAGCTCGGAACCGTCAGCGACCTTGTCGAATTCGCCCGTATCGCGCGCATCGACATGCTGATCGTGACAATCCCGCTGCGGGCCGAAAAGCGGCTGCTCGAGTTCCTGAAGACCTTGTGGGTGCTACCGGTGGATATCCGCCTGTCGGCCCATACCGACAAGCTCACCTTCCGCGATCGTGCCTCGTCCTTCATTGGCACCGTGCCGATCGTCGACGTGGTGCACAAGCCGCTGGCCGATTGGGACAGCATCGCCAAGCGCGCCTTCGACCTGTCAGTCGCCAGCCTGATGATCGTGCTTCTGTCGCCGGTGATGATCGCGACCGCGCTTGCAGTGAAGCTGGAGAGCAAGGGACCGGCCCTGTTCCGACAGAAGCGCTATGGCTTCAACAACGAGGTGATCGAGGTCCTGAAGTTCCGCTCGATGTATCACGAGATGGCGGATCCGGCGGCCAAGAAGGTCGTGACCCGCAACGACCCGCGCGTCACCCGTGTCGGCCGCTTCATCCGTCGTTCGTCGCTCGACGAGCTGCCTCAGCTCTTCAACGTGCTGAAGGGCGATCTGTCGCTTGTCGGGCCGCGTCCGCATGCGGTCAATGCCCACACCAACGAGAAGCTCTGGGACGAGGTGGTCGACGGCTACTTCGCCCGCCACAAGGTCAAGCCGGGCGTGACCGGCTGGGCCCAGATCAACGGCTGGCGGGGCGAAGTGGACACGCCCGAGAAGATCCAGAAACGCGTCGAGTACGACGTCTACTACATCGAGAACTGGTCGATCCTGTTCGATATCAAAATTCTGCTGGCCACGCCCTTGGCCCTGTTCAAGTCGGAGAACGCCTATTGAACACGGCCGCCCATACCGGTCTTGCCGGCGGCGCGGGCCTGCGCATCGACGCGCGCGTCATCGGCACGATCGCGCTGTGGGTGGTGACGTTTCTCGGCGGCTTCGTGCTTCGCGAGCCGGCGCCGTATGAGCTGGCGATGGTGGTGGTGCTCTCCGGCTGGTTGCTCGCCGGTCCGCGATTCTCCCCGGCCGTCGGCCCACTCCTTCTGCTGATCGTCCTGTTCATCTGCGGCGGCCTGATGGCGACGCTGATGTCGGACGATTTCAGCGAAGCGATCATGTACATCGCCGTGACCGGCTTTCTGGCGCTTACCGCCGTGTTTTTCGCGGCTGTCACCGCCAGCGACCCCACGCGCCTTGCGACCATCGCCAACGCCTATACGGCGAGTGCGGTGATCGTCGCCATTCTCGGCATCGGCGGTTATTTCGGTGTGCTGCCCTTGAGCCTCTTCACGCTGTACGGCCGTGCCAAGGGTACCTTCCAGGACCCGAACGTCTTCGGCCCCTTTCTGGTGCTGCCCTGGGCGGTCGCCCTGCATGCGGTCCTGACCCGCCCGCTTGGCCGCGCGCTCATCGCCATTGCCGTCCTTGCGGTGCTCAGCTTCGGCATCCTGCTCAGCTTCTCGCGTGCGGCCTGGGGCCTCGCCGCGTTTTCCGGAGCCGGGCTCTACGCCATCCTGTTCTGCATGACGCAGGATCGGGGCGAGCGTAGCCGGCTCATCCTGTTCGGTATCGCCGGCACCCTTGCGCTCCTTGCCATGATCGCCATCGCGCTGTCGGTGGATTCGATCTCCGGCATGCTCCTGCAGCGCGCCAAGCTCGTGCAGGACTACGACACCGCGCGCCTCGGACGCTTCGCGCGCTACTCTCTCGGCTTCCAGATGGTGCTCGACAATCCCTTCGGTCTCGGGCCTCTGCAGTTCCGCAATTTCTTTCCGGAAGACGAGCACAACACCTATCTGAAGGCCTTCACCACCTATGGCTGGCTCGGCGGCGTCGCCTATCTGTCGCTTGTCGTCTTCACCGCCATCCGTCTGTTTCCGCTGGTGTTCCAGCGGCGCCCCTGGACCTGGGCGGCCCAATGCGTGTTCGTCGTCCTGCTCGGCCACATGTTGATGTCCGCGATCATCGACACCGACCGCTGGCGTCACCTCTACTTGCTCTACGGCCTCGCCTGGGGGCTCATCGCCTGCGAATACGCCTGGAGAAGCTCGGCCGGCCGGCGTCTCTCCACAGCCGGCGCAAGGGTCGGGCATCAGCAGTGAGTGCGTGGCCTTAAGCGCTTGCGCGCCTCTTGCGAAGCGGATAGAGAGAACGGGCTCGCGACAGCGGGCAGTCGGGCAGTAGCGCAGCCTGGTAGCGCACTTCACTGGGGGTGAAGGGGTCGTCGGTTCAAATCCGGCCTGCCCGACCATTTTTTTGCAATCCAGCCGATTGCACGACATGCCTGCAGCGGCCGGGATCCTGGCGAGCGCGCGGTGTGAAGCCAAATATTCCAGGATCTCCCGATAATTCAGCACCGTCCCGCGGTCTGACGGACGGCACCGAGGCTCTCCCGGCAAGCGCTCTTGCGGACGCAGACAGCCCGCTGGAGAGCCACCGTCATCCGGTCGGCCTGGCATTGTCGCTGGCGCTTCACGTTGCTGCTGCGCTCATTCTGATCCTGTTCGCCGATCCGCCGGAGCCCTATGGCGTTGCCGGCGACGAGGCGATGGACGTCGTTCTGGTACCACCCAACACGCGCCCTGTGCCGCAGCAGCGCGCGCCCGAAGTGCCGCAAGAGCCCCTGCCCCAAACAGATGCTTCCACCAACGAACCATCTGCTCCCGCCCCTGCGTCGCCCCGTGCTCAGCCGGAGCCGGCGGCGCGCCCCGAGACCTTGCCCGAGCCCCGTGTGCCCGCCAGTCCGTCCGGCAAAGCGACCGACCGGCTTTCCCAGGCGCCTTCACGCGAGCGGAACCTGATCGAGGCCCGGACGCTCTACACCTCGCGACTTCGTGACACTGCGCTCGGCCGCGCCTCGCTGGCCGACCTGGCCCTTGCCGATCCCGAGGAGCGGATCTTCCAGCTGTGCACCTATGAAGCCGTCGAGCAGTTGCGGCGGGAACACCCCGAGCTGCGATTCGAATATGCCATCGCCGAAGCGCGCGAAGAGGCGACGCTGTCCGGGCTCGAACTCGAGGCCAAGGGAGCCGCCATCCAGGGGCGCGAGCGCTGGTACGACCTGGCGTTCCGCTGCGAGGTTGCGAGCGACCTGATGGGGGTGACGGCCTTCTCTTATCTGCTCGGTGCGGAAATCACCCGCCCCGAGCGCGACGACCTCGACCTCCCCACAGGCGGCCCGGTCCACTGAGCGCCTCGCAGCTTGTGCTGAGGTCTACTTGTGCAGGGCGCGAACGGCGCTACCATGTTTGCCAAGGACCGGGAAAACTCAAGTCCGGCCGTCATGTGGGAGGACTGCACATGTGCCATCTCTTTGCCGGACAGGATCCGGGCGACTACGAGCCCGAAACGCGGCGCCTGCGACTCAACGGCCAAAGCACCAGCATCCGGCTCGAACGCTCGTTCTGGGAAATCATCGACGAGATCGCGCAGAGCGAGGGCGTCAGCACGCCGGCCTTCATCTCGAAGCTTCATTCCGAGGTGCTGGAGCTGCGCGGCGAAACGCGCAACTTCACCTCCCTGCTGCGGTGCGCCTGCCTTGTGCGGCTTCGGCAGACCTTGCCCCAGCTGCATCTGGAGGCGGCAGAGTAAAAAATCGCCTGTAGTAAAACTTTACTACCCGCGAAGTGAATCCCGGACGCATCCTTTCTCCATCGGAAGAACTGGGCGCCAGCCTGCTGGCCGCGGTCTTGCGGCCTGCGCTGTCCGATTGAAGAAACCTGCCGGCACTGCCGTCAGGACTGATCCGGGAGAACACTCGTGGCGAAATGCATACACGCGATGATCCGCGTGATCGATGAAGCACGTTCCATCGGCTTTTACAGAACCGCTTTCGGGCTCGACATCGCCGACCGGTTCGAGTTCGACGACTTCACTCTCATCTATCTCAGAAACGACGACGCGGATTTCGAGGTCGAGCTGACGGTCAACAAGGGACGCACCGAGCCCTACGACCTCGGAAACGGCTATGGGCACCTCGCCTTCTGTGTCGACGACCTCGATGCGGAACACGCCCGCTTCGAACAGGCGGGGCTCGCTCCGCGCAAGATCGTGGAGTTCAACCGCGACGGCGCGCTGCTGGCCCGTTTCTTCTTCGTTCAGGATCCGGACGGCTACCAGATCGAGGTGCTGCAGCGCCACGGCCGCTACCGCTGAACGGGGCAACCGTTTCGGGAGGGAGGAAAAATGACCGAAACACTGACCCACAGGAACATGACCAGACGGCAATTGCTGGCGCGCAGCGCGGCAGCAAGCGCGGCGTTCGTCATCGGACCAGGCTTCTTCGCCGCCAGCAATGCGGCATGGGCAATGGAGGTCGCCCATCTGAAGCCCCAGACCTTGGCGACGCTCGTGCAGATGGCGCGCGACATCTATCCGCACGACCGCATTCCCGACGAGCACTACGTCGTCGCGGTCAAGGGATACGACACAGCGGAGAAGGCAGCGATGGTCGAGGCAGGCGTCGCCGCGCTCGACGCGGCCGCCCAGGGCAAGGGACATGCCGGCTACCTCGCTATCGGCTGGGAGCGCGAGCGCGTCGACCTGCTCCGGGGGATGGAAGACAGCGCCTTCTTCCAGGCCGTGCGCGGCGGACTCGTGACGGGGCTCTACAACCAGAAGGCCGTCTGGCCGCTGTTCGGATACGAGGGGGAGAGCTACTCGCAGGGCGGTTACATCGACCGGGGCTTCGACGACATCAACTGGCTCTGAGGGAGGAGACTGTCATGGCCGCACCATTCGACTTGAACGACGACAGCGTCGTCGTGGTCATCGGGACAGGCGCCGGCGGCGGTGTCCTGGCCAACGAACTGGCCCAGAAGGGCGTCAGCGTTGTGGCGCTGGAAGCCGGCGGGCGTTACCTGCCGGAAGACTACATCAACGACGAGTGGGAGAGCTTTGGACAGCTGGCCTGGCTCGATCCGCGCTCGACCTCCGGCGATTGGCGTGTGGCCAAGGACTTTTCCGGCCTGCCGGCCTGGATCGTCAAGGCTGTCGGCGGCACCACGACCCACTGGGCCGGCGCCTCACTGCGGTTCCAGCCGCATGAGTTCAAGACCCGCACCACCTACGGCAACGTGCAGGGCGCCAACCTCCTGGACTGGCCTATCGATCTCGCCGAAATGGAACCCTGGTACGAGAAGGCGGAGGAAAAGCTCGGCGTCACGCGCACCGGCGGACGCGAGGGCCTGCCGGGCAACAACAACTTCAAGGTGCTCGAGGCCGGCGCTCGGCAGCTTGGCTACAAGGAAGTCCATACGGGGCGCATGGCCATCAACTCGGCCGAGCGCGACGACCGCTACGCCTGCCAGCAGACCGGTTTCTGCTTCCAGGGGTGCAAGTGGGGCGCCAAGTGGTCCGCTGCGTATACGGACATCCCTCGCGGCGAGGCGACCGGAAACCTGGAGGTGCGCGAACGCGCGCATGTGCTGCGCATCGAGCACGATGCGGCCGGCAAGGTGACGGGCGTGCTCTACGCCGACAAGGACGGCAACCAGCACCTGCAAAAGGCGCGCGTGGTCTGCGTGGCGGGCAACTCGATCGAGAGCCCCCGCCTGCTGCTCAACTCCGCTTCCAACCTGTTCCCGGACGGGCTGGCCAACTCTTCCGGCCAGGTGGGGCGCAACTACATGCGTCACATGACCGGATCGGTCTATGCGGTGTTCGACAAGCCGGTCCGCATGTGGCGAGGCACGACGATGGCCGGCATCGTCCAGGACGAAGCACGGCACGACCCTTCTCGCGGGTTCGTGGGCGGCTACGAGTTGGAGACCCTGTCCCTGGGACTGCCGTTCATGGCGGCGTTCCTCGATCCCGGCGCATGGGGCCGGGAGTTCACAACGGCGCTCGACTCCTACGAGAACATGGCCGGCCTGTGGATCGTCGGCGAGGACATGCCCCAGGAGACCAACCGGATCACCCTGAACCACGACCTCAAGGACCAGTACGGTCTGCCGGCGCCGAACGTGCATTTCACCGACCACCCCAACGATATCGCGATGCGGACCCACGCCTACAAGCAAGGCATCGCGATCTACGAGGCGGTCGGTGCGACGCGCACCTTCCCCACTCCGCCCTATCCTTCCACCCACAACCTCGGCACCAACCGCATGTCGGAAAACCCGAGGGATGGCGTGGTCAACCGCTGGGGCCGGGCCCATGACGTGCCGAACCTCTATGTGTCGGACGGCAGCCAGTTCACCACGGGGGCCGCGGAAAACCCGACGCTGACCATCGTGGCGCTGGCGATCCGGCAGGCGGACCATATCGCCTCGGAAATGTCGCGAGGCGTGCTCTAGCTCTCGCCCGCATGCTCGGGAGGCGGCAGGACGTGCGTTTCTGGCCGCCTCCCGGAATAATTGCAATATTTGTCATATGTATGATTTTATATCTCCCACTCACCTGCCCGGATGCGGCTCTCCGTCCTGAAGGAGAGCCGCATCCGGGATCTTTGTGAGTATCAATCGGGACGAAGATCCCGAACCAGCGGCCGTGGAGGCGGTCGCTCATTCCGGAGGAAACGATGAAGACCTTTCTGCTTGCAAGCATCGGCCTGCTGGCCGCCACATCCCTCGCCGCCGCGCAAGCGCCGGTGCCGGACAACCTCGAGAAACTGTCGAACTTCCAGAGCACCGGCACCACGGAGTTCACCTTTGTGGAGCAAAGCGGCGCCTATGCCGATGGCATCCGCGAGACGCTGAAGCGCATCAAGCTGCCGGCCGGGTTCAAGATCGACCTCTACGCCGTGGTTCCCGATGCACGCCACATGGCCGTCGGGCCGCAGGGCATCGTCACCTTCGTCGGCACGCGCAAGGACAAGGTCTGGGCCGTGACCGACCGCAACAAGGACCGCGTTGCGGACGAGGTGAAGGACTTCGCCCCGTCCCTCAAGTTCGCAATTCCGAACGGCCCCTGCTTCTCGAAGGACGGCTTCCTCTATATCGCCGAGCAGAACCGCGTCCTGGTCTATCCGGCGGCCGAATTCTTCTACGAGAGCCCCGACGTCGCCGCCTTCAACGTCGTCAAGCAGGGCGACCTCGTGCCGGCAACGGAGGAGAGCTACAATCACACGGCGCGCGTGTGCAAGATTGGCCCCGACGGCAAGCTGTACATCTCGCTCGGCCAACCGTTCAACGTGGCGCCTGCGGAAAAGCTGGACCTCTACAAGGAGCATGGAATCGGCGGCATGATCCGCATCAACACCGATGGCACGGGGCGTGAGGTGTACACCTACGGTATCCGAAACTCGGTCGGCCATGACTTCCACCCCGAGACCGGCGAGCTGTGGTTCACCGACAACCAGGTGGACGGCATGGGCGACGACATCCCGCCGGGCGAGATCAACCGCCAGACCGCGGCGGGCCAGCATTTCGGGCACCCCTGGTACGGCGGCGGCAGTGTGCGCACCACCGAATATGCCGGGCAGGAAGTGCCCGTCGAGGTGGTAATGCCGGCGGTCGAAACCGTGGCTCACGCAGCAGATCTGGGAATGGCCTTCTATACGGGCCGGCAGTTCCCGGAGAAGTACAAGAACGCGATCTTCTCCGCCCAGCACGGGTCGTGGAACCGGACGGAACCGGTCGGCGCCCGGGTGATGGTGACCTTCGTCGACGGAGAGGGCAACGCCACCACCGAAGCCTTCGCCGAAGGCTGGATCGACGAGAACGGCGAGTATCTCGGCCGCCCCGTCGATGTCGCACAGCTGCGGGACGGTTCGATCCTGGTCTCCGACGACCTCGCCGGAGCCCTCTATCGCATCTCCTACGAGGGGAACTGAGAATGAGACGATCGGCGATGGCGCTGGCCTGTGCAGCGCTTCTCGCAGGTCCGGGCCTGGGCGGGATAGTTCCCGCCCGGGTGCTCGGCTCCTCCCCTGCCCTTGCCGAAACCGTCAAGGGCGATCCGGCTGCGGGGCGCAAACGTGCCGGCATGTGCCGGACCTGCCATGGCCTCGACGGGATGGCGCGCATCCCAATCGCGCCGCATATCGGCGGAGAGCCTCCGGCCTATCTGCGTGCGCAACTGAGAGCCTTCCGGGACGGACGGCGCGTGCACGAAATGATGAGCGTCGTGGCCAAGTCACTGGACGACACGGCGATTGCCGATCTGGCCGCCTGGTATGGATCGCATCAGGCCAGCGCAACATTGCCGGCAAGCGTCTCCGCGCAGGCTGCGCCGGTCGAGTGCAGCGCCTGTCATGGGGAAACCGGCATCGGGCAGATGGATGATGTGCCGAACCTTGCGGGAGAAAGCGTGATCTACATCGACACGCAGTTGAAAGCCTTCCGGCTCGGCAAGCGCAAGCATGAAGTCATGTCGACAGTGGCTGCGGAGCTGACGGATGAAGACATTCGCGCCTTCGCCGATTGGTATGCTGCGGTGAATCTGGAAATTGCGCCGCCAGCGCAATAAGCCTAGCCGCACGACAGGCGGGGGTTACCGCGCCTGATCGAGGATCCTCTTGCATTCCAGCAGCTCGAAGAGCGTTGCCTGAAGCCGGCGGATATCGTCCTTCGAGAGATTCCCGGACGGGCTCTCGGCCCGGTCGCCCAACAGACGTTCCATGAGCCGGAGGCCGGCGCGGGCCTGTGGCATGTCTGCGGAGGCGGCGCTATCGGCAATGATTCCCCGTGGCAGCGGCTCGCCGTCATCCTCATCCGCGGAAAATTGCGGCTCCGCCTTGTGGCGGGCCGGCGGCTCGGCCTGGCGGGGCGAGACGTCCTGGGCCTCGATCTGCCGCCGGGCGGCCGGCGCGGCGCGCGGTGGCATTGCGGTCTCGGCGTCGTCCTCGGCCACCTGCTGTGCGGCGAGCGCGGCCAGCGCAATGCCGTCCTCGCGCCAGACCTGCATGACGAAGCGCGGCCCCTGCTCCTTCAGGATCCGCTGGACGCCCTTGATCGTGTACCCCTCGCCGTAGAGAAGATGGCGGATGCCGCGCAGGAGATCGATATCATCCGGCCGGTAATAGCGTCTGCCGCCGCCGCGCTTGAGCGGGCGGATCTGCGAGAACCGGGTTTCCCAGAAACGCAGGACGTGCTGAGGCAGATCGAGATCGTCTGCGACCTCGCTGATCGTGCGAAAGGCGTCGGGGCTTTTTTCGACCGTCGCTGAAATGGTGCTTCATCGTCCTTTGGCGCTGTCTCAGTCGCCGTTTTCGGACGCTCCCATCATGGTCTCGTTGATGCGCTTCTTGAGCACGTTCGATGGCTTGAACACCATGACCCGGCGGGGAAGGATCGGCACCTCCTCACCGGTCTTCGGGTTCCTGCCGATGCGCTCGCCCTTGGACCGGACGACGAAGGATCCGAAGGAGGAAAGCTTCACCGACTCCCCGGCAACGAGGCAGTCTGCGATCTCCGACAGGACCTTTTCGACGAGCTCCGAGGATTCCGATCTGGAAAGGCCCACTTTCTGGTAAACCGCCTCACAAAGATCGGCGCGCGTTACTGTCCTGCCGCTCATAGTCCCTCCTTGGCCGAACCTCGTGGCTCGACGGTGTCAGGGATTGTTTTCTTTGACCCTTCGGGGCCCACCGAACCCGGATAGCAGCCTATTGGCTCGCGCGCAGGCGGTCAACAGTCTGCCGGGGCTGCAGTTCGCAAAAAGTTCACAGGGCTCAAGCCTTTGCGCGCACTACCAGCGCAGCAGCGACGCCCCCCAGGTAAAGCCGCCGCCCATCGCCTCGAGCATGATCAGGTCGCCGCGCTTGATGCGCTCGTCGCGCACAGCCTGGTCCAGCGCAAGCGGGATCGAGGCCGCCGACGTGTTGCCGTGATCCTCGAGGGTCACGACGACCTTTTCCGGATCGATGCCGAGCTTCTTGGCGCTCGCGTCGATGATGCGGCGATTGGCCTGATGCGGGACGAACCAGTCGAGCGCCTCGGCATCCGTGCCGGTCGCCTCGAAGGCCGCCTCGACCACGTCGGTGATCATCGAGACGGCATGACGGAAGACTTCCTTGCCCTGCATGCGCAGGTGGCCGACGGTCTGGGTGGAAGACGGCCCGCCGTCCACATAGAGCTTGTCCCTGTGCGCGCCGTCAGATCGCAGATGCGAGGTCAGCACACCGCGGTCCGACGTGGTCCCCTCGCCTTCGGCGGTTTCCAGAACAACGGCACCGGCGCCATCGCCGAACAGAACACAGGTCGTACGGTCTTCCCAGTCGAGAATGCGCGAGAAGGTCTCCGCGCCGATCACCAGCGCGCGCCTGGCCATGCCTGTGCGCAGATAGGCATCGGCAGTGGCCAGCGCATAGACGAAGCCCGAGCACACCGCATGGACGTCGAACGCGAACCCGCCGGAAATGCCGAGCTTGTGCTGAACGGTCACGGCCGTTGCGGGAAAGGTGTTGTCGGGCGTTGCGGTCGCGAGGATGATCAGGTCGATGTCGGTCGGCTTGCACCCGGCCGCCTCAAGCGCCTTGCGTGCCGCGGCAACAGCGAGATCGGAGGTGAATTCTCCTTCGGCGGCGATATGGCGCGCATGAATGCCTGTTCGCTGCACAATCCACTCGTCCGAAGTATCCACCATCTTGGCCAGATCGTCGTTGGTGAGCCTGCGCGCAGGAAGATAGCTGCCAGTTCCCAGAACGATGGATCGCTTCACTGTCACTTATCACCTTCCGATCCGTCCCGCGGCTCGAACCGGCCGCGATGGTAATTCTTCAGATCCTGAGAAATCTTGTTCATCAGGTCGTTACGGGCCATGTCGTAAGCCAGTTCGACAGCGGCTGCAAAGCCTTCCGCATCGGTCCCGCCATGGCTCTTGATGACAATACCGTTCAGGCCGAGAAACACGCCGCCATTGACCTTGCCCGGATCCATCTTCTCGCGAAGGCGGTCGAACGCGTCCTTGGCAAGCAGGTAGCCCAATTTCGCGCGCCAGGTCCGGTTCATCGCGGCGCGCAGGTAGCTGCCGATCTGGCGGGCAGTTCCTTCTGCCGTCTTCAGCGCGATATTGCCGGCAAAGCCTTCCGTCACCACCACGTCGACGACGCCTTTGCCCAGATCGTCGCCCTCGACGAAACCGGCATAGGTGAGCGAGCGCAGATTGGCCTCTCGCAGCAGACGTCCGGCCGTGCGCACCTCTTCCAGGCCCTTGACCTCCTCGACGCCGATATTCAACAGGCCGACGGTCGGGCGCTCGATCGAAAAGAGAATACGCGCCATGGCGCCGCCGAGCAGCGCGAAATCGATCAGCTGCTGCGCATCGGCACCGATGGTCGCGCCGACGTCGAGAACGATGGACTCGCCGCGCATGGTCGGCCAGATGGCGGCAATGGCCGGCCGCTCGATATTCGCCATCGTGCGCAGGCAGAACTTCGACATGGCCATCAGCGCGCCGGTATTGCCGGCGGAGACGGCAACGTCCGCGTGACCGGTCTTCACCGCCTCGATGGAGCGCCACATGCTCGACTTCCAGCGCCCCTGGCGCAGGGCCTGGCTGGGCTTGGCGTCCATGGCGACCGAGACCTCGCAATGATGCAGGGTCGACGCCTCGCGCAGACGCGGATGCGCCTGCAGCAGCGGCGCCACGATGTCCGAGTTGCCATAAATGGAGAAGCTGATGTCGGGGCGCCGCTCAAGCGCCAGGGCTGCGCCGGGTACGACGACTTCCGCCCCCCTGTCGCCGCCCATTGCATCCAGCGAGATTCGAACCGTCTGAGCCATTGTCCGTGTCTTCTGGATCGGCGTCCGCGTCTCGTTCACTCGAGCGAGGAACACTGCCGATCGGCACTGCTGTCCCGAATTTCCGACCCTTCACCAAGGGCCGGGACGGCCGTTCTGCCGTCGTATTCTTATGTCGCCTGTGCCGCCCTTCGGGTCGTCTCACAAGGTCCCGCACCTCACCGATGGAATGCGCTGGTGCTGCGGTCGACAAGCAACGGTCAGCCCACCCCCATCATTTGAAGCGTTGGGAACATACCCGTTTACAACGGCGAGACAACAGCTTTCTGGCAATGCGCCCCGATGGCTGGATGGCCCAGCTTATTCGTCGCGCTTGCGAAACCGCTCCAGAGCGGCGAACGGCGACGGCGGCTTGTCGTCGGCTTCTTCACCGCCCTCGTCCCCGAAATCGTCCGGTAGTTCGGCGCCCGGGGCACGCGGAAACGGATCGAGCGCGAGTGCCAGCTGCTCGCACAGGATGGCCCCCAGGTCGATCCTGCTGCCCTCCAGCAGGTCCGGCGGATCCTCGGCAAAGGCGTCCACATCGATCTCGCCGTCGTCGGCGATACCCGCGAGGGCTTGCGCATCGGGATCGAAGCGCAGGGAGAAACGCTCGTCGATCACCTGCTCCACCGGCGCCAGAGTGACGACGCAGGTCTGGCTGGCGCGCGCCTTCAGGTTCCCTTCCACGGCGACACCGTCACGTCGCCATCTGCGGAGCTCGAACCGAGCCACGACGTCGGCGAGTCCGACCAGCGAATAAGCCTTGGCCATGCGCTGCAGGTCAGCCTCGTCCGGGCGCAACTCGATGGCGAGCGGCTTCGCGGTCAGGTGCTGGACGTCCTGTGGATGCGAGAATGGAAAATCTGATAGGGTCATAGCTGTCTCTGTCTGCCTCCTGCTTCAGCCGATATCCGTCGGCTCGTCAGGCCAGACCGGCCCGTTTGCGATAATAGCCGGGGCGTCCTGGCGCGACAGCCCGTCAGCCGCACCGCGCAGGTAGCGGGCAATGGCATGCGCGGCCACCGCATCGTGGGCATCGGCGAACAGATTGCGGTTCACAAGATTCTCGAGATCCTGCAGGCCGTCGGCAGCCAGCGCTTCTGCAAGGGCGGCTGCACGCCCGTAGAAAGCCTCGGCCATTTTCTTGACCTTCTTGGGCACGCCCAGATCGCCAACGCCCATCTCGCGAAGCGACCCATCCATGTCGGCAAAAAACGTGTCGAAAAGCCGCTGGGAAAAGTCGGAAGCAACCTCTCCCTCCCCCCTGAGGCGATTGAGCACCAGAATCGTGTGCAGCATCACCATCTCGAAACGGCCGTCGATCGTATCGGGCACATTGTACCGTGCGTAGAGCCACGGCTGCCGCGCCTGTGCCACGATCGAGGTGTATGCGGCGAGCACTTCCGGACGCTGACGCCGGCGAAAGAGACCGAAGACCATGTGTTGCCTCGCTTGGACGAAGGTTGCCAAGTGGCCTAGCGCAGGTTAGGGACTTTGCCAAGGATGCGCGGAGCGACAAAAACGGCACGCGGCTGCCTTCCGGCCGTGACAGCCGCCAGAAAGCAACAGGATACGCTTCACATGAAGACATGGATTCGCGGAGCAGTGCTGGTGAGCGTCCTGGCGCTGCCGCTGGCCGGTTGCTTCACCACCACCATCAATCACGGCCATGTCATCCGGCCCGAGCGGGTGCGCGACATCCAGGTGGGATCGAGTCGCGAACAGGTGGAACTGTTGCTCGGATCTCCCTCGACCTCCTCGCGGCTCGACGGCGAAGCCTATTACTACATCTCGCAGGTCAAGGAGACGACCGCGTTCCTGATGCCCGAAACAGTCGAGCAGCGCGTCGTCGCCATCTATTTCGACGAGGAAGGCTTCGTGCGCGACACGGCCTATTACAGCCTGGAAGACGGCAAGGTCGTCGACATCCTCAGCCGCAAGACCCGCACCGGCGGCGCCGACTACGGCTTCCTGTCGCAGATCCTGCGCGGCGCCCAGAACCCGAGCCTCAACCTGTAGCAGCTGGGGACCGAGCGGTCCCAGTTCCTGCCGGACGCAAAAAAACGCCCGCAGCCAAGGCCGCGGGCGTTTTGCATTCTCGCTGATGAGCGTGCCTGGATGCCGTCTGACGGTACCCAGGCCGCAACGTCAGCCGTGGGCCAGAACGGCCAGCAGCAGCAACGCGATGATGTTGGTGATCTTGATCATCGGGTTGATTGCCGGACCGGCAGTGTCCTTGTAGGGATCGCCGACCGTGTCGCCGGTGACCGAGGCCTTGTGCGCCTCCGAGCCCTTCATGTGCTTGACGCCGTCCTTGTCGACAAAGCCGTCCTCGAAGGACTTCTTGGCGTTGTCCCACGCCCCGCCGCCGGCGGTCATGGAGATGGCGACGAAGAGACCGGTGACGATGACGCCGAGCAGCATCGCGCCGACGGCGGCAAAGCCCTGCGACTTGCCCGCAATGGCGGTAATCACGAAGAACACCACGATCGGGGACAGGACCGGCATCATCGACGGGATGATCATCTCGCGGATCGCCGCCTTGGTCAGCATGTCGACGGCGCGGCCGTAGTCCGGCTTCTCCGTGCCTTCCATGATGCCCGGCTTCTCGCGGAACTGCCTGCGCACCTCCTCAACGACCGCGCCGGCGGCGCGACCGACAGCGGTCATCGAAATACCGCCGAAGAGGTAGGGAAGCAGACCGCCGAACAGCAGACCGACCACCACGTAGGGGTTGGACAGGGAGAAATCCACCACGACCCCGTCGAAATAGGACCCGGGCGCCGCGTTGGCCGCGAAGTATTTCAGGTCCTCGGTATAGGCGGCAAAGAGCACCAGCGCACCGAGACCGGCGGAGCCGATCGCATAGCCCTTGGTGACGGCCTTGGTGGTGTTGCCGACCGCGTCGAGCGCGTCGGTGGTCACACGCACTTCCTGGGGCAGACCGGCCATCTCCGCAATGCCGCCGGCATTGTCGGTCACCGGGCCGAACGCATCGAGCGCAACCACCATGCCGGCAAGCGCCAGCATTGTCGTCACCGAAATGGCGATGCCGAACAGACCGGCAAGATTGAACGCGCCGAGAATGCCCGCAATGATGATGATGGCGGGCAGTGCGGTGGCTTCGAGCGAGATGGCGAGGCCCTGGATCACGTTGGTGCCGTGTCCCGTAACGGAGGCCTGGGCAATCGAACGCACTGGGCGATAGTCGGTGCCGGTGTAGTATTCCGTCACCCAGATGATCAGGCCGGTGACCACCAGGCCGACAAGGCCGCAGTAGAACAGGTGCCGACCAGCGAAAGTCAGTCCGCCCGAGGTGGTGTACTCGGTCGAAAAGCCCAGCCAGAAGAACACGATGGCGAACAGTGCCACAGCCGACAGGACAGCGGTGGCGACGAAGCCCTTGTACAGGGCGCCCATGATCGAGTTGTTGCTGCCGAGCTTGACGAAGAACGTGCCGATGATCGACGTGACCACGCAGGCACCGCCAATCACCAGCGGCAGGAGCATCAGTTCGAGTGCTGCGGCTCCGGTGAAGAAGATCGAGGCCAGGACCATCGTGGCGACGACGGTCACCGCGTAGGTCTCGAAGAGGTCGGCCGCCATGCCCGCACAGTCGCCGACATTGTCGCCGACATTGTCGGCGATGGTGGCGGGGTTGCGCGGGTCGTCTTCCGGAATACCGGCCTCGACCTTGCCGACAAGATCACCGCCCACATCCGCACCCTTGGTGAAGATGCCGCCGCCGAGGCGGGCAAAGATGGAGATCAGCGAGGCGCCGAAGCCGAGGGCGACCAGTGCGTCGATGACGATGCGGCTCTGCGCATCGTAGCCGAGGATCTCGGTGAGGATGGTGAAATAGACGGCAACGCCCAGCAGGGCGAGGCCCGCAACCAGCATTCCCGTGACGGCACCCGCCTTGAAGGCGATCTCGAGACCGGCAGCAAGCGACGTGCTGGCGGCCTGAGCGGTGCGGACGTTGGCGCGCACCGAGACGTGCATGCCGATATAGCCCGCCGCCGCCGACAGGATCGCGCCGATGGCAAAGCCGATGGCGACCAGGCTGCCGAGCAACCAGACAACCAGTGCGAAGATGACCACGCCGGCGATGGCAATGGTCGTGTACTGACGGTTGAGATAAGCCTGCGCGCCTTCCTGGATCGCACCGGCGATTTCCTGCATGCGGGCATTGCCGGCATCGGCAGCCATGACGGACTGAATGGCCCATACGCCGTAGGCAAGGGACAGCAGACCACACAAAATTACTATTACGAGCTCGAGCATTCTTCCCCCCAATGAAGGACGCGGAAGGACCTTTCCTTGATTGTTATGCGGTCCTGCGGGAAGAACGGTATCTGTCCTGTGCGTCCCGTCAAGGACGAGTTTCCACCCGGCCGGGACAGATCGCGCGCCCTGCAGCTTCAGGCAATGGCTGTTTTGTCATGCCGCGCCAGCGCTCATAACGCTGCGGAAACAACGATGGACAGCAGGCACATGACAATCTTCCGCAAGGGAAGATTCAGTCCTGAAATCAAAGAAAAAGCCACGGCGGATCGCCGTGGCTGCTTCAGTCCACAATCGGGGGCGCAAGCGAGGGACTCAGGCTCCCTCTTCCGCCTGCTCCGGCTTGGTCGGGCCGTCGAACTCGCTGCTGCGGAACTCGCGCGCCAGCTTGTCGAGCACGCCGTTCACCATGCGCGGCTCTTCCGCCTCGTAGAAGGCGCGGGCGACATCGATATACTCGCTGATCACCACACGGGCCGGAACGTCCTTGCGGCGCATCAGCTCGAACGCTCCGGCGCGCAGGATCGCGCGCAGCGTCGTGTCGATGCGGCGGAGCGGCCAACCGGCGACCAGCGAGCGATGGATCACCGGATCCAGATAGCGCTGCTCCGCGACCACGCCCTTGACGAGATCGCGGAACCACGACGCATCCGCCTCGCGGTACTGTTCGCCGTCGAGCTCCGCACCCAGGCGGAACGCCTCGAACTCTGCCAGCACGTCGGCAAGGCTCGAGCCGCCGACATCCATCTGGTACAGCGCCTGGACAGCGGACAGCCGCGCCGCGCCGCGCTTGTTGGCGGGGCGGACGGCCGGCTCTGTCCTGGCTTCGTTGTCTTCAGTCATTGTCAGATTCCGAAACGGTCCCTGATCGCGATCATGTCGAGCGCGGCCTGCGCTGCCGCGCCACCCTTGTTCTTCTTCGCCGGGTCGGCACGCACCCAGGCCTGCTCGCCGTTCTCGACCGTCAGGATGCCGTTGCCGAGCGGCAGCGCCGCGTCGATGGTGAGCTCCATCACCGCACGGGCCGACTCGTTGGCGACGATGTCGTAGTGCGAGGTCTCGCCGCGGATCACACAGCCGAGCAGCACAAAACCGTCGTAGTCCGCGGTCCCCGCCTCCATGGCAGCGAGTGCCATGGCAAGGGCAGCCGGAATCTCCAGGACGCCGGGGACGGACACGCGTGTGACGTCGGCGCCCTGCCCTTCGAGGACGTCCATGGCGCCAGCGACCAGGGCGTCGGCGATATCGTCGTAGAAGCGGGCGTCGATGATCAAGATGCGAGGGGTCGTCATGTCGCTCTCTTCGCTTTCATGTCATGGCAAGCCGGGAGCCGGGCGCGCAAGAGGCGTCAGAACGGACCGGCTGCACTGCCGGAGGAGCCGGCAACAAGGTGCCGGTAGGAACCATGCCGGGCCGGTTTTGTCCAGCGCGGATTGTCAGACCCGCCATGCCCGCACCGGGCACCTGACACGATGTGGGGAGCCGGAGGACTCGCTCAGCTATACTCCGCGAGCCGGGCTGCGTAGCGCGCCATCATGTCCACTTCGAGGTTGATCCTGTCGCCGGCCGTGCGCTCGCCCCAGGTCGTCACCGCCAGGGTGTGCGGGACCAGGAACACGGTGAACGTGTCGCCGTCTACCTCGTTGACCGTCAGCGACGTACCGTGAAGGGCAACGCCGCCCTTCTTTGCAATGAACGGAGCGCACTCTGCCGGGGCGCGGAAGCGGAAGAAAACCGAATCCGGATGGTCGATGCGCTCCAGGATCTCTGCCGTGCCGTCCACATGCCCCTGGACGATGTGACCGCCAAGCTCGTCGCCGATCTTCAACGAGCGCTCCAGATTGACGCGGTCCCCTGCCTTCCAGCCGCCGACGGTCGTCAGGCGCAAGGTCTCGGCCGCCGACTCGATCTCGAACCAGTTGTCGCTGCCATCCCTGCCCCTGGCCGTCACCGTGTGGCAGACACCGTCGCAGGAGATGGAGGCGCCGATGTCGATGCCGTCGGGATCGTAGGCAGTCAGGATGCGCGTACGCAAACCCGCCGGAATGGCCTCGACCGAGGCAATGCGTCCCATGTCCGTGACGATACCGGTGAACATGTCAGCTCCTTTCGCGGACAAAATGGGTCATCGTGTCGGCACCGACCCGCCGGGTGCCGACATTGCGGAATCGGACGCTGGCGGTGACCATATCCGTACCACGCGAACCGAAGGGCAGGATCCCCCCCTGCCCGATCACGAGGCCGCTTTGCGAGATGATCACCTCGTCGGCAAGATCCGTGTCCAGGAAGGCGCGCGCCACCGTCGAACCGCCCTCGACCATCAGCTTGGTAATGCCGCGCTGCCCCAGGGCCCGGACGGCCGTGCGCGGATCGATCGGCTCGCCCTTCGCCCGCGCCAGGCGGATCACGGTGCAGCCGGCGACCGTCAGCGCCTCCACCTTGTCGGGATCGGCATCGGCGGCGACAAGCAGCCAGAGCGGGATCTCGCCGGCTGTCTGGACCAGCTTGCTGTCCAGGGGGAGCCGCGCATTCGTATCGAGAATGATGCGCACCGGGGAGCGATGGGCAAGGCCGGGAAGCCGACAATTGAGGGAAGGGTCGTCGGCGAGCGCCGTGCCGATGCCAACGAGAATTCCGTCGCACTCGGCGCGCAGGATATGGACACGCCGGAAGACATCCTCGCCGGTGATGGCGATCTGCCCTGCCCCGCGACGCCCAATGAACCCATCGCGCGAGACGGCAAGCTTGAGAACCACAAGCGGACGGCCGCGCGTCAGGCGGCTGACATGGCCGGCATGCAGGGCGCTGCAAAGTTCCTCGCGTACGCCGGAGCGCACCTCGACGCCGGCGGCCTCCAGCATCGCCACGCCGCGGCCTGAAACGCGCGGATTGGGATCCAGAAGACCGATCACGACACGGCGAATACCGGCCTGCGCCAGCGCGACACAGCACGGGCCGGTGCGCCCCTGGTGGGAACAGGGCTCAAGGGTGACATAGCAGGTGGCACCGCGCGCAGCTTCGCCTGCCTGAGCGAGGGCGACGACTTCCGCATGCGGTCCGCCGGGCGGGCGGGTGTAGCCGCGGCCGACCACGACGGGGCCGTCGCCGTCATCGCGCACGATCAGCGCGCCGACTGCCGGGTTGGGCCATACACGGCCGAGAGCACGCCGCGCATAGGAAGCGGCGGCAGCCATGAAACGATCATCGTGGCAGCTGTCCGGCATGGTCAGGTATGTCCGAGGGTCAGGTCTCGTCGAAGGCCGCAGCGTCGGGCCCACTCATCTCGTCGAGAAGGGCCTCGAAGTCCTTGGCTTCCCGGAAATTCTTGTAGACGGAGGCAAAGCGCACATAGGCGACGTCGTCGATCACCTTCAACCCTTCCATCACCAGGTTGCCGATGTCGCTCGCCTTGATGTCGCTTTCGCCCGAGCTTTCGAGCTGGCGCACGATGCCGCTCACCATCCGCTCCAGACGCTCCGGTTCGACGGGGCGCTTGCGGGTTGCGATGCGGACCGACTGCATCAGCTTGTCGCGATCGAACGGCACGCGGCGACCGCTGCGCTTGATCACGGTCAGCTCGCGCAGCTGGACGCGCTCGAAGGTGGTGAAGCGGCCGCCACAGGCGGTGCAGATCCGGCGACGGCGGATTGCGGTGTTGTCCTCCGTGGGACGCGAGTCCTTCACCTGGGTGTCGTCACAACCGCAATAAGGGCACTTCATGCGCTTTGGGCTCCGGACCGTGAGCCGCCCTCACGGCGGCCCACAAGACTGGTTGCCGGTGCGCTTCCCGCGCACCGGCCTGCAATCAAAGGTTCGGGTAGATCGGGAAGCGATCGGTCAGTGCGATCACCTTTTCCTTCACCCGAGCCTCGACCTCGGCATTTCCATCATCGCTGTTGGAGCTGCGCAGGCCGTCCAGCACCTCGACGATCAGCCGGCCGATCTCGCGGAACTCGCCCTGGCCGAAGCCGCGGGTGGTGCCGGCCGGCGTGCCGAGACGGATGCCGGAGGTAACGAACGGCTTTTCCGGGTCGAAGGGAATGCCGTTCTTGTTGCAGGTGATGTTCGCACGGCCAAGAGCTGCCTCGGCGCGCTTGCCGGTGGCATTCTTCGGGCGCAGGTCGACAAGCATCAGATGGTTGTCGGTGCCGCCGGACACGATGTCGAGCCCCTGCTCCTGCAGGCTGGCGGCCAGCGCCTTTGCATTGGCGACCACGGCCTGGGCGTAGGTCTTGAACTCGGGCTGCAAGGCTTCGCCCAGGGCAACGGCCTTGGCGGCGATGACATGCATCAGCGGACCGCCCTGCAGACCCGGGAAGACAGCCGAGTTGATCTTCTTGGCGATGGCCTCGTCATTGGTCAGGATGAGGCCGCCGCGAGGACCGCGCAGAGACTTGTGCGTGGTGGTGGTGACCACATGCGCATGCGGCAGCGGCGACGGGTGCGCGCCGCCGGCGACGAGGCCGGCGATGTGTGCCATGTCGACCATGAAATAGGCGCCGACGGAATCGGCGATCTCGCGAAGACGCTTCCAGTCCCAGGTGCGGGAATAGGCCGTGCCGCCGCCGATGATCAGCTTCGGCTTGTGCTGTTCGGCAAGGCGCGCGATCTCGTCCATGTCGAGCATGTGATCGTCCGGACGCACGCCGTAGGACACGACATTGAACCACTTGCCGGACATGTTGACCGGCGAGCCGTGGGTCAGGTGACCACCCGAATTGAGGTCGAGACCCATGAACGTGTCGCCCGGCTGCAGCAGCGCCAGGAACACGGCCTGGTTCATCTGGCTGCCGGAGTTCGGCTGCACGTTGGCGAACTGGGCGCCGAACAGCTCCTTGGCGCGATCGATCGCCAGCTGCTCGACCACGTCGACATACTCGCAGCCGCCGTAATAGCGCTTGCCCGGATAGCCTTCGGCATACTTGTTGGTGAGGATCGTACCCTGCGCCTCGAGCACGGCCAGAGAGACGATGTTCTCCGACGCGATGAGCTCGATCTCGTGGCGCTGGCGACCCAGTTCGCTGGTGATCGCAGCGTTGATCTCGGGATCCGCATCGGCAAGCGAGCGCGTGAAGAAGTTCGGATAAATCGCCGTGTCGAGCGAGGTGTCAGTCATCGACATCGTCGGTCCCCTCTAGCAGTCCTGAAGTGAGATCAATCGCGCATGGCGACCATTGGCGCCGTCGGAACAATGCCGGACCGGCCAGACCAAAAGGTCACGCCAGATAGCACAGCCATTCGCGGGAACCAAGGCCCATTGCCCGGCCCGCGACATCTCGCCGGCTCAGCTCCCTGCAGCGAGATCAGCGGGCGGGCGCCTCTTGGGCAAGGCGCCTCATAAGCTTCCGCAGAGCAAGTTGCTGAAGGTCGGCCTGCGTGGCCTGAACGGGGCCAAGCACGACGACCTCGATGCCTGTCTCAGCATCAATCGCCGTTACCTTGACCTGCCGTCCGACAGGATAGAATTCGAAATAGACTTCGCCTTTCGGCTGCCTTCCAATGGTCACGACACCATCCGTCCGACATGCGCAAGATTGCCGCGCCCCGGCTGGACGGGACCGCATCGAAGCGCCCCGCCCTTGCCTGGATGCGACAACCCGCCAATCACTGTAGGGAAGCGCTGCCGACTGCGGCCTCGCTCATGAGGACGCCGTCGCGATTGTAGATGTCCTCGCGGAAATGGATCACGCCTTCCGCGGTTGCCCAGGCCGTGACATAGGACATGTAGATCGGGATCTTGTTGCCGAGCTTCACGTCCTCGCGCGAACCGGAGCGGATCGTCTCGTCGACCCGGGCGCGACTCCAGTCGGAGGTCGTGCTCTCGAGCAGCCAGGTGATCAGCTCGCGAACGTTCTGCACGCGCACGCAACCGGACGAATGGAAGCGGTAGTCTGAGCCGAAGAGCGACTTGGACGGCGTGTCGTGCAGATAGACCTGATGCGAGTTGTGGAAGTTGATGCGCACCGAACCCAGCGAGTTGATCTCGCCCGGCTCCTGGCGGAACTGGTACTGAGTCGCCTCGTCGGTGTTCCAGTTGATCTGCTGCCAGGCGAGCTCGTTGCCCTTCCAGTCGAAGATCCGGATGCGGTTCTTCTCGAGGTAAGCCGGATCCTCGTTCATCTTCGGGATCAGATCCTTGCGGATGATCGAGACCGGAACCGTCCAGTACGGATTGAAGTTGAGCTCGTAGATCGACGAGTTGAGAATCGGCGTCTGGCGGTCGATCTTGCCGACGACGGCGGTGTGGCGCGAACGCACGCGGCCGTTCTCCACCGCCTCGATCTCGGCCGCCGGAATGTTGACCATCACGTAGCGGTCGCCCAGGAAACCGGACATGGAGCGCAGACGCACCAGATTGGTCTCCAGTTGGCCCAGCCGCACATTGGCCGAAACATTCATCGCTACCAGAGTGCTCTGGCCGACCACGCCGTCCGGCGTCAGGCCATGGCGCAGCTGGAAGCGGCGCACGGCCGCGTCGACGTAGGAATCGAACGTGTCGGAGAGACCCGCGGTCTGCTCGAGATCACCTGAAACCATGAGGCGGCGGCGCAGCGACACGACGTGTTCGTCGCGCATACCCAGCCGCATCGCCTTCCGGCCGCTGGTCACCGGCTGCCAGCCGCCCTGCTGAACGATCATCGAGTAGCGCTGGATCGCCGTCTCGACATATGTCGCGGTGTCGGGAGACAAGGTCGGAAACGAGGATTCGACCGCCTGCAGGCTGCGCATCGTGGTGTCGAACTGGTCGTTCCATTCGACGCGCTGCTGCTCGATCCGCATCTGCACGGGAGCCGGCTGCGCCAGCGCATCCCCTCCGATCGCGACGGAGGCAAAAACGCCTGTCAGTGCCAATGCGGCGCCCCTAGCGCCGGCCCGCAGGCCGAGAAGGCGCCCATCGAAGAGGTCGGTTGCTGCAAATCCCACCGTATCGACTCCAGTCCCAGGTCAAGCTCAGAAAGGTCTCGTTAGGGATACGCCGCCAGCATTAACAAATGCTCACAACCGTCGACAAAGGAGACCCGCCCCGGCCCGACGCGGCAAGAACTCTGCCCGGACCACGCTCCATCCGCATCGGATGACGCAACGGTTCCTAAGCCATCCCATTATGGCGCATTCATGTCGCGGCGCGAAAAAGCGCAAGCCAGCCGCCACATGCACCGAAGCCGCCTCGCACAATCTGCACGAAGCGGCTTCGATGAGGACAGGCCGGAAAATCCCGGGCAGTCAGAGACGATACAGGATCTGGTCGGTCCAGAAGCGCTCCAGACGGCGCAGCGAACGGTTCAGGACCTTGAAGTCGTCCGGACCGATCTCGCCGACCTGCTCGACCGACAGCATGTGCCGCTCGTACAGGGCGTTCACCTTCTCGGCAACGTCCTTGCCCTTCGCCGTCAGGCTGACACGGACCGAACGGCGGTCGGTGCGGGAGCGCTGGTGGTGGATGAAGCCCATGTCGACGAGCTTCTTGAGGTTGTAGGACACGTTCGAGCCGAGATAGTAGCCACGGGTCCGCAGTTCACCGGCGGTCAGTTCCGCATCGCCGATGTTGAACAGCAGCAGCGCCTGCACGCTGTTCACGTCTGCGCGTCCTTCGCGGTCGAACTCATCCTTGATCACATCGAGCAGTCGCCGATGCAGACGCTCGACCAGCGTCAAAGCTTCCAGGTAGAGCGGCTTGATGTCATCGCTCTCTTCAGCCTGCAACGCGACGTCGACTGCCTTCTTTGCGGTCATCATTTGTTTGCGCCTCATGTATTGTTAGCGGTGCGTTTTTTGTCACCTTGAGACAGACAATACGAGGCGGTCTCTAAAATCCGCTTAAAAAGGAGACTAAATCTCCGGTTAACGCGCAAATGCGATGCAGGACGCGACGAAATACAGTCTGTTAACGATATTTTCCAGCGAACATCAGGGTTTTCAGGGGCAACTCAAACGAGCAAGGCGCGAAACGGTCTCCCGCTTCGCGCCCCTGCCATCGTTGGTGTCCAGCGTATGGACGGTTCAGGCGTCCGTCTTGCCGCGCAGGAACCGGACGATGCCGGAAAAGTCCGTATCGGCATCGCCTCCGTTGCAGAAAAGATTGTAAAGGGCGGCAGCCTCGGCACCGAGCGGCGTGGACGCGCCGCTTGCATGCGCGGCTTCCTGAGCCAGCTTGAGGTCCTTGAGCATCATCGCTGCCGCGAAGCCCGGCTGATAGTCGCGGTTGGCCGGCGATGTCGGCACCGGACCCGGCACCGGGCAATAGGTCGTCAGCGACCAGCACTGGCCCGAGGCGGTGGAGGAAATGTCGAACAGCTTCTGCGCGTCGAGACCGAGGCGCTCGGCAAGAACGAACGCTTCGCACGTGCCGATCATCGAAATGCCCAGCAGCATGTTGTTGCAGATCTTCGCCGCCTGGCCGGTGCCGGCACCGCCCGCATGAACGATCGTCTTGCCCATCACGTCCAGATAGGGACGCGCCGCCTCGAAGGCGGCATCCGGACCGCCGACCATGAAGGTCAGCGTACCGGCCGCAGCGCCGCCGACACCGCCGGAGACCGGCGCGTCGACCATGGGCATGCCGGCCTTTTCAGCGGCCGCCGCAACCGCGCGTGCGCTCTCCACGTCGATGGTCGAGCTGTCGATGAGCAGCGTTCCGGGGCGGGCATGCGACAGAATGCCATCCTCGCCCGTATAGACCTTGCGCACATGTGCGCCGGCCGGAAGCATGGACACGATCACGTCGGCATCGGACGCCACCTCGGCGAGATTGTCCGCCGTCTTGCCGCCCACCTCTACCAGGCGCGCCTTGGCCTCCGCCGACAGGTCGAGGCCGCGCACGTCGTGCCCTGCCTTGACCAGATTGGCAGCCATCGGACCACCCATGTTCCCAAGCCCGATAAACCCGACCTTTGCCATAAGCACTTCTCCCTTTTCCGCCCCGACGGCGGCACCATCACTTCCGCCCGCGACGTCGCGCGAGCCTGTCAGTTCAGACGAACCGGGGCCGGCCTCCCTGCCCCGGACCGCAGCCTTGCGCGATCAGCGTCGCTGCTCCCTTTCGCTGAGGTAGAGCAGGATCAGATAGATCGCGATGGTCGTCAGATAGAAGGCGATCTCGTAGGGCCGCCGACCGAAGATGTCCGCAAAGAGCGTGTGCATCACCACCTGGGTGAGCGCTCGCGTGAGCCACATCACCGCGCCCCACGACACGGTCAGCCACAGGCCGATCGCCGCTACCAGATCGAGAACACCGAAGAAGACCGTCGCCGCCTGCCACTCGACAGGCATTTCCCAGAACCACTGGCCGCGCCACGGCGACATGCCGACGATGCGCGCCCAATGGATCAGGCCGCTGAAGATCAGCAGGATGGCGATGGCGCGCAGATACCAGACAAGCGTCACGGACCAGGCCGGCCTGTGCTTCAGATAGTCCAGAAACAGCGTGGTCATGGACGAGCCTTTCTGCTCCGCCCGGCCGCCCTAGCAGGCCGCGCGGATCACATCACACATCGAGATCGCCGCCGACGGGCATCTCGAAATGCGCCAGGATGTCCGCCTCGGTCACGTCGGCCAGTTCGGCCGGCGACCATTTCGGCGCATTGTCCTTGTCGACGATCACCGCGCGCACCCCCTCGTAGAAGTCGGCGCCCTGGAGGATGTGGCAGACGATGCGATACTCGAGGCGCATGCAGGCTTCGAAATCGAGCGTCGCGCCGCGGCGGAGCTGCTGGAACGCCAGCATCACGCTGGTCGGCGACTTGGACCGAATTACGGCCGCAAGATCGCCGGCCCATCCCGCATCCGGATCGCCCGCGCGTGCGGCGCGCTCGTCGAGGGCAGACAGGATTTCAGCAACGGAGCCGCGGCCGAAAATGTCGGCGATGATGGAGGCGCGCGCGGCAAGCGGCGCCTCGCCGGCATCGTGGCGTGCTGCGTAGCGGGCAATCGCAGCGTCGATATCGTCGGTTTCGGTCAGCTCTCCGGTCAGCGCCTCCATGTCGCCGGCGGCGATGCCATGGGTCAGGATACCGGCCCACAGGGCGTCCGCCTGCTTGAGCCGGCCCGCCGACAGGGCGGCCATCATCCCGGTCTCCTGCGGCATGCGCGGCAGGAACCACGAGCCGCCGACATCCGGGAAGAAGCCGATTCCGGTCTCGGGCATGGCAAAAGTGGTGCGCTCGGTGCCGACGCGGTGGCTGCCGTGAACGGATACGCCAACGCCGCCGCCCATCACGATCCCGTCGATCAGAGCGACATATGGCTTGGGAAAGCGCTTTACGCGCGCATTGAGGCGGTACTCATCGCCGAAGAACTGAGCCCGTGTCGGATCACCCGACATGCCCTGATCGTAGATCTTGCGGATGTCGCCGCCGGCGCAGAAAGCACGGTCGCCCGCGCCGCGCACGATCACATGACCAATCGCGTCGTCAATCGCCCAACGTTCCAGCTGGTCGATCATCTCCAGCACCATCCCGTGCGTCAGCGCATTGAGCGCCTTGGGACGGTTCAAGGTAACAATACCGGCACGGCCGATCCGCTCAAACAGGATCTCGGGTTCGCTCATCAAGTATCCTCAACAAATTCGCCAGAACTCTCGTCTCATTCCAAACGGCGAAGGAAAATTTCGCGTAGCAATACGCTCGCCCCGTCAATCCTTCAGGAGATCTCTGGCGATGATCACACGCATGATCTCGTTGGTACCTTCCAGAATCTGATGCACGCGGACATCACGCAGATAACGCTCCACCGGATAGTCACGCAGATAGCCGTAACCGCCGTGCAATTGCAACGCCTCGTTGACGACGGAAAAACCCACATCGGTGGCCATGCGCTTGGCCATGGCCGCCATGCGGGTCGCGTCCGGCGTCTTTGCGTCAACGAGGGTCGCGGCCTTGTGGAGCAGCAGCCGCGCGGCTTCCAGCTCCGTCGCCATGTCCGCCAGGCGGAACTGCAATGCCTGGAATTCGGCCAGCGGACGTCCGAACTGCCGCCGCTCCTTGAGATAGGCGATGGAGCGGTCGAGGCAGCTCTGTGCCGCGCCGAGCGAGCAGGCGCCGATGTTGAGGCGGCCGCCATCGAGACCGGCCATGGCGATGCGGAAGCCCTCGCCTTCCTCGCCGATGCGGTTCGCAACCGGAACGCGGCAGTCGGAGAAATTCACCTGGGCGGTCGGCTGGCTCTTCCAGCCGAGCTTGACCTCCTGGGCACCGAAGCTGAGGCCCGGCGTGTCCTTCTCCACCACGAGGCAGGAGATGCCCTTCGGCCCCTCCCCGCCCGTGCGAACCATCACCACATAGACGTCGGAGACGCCGCCGCCGGAGATGAAGGCCTTGGAGCCGTTGAGCACATAATGGTCGCCATCGAGGACCGCGCGGGTACGCAGGCTCGCCGCGTCCGATCCCGATCCGGGCTCCGTCAGGCAGTAGCTTGCAAAGCGCGCCATCGAGCACAGATCGGGGAGGAACCGCTCGCGCTGCTCCTGCGAGCCGAAGCGGTCGATCATCCAGGCGGCCATGTTGTGGATGGAGATGTAGGCCGCGGTCGAGGTGCAGCCGGCGGCCAGTTCCTCGAAGATCACCGCTGCGTCCAGCCGGCCGAGCCCCGAACCGCCGACGTCGTCGCCGACATAAATTCCGCCGAAGCCGAGCTCCGCCGCCTTGCGCAGCGTCTCCACCGGAAAGAACGACTTCTCGTCCCACTCCCTGGCATGGGGCTCCATCTCGTCTCGCGCGAACTGGCGAGCGACGTCCTGAAACGCACGCTGGTCTTCCCCGAGCGCAAAATCCATTGCCTGCCTCCTCCCAGAGCCGTGTCACGACGCGAGGCTGCACGGCCTCGGTTTCCCGACGATAGACTGCTGGATTATCCAGCCCCCGGCCCTGCGTCAATCCGGCCAAGGGATGCAAGCTCGGGCAGGCTTCCGGTCGGCACCTTCCCGGTGCTAGGGTCCGTCCAACCCGATCAACCCCCCTGCAGGGAAGTTCCGATGACCGCTCACCAGCGCCCCACCCTCAATGCGAAGGCCCACGATGTCGATAGTATCGTCGGGGGACGCCGCATGCGCCGCAACCGCCGCACCGACTGGTCGCGCCGGATGGTGCGCGAGAACACCCTGACCGTCGACGACCTGATCTGGCCGCTGTTCCTGACCGAGGGAACCGGCATCGAGCAGCCTGTTCCCTCCATGCCGGGCGTCATGCGCTACAGCGTGGACAATATCGCCCGCCAGATCGAGGAAGCCGCAGAGCTCGGCATTCCGGCGATCGCCCTCTTTCCCAATACCGATCCGTCGCTGCGCGATGCGGACGGCTCGGAAGCCCTCAACCCGGAAAACCTGATCTGCCGCGCGTGCCGCGCCATCAAGGACACGGGCCTGCCGATCGGCATCGTCACAGATGTGGCGCTCGACCCCTATACCAGCCACGGGCATGACGGCCTGATGAAGGGCGAGGTGATTCTGAACGACGAGACGGTCGCCCAGCTGGTGGCCCAGGCACTGCTGCAGGCCGAAGCCGGTGCCGACGTCATCGCTCCGTCCGACATGATGGACGGGCGCATCGGCGCGATCCGTGCCGGCCTCGATGCCGCCGGCTACCGGGACGTCCAGATCATGTCCTACGCGGCGAAGTATGCGTCTGCCTTCTACGGTCCGTTCCGCGACGCGGTCGGAACCAACGCGACGCTCGTCGGCGATAAGCGCACCTACCAGATGGATCCGGCCAACAGCGACGAGGCCCTGCACGAGGTCGCGCTGGATCTGGAGGAAGGCGCCGACATGATCATGGTCAAGCCGGGGATGCCCTATCTCGACATCATCCGCCGGGTGAAGGACACGTTCGAGCGGCCGACCTTCGCCTATCAGGTGTCCGGCGAATACGCGATGATCATGGCCGCGGCCGGAAACGGTTGGCTGGACGGCGAGCGGGCGATGATGGAGAGCCTGATGGCCTTCAAGCGCGCCGGGGCGGACGGCGTGCTGACCTATTTCGCGCCGCGTGCGGCAAGAAAGCTCAAGGGTCTCGACTGACCCGGCTGCGCCCTGGCACCAGGCGCCTCAGGGTAAAATCTGAGGCCCGCGCGGCGGGCGTGCCATGAGACTCGCAAGATCCTCCAGCGCCCGCCGGCAGACGTCATCCTGCGCCACGCTTCCAAGGCACAGGCGCACCGCCTCCGGTGCGCCGCGCGGCTCGACCGCGAAGAAACGCGCCGGCGCCACGCGCACGCCGAGAGCCTCGGCTTCCGACGAGAAGGCGTCGGCAGACCACCCGCCCGCAAGCTCCAGCCACGCAAGGCCGCCCTGCAGCGCCTCCGGCTTCAGCTGCGGGAAGAGCTCGTGCGCGATTGTTGCGCGCTCAGCGATGCCGCGGCGTACCCGCGCCAACCGGGCCTCGAACACGCCATCTGAAAGGATGTGCGCGGCAACCCGTGTCAGCAACGGCGAGACCATCAGGCTGAGCGCGTTCTCCACCGCGAGGATCTGGCGGGCGAGCGGCTTCGGCGCGGCAACGAAGCCGACGCGCAGGATCGGCGCCACGCATTTGGAAAGGCCCGTGACGAGCACCGTGCTTTCGGGCAGAAACCCCGAGATCCCGGTGTGTGTGCCCTCGTCCGACAGAAAGTCGTAGATCCGATCCTCGACCACCACCACGCCGTGGCGCGCGGCAACCTCTGCGAGTTGTTCACAGCGCCGGGCCGACATTCGTCGCCCGGTCGGGTTCTGCGTCGAGGGCATCAGGAAGACGCAGGCGATCTTGGCGCGCCGGCACAAGGCGTCTAACGCCTCCGGATCCATCCCGTCGTCATCCATCTTCACCGGATGAAGCCGCGCACGTGCCGCGCTCGCGGCGCTGATCACGCCCGGATAGGTAAGCGCATCGCAGGCTATGCCGCCGCCGTTTTCGGTCAGAGCCAGAAAGGCCGAGGCAATCGCCGCCTGGGCGCCGGCCGTCACGACGATCTCATCCATGTGTCGTGCTGCGCCCTGCCCGCCGAGAAAGCGCGCGGCTACGCCCCTGATGTCCTCGTCCTCACCGGTCGTGAGATAGGCGAGCGGCAGATCCCCGGCCGCCAGGTCCGACTGCACCGCAGCCAGCGCCTTTCCGACAAGGCTCGAGGCATCCTCGATGAGGAAGCTGTTCACGGCCAGATCGGCCACATGCTGCGTCCTGGTCGCCGCTTGAGGAAAGGCAAGCTTGCGGTCGCCGGAAGCGATGAAGGTTCCTCGCCCCACTTCTCCATGCGCGAGGCCGGCAAGCTCCAGCGCCCGATAGGCGCGCGCAACGGTTCCCGGCGCGCAACCGAGTTTCCAGGCGGCCTCGCGGATGGGCGGCAGACGGTCGCCAGCCGCAAGGAGGCCTCGCTCGACGCAGGACCGCAGATGCGCTTCCAGCGAACGGACCGTGACCGGCTGATCGAGGCCGGAGGAGATATCAGGCAATATTGTCACAAGAACAATGTTACGATTGTATCAGGAATTGTTTCAAGACAAATCTGCCGGCGAAACACAATCCGCGACCGCCGGTCGCCCTCATGAAGTCGCTGCCAGATGCCTTCCGATCTCCTGATGCCCCTCGCCCAGTTCGGGCTGCTTGCGCTCTTCGTCTCCGCGATGGTCGGCTCGCCCGGTCCTGCGAACATGTCGCTGATGGCCAACGGCATCTCCTTCGGGGCACGCCCCGCCCTGCCGTTCATGCTGGGCACGATGTCGGGCTTCCAGGTGATCTACTGGCTGAATGTTGCCGGTCTCTTCGCCCTGTTGAAGAGCGCACCGCAGGTCTTCGAGATCCTTCGCGTTCTTTGCCTCTGCTACATCCTTTATCTTGCCTGGGTGATCGTCCGCAGCCCGGTCCGCGGCGGCGTCAAGGCCGATCGCATACCCGGATACGGTCGCGGCTTCTGGGTGCATCCGCTCAATCCGAAAGCCTATGCGATGCAGATCGCCGGCATCAGCCAGTTCGTCTCCGCAGAGCGCTACTTCGCGGATGCGCTGGTCCTGTCGCTGACCTTCCTGTGCCTCGGCGGCTTCCTGAACGGTCTCTGGCTGCTGGCGGGAAGCTGGCTGCGCAGCAATGCCGGCGGTACGCGGTTGCTGAACGCCTTGCGGATCGCCCTTGCCGGACTGATGGTCGGCTCGACCATCCTGAGCTTGCAAATGATCCCTGCTTGATGGCAGTTGAGCGGACCTTTTCCGCAGCTTCAGGCCCTCAGATGCAGGTATCCCTCGAGACGATCACCCAGGCTGCAAGGCTCATTCAGGGGGCCGTGATGCGGACCCCGTGCCTGCCGGCGCCGAAACTGTCTCTGCTCACCGGGGCGGACGTCTTCGTCAAATACGAGAACCTGCAGGTCACCAATGCGTTCAAGGAGCGCGGCGCGCTGGTGAAGCTGTCGTCGCTCTCACCGAGCGAACGCAAGCGCGGCGTCATCGCCATGTCGGCCGGCAACCATGCGCAGGCCGTCGCCTATCACGCCGCCCGGCTCGGCATCCCGGCGACCATCGTCATGCCGGAGCCGACCCCCTTCGTGAAGGTCGCCGCAACGCGCGGCTATGGCGCACGCGTGGTGCTTGCCGGCGAGGTTCTGGCCGATGCACAAGCCGAGGCGGAGCGCATCGCCGACGAGGAAGGCCTCGTCTGGGTTCACCCCTATGACGACCCGGCGATCATTTCCGGACAAGGAACGATCGCGCTCGAAATGCTGGAGGACCAGCCGGATCTCGACTGCCTCGTCGTTCCGGTCGGCGGCGGCGGGCTGATCTCCGGCATGGCCATCGCGGCAAAAGCGCAAAAGCCGGGAATCGAGGTCGTCGGCGTGGAGGCGGCGCTTTACCCCTCGATGCTCGGCGCATTGCGTGGGGAGGCCGTGACCTGCAGCGGCGCAACGCTTGCCGAAGGCATCGCCGTCAAGAATGTCGGCCGTCTGACGCTGGAGATTGTCCGCCAGACGGTCGACGACATTCTGCTCGTCGACGAGGCGACATTGGAGCGCGCGGTCAACGCCTACCTGACGCGGCAGAAGACCATGGCGGAGGGCGCGGGTGCTGCGGGCCTTGCCGGCCTTCTCGCTTATCCGGAGCGCTTCAAGGGCAAGCGCGTCGGCCTTGTCCTGTGCGGCGGCAATATCGATCCCCGGCTGCTGTCGTCCATCATGGTGCGCGAGCTTGCGCGCGAGGGACGGCTGCTGTCGATCCGCATCACCACCGCCGACCGCCCCGGCATCCTCGGCGAGATCTCGACGCTGATCGGCCGCCTGGGCGGCAATATCCTGGAAGTCTCGCACCATCGCCTGTTCCTGAACGTGCCGGCGAAGGGGACCACCCTCGACGTCACCATGGAAACGCACGACCCGGAGCATGCGGCCCGTATCCTCTCAGCGTTGGAAAAGGCCGGGCACTCGGTATGCCCGCTCGATCTGGGCGAATCGCGGATCTGAGGCGGCATTGGCCGCGCCAAAGCGAGGCATTTGACATGAACGGCCATCGTCACCACCTGCAAGGTCAGCAAGGAGCAAGCCGCCAATGCAGGACCGCAACGCACAGGGCATCGACGACATGAACGACGGACGTGAAGCGAGCGGACTGGACCCGCGGCTGTTCGACAGCGTGCGGACCAATCGCATCATCGCCTTCCTCATCGATGCTGCGGTGATCATCGCGCTGACGCTTGCCGGCGGCCTGCTTCTGCTGTTTCTCGGCCTCTTCACGTTCGGGCTCGGCTGGCTGCTTTTCCCGGTGCTGGGGCCCGGCGTCGCGCTGGCCTATGTCGGCTTCACGCTCGGCGGTCCGCACAGTGCCACTCCCGGCATGCGGGCAATGGGACTGACGATGCGGATGCTGGACGGCCGGCGACCGGATATCCTGATCGCTGCGATCCACGCACTGCTGTTCTGGTTCTCAGTCAGCCTGCTGACGCCGCTGATCCTTCTGGTCAGCTTCTTCAATGCAGAAAAGCGCCTGTTGCACGATATCGTCCTCGGGGTCGCGGTGGTGAACCGCGGACGCGCAACGGATTGACCGGAATTTCCTGCCTGCAAGCAAAACCATTTCGGACAGCGAGCGGTGGATGAGCCCTTTGCCGCTTTGCTTAAGCCCCTCGGCCCGTTAAAAAAGCACATGGCGCACGCTGCGCCGCACGCGACCGCGTGCGTCCCGAACGAGGAGATGGGCCCGACGCATGCTGCCAGCCGATCCCGCGATGCTGCTGACCTTCGTGGTGATCGTGGTCACCGTCGTGCTGTATGCGATGGAGCGCCTTGCGCTGGAAGTCGTTGCGCTCGGCTCCGTCGTCGCCTTCCTGCTGATCTTCACCTTTTTCCAGCCGGCTGACGCCTCCGTCACGATCGGTGCGTCCGAGCTGCTGTCAGGCTTCGCCAATCCGGCCCTCGTTACCGTCATCTGCCTGCTGATCGTCGGCCAGGGCCTGTTCCAGACGGATGCGCTGGAAAAGCCGGCAAAGATCATCGTCGACGCCACCCGCAAAAGGCCGGTATTGGCAGCCATGCCGATCCTGGTCGCCGTGGCTGTGATCAGCGGCTTCCTGAATAACACTCCCGTCGTGGTGATGTTCCTGCCGATCCTGTCGGCCGTTGCCGCAGCCCAGGGCAAGCCGGCCGGCCGCTTGCTGATGCCGCTGTCCTTCATCGCTATTCTCGGCGGCATGACGACACTGATCGGCTCGTCCACCAACCTTCTGGTGGCCGACGTCGCGGCCCGCACGAGCGATGTCCGGCTCGGGTTCTTCAGCTTTACCGGGATCGGCGTCATCCTCGCCGGCGTCGGCATCCTCTATGTGCTGTTCGTGATGCCGTTCCTGCTGAAACCCCGCCGGTCGATGGCCGAAGAAATGCAGGTCTCGTCCGGCAAGCAGTTCATTGCCCAGATCGCCATCACTGCCGGCCATCCGCTGGAAGGCGTCACCTCCGTCGCAGGCCTGTTTCCCGCCCTCAAGGACATGACCGTCCGGCTGGTGCAGCGTGGCGAGCGCCCGATCCTGCCGCCGTTCGAGAACGTCACCCTGATGCCCGGCGACACCGTGATCGTCGCGGCCACCCGACACGCGCTGACCACCGCCCTGTCCCAGCGTCGTCCGCTGATGGCAACCGAAAGCGAGGAGCCGTCCGATCTCGAGGCATCGCTGCCGCAACGCTCCCTCACCCTGGCGGAGGTGGTGGTGGCGCCCGCATCGCGGCTATCCGGACGCACCATCGCCCAGAGCGGGTTTCACACCGAGACGGATTGCGTGGTGATGGGGGTCCAGCGCCGTTCGCGGATGCCGCGCATGGCGATGACCGAAATCCGGCTGGAGCCTGGCGACGTGCTGCTGGTGGCCGGTCACTCCAGCAGCATCCAGAAGCTGAGGACGAACCGTGACGTCCTGCTGCTCGACTGGTCGGCGGCCGAACTGCCGCCGCGCCGGCTGGCACCGCGCGCGCTTGCCATCTTCGCCCTGATGGTGGCGGCCAGCGCCAGCGGCTTGGTTCCCATTGTCACCGCTTCGATCGCAGCAACCTTCGCCATGGTAATGTCCGGCTGCCTCAACGTGCGCCAGGCGCTTCGCGCAGTCGACAGTCGCATCTTCATGCTCATCGGCGCCTCGATCGCCGCAGCCACCGCGCTCGAGGTCACCGGCGGCGCCAAGATGATCGCCGACGTCCTCGTCATGGTTCTCGATGGGCAGCGCCCGATGGTGATGCTGTCGGCTCTATTCCTGCTGGTGATGCTGCTGACCAACGTCCTGTCGAACAACGCCACGGCGGTGCTCTTCACGCCGATTGCGGTCAACATGGCGATACAGAGCGGAATGCCCGTCGAGGCCTTCGTGACCTGCGTGATCTTCGCCGCGAACTGTTCGTTCGCCACGCCGATCGGCTACCAGACCAACCTGATCGTGATGGGCCCCGGCCACTACCGCTTTTCGGACTTCATCGTCGCGGGAACGCCGCTCGCCTTGCTTCTATGGCTGACTTTCACTTTTGTCGCGCCCATATATTATGGATTCTCGATGCTCTGAGACGCGCTGAGCGGGAAGGACGCACTTGACGCGACATCCGACCGACACACCGCAATTCTACCTGACGGCGCCCTCGCCCTGTCCCTACCTGCCCGGCAGGCAGGAGAGGAAGGTCTTCACGCATCTCGTGGGATCACGGGCGCAGGTGCTGAACGACGTGCTGACGCAGGGCGGGTTCCGGCGCAGCCAGAACATTGCCTACCGTCCCGCCTGCGAGAACTGCCGCGCCTGTATCTCGATCCGGGTCCGGGTCGACGATTTTCGTTGGACTCGCTCGTTCCGCCGTCTGTGGAAGCGCAACGCCGATCTCGTCGGCTCGACCAGCGAGCCGGCCCCCTCATCGCAGCAATACGACCTCTTCCGCCGCTACCTGGATGCAAGGCATGCCAATGGCGGCATGTCGGACATGACCGTTCTCGATTACGCGATGATGATCGAGGATACGCATGTCGAGACGATGCTGGTGGAATATCGCCGGCGCGGACCGGACACGTTTCTCAACGGCAGGGGTACTGGGCCGCTGCTCGCGGTCGCCCTCACCGACCGGTTGAGCGATGGCCTGTCGATGGTCTATTCCTTCTTCGACCCCGAGGCGCAGAGCCGCAGCCTCGGCACCCACCTCATTCTCGATCATATCGAGCGCGCGCGTGCGCTGGGTCTTCCCTATGTGTATCTCGGCTATTGGGTGAAGGGCTCGCCGAAGATGGACTACAAGGCCCGTTACCAGCCTCAGGACCATCTGGGGCCGCGGGGGTGGTTTCCCGCCCCCTTGCCCGAAGCCAACCCGGCGGACTGATCCGCGCCCGTCAGGATGCGCAGGCATCCACCTGCGCCCGCACGGCGGTGAAGACGTCGCGGAACATTTCGCGCGTCAGCCTTCCCGTATTCGTGTTGTAGCGGGAGCAGTGATAGCTGTCGAAAAGCGTGAGGCCCGGGCGCAGCTCGTGCCGCACATTATGCCCGAAGGCATGGGCCGCGCGCCGAATGCCCAGGGCCGACAGCGTTGCATCGTGAGCGATACGGCCGAGCGCCACCACCGCGACCAGCGACGGCAGCGCGTCGATCGTCTGCGTCAGAAAAGGCAGGCAGGTCCGGATTTCAGGACCTGTCGGCTTGTTCTCCGGCGGTACGCAGCGCACGGCATTGGTGATGGCGGCATCAACGAGTTCGAGACTGTCATCCGGACGAGCCTCGTACCGGCCTCGCGCGAAACCGAAATCGACAAGCGTCTCGTAGAGCAGGTCTCCGGCGTAATCGCCGGTGAAGGGGCGCCCGGTGCGGTTCGCCCCTCTCAGCCCCGGTGCCAGACCGACGATCAGCAGATGCGGATCAGGCGCCGCGAAAGTCCGGACAGGCGCGTTGTACCAGTCCGGTTGCGCCGTCCTGTGCGTCTCGCGAAACGCCACGAGCCGCGGACAGGACGGACAATCCCTTGCCGGGTTGGGCAGATGAAGCACGTTCACCGGCCTCTCAATAATCGTCGTCTTCGTCTTCTTCCACGTCGTTGCGACGCGGAGCAGGACGCGGGGTGCGCTCTGCCGGATCGCGGCCGACCTTCTTGGTGAGCGTTGCCAGATCGATGAAGTGATCCGCCTGACGCCGCAGATCGTCGGCGATCATCGGCGGCTGGGTCTGCAAGGTGGACACGACACTTACCTTGCGTCCCTTGCGCTGCAGCGCCTCGACCAGAGGCCGGAAGTCGCCGTCACCGGAGAACAGCACGATATGATCGACATGCTCGACGATCTCCATGGCATCGACAGCGAGTTCGATATCCATGTTGCCTTTGATCTTGCGGCGCCCGGCCGAGTCGACGAACTCCTTCACAGGCTTGGTCACAACCTTGTAACCATTGTAATCGAGCCAGTCGATCAAGGGACGAATCGACGAATACTCCTGGTCTTCAATCAATGCCGTGTAATAATATGCCCTCAGCAGATATCCGGTCTTCTGGAATTCCTGGAGAAGCATCTTGTAATCGATATCAAATCCGATGCTACGCGCGGTGGAGTACAAATTCGCGCCATCGATAAACAACGCCACCTTCTCTCGCGGGTCGAACATTTCGTAGAATACCTTTCGTTGCAATGCAGGACGATCTACGGGCCCGGAAAGAAAACGCTCCCGGAAAAAATATCCAGAGTTGCCTTTCAACGCGGGTTCGCCCACCGCGTCAGGAGAAAAGGCTGCACTCCACACCGTTTTCGGATCGACCTGCAAGCCGGATTTCCATCCGGTTTCCGTGCCCGAGGGATGCAATCCTGCAAGCATCCCCTTGTTTTTGCTTTGGGCGGTATACTCGACCGCCTTTGAGTAGTTCCACCTACACCATTTTACCACGCAACGGCAACTGAGCTTTGGCAGCTTTCCCGAAGGAGTCTACAGGAAATCATGGCGAAATTAGAAACGTGATTAAAAAACAAAACTGTAGCGCGACATCGCGCAAGGCTTGCGTCTTGCGGTGCAACACAGTACATATCGCCGCTTGCTGATAACAGTTTAAATGGAGCATACCCATGGCGCGCGTGACAGTCGAAGACTGCATCGACAAGGTCGAGAACCGCTTCGAGCTGGTGCTGCTTGCGAGCCATCGGGCGCGGATGATCTCAAACGGTTCGCCGCTGACCATCGATCGCGACAACGACAAGAATCCTGTCGTGGCGCTGCGCGAGGTCGCCGAACAGACCGTCAGCCCCGAGGATCTGAAGGAAGATCTGATCCACTCGCTGCAGAAATATGTCGAGGTGGACGAGCCGGAGGCCGACGCTGTGCCGATGGTTCCGAACACGTCCTCCCAGAATCAGGGCGGCACCGAAGTCAACGCAGTCGACGACAGCTCGGTCGAGTTCGACCGCATGTCCGAGGAAGACTTGCTGCGCGGTCTCGAAGGCCTTGTTCCGCCGGAGCGCAAGGACGATATCTGAACGGAGACGTCCGGCGGCATCCGGCCGCCGCACGACGTCGTGCGGTCGTCTGTCGCGGCGTCCCCCTGGGGCAGCGGCGCCGGCCGGCCGCACCGATGTGTGAGGCGTTTCCGCAATGATGCGGCAATACGAGCTGGTCGAGAAGGTCCAGCGGTACAATCCGAACGCCGACGAGGCGCTGCTCAACAAGGCTTATGTCTATGCCATGCAGAAGCATGGCAGTCAGAAGCGCGCTTCGGGTGATCCCTATTTTTCCCATCCGCTGGAGGTGGCCGCGATCCTGACCGATCTGCGGCTCGATGATGCGACCGTCGCCGTTGCCCTGCTCCACGACACGATCGAGGACACGACGGCGACCCGCGACGAGATCGACCGTATGTTCGGGCCCGAGATCGGCAAGCTCGTCGACGGCCTGACCAAGATCAAGCGCCTCGACCTCGCCTCCAAGAAGGCCAAGCAGGCGGAAAACTTCCGCAAGCTGCTCCTTGCCATCGCCGACGACGTGCGTGTGCTGCTCGTCAAGCTGGCCGACCGTCTCCACAACATGCGCACGCTCCATCACATGCCGGAGCACAAGCGCGGCCGGATCGCCGAAGAGACGATGGAGATCTATGCCCCGCTTGCCGGGCGCATGGGTATGCACGACATGCGCGAGGAACTGGAGGACATCGCCTTCAGGACCCTCAATCCGGATGCATTCTCGACGATCACCGACCGGCTGACCGCCCTGCGCGAGAAGAACAAGAGCCTGATCACGGACATCGAGCACGATCTGATGTCGCGACTGGAGGAGCGCGGGATCGCGGCTCTCGTCAAGGGACGCGAGAAGCGTCCCTACTCGATCTTCCGCAAGATGCAGTCGAAGTCGATCGCCTTCGAGCAGCTGTCAGACATCTATGGCTTCCGCGTCGTGGTCGGCACAGTCGAGGCCTGCTACCGGGTCCTCGGTGTCGTGCACACGACGTGGCCGGCCGTTCCGGGACGGTTCAAGGACTACCTGTCGACGCCCAAGCAGAACGACTACCGCTCGATCCATACGACAGTTGTCGGCCCGAGCCGCCAGCGCGTGGAACTGCAGATCCGGACAACGGCGATGGACCGGGTCGCCGAATACGGCATCGCGGCACACGCGCTTTACAAGGATGGCGAGCTCGGCGGGAGAAACATCAACAAGCTCAATGACGAAAGCCGCGCCTACGAGTGGCTGCGCCGTACCATCGAGCTTCTGTCGCAGGGCGACACGCCGGAAGAGTTCCTCGAGAATACCAAGCTGGAGCTCTTCCACGACCAGGTGTTCTGCTTCACGCCCAAGGGCCGGTTGATCGCACTGCCGCGCGGGGCCACGCCCATCGATTTCGCCTATGCCGTTCACACGGATATCGGCAACACCTGCGTCGGGGCCAAGGTCAACGGCCAGATCATGCCGCTGGTCACCGAGCTGCGGAACGGCGATGAAGTCGACATCATCCGCAGCCAGGCCCAGACGCCGCCGCCGGCGTGGGAGACGATCGCCGTCACCGGCAAGGCGCGCGCGGCCATCCGCCGCGCCACACGCGAGAACGCTCGCCAGCAATACGGCTCGCTCGGCCAACATATCCTGGAGCGGGCCTTCCGCCGGGCCGGGCACGCCTTCAGCGAGGAGCGGCTTGAGGGGGCACTGCAGTCGCTCGGCTACGGCAGCCTTGCGGACCTGCTTGCGGCAGTGGGCCGCGGCGAAATCCGCGCCCACGAGATCGTGTCGGCGCTGCATCCGGACTATCAGGACGACCGCCTGCCAAACCAGCTTCAGGCGGGGGAGCCAGGCTGGTTCGACCTGGAATCCGGCAGCGGGATGAAGTTCCGGATTCCGGACGGAGAAGAACCGCGCAACGGCGCCATTCCTCTTCCCATTCGCGGTCTGTCGGGAGATCTTCCCGTTTCCTTCGCGCCCGATGGCGGTGCGGTGCCCGGCGATCGCATTGTCGGCATCCTTACACCGGGCGTCGGCGTCACCATATATCCGATACAGTCGCCTGCGCTGCAGGCTTTCGAGGACGAGACCGACCGCTGGCTGGACGTTCGCTGGGACATGGCCGGGGACAAGCGCGAGCGCTTCCCGGCCCGGATCAACGTCTCGGCGTTGAACGAGCCGGGGTCACTTGCAACCATTGCCGCGACCATCGCGGAACTGGGTGGCAATATCGACAATCTGAAAATGCTGAGGCGGGCGGCAGATTTTCACGAAATCCTTATCGATCTTGAGGTATGGGATTTGAAGCATCTGAACCGCATCATGAATCAGCTCAGGACACAGGCGAATGTGTCCAGCGTGACGCGCGAGATCGGTTGACCTGATCCACCCTTGCCGGCAGGCGCAACGAAGGATTTGAAGACCAGGCATGCTTTTCAAACGTCGCGACAAGCCGAACCATCTCGAGCGTCTGCGCGTTGCCGTCTGGCCGCGCCACAGTTTCGCGCGCTCCGCCCGCTATTTCTCCAAGCGGGTGCTGCGGCTGACCGCGAGCCCCCACGCCATTGCCATGGGATTTGCTGCTGGCGCCTTCGCTTCGATCACGCCGTTCATCGGCCTCCATTTCCTGCTCAGTTTCGTCATCGCCTTCGTCGTCGGCGGCAACATGGTGGCCGCCGCACTCGGCACCGTCGTCGGCAATCCGCTGACGTTCCCGTTCATCTGGGCCTCGACCTACAAGGTCGGTTCGATGATCATCTACGGCGAGGCGAAGGAACTGGACCATCGCGCCCTCGACAAGCATCTTGATGGCGGCTTCCTGGAGAAATCGCTCGACACGCTTCTGCCGCTGATCAAGCCGATGCTGGTGGGAGCCGTTCCCCTTGGCCTGATCACGGCGACCATTTTCTATTTCCTGGTGTTCTACAGCGTGCGCGCCTATCAGCGCACGCGCCGCCTGAAACTCTCCTCCCGCAAGCTTCCCGGAGCCGTGAAGGGAGCGGCTGGCGACGTCGACGCATAAGGCCGCGACCTGGCCGCTGGCGGGCATCGGTTTACCGTTGAAGGCGGGGCGGCGAAGTCACATAGTGGCGCTCCACTGCCCTCCTCCGGCTTCGCGAGCCGACCTTCCCGGGAGCTTCTCATGACCACCAAGCGCCTGCGTCTCGGCGTCAACATCGATCACGTCGCAACGATCCGCAACGCCCGCGGCGGCCGTTTCCCCGACCCTGTGCGCGCCGCGCATCTTGCGGCCCAGGCGGGTGCAGACGGCATCACCGCGCATCTGCGGGAGGATCGCCGCCACATCTCCGACCACGATATCGCGCGACTCAGCCGCGAGATCGACCTGCCGCTCAACTTCGAGATGGCGGCCACCGACGAGATGCTGAAAATCGCGCTTGAAGCACGGCCCCACGCTGCCTGCATCGTGCCAGAAAAGCGCGAGGAGCGCACGACGGAAGGCGGGCTGGATGCCCGTGGCCAGCACAACCACCTGAAGCCGATTGTCGCGGCACTTGCCGACAATGGCACGCGTGTGTCGCTGTTCATCGAAGCGGACAGGATGCAGCTCGACGCGGCCGCGGCTCTGGGGGCCCCGGTCGTCGAACTGCACACCGGACGCTATTGCGATCTGCACAATGACGGCGACGCGGACGGCTCCTTGCGTGAACTCGCGCGCATCAAGGACGCTGTGCTTTACGGGGCCTCGCTCGGGCTGGAAGTCCATGCGGGCCATGGTCTCGCCTTCGATACGGTGGAAGGTGTTGCCGCCATCCCGGAGCTTGCCGAACTCAACATCGGCCATTTCCTGGTCGGAGAGGCAATCTTCATCGGCCTGGAGGCCGCCATCCGGGAGATGCGCCGCCTGATGGATCGCGCAAGGGACGGCTGATCCAGCGGCGAACGGCACATTTGCACCGCGTTTATCGCTCCGCGACGCGAACGCCTTTGCATTGCGTCATTTCAGACGAGCCGGTACAAGCCTTGAAGACAAGGCGGAATCCCCTCCCCCGAACCTTGACGGTCTTCAATCGAAGCCCGACTCGGGCGAGGTTGTGTCCCACGAGCGCTGCCACCGTCCGGCTGGCCTCGGAAAGTGACCGTCACGAAGGAAAAAATGAGCGTGTCCGACGAAAACAAGAGCAAGGAAGGCGGTCTCTACGAGACGGTGAAGGTGCTTGTACAGGCGCTTCTGCTGGCCCTCGTGGTGCGGACGCTGCTGTTCCAGCCGTTCAACATCCCCTCCGGATCGATGATGGACACGCTGCTCGTCGGCGATTACCTGTTCGTATCGAAATACAGCTACGGCTATTCGCAGTATTCGTTCCCCTATGGCCTCGTACCGATCGAGGGGCGCATCTGGGCGGCCGAACCGGAGCGCGGCGACGTCGCTGTCTTCAAGCTGCCGAAAGATACGTCCGTCGACTACATCAAGCGCGTGATCGGCCTGCCGGGCGATGAAATCCAGATGATCGACGGCGTGCTGCACATCAACGGCACGGCGGTCGAGCGGACGCAGATCGACGACTTCATCACCACGGACCAGTTCGGCAACGTCCGGCGCGTGCCTCGTTTCCGAGAAACGCTGCCCAACGGCGTCTCCTATGACACGCTGGATCTGACGCCCCGTGGAACCTGGGACAATACCGGCGTCTACAAGGTTCCGCCGGGCCACTATTTCATGATGGGCGACAACCGCGACAATTCGACCGACAGCCGCGTGCTGTCCGCGGTCGGCTACGTGCCGTTCGAGAATTTCGTCGGCCGCGCCGAGATGCTGTTCTTCTCCGTGGACGAGGACGCCTCCGCCTGGATGTTCTGGAAGTGGCCTTGGACCGTGCGCGGCAGCCGTCTGTTCAAGCTGCTTTGAGGCAGGTGGCCCAGAGACCGACATGAGCTCCGATGTACAGAAAAAGGCTGAGGCGCAGTTGCAAAAGCGCCTCGGCCACGATTTTCGCGACAGCGACCTGCTGTCGCGCGCCCTCACCCATGGCAGCGCCACGGCGCGCAGCGGACCGGCGACAAGCTACCAGCGGCTGGAGTTCCTCGGCGATCGGGTGCTCGGCCTTGCCGTCGCCACGATGCTGCACAAGAGCTTCCCCAAGGCCGAGGAAGGCGAGTTGGCGCGGCGGCTGAACCAGCTGGTGCGCAAGGAAACCTGCGCGGAAGTCGCCAGGGACCTGAAGCTCGGCGATGCGATCCGCCTCGGCGAAAGCGAGGCGCAGACCGGCGGCAAACGCAAGATGGCGATCCTTGCCGACGTCTGCGAGGCGGTCATTGCGGCCGTTTATCTGGACGGCGGGCTCGAGGCGGCGCAAACTCTGATCGAGCGGCACTGGGGGCCGCGCATGACCGGCTACAACGGCCCGCTGCGCGATGCCAAGACCATGCTGCAGGAATGGGCGCAGGGACGCGGCAAGGCCGCCCCGCGCTACGTAATGACGGAGCGCAGCGGTCCCGACCATGCGCCCAGCTTCACCGTGCAGGTGGAGATCGACGGATACCAGCCGGCGACAGGAACCGGCGGATCAAAACGGCTCGCGGAACAGCGGGCGGCAGAGACGGCTCTCCTGCGGGAAGGCGTCTGGACGGAGACGGATATCAAGTGAGCACCAGCGACCAGGCCCCGACCGAGGGCACCGGCATTTCCCCCGAGACGAACGAGACCGCCACCAGGGCCGGTTTCGTTGCGCTGATCGGGGCACCGAATGCCGGCAAGTCGACCCTGCTCAACGCCCTTGTCGGCGTGAAGGTCTCCATCGTGACCCACAAGGTCCAGACCACGCGCGCCCTCGTGCGCGGCATCGCGATGCACGAGGCCTCGCAGGTGATCTTCGTCGACACGCCGGGCATCTTCCGCCCGAAGCGCCGGCTGGAGCGCGCCATGGTCGACACGGCCTGGGGCGGCGCACGCGAGGCGGATGTGGTCGCCCTGCTGATCGACGCACGCAAGGGCATCGACGATCAGGTCACCAGCATCCTGGAGCGGCTTGCGGATGTGAAGCTGCCGAAACTGCTGATCCTGAACAAGATCGACGTCACACGGCGCGAGAAGCTGCTCGAGCTGGCGCAAAAGGCCAACGAGATCGTCCAGTTCGACAAGACCTTCATGGTGTCGGCCGTCAACGGCTCCGGTCTCGATGATCTGATGGAGGACCTGGCCGAGCGCGTGCCGCCGGGTCCCTGGCTCTATCCGGAAGACCAGGCGTCGGACCTGCCGATGCGGATGCTTGCGGCCGAGATCACCCGCGAAAAGATGTTCCTGCGTCTGCACCAGGAACTGCCCTACATGTCGACGGTGGAAACCGAGTCCTGGCAGCAGCGCAAGGACGGATCGGTCCGCATCGAACAGACCATCTATGTCGAGCGAGACAGCCAGAAGATGATCGTGCTTGGCCAAGGCGGGCGCACCATCAAGGCGATTTCGCAAGCCGCCCGCGGCGAGATCGCCGAGGCCGCCGGCTGCCCGGTCCACCTGTTCCTTTTCGTCAAGGTGCGCGAGAACTGGTCCGACGATCCCGAGCGCTACCGCGAAATGGGCCTCGAGTTCCCGAGGTAATTCTCATCGCAAAGCTGATCGCACACCCATGGAATGGAGCGCTGACGGCATCATCCTGGCGACGAGGAAACACGGCGAGAGCAGCCTGATCCTCGAGGCGATGACGCGCGAGCGCGGCCGGCATCTGGGTCTCGTGCGCGGCGGGCGCAGCCGGCGGATGCAGGCGGCACTGCAGCCGGGAAACCGCGTCGCCCTCGTCTGGCGGGCGCGTCTCGACGATCACCTCGGTCTCTACGCCATCGAACCGCTGGAGCTGCGCGCCGCCCAGCTGATGACCAGTTCGACCGGCGTCTACGGCATCCAGGCACTTGCGGCCCTGCTGCACTTTCTCCCCGAGCGCGATCCGCATCCGCAGCTGCATGATGGGCTGGAGGCGATCATCGCCCATCTGCACGAGCCTCTGGTCGCGGGGGCGCTGATGGTGCATTTCGAGCTGCAGGTCCTTGCCGAGCTCGGCTTCGGGCTGGATCTGACGGAATGCGCTGCGACGGGACGTGTCGAGGACCTGATCTACGTTTCGCCGAAGTCCGGGCGCGCAGTTTGTCGCGAGGCCGGGCTTCCGTATGCCCCTCGCCTGCTGCCCCTGCCGCCGTTCCTTGCGCCGGGGGCCTCGTCCTCCCGCAAGGACGGCATCCCTTCCGAGTTCGCAGGACGGCTTCCGGACCGGCAGGCGCTGGAGGATGCCTTCCGCCTCACCGGCCACTTTCTCGACCGGCATGTGCTGGCCCCGCGCCTGCTACAGATGTCGCCGGCGCGCGACGGGTTCGTGGAGGCGATCCGGCGCCACCTTCAAGAGGCGGAAAGCGGCTGAAAACCGCCATTGACGGCGCCTCGCGCATTGCTTCGGGCGGCGAATGCCTGTAGCGAATGAAGCATGGAAAATGAGCCGATTCAGCCAGGTGGTATCGAGCCTGTCGATCTTCGCGAAGCGCTGGAGGAGCGTTACCTCTCCTACGCGCTGTCGACCATCACCCATCGTGCCCTGCCGGATGTGCGCGACGGGTTGAAGCCCGTACATCGCCGCCTGCTCTACGCGATGCGGCTGCTCAAGCTCGATCCGAGTGCCGGCTTCAAGAAGTGCGCCCGCGTCGTCGGCGACGTCATGGGTAAATATCACCCGCATGGCGACCAGGCGATCTACGATGCCCTGGTCCGTCTCGCGCAGGATTTCGCCGTCCGCTATCCGATGGTCGATGGTCAGGGCAACTTCGGCAATATCGACGGCGATAGCGCGGCGGCCATGCGCTACACGGAAGCGCGCCTCACCGACATCGCCGTCCGCACTCTCGACGGGCTGGACGAGGATGCGGTCGATTTCCGCGAGACCTATGACGGGCTCGACAAGGAGCCCATCGTCCTGCCGGGCGGATTTCCCAACCTGCTGGCCAATGGCGCAGCCGGCATTGCCGTCGGCATGGCGACCTCCATTCCGCCGCACAATATCGGCGAGCTTTGCGCTGCGGCGCAGCATCTGATCAAGACGCCCAGTGCTTCGACCGAAGACCTGCTGCAGTTCATCCAGGGACCGGATTTCCCCACCGGCGGCATTCTGGTCAAGAGCGATGCGGCCTTTCTGGAGGCCTATGAGACCGGCCGCGGCGGCTTTCGCGTTCGCGCACGCTGGGAGGTCGAGGATCTCGGCCGCGGCACCTGGCAGGTCGTGGTCACGGAAATCCCCTACCAGGTCCAGAAGTCGCGGCTGATCGAGAAGATCGCGGAGCTGCTACAGGCCCGCAAGCTGCCGCTGCTCGACGACGTACGCGATGAGTCCGCCGAGGATGTCCGCCTTGTCCTCGTCCCGCGCAGCAAGAATGTCGATGCGGCGTTGCTGATGGAGTCGCTGTTCAAGCTGACCGATCTGGAAAGCCGCTTCTCGCTCAACATGAACGTCCTGTCGGGCGGGCGCATTCCCATGGTCATGGGGATCAAGCAGGCCCTGCAGGAATGGCTCGATCACCGCAAGGACGTTCTGGTCCGCCGGTCGCAGCACCGGTTGGCGCAGATCGAACACCGTCTGGAAGTTCTGGGCGGCTATCTGATCGCCTATCTCAACCTCGACGAGGTGATCCGCATCATCCGCGAGGAGGATGATGCCAAGGCCTCGCTGAAGGCCGCATTCGAGCTCACCGAGGTCCAGGCGGAAGCGATCCTCAACATGCGGCTGCGCTCGCTGCGCAAGCTCGAGGAAATCGAGATCCGCAAGGAGCACGACAAGCTAACCGCCGAGCGCGACGACTTGCTGACGCTCCTGGGTTCCGAAACGCGCCAGTGGACGAAGATCGGCAAGCAGATCGGCGAGATGGCCAAGACCTACGGCCCCGAGACGCCGCTCGGCAAGCGCCGCACGACTTTCGGCGACGCTCCCGAACACGACCTGACGGACATCCATCAGGCGATGATCGAGAAGGAGCCGATCACCGTCGTCATCTCGCAAAAGGGCTGGATCCGCGCGCTCAAGGGGCACCAGAGCGACCTGTCGTCCCTCACCTTCAAGCAGGACGACAGCCTGAAGCTGCACCTCCTGGCGGAAACCACCGACAAGCTGCTCGTCTTCACGACCGGCGGCAAGTTCTTCACCCTGGGCGCCGACAAGCTGCCGGGTGGACGCGGTCACGGCGAGCCGGTCCGCCTGATGGTCGACATGGAGGAAGGCCAGGACGTCGTCGACGTCTTCGTCTATCGCGGCGACCGCAAGCTTCTCGTCGTCTCCGACGAGGCGCGCGGCTTCTTGGTCGACGAGGCCGATGTCGTCGCCAACACCCGCAAGGGCAAGCAGGTCCTCAACGTGACGATGCCGGTGGAAGCGCGGCTTTGCGTTGCCGCCGAAGGCGACCAGGTGGCGATCATCGGGCGCAACAGGAAGCTGCTCGTCTTCCCGCTGGCGCAGGTCGCGGAGATGTCGCGCGGACGCGGTGTGCGGCTGCAGCGCTACCGCGACGGCGGCGTGTCCGATGTGACGGTGTTCAAGGCCGAGGAAGGCCTGTCCTGGATCGACTCGTCCGGGCGCAGTTTCAACCGCAAGATGGAAGAGCTGACGGATTGGCGCGGCGACCGGGCGCAGGCCGGGCGCCTGCCGCCGAACGGTTTCCCGCGCACGAACACGTTCGGGCGCCGCACCTTGTGAGGAAAGATTGATGCGCGACCTCCGCCCCGACCTCGTCTTCGTCGTCAGCGGAGCCGTCTGGCGCGACTTCCTGGACTTGCGCGAAGAAACCGGCGATGCGCTGTGCAACCGGTTCCTTTGGACCTGCCGGGCGCGGATCGATACGGCACTCGAGGCCGGCGATGAAGAGGCAGCTCACCACTGGACCTGCGTCCTGAGCCTTGCGATGCAGTACGGCCTCTCCTTCGTAAGCGCCGTCGAAGTGGACGGCGAACTCATCCGTGAGCAGCCGAAACATTCGGCCTTCCGCTATCCGGACGATCACGAGTTGAAGCGCGTCGTGATCGGAACCATGGCCGCGCATGTGATCCTTCACACGGCCGATCCCGCAGCCAGGGACAGCACGTGGTCCACCACCGACGCCGTGCAGGACAGTGCAGGCGAAATCCGCATCCGCTACAGCGACAGCAAGACCGAAGTGCAGATCACGGTTTCCTCGAACGAGGTCGAGGCCATGCGCCGGGCGCTGATGCAGCGCTTGCCGGACACGGGCCGGAACAGACGGTGCGATGCCTTGATGCTTCTCGCGCAGGGCTTTTCCGCACGTGAAGATGAAGCCTCTCCGCACGAATCGGTTGCGACCTTCCTCGCGGAAGCCGGCATTCGGCACGAGATCACCCGCCGTCCGCTCCTGCGGCTTGCGGTCTGAGGCCTGCCGATAGCCCCGCCCCCCAGCGAAAGCCCATTCGCACCCGAGTTGCCCTTTCCCCCGACCGAGCCGAGCGAGACTGAGAATGACCCGTGCCGTACCGTTGACCCGCGACGACTTCCGCCTGTTCCGGGCCATACCCACGCGCTGGATGGACGTCGACATCTACGGCCACGTCAACAATGTCGAGTATCTGAGCTATTTCGATACGGCGGTGAACGGCTGGCTGATCGAGGAAGGCGTGCTCGATCCGCGTCACTCCGAGACCGTGTTTCTCGTCGTCGAGACGCAATGTGCCTATTTCGCGGAACTGACCTTTCCCGGCACGGTGACCGCCGGAATCAGGGCCAGCCGGCTCGGTGGCTCATCGGTTTCCTACGAGATTGCCCTGTTTGCCGACGACAGCCAGGTCGCCAGCGCACAAGGGCGCTTCGTCCACGTCCAGGTGGATCGATCCACAAGGCGGCCGGTTCCGATCGAAGGCGAAAGACGCGCTCTTCTGTCCACGATCCTTCAGGGCTAATTCTTCATACTTGCGAATCTGTTGAGAGAATTCTTTCGCGCAGAACTTTAAGAACATAGCACGAACGAACTGCCCGTTGCCCACAGCTTATCCAGCGGTTTTCAACAGGCGCGCCTTCTCGCGGTTCCAGTCGCGCTTGCGCTCGGTCTCGCGCTTGTCGTGCAGCTTCTTGCCGCGCGCCAGGGCGATCTCGACCTTCGCGCGCCCCTTCTCGTTGAAGTAGAGCTTCAACGGCACGATCGTCTTGCCGTCCTTGTCGACAGCAAGCGCGAGCCTGGCCATTTCCCGCTTGTGCAGCAGGAGTTTCCGCTTGCGCCTCGGCTCGTGATTGAAGCGGTTCGCTTGCAGGTATTCGGGAATATAGGAGTTGATCAGCCAGAATTCCCCGCCCTCGAAGCTGGCGTAGGATTCGGCGATCATCGACTTGCCTTCACGCAGCGCCTTGACCTCGGTTCCCTTGAGCTCGATCCCCGCCTCCAGCGTGTCCTCGATCTCGTAGTTGAACCGGGCCTTGCGGTTGTCGGCGATAAGCTTGCGATTGCTGTCGGCGGCGCTCTTGCTGGCCATCGTCATACCGGCGCCGGGCAGCGGATCACGCCGCCCGGCAAGCCGTCCTTGTCAGTTGAGCAGACCCGCATGCGTCATCGCATCGCGGATCGCGGTCTTGGTGGGCTCGGAGACCGGGACCAACGGCAGGCGCAACTCGTTCTCGAGCTTGCCCAGCAGCGACAGGGCATATTTCGCGCCCGTGGGGTTCGGCTCGATGAACAGCGCGTTGTGCAGCGGCGCCAGCCGGTCCTGGATCGACAGGGCGGTGGCGAAATCGCCCGCCAGCGTCGCTTCCTGGAACTGGGAGCACAGGCGCGGCGCGACATTCGCCGTGACCGAGATGCAGCCCGTGCCGCCATGGGCGTTGAAGCCGAGCGCGGTGATGTCCTCGCCCGACAGCTGGACGAAGTCCGGCCCGCACAGCTCGCGCTGGCGGCTGGCGCGCGACATGTTCGCGGTTGCGTCCTTCACGCCCTTGATGTTGCGCGACGTCGCGAACAACTCCGCCATCGTCTCCGGCTGCATGTCGATCACCGACCGGCCGGGGATGTTGTAGATGTAGATGGGGATGCCGACGGCAGCGTCGATCGCCCGGTAGTGGGCGATCAGGCCGGGCTGGTTCGGCTTGTTGTAATAGGGCGTCACGATCAGCAGCGCATCCGCACCTGCCTTTTCGGCATGGGTCGCGAAGTCGATGGCCTCGACGGTGTTGTTGGAGCCTGCGCCCGCCATCACCGGCACGCGGCCGCCGGCGGCCTCAATGCACAGTTCGATGACGCGCTTGTGCTCGTCATGGCTCAGCGTCGGGCTCTCGCCGGTGGTGCCCACCGGGACGAGACCATGGCTGCCCTCTTTTATCTGCCAGTCCACAAACTCCTGGAACGCTTTCTCGTCGACCGCTCCATTGCGAAACGGCGTGACGAGTGCGGGGATGGATCCCTTGAACATGCTGGACCTCTTGGAGTGTGGCGTGTGGCCGGACAGACCGTCCGGGAGGCGCACAATAGTCGTCACACGAGACCGACGCAACATCGACCCGGCCTTCGCACCGCATCCGCGACAGACTTCGCCGACAAAGCACTTTTCGCCGCTTCGTGACGATGCCTATGATCCTCCCGACCTGAGCGAGTCCTGGAAAAATCGTGGTGGCGGAAATGGATACAGCAGAAGCAACAGGCACGCAGCCGGGCTACCGCGCATGGCGCTCGGACGATGGCATCGACCTGTCCGCAACCTTGTGGGAACCGCAGCGCAAAACCGCTGTCGACGTTCTGTGCCTGGCCGGCCTGTCGCGCAATGCGCGCGACTTTGCCCCGCTCGCCCGCTATCTCGCCGGGTGCGGTCACCGTGTCATCGCCATGGACTATCGCGGACGTGGCCGCTCCGGGCGCCATCCGGACTGGCGGAGTTATTCCATCGAGCGCGAGGGGCTGGATATCGACGCCGGGCTCGACGCCCTGTCGCTTTCGCGTGTTGCCGTGATCGGCACGTCGCGTGGCGGCCTGCACGGCATGCTTCTCGCATGGCGGGCACCGGACCGCGTTGCCGGTCTCGTTCTCAACGACATCGGGCCGCAGATCGACCGCAGCGGATTGAAGAGGATCTCCGGCGAGATCGGCCGCCATATGCGCGTCGACACCTGGCAGGAGGCGGCAGAGCGGCTCTGCACGGGCTTCGGCAGCCAGTTTCCCCATGTCGATGCGCAAGGCTGGCTGCGGCTCGCCCGGCAGCTCTACGTGGAGACCGACGACGGCATCCAGCTCGACTACGATGCCCGCCTCGCCAACACCCTCGGTTCGTTCGACGAGGACGCGGAACTTCCAGACCTCTGGCCCGTCTTCGATGCCATCGCCAGCCTGCCGATGCTGGCGATCCGCGGCGCGCATTCGGACATTCTGAGCGCGGAAACCTTCTCGCAGATGAAGCAGCGCAGTCCGGGTCTCGAGCGTCACACGCTGGCCGACGAAGGTCATGCCCCGCTGTTGTGGGATCCGGAGACACAGGGCGTGATTGCCAGGTTCCTGTCGCGCCTGCGCTGAGGCCGTAGGCGTTCGTTTCTAACGCAGATCCAGCGTCACGCGGGCCGAGTTGCCGTCCGCATCGATGACCGAGATGGTCGAGGCGCCCGGCCCATCCGGCTGCCAGACGAGCGAGGTGGCGAAGGGACCGCTGGCAACGGGCGCCCCGTTCGCCAGCCACAGGAACGGCGCCCGGCCTCGCCTCAGCTTCACGACGAGCGCTGCCTCGCTGCCCTCTCCAAGACCGAGATCGACGGTCGCGCCGTTCGGCGGATAGAAAATCTCCGGCCCCGTCTCCGTGTGCATGCCGTCCGGCCGCGTTACGGTGCGGGCATAGTGCAGAGGCGCGGGCACTGCATCGGCGACCGGGTCGAAGTCCTTCGGGGGTTGCGGCAGCGGCGTCCTGCGGGCTGCTACCCGCTGGAAGGCGTCGAACAGAAGCGGTGCGGCGGACTTGTAGCCAGTCAGTCCGGGCACCGGCGTGCCGTCGGCACGACCGACCCAGACGCCGATGGTATGGCGCCCGTCGAACCCGACGGCCCAGGCATCGCGATAGCCGTAGGACGTGCCGGTCTTGTAGGCGATGCCGGCGCCATTGGCCGTATCGGGAGGCGGCACTTCGGACAGGATGTCGGCGATACGCCAGGCGGCCATTTCCGACAGGAACCGGCGATCCTCGCCGCGCAAGGCCTCCCCCACGCCCCCCTCAAGGCTCTCGTGCAGCGAGACGGCGACCCCGCCGCGCGCAATGCCTGCATAAAGGGCAACGAGCTCGCGCAGCGAGATGCCGAAACCGCCGAGAGCGGCAGCCAGACCCGGCGCCTCGCCTTGCGGGAAGCGCGGTGTCGCACCGGCCCGTTTCAGCCGCGACATGAAGCGCGACACGCCGACCGCATCCAGAAGCGTCACTGCCGGTACATTGAGCGAGGCGGTCAGGGCCTCGCGAACGCGAACCGTCCCCTGGAACGACAGATCGAAATTGGTCGGGCTGTAGCCGGCGACCGTGGTCGGCCGGTCCTCGATCAGGCTGTCTGGGTGTGCGACGCCCTGCTCGAAGGCAAGCCCATAAATCAGCGGCTTCAGCGTCGATCCGGGAGAGCGGATCGCGCCGCTCATGTCGACATGGCCGCGGCGTGCCTGCGACAACAGGTCGGCAGAGCCGACGCGCGCCAGGATCTCGCCGCTGGCATTGTCGGCAAGGATCAGTGCAACGGAAACGTGGCTGCCCAGCCGAGCGGCGCGCTCCGCCACCATCGCCTCCAGCCGCGCCTGCAGGTCGGCTTCGATGGTGAGGCGCTGGTCGGTCGCCTCGTTTTGGTTGAGTGCCTGGCGGGTCGCATGCGGAGCAAGCATCGGAACGGGACGGCGCCGCTCCGGGATCGCCTCGCGTTTCGCTGCCGCGACATCTTCCGGGGTCAGCAGCCCCGCCTCCACTGCGGCCTGCAGAACCCGGTCGCGGGCTGTGCGTGCAGCCTGGGGAAAGCGGTCGGGCCGGCGCCCCTCCGGCGATTGCGGCAGAGCCACCAGCAGCGCCGCTTGCGCCGGCGTCAACCGGGCCGGCTCCTTGCCGAACCAGGCGTGGCTTGCCGCCCGCACACCCTCGATATTGCCGCCGAAAGGCGCGCGCGCGAGGTAGAGCGACAGGATCTCCTGCTTGTCGAGATGGCGCTCGAGCGCAAGCGCCAGCACGATCTGGCGCCACTTCGACAGGGGCGAGCGGGTCGGCGCCTCGGTCAAAAGCCGCGCGGTCTGCATGGTCAGGGTCGAGGCGCCCGAAACGATCCGCCCATTGGCCACAAGCTGAGCACCAGCCCGCAGGATCGCCAGCGGATCGACGCCATGATGATCGCGGAAGCGCCGATCCTCATAGGCGAGCAGCATCGACACATAGAGCGGGTCCACATCGCCAGGAGAAACCGGCATGCGCCAGCGGTCGTCGCTCGTCTGGAAGGCCCGCAGCAGCCGACCGTTTCGGTCGCTGACAGAGCGCGACATCTCCACGGTGCCGGGCAAATCATCCCGCTTCAGCGAGAAGACCTGGACAGCCAGCAGCGCGCCGATGGCAAAAAGGCACAGGGCGGCGGCGCAGGAAAGGCCGATCGCCAGCCACCGCACTCGCCTGCCCCGTCCTGTCCGTGCCATAGGCCGCCCCTTCCGGTTACGGCGTCAGCGCAGCGGACCCAGCACCTCGAGCCGCCCCGTATCGGTGCGGGCCGCAAGGTCGGGCCGATACATGTCCTCCACAGTCGCCGGCGGATGGGCAAAGCTGCCCGGCAGCGCCGCCCGCGCCAGATAGGCGAAGGTCATGACATCGATGTTCTGCTGGGACTCGTCCAGCGCGACGACGAAGCGGTCGTCGCGGAACTCGACATGGTCGGTGTTGTCGACCGTCGACAGCCAATCGAGGCCGCCGAGATCGCCCGAGCGCACCAGCCGCGGATTGTCGATCACCAGCCCCGCCGGCAGCCGGTCGACGACCATGATCCGCCCCTTGCCCGGCCGGTCGCGCGTGACCGTCAGCACGACCGCCACCCGGGTGTTGAGCGGCACAGCCTCGGAGGTGAGCTCGTTTCCGTCGAGGTCGTAGAGCGCACGGGTAATGCTGTAGCCGGTTCCGCCTGCCGGTTCCGGCTCCACCGGGCGTCCGCTGACGGTGATCACCACATCGGTGGCCTTGTCGCCCCGGTTCTCGACCCGCATGGGCTGCCCGGAGACGGTCTCGCCGGTCAGACGCCGGTCCAGCCGCCCGCTGACAGCTGTACCGTTGACCGCAAAGCTTGCGGCCTCCGCCTTCTGCTCCAGTTCATGACCGGCCACCAGCAGCCAGGCCATGTCCTGCGTGGACAGCGCAGGCGTCGCGTCCTGCCGGTTCGCGACATCGCGGGTCAGGCTGGCCGTATCGACAGAGGCGGCGCTGGCGCGTGTCACATAGGCCAGCACGCCGGCGGAGTCGCGCAGGGCAGTCCCGTAGTCGGAGCGATAGCTCGTGTTTTCCGGCTGCCCTGTCTCGCCGACTGCGGTCTCGAAGGCACGCTCCGCCCGCCCGCTTTCACCATATAGCGTAAGCGCCGCAGCGATCTGCGACTTGGCGAGCGGCGTTGCGAAATCGTCGAGCTTCACATCCGCGTAGTAGCGAAGGTCACCGATGGATGCGCGCCCGGCACTGGCCAGGACGTAGAGCGCATAGGCGATCCCCTCGCCGCCGTCGTCGAAGTCCGACGCGTAGGCGATGCGGTTCTCCAGGTTCTCCAGAGCAGACTCCAGCGCCTGGGTCGGGATGTTGTAGTCCCGGTCGCGGGCGCGCAGCAGGAAGTCGGTGACATAGGCATCGAGCCAGGTGTCCTGTGTGCCAAAGCTGGACCACAGGCCGAACGAACCATTCGAACTCTGGTTGCCCAGCACCCGCACGATCGCCTGTTCGATCCGGCCGCGAATCTCGCCGTCGGTCTTGAGGCCGCTCGCGACGGCCAACTCGTTGAGGTAGAGCAGCGGCAGCGCGCGGCTGGTCATCTGCTCGGTGCAGCCATAGGGATAGCGGTCGAGCGCTCCCAGAAGCCCCGGGATGTCGATCCGCGCGGCCCCGCCGGCCGCGACGCTCACGCTGGCGCTCGCCGGAACGATCCCGGCCAGCGTACCGGCGTCGAGCGTCAGGCCGGCACCGGCCGCCAGCGTGACGAAGGACCGGCGCGTCAGCGGCGGCATCGTATCGCGAACACCGAGAGAGAGCACCTTTTCGGCAACCGGGCCGTCGGGTCCTTCCAGCGTCAAGGTCAGGGTCGCATCGCCCGTGCCGGTCTCCGCCATCAGCGGCATGCGCAGGGTCTGGCGCTCGCCAGCGGCAAGCGACAGGGTACGGGAGGCATCTTCCGCCTGCAGCCAGACCGGCCCTTCGACGGACGCCTGCAGCACGTAGTCGCCTGCAGCGCCCTCGACATTGTCGATCTCCACCAGAAGACGCGACTGGTCCTCAGGTGCAAGGAAGCGCGGCAGCGTGGCGGTCACGACGAGCGGGTCGCGCACCGTCACGTCCCTCTCGGCATGGCCGACGCCGCTCTCGCTCCAGGCGACTGCGGTGAGCCGCACGGTGCCGTTGAAGTCCGGAACCTCGAAAGTGACGGTCGCCTTTCCATCCGCGTCGGTCTCGACGACGCCGGAAAACAGCGCCATCGGCTCTTCCTGGGGCGGCGGGGCGGCAAAGGACATGCCGCCGCCGTCACCGCCCGAACGCACCACGCCGAGATCGCCGACGGTCCGGTCGATCAGTTCGCCGTAATAGTCGCGGATCTCTACGCCGAGGCGCCGCTGGCCGAAATACCAGCCGGCCGGATCCGGCGTCTGGAACCGGGTGAGGTTCAAAATGCCCACATCGACAGCCGCCACGGTCACGAAAGCCGGCTTGCCGGCGGGCTGACCGGAGATCGTCAAACCGACCTCCATGGTCGAGCGCGGGCGCATCGTCTCCGGCGCATCGATCTTCACCGTATGCCGACGCTCGCCGGGATCGACGGAGAGCCACTGCAGGCCGAGCGCGCGCGAGGGCATGCGCTTCGCCTCCAGATCCATCGGGCGCAGCAGGGTGGCGGTAACATAGGCGCCGCTGCCCCAGTCGTCGGTCACGGTGAGATCGATCTCCGTCTCGCCTTCCGAAACCTCGACCACGCGGCTTTCGATCAGCCGGTCGGCCATCACGGAAACGAGGGCGATGCCGTCGAAGCGCGGCTTCAGCCGCAGCTTTGCCGTATCGCCGGAGCGATAGGCCTTCTTGTCGAGGCCGACATCGAGCACGTCGGGCGTCTGCGAAGAGGCAGAGGAGACATACCATCCGGCGTTGAAGGTGATGCTCGTCGCCGCCGGCTCAGCCCCGTTCGCCGCAACTTCGAGGCGGTACTCGCCCCACTCGACCGGCACGGACAGACGTGCGGGCTGATCCGCGGCAAGGTCGAGTTCACCATTCGCGACGCGACGGCTGGTGGTCACCGGCTCGAAGGACCACCGTCCGTCGGCGCGATACCACTGGTAGCGCGTATCGATGCGCGAGAGCGTCCACTGGACGTCGGCCGCGATCCGCTCGCCCTGCCGATCGAGTGCCACGAGCTCGAACTCGGCCGGCGCGCCCTCATCGACACCGCCGTCGAATGCCGGCTTGATGCCGATCCTGCGGCCATCGGCCAAGACGGGGAGATCGAGACTGCGCTCGACATAGCGCCCGCCGGCCTCGACCACGCGCGTGATCACCTTGGCAGTGTAGCCCGCCGTCGTCGGCTGCAGCTGCGGCACCGGCAGCGTGAAGCTGGCCTTGCCGTCCTCATCCGTCGCGACGCCGTCCGGCAAGGCGGTTCGCTCGGGCCAGATCTGCTCGTCGGCAAGGCCGAACGTGAAGCCGGAATAGCCGGGGAACTGACGCGTGGGCGACACGACGACTTCGCCCTCGACCCGCTGGCCGGAGGCTGGGGCACCATAGAGGAAGCTCGCCTGCAGCGAGACCGTCGGCGGCGCCTCGAGATCGAAGGCCTTTGCCTCGGTCTGCGGGGTGAAGTCGACGCGTTCCGGCTGATAATCCTCCACGAGGAAGGACAGACGCGCCAGCGCCTCGCCCTTGGGGTCCGCATGGATGCGGACGGACCAGCTGCCCTGCTGGGCACTTGCGGGAAGCTCCAGCGCGTGTGCGCGGCCACCGGCACCGGCCTCGGAGATCTGCACGCGGCGGTGCTCGACGCCGTCGGGGCGCTCATAAATGAAGGTCAACGGCAGGCCACCGACCGCCATCGCCGTGCGGTCGCGCGCCATCGCGCCGACATGAACCGTTTCGCCTGGGCGGAAGACGCCGCGGTCGAGCCAGGCAAAGACATCGACCGGACCGGGTGCTGCTCGTCCCTCCACGCCGCGGTCGGACAGATCGAACGCCGGCTTGGTCAGATCGAGGAACGCATAGTCCCCGCCTTCCGCGGCCTCGACACTGACAAGGGCCGGGGCACGGCCGCCCGTTCCGCGCGACAGGCCTGGAGGAAAGGTCGCAAAGCCATCGGCATCGCTTACGGTCTCGCCGAGGATATCGTTGTTGACCGCGACCAGCTTCACCTTGGCCCCTTCGACCGGACCGGCATCGGAGAGCTTGCGGACCGAGACGAGGGTTTCCTGAGCTCCGGTATAGGAGCTGACACCGAGATCCGACACCAGGAACCACTGGGTCGCCCAAGGCCCCCACTCGTTCTGCTTGTCCTCTCGCGCACGGGCGGTCATGGCGTAGATGCCCGGCTGCATGGCAAGTCCGAAGTCGGCGACCGGAACCGCGGTCGTGACATCCTGGTTCAGCCGCTGTTCCGTTTCCACGGTGCCGGACCAGAGCTTTTCGCCGTACTCGTCGCGGATCTGCTCCGACTGATAGCCGTTGAGCTGCGACAGGATGCGGCGGTCGCGGAGTGCAGGCGAAAGACCACGCTCGCCGATACGATAGATCTCCGTCTCCACGCTTGTGGTGTTCACCGTCACCAGCGGGATCGTGGCGCCGTCGCCAGCCGGCAGGACATAGGCCCGGCCGAGGAACCGCACCGAAGGCGCGCGGTCACGAACGTAGACGGTCAGGTTTGCGGACTTTTCGAGCTTTTCTCCGTCGGCCGACGGGATTCCGGAGCGCATCTGCAGCGCGTAACGTTCGCCGTGGCGAATGCCGTCGACGCAGATCTGGGCGCCCTCGCTCTCGACAGAATAGGTGCCCTCGCCCGTCACCTGGACGAAGGGAGCAAAGTCGGTGCCTCGCTGCAGCGTGTCGGAAAACACGACGCAGATTCGCGGGCTTACCGCATCGGAGTCGACCTGATGATCGAGGATGCGGAAGCCATGGGTCGCCACCATCTTGTCGTAGCGCCCGCGGCGCGCGGGCACTTCATCAAGGGCGAGGCCGGCACGCAGAGCCTTGATCGCCGGCTTGTACAGCTGGCGTCGCTCGAGCGAAGACGCCAGCAGGTCGAGGGCGCGAACACGCTCGTCCTCGCCGGCAGCCGTCAGATAGGTGTTGATCGCGGCCAGGGTGCCATCGATCTCGACCTGGCTGCGCCGCTGCCAGTCGGACGGTTCCTGCGCCAACAGCGAGCCGACCAGCCCCGACCACAGATCGTTGCGCTCTGCGTCCAGCGTGAGCGCGCGGGCGAACTGGCGCTCCGCCTCGTCGAAATTGCGCGATCCGAAAGCCGTACGCGCCTGGGCTTCGAGCTGGCCGGCGCTCTCTCCGCCTGCCTTGAAGTTGCGCGGCAGGCGCCGGGCATAGGCCGCCGCATCGTCCATGAGCGAGCGCGAGAGGAAGGAGAGTTCTTCGTTGCGGGCCTTCCGGCTTGTGTCGTCCCGGCGTGCAACCGTGACGACACGGCCGGCGACCGCTCCAGCGAAGGACTGCAACTGCCCCACATCGGACTTCATGAAGCACCAGCGGGCCGACGTGTTGTAGGTAAAGGCCCGGCACTGGTCGCTGTCTAGGCAGGCGGTCTTGCAGGTGTCGAGATCAACGTCTTTCAGCGTCCTGAAGTCGGCGCCGAAATAATCGGCATCGTCGACCGTCACGATGCGGCGTTCGCTGCTCTCCTGCGCCAGCGCATGGGGACCGGCCGCAAGGCCGAGAGCGAGCATGCCGGCCAGAGCCGGCACAAGAGTGCCGCCGAGACCGAATCTTCCGAACTTGCCGCGCATGACGTCCCCCCGGGGCTTCCGGCCTGGCTTGCGAGCCCAATGCGGCTCGTCCCTCGCGAGGGCGCCATGTGCCGGTGCGGTTCTCAACTTATCGAGCGCGGATCGGAGCATGCAATCGTGACAAGTCCAAGACCAAAATGCACTTTGCGTGTGATGGGCCGCAACCTTCGCCGACGCCGCCCAAACATGCCGCGACAGGTCGGCGCGGATTTCCTAAGAAGGGCGCACCGACACGCTTTCCGGGAGCAAAATCATGGTCTCACTCACCGATTTTCCGATCACGCATCGCTGGCCGGCCCAGCATCCTGACCGGCTGCAGCTTTATTCGCTGGCGACCCCGAACGGCATCAAGGTGTCCGCTGCACTGGAGGAACTCGGTCTCCCCTACGAGGCTCACAAGATCTCGTTCGACACGAACGACCAGATGACGCCGGAATTCCTGTCGCTGAACCCGAACAACAAGATCCCAGCGATCCTCGACCCGAATGGGCCGGGCGGCGAACCCCTGGCCCTGTTCGAAAGCGGCGCGATCCTGCTCTATCTCGCCGAGAAGACCGGAAAGCTGATCCCGGCCGATCCGGCGGGGCGCTACCACTGTATCCAGTGGCTGATGTGGCAGATGGGAGGGCTCGGGCCGATGTTCGGACAGCTCGGCCATTTCCACTATTTCGTCGCCGACAAGGTCAAGGATCCCTATCCGCGCGAAAGGTACACGGCGGAGGCAAAGCGCCTGCTCGCCGTGCTGGAGCAACGCCTGGAGGGGCGCTCCTACATCATGGGCGACGACTACACGATCGCCGACATGTCGATCTGGCCCTGGATCCGCACGCTCGGCGGCTTCTACGGCGCGGGCGAGATCACCGGCCTCGACACGCTGGCGAATGTCCAGCGCTGGTTTGCCGACTGCTCCGAGCGCCCTGCCTCGCAGCGCGCCGTATCCATTCCGTCCTGACTTTTGAAGCCCGCGCCATGCCGGCCCCATGCCCGTCTCAGGTCGGCATGGGGATCCCGGCGGTAACGCTCGGCACGTCATAGCCGCGCTGGACCGCCGGCCGTGCCGCAACCTCCAGGTACCAGCGCCGCACATTGGGATAATTCGCCAGATCTATTCCTTGCCACTCGAAACGGCTTGCCCAGGGCCAGATCGACATGTCGGCGATCGAATAGTCGCCGGCGACGAACTGGTGCTCCGACAGCTGCCGATCCAGGACGCTGTAAAGCCGCTTGGCTTCGCTGGCATAGCGCTCCTCGGCATAGGGCGCCTTGCCGGGATTGAAATGCAGGAAATGATGGGCCTGGCCGAGCATGGGGCCAAAACCGCCCATCTGCCACATCAGCCATTCGATGACGCGCAACCGCTCCGGTCCCTCCGGGGGGAGAAAGCGGCCGGTCTTCTCGGCGAGATAGAGCAGTATGGCACCGGATTCCATCAGGCTCACACCCGCTTCCCGGTCGATGATCGCCGGGATCTTGCTGTTGGGAGAAATATGGACGAAAGCCGGCGCGTGCTGCTCCGCGTTCGTGATGTCGACCGGGAACACCTCATAGGGAAGCCCGCACTCCTCCAGCATGATCGAGACCTTGCGGCCGTTCGGCGTGCTCCATGTGTAAAGGTCGATCATATTCCGCATCTCCATATCCGATCCGGCCGGCCCCTTTCGGGCCTTTTGCCGCGCGGCTTCGCGTGGTCCACGCGAAGGTGCCCGACCTGACGATTTCACGCAAGCGTCATACAGTGAGGCCCCACATCGTTTTATTGTTCACGCAGCGCGTACAGTGAATTCAGCCGGATGCGGTTGATGACGCAACGCCTTCATACGATCTCCACGGCAGGCCGCAAGAGCGGTCGGTGCCCTTACCGTCAACAGATATGCCAGGAGTTCCACATGATGCGTTTGTCCGCTGCCGCACTCGCGGTCGCCCTCGCCGCGGCCCCCGCGATTGCCGAGCCGGTCGCCTATGAGTTCGACAAGTCTCACGCCAACCTGACCTTCTCCTACAACCATCTCGGCTACTCGACGACAGACGGCCGCTTCGGCGACTGGACTGGCGAGCTGGTGATCGACCAGGAAACGCCGGCCAATTCGCGGATCTCGATGACCGTCAATGTCGACAGCCTCGACACCTTCTGGGGCGAGCGCGACACGCACTTCAAGAGCGCAGACTTCTTCGAGGTCGCAGCGCATCCGACCGCGACCTTCGTGTCGACCGGCGTCGAGAAGACCGGCGAGAACACCCTCGCCGTGGCCGGCGATCTGACGATCAAGGGCATCACCAAGCCGGTGACGTTCGACGTGACCATCAACTCGATCGGCGAGCATCCGATGGCCAAGACCCCGGCGGTCGGTCTGGATGCGACCACCGTCGTCAAGCGTTCGGACTTCGGCATGAACATGTTCGTGCCCTATGTCGGCGACGAAGTTACCATCTCCTTCAGCGCCGAAGCGCTGCAGGCGAAGTAAGCGGATGTGCGGGGCGGGCCTCCTCCCGGGCCCGCTCCCGCTCCTGCCGGCAGCCAGGATTGGAGACGCCATGCACCTGCGCAACACCCGCTTTGGCTACGGCCTTGTTGCCATTGTTTTCCACTGGACGATGGCGCTGCTCATCATCGGGCTGTTCCTGTTCGGCAAGTACATGACGGGGCTCGACCCGATGGCGCCCGACACTTTTGCGCTCTATCAGCTGCACAAGTCGTTGGGCTTCCTGGTGCTGGCGCTCGTGGTGGTGCGGCTCGCCTGGCGTTTTGCCAATCCCTCTCCCGCCCTGCCGGAGACGATGCCGAAGATCGAGCGGCTGGCGGCCCATCTCGGGCATGCCGGGCTCTACGCCCTGATGCTGGCGATCCCGTTATCCGGCTGGCTGATGGTCTCGGCGTCGCCCTGGGGCATCCCGACCGTGGTGTTCGACGTCCTGCCTGTCCCGCACCTGCCCGTCCCGGCGGCGCTGGGCACGAAGGCGGAAGCGGAAAGCGCACTCAAGGAGGTGCATGAGCTGCTGGCCAACGGCTTGCTGCTTCTGGTGCTGCTGCATGTGGCCGCGGCACTGAAACATCATTTTCTCAACCGCGATGACGTGTTGCGCCGCATGATCCGCACCGCACCGGCACGCCGTACCGACTGACGAAACACCGTCCCTGACGGACGCCCTCGCTCTGCGTCGCTCTCCCCTCCCGGAGGCGCGCTGCGACGGGCCCAGACACAAGGTTCTTCACGATGTTCGCATCCCGAAATTTCCGTGGCCGCCTCGTCGGCTTCACGCTGGCAGGCCTTCTTGTCGCCGGCCCTGCCGCAGCCAGCGACTGGACCGTCGACACGGCCGGAAGCAGCCTGTCCTTCGTCGCCATGCAGAACGGCAGCCCGGTGGAAGGCCGCTTCGAAAACTGGTCGGCCGAGATCTCGCTCGACCCGGACAACATCGCAGATGCCCGTATCCGGGCCGTCGTCGAAACCGGCACGGCCGGCACCGGCCAGCCGCAGGTCGACCAGACCCTGTCGAGCGCCTCGTGGTTCGATCCCTCCAGCCATCCGCAGGCGGTGTTCGAATCGTCCAAGATCACGGCGCTCGGCGAAGGGCGCTACGAGGCCGCCGGCGAATTGTCGATCAAGGGCAAGGCGGTCCCGCTTACCCTGCCCTTCACGCTGGAGATCGACGGCGACACCGCCCGTGCCCGGGCCGACGTTCCGCTCAGGCGCCTGGCCTTCGGTATCGGCTCGGACATCCCGGCCTCGACCGTCGGCGACGAGGTTGCCGTCAGGATCGACATCACCGCCACGCGGTAACGCCGAATGGCGCCAGAAGGGGGCGCGATCGCCCGCGCTCCCCTTTCCGCGCGGCCTCCGGCGCAAGTCGACTTGGCGGGCGGCAAGGTGATGGCGTAAAAGGCATCCAAACCTATCCACCTCAGCTTCCAGCCAAGGCAGACCGATGTCCGAGTCCACTCCTCCCGACTATCGCCACTCCACGCTGTTCCCCCTGGGGGCGGACCCCACGCCTTATCGCAAGCTCACGTCCGACTACGTCTCGACGGCGACGTTCCAGGGCGAGGAAGTGCTGGTGGTGGAGCCGGAAGGGCTGCGCATCCTTGCAGAGGAAGCCTTCGGCGACATCAACCACTACCTGCGGCCCGGTCATCTGGAGCAGCTGCGCAAGATCCTCGACGATCCGGAGGCGACCGAGAACGACAAGTTCGTGGCCTTCGACCTTCTGAAGAATGCCAACATCTCCGCTCACGGCGTGCTGCCGATGTGCCAGGACACTGGCACCGCCATCATCATGGGCAAGAAGGGCCGCCGCGTGTGGACCGACGGCAGCGACGAGGCGAAGCTGGCAGAGGGCGCGCGCGATGCGTATTTCAAGAAGAACCTGCGCTACTCGCAGCTGACGCCGCTGTCGATGTTCGAGGAGAAGAACACCTCCAACAACATGCCGGCGCAGGTCGAGCTCTACAGCGAGGGCGACGACGCCTACAAGTTCCTGTTCATGGCCAAGGGCGGCGGTTCGGCCAACAAGACCTTCCTCTACCAGGGCACCCCGTCGCTGCTGACGCCGGACCGGCTCGTCGAGTTCATCAAGGAGAAGATCCTGACCCTCGGCACGGCCGCCTGTCCGCCCTATCACCTGGCTATCGTCATCGGCGGCACCTCGGCCGAGACCACCCTAAAGACGGTCAAGCTCGCCTCCGCCCGCTATCTCGACCAGCTGCCGACGACCGGCTCCGAACTGGGGCACGCCTTCCGCGACCTGGAGATGGAAGAGCAGATCCACAAGCTGACCCAGGCGACCGGCGTCGGCGCGCAGTTCGGCGGCAAGTATTTTTGCCACGACGTCCGCGTCATCCGCCTGCCGCGCCACGGGGCTTCGCTGCCCATCGGCATCGGCGTGTCGTGCTCGGCCGACCGTCAGGCCCTCGGCAAGATCACCCGCGACGGCATCTATCTGGAGCAGCTCGAGCGCGAGCCGCACAAATACATGCCGGAGGTCACGGACGACACCCTCTCCGATCACGTCGTCAAGATCGACCTGACCCGGCCCATGCCGGAGATTCTCGCCGAGCTGACCCGGCACCCGATCAAGACGCGGCTGTCGCTGAGCGGCCCCCTGATCGTTGCGCGCGACCTTGCCCATGCCAAGCTGCGCGAGCGGCTGGAAAAGGGCGAGCCGCTGCCCGATTATTTCAAGAATCACCCGATCTACTATGCCGGCCCGGCCAAGACGCCGGAAGGCTATGCCTCCGGGTCCTTCGGCCCGACCACGGCCGGTCGCATGGATGCCTATGTCGACCAGTTCCAGGCAGCCGGCGGATCGATGGTGATGCTCGCCAAGGGCAATCGCTCCGCGCAGGTGCGCCGCGCCTGCCAGGCTCATGGCGGCTTCTATCTGGGCTCCATCGGCGGTCCGGCCGCCCGCCTTGCCCAGGACTGCATCAAAAAGGTCGAGGTCGTCGAGTTCGAGGAACTCGGCATGGAGGCGATCTGGCGCATCGAGGTAGAGGACTTCCCCGCGTTCATCGTCATCGACGACAAGGGCAACGACTTCTTCAAGGAGCTGAACCTCGGCTGACGGCCGAGGTTCCACTTTTGGGCGTGACGGCGGCACTGCCGCCACCTTCGGGCAGCGAACTCACGATCATGTGACCGCCGTCACGCCAACCATTTTCCGAATATGGCAGTTTCCTGTCTGTCGAGACCTTTGCATTAACCGCATTGCAAGGGACAATGGGAAGTATCGTTTCGGAGCCAGATCGTTAAACAGCGCCACGCGAACCACGCACCGGAGTCTCCTCCGCAGCACCATCTCTGCCGAGACGTGTTGTCATCCGAGTTTCATCGCGTCGTCGCAAAGGTTCAGGGGCTGGTTCGGACGACCACCGGATGGGGAAACTGGATATGCGCCTTTTCAACCTGCTTGCCGCAACGCTCGTCGCCGCGACCATCGCGACGCCTGCGGCCGCAAACAGCTTCTTTGATCCTGCCACCCGCAAGTGGGTGGACTTCAGCGCTCACGGCGCGCCGAGCGGCAAGTCGCCGATCCGTCGCGAGACCGTGCGCTATGATGGCCCTCATGCGCCAGGCACGATCATCATCGATACCGGCGAGCGCCGCCTCTATCACGTCCAGGAGAATGGCCGTGCGATGAAGTACGGCATCGGCGTCGGCCGCGAGGGCTTCCAGTGGGCGGGCAGCCAGCGGATCAGCCGCAAGGCCGAGTGGCCGGGCTGGACGCCGCCGCCGCAGATGCGTGCCCGCGAGCGCGCCAAGGGCCGCGTGCTTCCGGCGCACATGCCGGGCGGACCGAACAACCCGCTGGGCGCGCGTGCCATGTATCTCGGCAACACCCTGTACCGCATCCATGGCTCCAACGAGCCCTGGACCATCGGCACGGCCGTTTCGTCGGGCTGCATCCGCATGGCCAATGACGACGTCGTGCATCTCTACGACCGCGTCGATGTCGGCGCGCGGGTGGTGGTCAAGCGCTGAGCGCTCCAAAGCTGCATCCAGATGACAAGGGCCGGCGTTTCGCCGGCCCTTTTGCATTGATCTGTCGTCGCTCCAGCGCGATCCTGCCAGTGTTAGCGCGTGCTTGCGGGAGAAGGCGGGGCGACCAGCGATGACACTGGACAGCACACAACGGCGGCAGGGCAGAGCGACTTCCCGGTTGCCGCGTTTGCGAAAAAGCGCTGTGCGGGCGCTGATCGCCGCCTGTCTCCATGCGGTGCTGCTGGCGCCCGTTCCGGCTGCTGCGCAATCGCCGGGCGAGGCACTGGTGCAGCGCGGCAAGGCCCTGTCGCAACTGCATTGCGCCCGGTGCCATGTGGTGACGCCGGAGAACCGGATGACCGGCATCTCCTCCACCCCGTCCTTCATGATCATGGTCAGTGCGCTGGAAGACTGGCACGACCGGTTCGCGACCTTCCTTGCACGACGTCCGCACCCGGCGCACCTGCGCTTCGAGAACGAACCGCCGCGCCCGCAGGACAGTCCGGCCACGCTGGCCGAGGTCATCCTGACGCAGGACGACCTCGAAGCCATCCTCGCCTATGCCGAAAGGCTGGCGGCCGCGTCTCGCTGATCTCAGCCGAGGACGACCACCTTCGCGCCGACTTCCACCCGGTTGTAGAGGTCGATGATGTCCTGGTGCCACATGCGGATGCAGCCCGACGAAGCGTTGGTGCCGATGGAACGCGGCTGGTTGGTGCCGTGGATCCGGTACAGGGTGTCGACGTTGCCCTGCCAAAGGTAGAGACCGCGCGCACCGATGGGATTGCGCGGACCGCCTTCCTGGCCGTCGCGATACTTCTCCAGGGAAGGATCGCGGTCGATCATCTCCGCCGGCGGGAACCACTTCGGCCATTCGCGCTTGAACCGGATCGTGGCATCGCCCGACCAGGCGAACCCCGCGCGGCCGACGCCGATGCCATAGCGGATCGCCTTGCCGCCCGGCTGGATGAGATAGAGGAACTTGGCGTGCGGATCGACGACAACGGTTCCCGGTTCGTGGCGGCTCATGTAGCGCACCGACTGGCGCAGGTAGCGCGGGTCGAATTCCTTCCACGGGATGGCCGGAATGTTGAAGCCGCCGTCGCGCCGCGCCGCATAGGCCAGCGCATAATTCGGGGCACCTTCCGTCGTCACTTCGAGGCCGGCATTCTTGATCGCGCCGCTCTTGGTCTGGCACGCCGCAAGCAACAGGGGCAGGCCGGCCAGAAGCGCCCGGCGGCTCATACCGCTTGAATTGCCCGCGCCCTGCTGTCCGGCAGCCCGGATTGTCGCTTCATCACCGCTCACGATTCGCACTCTCCGACGTGATTCCATCTGCAGCAACTATGCAGACGATTCCAGGCGGCTGTCGACGCCAGTTTCAGCGCCGCGGCTCACGCGAAAGGCCCTTTTCCTCCAGCTCGCGCAGATAGCCGCCCCACAGTTCCTCGCGCTCGTTCGCCAGCTTGAGGAAATAGTCCCAGGAGAAGATCCCGGTATTGTGAAGATCGTCGAAATGGATGCGGACGGCATAGTTGCCGACGGGATCGATCTGCATGATCCCTACATTCATCTTCCCGGGCACCGTCTTGCGCTGTGCCGGCGAGTGTCCCTGCACCTCCGCAGAGGGAGAGCAGACGCGCAGATACTCGGCGGAGTACTCGTGCGCCTCGCCAGTGTCGAAGGTGACGGAGAGCCGCTTGCGATCCTTGCTCAGGCGGAGTTCCGTCGGCCAGGGCTTGCTGTCGGTCACGTTGCAAATCCTTCCCGGTTGCATTGCTTGCGTTGGCCGCGACGATAGTGGGGCTGCGGCAAACTGCAAGCGCCACGGCAGCCGGCTGCATCTCCTACCTGCGCACAATTGACGCAAGTCTTCTTTCCGCTACCTTCATACCCAAATGGGGAGGAGACCGGAGGCACCGCGCATCCGGCGTCCAGGTATCAAGAGGCCGCACCCGCGGCCGGGCAAGGAACACACGATGTCCCAGCAGATGATCGACCCGTTCGGGCGAACCGTCAGCTATCTCCGCGTTTCCGTCACCGACCGTTGCGATTTCCGTTGCGTCTATTGCATGGCCGAAGACATGACCTTCCTGCCCAAGCGGGAGGTTCTGAGCCTCGAGGAACTCGACCGGCTGTGCTCCGCCTTCATCGTCAAGGGCGTGCGCAAGCTGCGCCTGACCGGCGGCGAACCGCTGGTGCGCAAGAACATCATGAGCCTTATCCGCTCGCTCTCGCGCCATATCGACAGCGGCGACCTGGAGGAGCTGACGATCACAACCAACGGATCGCAGCTCGCACGCTACGCATCGGAACTTTACGACTGCGGCGTGCGCCGCATCAACGTGTCCATCGACACGCTGGACCCGGCGCGCTTCCGCGCGATCACCCGCTGGGGCGATCTTGCGAAGGTGATGGACGGGATCCGTGCGGCCACGGAAGCGGGCCTGTCGGTCAAGATCAACATGGTCGCCTTGAAGGGCGTCAACGAGCACGAGATCGTGCCGATGGTCGAATGGTGCCACGGCAACGGCTACGACCTGACGCTGATCGAGACCATGCCGCTCGGCGAGATCGACGAGGACCGGACGGACCAGTACCTGCCGCTTTCTCTCGTGCGCGCCAATCTTGCCGAGCGCCTGACGCTCGAGGACATCCCGTACAAGACCGGCGGACCGGCACGCTACGTGCGTATCGCGGAGACGGGCGGGCGGCTCGGCTTCATCACGCCGATGACCCACAATTTCTGCGAAAGCTGCAACCGGGTTCGAGTGACGTGCACCGGCATGCTCTACATGTGCCTTGGGCAGGACGACAGCGCCGACCTTCGCGCGGCGCTTCGCGCCTCGGAGAGCGACGATCTGCTCTACTCCGCCATCGACGAGGCGATCGGGCGCAAGCCGAAGGGCCACGACTTCATCATCGACCGACGCACGCGCCAGCCCGCCGTTTCCCGCCACATGAGCGTGACGGGCGGCTGAAATGGCGGAGGCTCCCGTCTCCCGCCCTGCTCGCCCGCGGGCCATCGACGGCCTTGGAGCGCGCCTAGCCGCGCTCGCCGTCGCCGTGGGATTGGCTGCTGCCATGGTGTGGATCGGAAAGGTCGGCTTCGCCGGCGTTGCCATGACGCCGTTCGAAAGTTCGGGCACCGTCAGCGCCGGCATGGCCTCCTCGGGCAACCCGCAACTCGACGCATGCCTTGCCGAACGCGTCGGCGCGGTGGACCAGATGCGCAAGGAAGGACTGGTCGACGCGGCGCGCTACAATACGTTCCGCTCACGCGCGGTCAGCTATTGCGAGAACCAGTTTCCGCCCCAGTAGTCCCGTCCCAGCAGGTGCGCCGGCAGTTCGCCTCTTCAGGTGAAGCGGACACGCCGACGTGCGGGACGAGCGGGCTCCTGGGCGGCAGGCGTGCGCGGACGAGCCACCTCCCCGTCATCGCGGGTCATGGGTGCCATGAGCGAAAGCCGCTCTTGCACCGGCTCGCTCTCTGCCTCGGGCGTCTCCGCCAGAGCCTTCGGGTCATCGCTCTCCAAATCTGAGAGGTCGGAGACCTCGATCTCTAGGCCTTGCGGAGTGTCCGGCATCGCCTCGCCCGAAGCGCGTTCAAGAACCTCGTCCGAAGCGGGCTGGATATCGACAGCATCGGCCACCGCCTCCAGCTTTTCCTCTACCTCGGACATCCAGCTGTAGCCCTTGCCGACCTGCCAGGACGAGCGGATCCCGTCAGCAAAGGTCTCGACCGTACGGTAATCCTCGTCGTAGTCGTTGAGGCCGTCGACGCAGGCCAGCACCGGATTGGAACGCCAGAGCTTGCGCAGCGCCGCGTTTTTGAGCTGGGTGGAGACGCCCTCCTTCAGGAAGAGCGAGAAGTCAGAGTCGAAGGCGAGCGTCTCGAGATCGACAGCCTCGGCTGCCGCCCGGTTGGCCTCGGCAACCTCTTCGCGCGTCGAGCCCAGATGCTGGGCTTCGCCCTCCGGCTCGCCGTGGGAGAGTTCGGAACTCGGCTCGTCGACGAGACCCGCCTGCTCGTCTTCGGCGCGCTCGCCGACCTGCTGGCGCGCTGCCTGCTTGCGCTGCGACCAGCGCGAGAGAAAGCCGCGGTCGGTCTCGGCGCTCACGGCTCCCGCTCCTCCCTGCGGCCGAGCGGCGAGAAGATCGGCTCCTTGCCGAAGATCTGCTTCTCGGTCTCGATGCGATCACGCCGGCGCTTGCGGAAAGCCGGCGCCTCCGGCAGCGAGGAGAGATAGTGCGCCATCCAGGCCACCGTCTCGCGCGGCATGGCGACCCGCTCCACCAGTCCGGCGGCGCTGTCGAGCACGCCCTGTGCCTCATAGGGATCGGCCGTCACGCCGCGCACCCTGTAGGGCGGTGTCTTCGGCGTGATCTCGTCGTCCAGCATCGCCCAGATCGACGGCGTGCCGGTCTCGATGTTGGCGTCGTAGGCCTCCACCATCTTGTGATGCAGGACAAGCATGTGCGGCGCGGACAGATAGCGGGTGATGCCATCGCCGTCGTGGATGACCGTCCATCCGTCGGTGGCCGGTGCGTCGGGGATCACTTCCGTGACTTTCCACGACCAGTCCGCCCATTTCGAGGAGGACGGGCGACGTTCCAGCACGATGCCGAACGGCGCAAGCACTTCCCTTTGCACGTAAAATCCTCCTCGCACGATGCGGTCCGATATTGCCGTATCTACGTAATTCTGGGGCACGCGAAGGGGAAAGGCAATGCGGCCGTGTTGGCGGACGCTCGCACCTTACGTCCACGACCGACAAGGATGCGCACAAGTTCAGGCAGGTAAGGAAAATCCTCACGAATTGCGCTAGTGTCAGGCAAATCGAACAAGAGCGGCTCGCCGGTGCCCCTGGGCAGGACGGGCGCGCGCCACGGAGGAACGACATGGCGTCGAGCAAACCCCGGGTCATGCTGTGCAACTGCGAGAAGACCATGCGTCTCGACGCAGGCCGCATCGCAGGGCTGGACAAGGACCACACCGTTCATACCCAGCTGTGCCGCGCGCAGATCGCCTCGTTCGAAAAGGCGTTGGCGACCGGTGAGCCGCTCCTTGTCGCCTGCACGCAGGAAGCCCCGCTGTTCCAGGAGGTCGCCGAGGAACGGGGTGCCGACCAGGAGCTCTCCTTCGTCAACATCCGCGAACGCGCCGGCTGGTGCGGCACGTCGACCGACCCGCATCCGAAGATCTCGGCCCTGCTCGCCGAAGCGCTGACACCCTCCGTTCCCGCCGCCCTGCACTCGATCGAGTCGGACGGGGTCTGCCTCGTCTACGGCGCCGGCCAGCAGGCGCTCGACGCGGCACGGGCCCTGGAGGGTCGGCTGTCGGTCTCGCTGCTGCTCAGCGATGCCTCCGATCTCATTCTGCCCGGCACGCTGGAAATCCCGGTGCACATGGGGCGCATCCGCATGCTCAAGGGATCGCTCGGCGATTTCGAGGTCACGGTCGACGGCTACGCCCAGATGCTGCCATCGTCTCGCGGCGCGCCTTCCTTTGCCCTGGCCCGCGACGGCGCACGCGCCAATTGCAGCCTGATCCTCGACCTGTCGGGCGGAACGCCGCTGGTCAGCGCGCCCTCCAAGCGCGACGGCTACATCCGCGTCGACCCCGGCAATCCGGCCGCCGTGGCACGGGCGATGTTCGACATCGCGGACATGGTCGGCACGTTCGAAAAGCCGCTCTACGTCACCTACGACGCTTCGATCTGCGCCCATGGTCGCTCGGGCAAGACCGGCTGCACCAACTGCCTGGATGCCTGTCCCGCGGGGGCGATTTCGAGCACGGGGCGCGAGATCGTCATCGACCCGGGCATTTGCGGCGGCTGCGGCTCCTGTGCAGCCCACTGCCCCACAGGCGCCGTCAGCTACCGCTACCCGGAGCGCGGCAGCCAGATCCGCCGGCTCCAGGCGCTGCTCGGCACCTATCGCGAGGCGGGCGGCAAGGATGCCGTTCTCCTCATCCACGAAAGCCAGCATGGCGGCGACATCATCAATGCGCTCGCCCGCCTCGGCGAAGGCCTGCCGGGCAACGTGCTGCCGCATGGCGCCCATGCCGTCACGAGCTTCGGCCATGACGCGATGCTCGCCGCCGTCCTCGCCGGCGCAAAGCGCATCGTGTTCCTCTGTCCGCCCTCCAAGGCGCATGAGCTGGACGCCCTGCGCATGGAGATCGAGCTCTGCGAGAGCCTGCTCGCCGGCATGGGGCACAAGCCTCACGGCGCCTTCGCCATCGCCGTCGAAGACGACCCGGACGCCGTCTCCAGCTATTTCAAGCTGGAGGCGACCCCGCTATCCGTGCGCTCTGCAAGCTTCGATCCGGTCGGCACCAAGCGCGACGTCGCCCGCAGCGCAATCGCCCGGCTGCTGGAGGGCGCTCCGATGCCGCAGGAGATGATCGCCCTGCCTGCGCACGCGCCCTATGGCCGCATCCAGATCGCCTCGGACGGCTGCACGCTCTGCCTCGCCTGCGTTTCCGCCTGTCCGACAGCAGCGCTCTCCGACAACCCGGACAAGCCCCAGGTCAGCCTGACGGAAGCAGCCTGCGTGCAGTGCGGCCTTTGCGCCAATACCTGTCCGGAGCAGGTCATCACGCTGGATGCGCGCTACAACGCCGCGCCAAGCGCCATGCGGCCGGAGGTGCTGCATGAGGAAGAGCCGGCCACCTGCGTCTCCTGCGGCAAGGCCTTCGGTACCCGCTCATCCATCGCCCGCATCCGCGAAAAACTCTCCGGCAAGCACTGGATGTTCCAGCGTGCCGACCAGATCGCCCTGATCGAGATGTGCGATGACTGCCGGATCTCGGCGCAGTGGGAGATGGACGACACGCCGCTGCGCGGCGGTGCGCGGCCGCGGATCGTCACCACGGACGATTACCTGGCCATGGAAAAAGGACCGCTGACCGCGGACGACTTCCTCAAGGACAACTGATATTGGCCGGTCGCCGCCCGGCGGCGACCGGTTTTCACCCGATCTACCTCAAGCGCTTCCTGCTGGCGGATCCAGCTCCGGATCGGCGAGGTTCTGGCGCAGCATCTCGCGATAGCTCTCGACCATCCGGGTTACGAACTCCTCGTGATCCTCGACCCCGATTACGGTCTTCGCCACATGCGCGTTGTAGCGTGCGGCAGCCCAGAGAAACGCCATCTGCAGGTCGGTCGCCGGGATCTTGCGGTTCTCGCGGTTCGCCACGTCGATGAATTTTCCCGCGACCTGCAGGAATCCGGTCGTGTCGAGCGTCCCTGACGCGCGCCCTGCGCGCCGTTCCTGTCTGTTGGCCATGCGGGAAACGTTCCTCTCCTGTTGGTGTGGCCTCGACCTGTCCGCCCTGCGGCGAGGGTCAGCTTATCTCGAACCAGCTCATCATGCCGGCTTCCTGATGTTCGAGCATGTGGCAGTGGAGCATCCACTTGCCGGGATTGTCCGCGACGAAGGCAATTTCGACACGCTCGCCCGGTGCGGTCAGCACCGTGTCGCGCCACTCTTCCCGTGCAACCGGCGCGCCGTTCCGGTTGAGAACCCGGAAGTGGTGGCCGTGCAGGTGGATCGCATGCGGCCAGCGCGTGTCGTTGACGATAGGCATGCGCACCGTGCGCCCAAGCCCGGCTGAAAACAGCGCCGGGTCGTGATGGCTGCCGGCGATGCCGTTGAAGCTCCAGACCTTGCCTGCCTCCACGAGATCGCGCATGCCCTTTTTCTCACCATGCAGCATCGCTTCGCTCATGCGCCCCATCGCCCCGCCCTCCATCAGCAGATCGACCGACAGGGCGTCATCGAGATCGAGCGCGGTCGTCAGCGGGTTCGCCGGCAGCCGCAAGGTCTCGGGCAAGGGATCTGCGCGGGCGACCGGGTTTCCTTCGGCGCGCAGCTCGCACGCCGCAAAGGGCTCGCGGGAAACTTCCTCGACCTTGAACACAGCCGCCTCGCCCGGCACGTCGACCATGAGATCGCAGCGCTGCGCCGGGGCGATCTCCAGCGTCTCGTCGGCCAGGGGATAAGGCTCCACCGGCTGGCCATCCAGCGCCAGGACGACCGGCGAAAGGCCGGCGAACCGAAGCTGGAGCACGCGTGCATTGGCCGTGTTGAGGATGCGCAGGCGCAATCGCTCGCCGGGTCGGACCACCTGCTTCAGATAGGGCTGCCCGTTGACGGTGAGCACATTGCCGAGCCGGCCGGCATGGGCCCAGTCGTGCAGCATGCCAAGGCTCGCCACATCGATCTGCCGCGCCTCGTTGAGCCGCCAGTCGTCGAAGGCCATGACGAGATCGCGGTCGACGGCGACGGGGTCCTGCTCCTCCACGATGAGAACGCCATAGAGGCCGCGCGCCATCTGCTCCCAGCTGCGGTTGTGCGGGTGGTACCAGAAGGTGCCCGCGTCCGGTGCCTTTACGAGATATTCGAACGTCTCGCCGGGCGCGACCGGTTCCTGCGTCAGGCCGGCAACGCCGTCATAGGCATTGTCGATCCGGATGCCGTGCCAATGGATGGTCGAGGGCTGGTCGAGCTCGTTTCGAAAGTTCACGCGCAAGGTTTCTCCCTGCCGCATCCGAAGAACCGGCCCGGGCACGCCGCCGTCATAGCCCCAGATCTCGGCGAGCGGACCGCCCTCTTCCCAAAGCGATGCCGTGCCCGGCCTTGCCACCAAAGTGGTCGGGCCGGATGTGCCCGCCAGGGAGACACGAGGCAGAAACGGCAAGGCGCCCGCGGCGAGCGCAGACTGAATCAGCAAACGGCGCGACGGCCCGGACCTTCTCGACATTGCAGGACCTCGTGTGGCTTTCGGCTTCACGAACTGCCGGTAACTGGTGCAATGCGCGGCGCCGACAAGCGGCGAACAGGCAAAGACGATACCGCCTGCCGCACGGCTTGCCTATTCCGCCGCTTCAAGCAGCCTTGCCGCAACGCCGGATGCGACGGCCACGCAGCAGCTGACGGCCATGACGAGAACCAGCGGCCAGATGGTGCCCGGCCAGAGAACCCCCGTCAGCAGCCAGCCGACCAGTGCCGAGGTGATCGCACCGGCGCCGATCTGCATGCTGCCCGTGAAGCCCGAAGCGGCGCCGGCAAGATCCGGCCGGACACTGACGGCACCGGCAATGGCGTTGGGCAGCGACATGCCGTTTCCGACGCCGACGACGAACATCGGGCCGAACAGCGACATCGGATGCACGTGCCCCATCCCGAAGGCGACGGCAATGGCGATCACCGCAAGGCTGAGGATGATGTTGCCGCCGTTGATCATCCGGCCGATGCCGATCCGTGCGGAAAAACGCCCGGACGTCCAGTTGCCGACGATATAGCCCGCCGCGACCATCATGAAATAGAGCCCGTAGGTGGAGGGCGTCATGTTCATGAGCTTCGCCGCGATGAAGGGCGCTCCGCCGAGGAAGGAGAAGAACACGGCGGACGTGAAGGCCGAGGTCAGCGCGTAACTGACGAACAGCGGCGAACGGGCAAGCACACCGTAGCTGCGCACCAGCCCGCGCAATCCGCCGCCGGCGGCGGCGCGGTTGTGGTTGGTCTCGTGCAGTTCGAACCAGGCCCAGATGAAGACGATGATGCCGAGAACCACCATCAGGTAGGAACTGGTGCCCCAGCCGAAATTCTCGTCCAGCGCACCGCCGATGGCCGGCCCGATCATCGGGGCCACCGCCAGCCCCATCGTGACGTAGCCGATCATGCTGGCCGCCTGGCTGCGGTCGAACAGGTCGCGCACGATGGCGCGCCCCAGCACGATGCCCGCGCAACCGCCGGCCGCCTGCAGCACACGGCCGATCAGCATCGTCTCGATGGTGTCGGCCAGTACGCAGACGACGCTGCCGACGATGAAGATGCCGAGGCCCCACATCAGCACCGGGCGCCGCCCGTGCCGGTCCGAGAGCGGGCCGATGCCGATCTGGGCGATCGCCACGGCCGCCAGGTAGAGCGACAGCGTCAGCTGCACCATGCCGGCGGTCGTATCGAAGATATCCACCAGCGTCGGCATCGACGGCAGGTAGATATTGAGAGCCAGGGGATTGACGGCGGAGACGGCAACAAGGAGCGCGATTGTGGGGCGCCGCTCCGGCACTGCCGAAGGGAGGGAATTTGTCATACGATCTGCTTTATGGCGTGCGACGGCACGTTGGCAAGCCTTGGCGAGACCTGCCGCTCATCGAGGCAAGTCGGCCGTAGCGGCAGGTCCGGCCTCGTTCAGTTTCTTGCGTTCACGCATCAGGCTGTAGAGCCCCGTGGCAACGACGATGGCGATTCCGGCGAGTGTCGGCAGGTCGGGGACGTCACCCCACACGAAATAGCCGATGATGATCGCCCAGACGATGATCGAATAGCGGAACGGGGCGACCAGCGAGATGTCGCCGATGCGCATCGCGTTGATGATGCAGACGAAGCCGATCAGGATGAAACAGGCGGCCGCGGCAAGGAATGTCAGGTCCAGAAGCGACGGCATCGTCCACTCTTCGCCAAGGGAGAGCGCAAGCCCCGTGACGGTGACCCCGACAAGAGTGGCGAAGGTGACGCCGAGCGTCGGGACGTTCTTCGGCAGCACGCTGGTCGTGAGGTCGCGCAAGGCCATGAAGAGCACTCCGGCGAGAGCCATCAGCGCCCAGGCGTTGAACCCCTCCATGCCCGGACGCACGATCAGAAGGACGCCGCTGAAGCCGACCGTGATGGCCGTCCAGCGCCGCCAGCCGACCGGCGCGCCCAGGAACATTGCCGCACCTGCCGTCACCAGCAGCGGCAACGCCTGGAGGATCGCGGTGGCGTTGGCGATCTCCATGTTGAAGAGCGCCGTCAGGTACAGCACCGTCGCAGTCACCTCGGCAAAGACGCGCTGTCCGACCAGCCGGCTCGCCAGCAGGTGAAACCGCCTCACCTCGCCGTTGATCACGCCGAGCCCCAACACCAGCACCAGCGCCATCACGCCGCGCACGAACATGATCTCGCCAAGCGGCAGGCGCTCGGAGACCAGCTTGACGAAGCTGTCGTTCACGATGAAACCGGCCATGGCCAGCATCATGAACAGGATGGCGCGGCCGTTTTCGGAGGTGAACATGGCGATGTCCGATTGCTTGCGGACAGGGGCCGCGGGCGGGACGTTCAGTTTCGAGGCCGAACGGGCAGGTTTGTCAACAGGTTCTGGGGTTTCATGCGCACGATATTGTCCGCGCCCATCGCCAGCCCCAACCAGACCGGCTTACCGCGCATGCTCTCGATGGCATCGCCCCGATTGTCGAAATCCATGCGGAACAGGGCGACGATGCGCCCCAGATCCGCCTCCCCGACCTGCCGCCCCTCGTAGAGGGCATTGAGGATGCGGGTCGCCTCCGCATCGAGCCCGACATGCCAGGACCAGCGCTCGTCGCGGATCGACTGTTGCGGCTGGATGCGCACGGATACCCCGTGGAAGTGGCCGATCCAGCTCTCCAGCACCCTGGCGAAGGCGTCCAGCGCAGGCTCGGTAAAGCGAAAATCGATGGCCGTGTCGAAGCGGTCCGACCGGTCCCAGTAGATCGAGGCATTTTCCTCGGTGAGCACGTCCAGCGAGACCGACGGCATGGGCGTGCCGGCTTCCGCCAGCAGCGCACCGAGACCACCGAGCCCCCCGGTGCGCGAATAGGTCTCCACCATCTCGGCATCGGCCAGCATCAGCTGCCCTTCCGCGGTGGTCACGGCCTGCTCCCGGAACAGGAGCTCGCCGGCGCGCACGCGCAACGGGTCCGCCACCTTGCGCAGGACGTTATGGGTGATCAGGTGCACGAGCTGATCGATGAACATCGGCGGAATGTCGATGCCAGTGCCCTTGAAAAGGGCCGCATAGCCTCCTTCCAGGCTGCCATGCGTGACCAGATGGTCCCGGAAGCGCAGGACAACGCGGTAGTTGTCGGCCGCATCCGGATCGGCGATGGCCGCAAGATCGCTTTCGCCGACCGCGGCGAAGGGATCGGTCATCAGCGTCTCGAACAGGCGATGCTCGGCCTCGCAGGACTCCTCGACGGGATGGATCTCCGGCCGGGTGAAATAAGCTCGAAGGAAGTCCGGCGTCACTTCGAGATAGCCGCTCGCATCGCGGCTCAACAGGTGCGCCCCTGACGATTTCCAGAATTGCGGCATCAGTCGTCCTCGGTCACGTCCCAGATGCGGGCGTGGGGCGCATCGCCAGGGGGCGTCACAAGATGGAAGCTCTCGCGGATCGTTCCGTCGCCCTCGTCGATCTCCCGGCTGATCGCCAGCAATGCGTTGAGGTCGAGCTCCGCTGCAATCTCCGCCGTGTCATTGAGTTCCGCCTCGGCAACGGGGCGCGCCGCCTCCATGGAGGGGGCGCCATGCTCTTCGACGAAGTGCTCGCAGAGCCTTTCCAGCAGCCTCTCCCGCTCCTCGTCGGAGATTTCGGCCGGGGTCGCAAGTGTCGTCCAGCCGAAGTTCTCCAGCGACAGGAAGCCGGAGACGAACGCCTGGCGCAGCTTTCCAGTCAGGCCCTCGTCGGTATAGGCGCGAAAGGCGAACGTGCCGGGGATGACCCAGTCTCCCGCTTCCGCCGCGAGCGGAAACACTTTCGTGTCCGATACATCGAGCCGGATCGCCTTGAGCAGCCGCGTCATTGGTCAATTCCCCTGTTGTGCAGCGCCAAGGTGGCATCCTCGCTGTCGCGCCGGTCGAGATGCGCCAGGTGCTCGCCGAGCGAAAGCGCGACCGCAGAGACCCCGTCGGCTGGCTTCAGCAAAAGGCCGCCGGTCTCGTCGATCCCCAGGAACACGCCGCGTTGCTCGCCCTCCGGTCCGGGTAGCACGATCTCTTCCCTATAGCCATCGGCGCGGAACAGCCAGTTGTCCAGAACCGGCGCGAAGCCGTCGACGTCCCAGGAATGGATCCAGGTGAGCAGATGTCGCGACAGGGATTCGATGGCAAGCCGATGCTCCAGCTCCGCCCCGCCCTCGTCGGCAAGGCTGGTGAGATGCGGCATCTCGCCCGGTTCCATCGCTCCGTCGACGGGAGCAAGGCGCACCTCGATGCCGACCACCAGCCAGAGCGGTGCGCCGTCCTCGCCGGTTTCGCTCGCCTGCGCGAACCGGGCCCGGCCCACCCTTGCCCCGTTGGCGCGCAGCACGGCCGGCCATTCGTAGGTCAGGGCGATTTCCGGCGGGATCAGCGCGCCGATCGCATCCGTCGCCGCGACCATGGCGAGGAACAACATCTCGACCCCGCGCGCCGGCTCCACCTCAGGCTCCAGCACCAGCGCGATGCGGACATGCGCCGGATCGGACGACCACAGCAGATCTCCAGCCGAATAGTGGCCTGCTTCTGCACCCGCCACAGCAGCCTCGAAGGGATGATCGCCACCATCCAGCCTGTGCCCCTTCAGCAACGGCGGGAAAACCGGCTCCGGGAGCTCGTTGACGTTATTTTCCGGCAAGATGACTGTGTTCCTTCAAAAGTTGAATCCGGCAACGCCCAGGGCGTGCGAGGATGGCTCAGCCCAGGTCGATCTTGCCCGTGACCACATGCTCGAACTCCTGGCCCTCCAGCGTCAACACGACCTTCGCCGTGAGCGTGCCGTCGGTCAGTCCGCTGGTGCGAACATGAGTCTCCAGAGCCTGTTGCGAGGTCACGCCGACCTGCTTGAGGAACTTCCTGAGGGACATGTTGAAGGTTTCGTCGTTCATGAGACCTGTCCTTTCGATGCAGCAGCCTAACCGGATGGTGGCTGCAGGATAATATTCGGAAAATGAATCCGGAAGCGGCCACAAGTGACTGATCAATCGGAGAGATCGAGCTCCGCTTCAGAAATCGATTCACCCCGGCGCAAGGTCACGATGCCGGTCGCGTCGCCTCGCTCCAGCCGCCCGCGCAGCAGTGCGACACTCGCAACAGGCCAGCCGTCCACCGCAAGGATCACATCGCCGGTCTGCAGCCCCGCTCGCGCCGCAGGGCTTCCTTCGCGAACCGAAAGCACCTGAAGGCCGGCCGCCAGCGGACCGGGGGGCGTCGGCCGCAGGCTTGCCCCGAGCGCACGTCGCGGCGAGCGCCCCTCCCGGACAGCCTCGAGAACCCTGCCGGCCAACGCCCAGGAGACGGCAAAGTTCACACCGATATCGCCGTCGCCGGACTTCGTGTAGATCGCCGAGAGGATGCCGACAAGGCGCCCTTGCGCGTCCACCAGCGCCCCGCCGGAGGCGCCTGGATTGACGGCGGCATCGGTCTGCACGAAGTCCTCCACGGCGTTGAAGCCGATGCCCCCTCGACCGGTCGCCGAGACCACGCCGCACGTCACCGAGATGCCGAGACCGAAGGCATTGCCGAGCGCACAGACGGGGCTGGCGGGTTCAAGATCGCGCGCCGCCGCAAGGGCCGGCAATTCGATGCCCGCTCTCAGCACAGCCAGATCGGTTTCCGGGTCACGGTGTACGATTTCGGCAGCGTGGACGCTGCCGTCGCCAATGCGGATGCGAACGCTTTTCGCCGCGCCTATCACATGATCGGCGGTCAGCAGCAAACCGCCCTCGCCGACGACGACGGCGGATCCCTCCGGTTCCTCCGTCCGCCGCTGGTCCGCCGGCCAATCCGGCAACAACGCAACGACGGATCGCAGAGCCGCAGAGGCGCCAGCAGTCTCGGCAAGAACCGTCGGCGCGCCAACGAGCAGGAACGCCAGGACGGCCGCTGCCGAACGGATCATTCGCCCGGTCGCTTGCCGGAATCGGGGGACAGCCGGACCGCACCCGGAGTGTGGGACGAGTAGACCGAGGCCGACGAATAATCGAGCTCGCGGGTCAGATAGGCCCAGGCCCCCGTCCCGATCACCGCGAGCGCCAGGATTGCGCTCAGGAACGCCTTCATTGCTTCTGTTCTCCTTGGCTGTCCGCCCCGCTCCCTTCGGGCGCGGTCGCACGTTTCAGATAGGCCACCAGCGCATCACGCTCCTCGTCGCTCCGCAGACGCTGGATCGGCATCTTGGAGCCCGGCGTCACTACGTCGGGGCCATGGTCGAAGAGATCCGAGATCGTCTGCTCGTCCCACAGGAAGTCGAGACGCTTCAGCGCATCGGAATAGGGATAGCCGGGCAAGGTGCCGACGCGCCGCCCGAACACGCCGTAGAGCGTCGGGCCGGCGCGATTGCCGCCATCGGGTGTAAGCGTGTGGCAGACGGAACACTTGCGCGCGAACTGCCGGCGTCCGAGATCGTCCTCCGCCGAGACCTGGAACCGGCGCGGAAACTGGCTTTCCACCGGCTCGAACGGCTCGCGCGGCGCCACCTGCCAGGTGTTCACGTGATCGTCCAGCCCGGCATAAAGCGCGACCGCGCCACCGGACGGCAGGGCGAGTCCCCAGACCGGGCCATAGGGGTTCTCGAACTCTTCCAGCAAGCCCCACTCGCCGGTGTCGTAGACACGGATGCGCCCGTCGCCGCCGCCGCTGGCAAGCCGGCTCCCGTCGCGCGACAGCGCCAGAGACAGAACCGGCCGTTCGTGGCTAGCAAGCTGCTTGAACACCGCGCCTTGCGCGATGTCGATCACGGCAACCGCGCCATCCGTCGCGCCGAAGGCCAGATGCGTCTCGCCCGGGAGCAGGCGCATCACGTTGACGCCCCAGCCGTGCGAATAGACCTCGCGCAGCATCTCTCCGCTTTCGCGTTCGAACACACGGATGGCGCCGTCATAGGAGGCGGTGAACACACGGCCGCCGTCCTGGGAAAAGGCGACGGCATTGACGTTGCCGCGATGCCCGTCCAGCACCGCGCGCTCGGACAGCCTGTCGCCCTCCAGCGCGAAGATCCTGGCGGTACGATCCCACGAGGCCGTCGCGGCAAATTGCCCATCGGCACTGACGGAGACCGCCAGCATCTTGTCGTCGCCGGTATCGACGCGGTCCAGCACCGCGCCGTCGGACAGGTTCCACAGGATGACGGAGCCATCATCGCCGACCGACACGGCGCGCTGCTCTCCGGCGAAGGCGGCATCGTTCGCCGCGGCCTCGTGGCCGATCATGCGATGAACGACCTCCCCCTCGCCCGTCTCGAACCTCCAGAGGATGACCGAGTAGTCGAAGGATGTCGTCAGCGCGCGCTTGTCATCCGTATCGAGCGCGACCGAACGAACCGGACCGCCATGCCCCTGCAGCCGCTCCGGCCAGGCCTGCACAGGCTCGTCGCCGGCGGCGACCGCGTGGCCGCCCACCAGCATGAGCCCCAGAATGACGAAGAAGGCGTTGATCACTGCCGACACGTCATGCTCCGGTCTATTCTGCGGGCTGGATCTTTGTCGTCCCCTTGTGCTCCGCCTCGCGAGCCATCACCTCGTCGACCCAGAGCGAGTGGTGCTCCTTCGCCCAGTTGAGATCGACCTCGCCGGACCCCATCGCATCGAACGCGCCTTCCATGCCGATGGTGCCGATGTAGATGTGGGCGATGATCACGCAGATCAGGAACACGCTCATGATCGCGTGCCAGAGCGAGGCGAGCTGCTGCTCCTGCAAGGGCGACAGCGGCACCGGCAGCGCGGTCCCGAACACGGTGTTCACCAGCTCGAACGTGCCGGAGAAGAAGTGCGTGGTGTACGGAAAGAGCAGAGTCCAGCCGGACAGGGAGATCGACAGGCCGCCGAGGATCGTCAGCCAGAAGATGACCTTCTGCCCGGCGTTGAACTTCTTCGCAGGCGGGTGAAGCTTGCGCGAGAAGATGCCGCCGCCCTGAAGCACCCACTTGATGTCGGTCTTGTGCGGCAGGTTGTGGCTCACCCACATCACGAAGATGATGACGAGGCCCGCCATGAAGGCGAAGGCGAGATAGTTGTGCAGGTACTTGCCGAAGATCGTCAGCGCGCCGAAGGCTTCCGGGCCGATCAACGGCAGCAAAACGTATCGGCCGTACATCACATTGAGGCCGGTCAGCGCCAGGATGATGAAGGATGATGCAAGCAGCCAGTGGCCGAAACGTTCGAAGGCGGCAAAGCGCGTGATGGTCTGGTCGGACCGGCCGTGCTCGATGCGGATCCGGCCGCGGATCGCGAAGAACAGGCTCAGCACCACCACCATCGCCAGCATCGCCCAGCTGGCATAGAGCGCAAGCGGGCCATTGCGGATCGAGCGCCAAAGCTCCCCCTCCGACTGGACGAGGGTCGCAGCGTTCTGGTCCGGGATGGACACCTGTCCGGCGACGCCCTGGCGCACGGCACGCCACATTTCGGTATCGGAATCCGTTCCCAGCGTGTTGCCGGGCACCTGTCCCTGTACGGGCGATGCGGCTGCCGGATCGTTGTCGACCGGCTGCTGCGCAAGAGCCGGATCCTGCACCGCAATCGCAAGGAACAGCGCGGCGAAAACCGCCAAGAGAGCGATGCGAAGCCGCCGGACAACACCGTCCGAGATATGTGCGGGGCGCGCGGTTCCCGTGTCGTTCATCCTAGTCCCTCCCCTGTTCCGTCCACAGGCTTGATCTTCAGGCTCTCGTCGAGTTTCTAGAAGCGCTGCCGGTTGCCGCGCTCCTGCAGGGCACGTTGCTCTTCCGCCGTCAGCGGGGCATCTTCCGCACCCTGATAGACGCCCTTTTCGAGATGCAGCGGGCGATTCTGCTCGTCGTCCCGGCAGCCCGGAACCAGCGCCAGCAGCGCTCCCGCGACGACCAACATGCCCCAGGTGGCGGATCCCGATTTCACGTCACTCTCTCCTCGATCGGATTACGGCGGGTGCAAAGCTTCGCCGACGCAACAGAGGCGGCCGCAGGCCGCCCCTGTCATTTTCAACGGCTGGAGCGACCGATCAGAAGCTGCCGGCTTTCTGCTCGTAGGCGGTTCCCCATCCCCAGGCTCCGGAGCCGAAGCCGCGGGCCACGACACGCTCGCGATAGATGGACGAGACCACGTCGCCGTCGCCAGCCAGCAGAGCCTTGGTCGAGCACATCTCCGCACAGAGCGGGAGCTTGCCCTCAGCCAGACGGTTGCGGCCGTACTTGGCGTATTCGGCCGAGGAATTGTCCGCCTCGGGGCCGCCGGCGCAGAAGGTGCACTTGTCCATCTTGCCGCGCGAACCGAAGTTGCCCGCCTGCGGATACTGCGGCGCGCCGAAGGGGCACGCATAGAAGCAGTAGCCGCAACCGATACACAGGTCCTTGGAGTGAAGGACCACACCCTCGTCGGTCTGATAGAAGCAGTCGACCGGGCACACCGCCATGCAGGGCGCGTCGGAGCAGTGCATGCAGGCGACGGAAATCGAGCGCTCGCCCGGCTTGCCGTCCTGGATGGTCACCACGCGGCGACGATTGATGCCCCACGGCACCTCGTGCTCGTTCTTGCAGGCAGTGACGCAGGCATTGCACTCGATGCAGCGCTCGGCGTCACAGAGGAATTTCATCCGTGCCATGGTTTTTCCCCCTTACGCCACGCGCTCGATGCGGCAGAGCGTGGCCTTGGTTTCTTGCATCTGGGTGACGCTGTCATAGCCGTAGGTCTGGGCCGTGTTGGTCGCCTCGCCGAGCACATAGGGATCCGAACCGGTCGGATACTTGTGCCTCTGGTCCTCGCCCTGGAAATGGCCGCCGAAGTGGAACGGCATGAAGGCAACGCCCACGCCGACGCGTTCGGTCACCATGGCCATCACCTTGACCTTGCCGCCTTCCGGACCGTGCACCCAGACCATTTCCCTGTCGCGAACGCCAAGATTGTTGGCATCGCGCGGATTGACCTCGATGAACATGTCCTGCTGCAGCTCGGCCAGCCACGGGTTGGAGCGGGTCTCGTCGCCGCCGCCCTCGTATTCCACCAGACGCCCCGAGGTCAGGATGATCGGGAAGTCCTTGGAATAGTCGTTCTCCTGGATCGACTTGTAGCGGGTGGGGACGCGCCAGAAGGTCTTGTCCTCATAGGTCGCATACTTGTCGAGCAGGTCGCGGCGGCTGGTGTAGAGCGGCTCGCGGTGCAGCGGCACCGGATCCGGGAAGGTCCACACGACGGCACGGGCCTTGGCGTTGCCGTAAGGCGCGCAGCCGTGCTTGATCGCAACGCGCTGGATGCCGCCGGACAGGTCGGTCTTCCAGTTCACGCCGCCGACCCGGTCGTTGTAGTCCGACGGGATTTCGCCGGTCTGCGAGGTCTCGCCGACCTCTTCCGACGAAGGCATGGTATCGATCATGCCGGCCGTCCACTCGATCATCCGCCGCTCGTACGGCGTCAGATCCTTGTCCCAGCCGAGCTTGATCAGCATGGCCATGGTGAACTCGGGATAGCCGTCCTCGATTTCCGAACCGACCGGCCAGGAGCCCTCGGCCAGCAGGTTGTCGCCGTCCTTCTCCACGCCGAAACGGGCACGGAAGCCCATGCCGCCCTCGGCGACCGGCAGAGACGTGTCGTAGAGCACCGCCGAACCGGGATGATTCATCTCGGCAGTCCCCCAGCACGGCCAGGGCATGCCGTAGAAGTCGCCATCCGCCGGGCCGCCATTGGCGCGCAGGGTCGTGCGGTCGAACGTGTGCTGGTTCTCCATGTGCAGCTTCATCCGCTCCGGCGACTGGCCGGTGTAACCGATGGTCCACATGCCGCGATTGAACTCGCGGGTCACGTCCTCGATGAGCGGCTCCTCGCCGTTCACCTCAATGTTCTTGAACATGTCCTCGGCAAAACCGAACTTCTTCGCGAAGAGATACGCGATGGTGTGGTCGGTCTTGGACTCGAACAGCGGATCGATGACCTTCTCGCGCCACTGCAGCGAGCGGTTCGATGCCGTCACCGAGCCGTAGGTCTCGAACTGGGTCGTCGCCGGCAGCAGGTAGACGCCGTCCTTGCGGTCATGCATCACCGCCGACATGGTCGGGAACGGATCGATGATGACCAGCAGGTCGAGCTTCTCCATCGCCCGCTTCATGTCGGGCAGACGGGTCTGCGAGTTCGGAGCATGGCCCCAGAACACCATCGCGCGGGTGTTGTCCGGCTGAAGCAGGTTCGCCTTGTCTTCCAGCACGCCGTCGATCCAGCGCGACACCGTGATGCCGTTCTCGAACATCATCGGCTTGTCCTTGCCGTCTGCGCCCTTCATCGTGGCGAAGCGCTCGGCAAGGCTGTCGTAGGAAACGCCCCACACGCGCGCCCAGTGGCGCCAGGAGCCCTCTGCCAGGCCGTAGTAGCCCGGCAGCGTGTCGGCAAGCACGCCCAGGTCCGTCGCCCCCTGCACGTTGTCATGGCCGCGGAAGATGTTGGTGCCGCCGCCGGCCTTGCCCATGTTGCCGAGAGCCAGCTGAAGGGCGCAGTAGGCGCGGGTGTTGTTGTTGCCGTTGGTGTGCTGGGTGCCGCCCATGCACCAGATGACGGTGCCCGGACGGTTGTTGGCCAGGGTACGGGCGACGCGCTTCAGCTGCGACCCCGGTACGCCGGTGACGCGCTCGGTCTCTTCCGGCGTCCACTTGGCCACCTCGGCCTTGACCTGGTCCATGCCCCAGACGCGCTGGCGCAGGAACTCCTTGTCCTCCCAGCCGTTCTCGAAGATGTGCCAAAGGATGCCCCAGACCAGTGCGACGTCGGAGCCCGGACGGAAACGGACATACTCGGACGCATGCGCTGCGGTGCGGGTGAAGCGCGGATCGCATACGATCAGCGGCGCGGCGTTCTCTTCCTTCGCCTTCAGCACGTGAAGCAGGGAGACCGGGTGCGCCTCGGCGGGATTGCCGCCGATGATGAAGATCGCCTTGGAATTGTGGATGTCGTTGTACGAGTTCGTCATCGCACCGTAGCCCCAGGTGTTCGCGACACCTGCGACCGTGGTGGAGTGACAGATACGCGCCTGGTGGTCGACGTTGTTCGTGCCCCAGAAGGCGGCGAACTTGCGCACCAGGTAGGCCTGCTCGTTGCTGTGCTTGGCCGAACCGAGCCAGTAGACGCTGTCCGGACCGCTCTCGTCGCGGATCTTCAGCATCTGGTCGCCGATCTCGTTGATCGCCTGATCCCAGGAAATGCGCTCCCACTTTCCGCCGACCAGCTTGGTCGGGTACTTCAGGCGGCGCTCGCCATGAGCGTGCTCACGCACCGAGGCGCCCTTGGCGCAATGCGAGCCGAGGTTGAACGGGCTGTCGAAGCCCGGCTCCTGGCCAGTCCACACGCCGTCCTGGACTTCCGCCAGCACGGTACAGCCGACGGAGCAGTGCGTGCAAACCGTCTTCTTGATATCCACCTTGGCATTGGTCGGCCCGGCCGCCTCGGCCTTGCGCACCATGCCGCCGGTGAGTGCCCCGGCCGCCGCGAGCCCGCCCGCAGCAAGGCCCGACCTGCGCAGGAACGTACGGCGATCCATCGCGCTGGCGCCGATCGCCTCGATCGCGGAAGCCAGGCTGGAACGACGCGCAGTCCCGCTCGTCTTCTTCCTCAGCATCACGTTTCTCCCTCGATTGCGCAGGTCCGCTTCGTGACGGTCATTCTGCGCATGCCCCTTTTTGCCTGTGGCTCGGGGCATTGATTTCGACTCAAGACAGTCCGGCGACCTTGGGGGTCAGAACCGGGCCGTGTCGTAGAAGGTCTTCACATGCTCGGTCTCGCGATAGCCGCTGCCGGCCGCCTTGTCGGCCTCGACCGCTTCGGCCTCGCCGGTGACGAGCGTCGCGGTACCTGCGACGGCACCGAGCCCTGCAAGCTTCAGGAAGCTCCGACGATCCGCCTCAATCGCTGTGTCCTTGCGTCTCATGACACCCTCTCGTTCCATCACCATTGCCCTGGGCAGTTGCTGTGCCGACTGCCCGCCTTTGCCCGGTCGTCGCCGGGCCAGATACTCAACCCGTCTTGCGGCGCTCCGCAAAAAGCCTGTCCGCCTCGACCTCGACCGCAAGGAACGCCTGCCCCAGACGCCCCAGCGCCGGATACAGCTCGCCCGTCGTGGACGCCGCCAGATCCTTGAAGAAATAGGGCGCCCAAACGGCAAGGTGGGCGCGGAAGAAGGCGGAAGCCTCGTCCTCGCCCCCTTCGCCGAAGCTGCCGTCGATCAGTCCGGCCATCATCGCGCAAACCGCCGCGATGTGGTCCTCCGGCTCGTGAATGTCGGGATCGCGCTCGATACCGAGCCTGCGCATGTCCTGACGCAGCAGAGCCAGCGGCTTCTCGTTCAGGAAACCGGTCAAATAGTACGAAGCGTAAGGGACGAGCTCCCCCCGGCCGACACCGATGAACAGGTCGTGATACTCGCGCCGAAGCGCCTCGGGATCGACAGTCGCAGAGATACGGGAAAGCTCTGCCAGCGGAGCACCGATTTCTCCGTCGAGCCGCGGGAGCGCCGCGACAGCGGCCAGCCAGCCGCGATCCGCGGCCTGCTCCAGCCCGCTCGCCAGAATGCCGTAGAGGATGGCCCGCTCCCCGTCCTCGGGGGCGACAGCCAGCTTCCCTACCGCATGTGCGTCCGTCGTTTCGGAGTCCGCAACGGCGGCGCCGAAATCCGGCTTGTTGATCATCCAGTCAATCTCCCTCGACTTGCAGATTGTCATTTTGGACGGGTGCAAGCAAACGCTTTCGGTATTGCGTTGCGTGCGAGATATTCATGCATTTCATGCACTTACGTGGATTTTTTCGCACAAAAGAACACTAAATGACACGGAATGCATAGCGCGATCCGGCCAATCCATTGTGCGCCGCACAAAAACCCCGGGAAACTCCCTTGGAGATGCGACAAAATATATGGATCGAGTGAGGCGTTTTGCCGTGAGGTAAAAGCTAACTGAAATAGTCATGTTTCAAAAATGCGCAGCCGAACAGTCAAACGTCCGTTCGCGAGTGTTCTTGCCAAGAACTTCCGCCATCAGTCGCGTCGCGATTCGCCAGCAACAAAAAGGGCTTCGCGACATTCGGCCGCGAAGCCCTTGCACAAGACGTCCAGGCTTTCCCCCCCTGAAGGATGCGTGCCTGGGGTGACCCTAGCTCTCGATGACGATGCGCGGCGCGGCGCGCTGTCCGCCTTCGCGGTTGCGCTCGATCTCCGCCCATACCTTCGATGCGATGTCGCGATAGATCGCGGCATGGGGCCCTTCAGGGTCGGTAACGGTCACCGGCGTACCGGCGTCCGAGTTGATGCGGATCGCCATGTCCAGCGGAACTTCGCCGAGGAACGGCACGCCCAGCTTCTCGGCTTCCGCACGCGCTCCGCCATGGCCGAAGATGTCGTGGCGCCCGCCGCAATCGGGGCACAGGAAGTAGCTCATGTTCTCCACGATGCCCAGCAGCGGCACATCCACGCGGCGGAACATGTTGAGCCCCTTGCGCGCATCGATCAGCGCCAGGTCCTGTGGCGTGGAGACGATCACCGCCCCGGCCAGCGGCACGTTCTGCGCCATGGTCAGCTGCGCGTCGCCGGTTCCCGGCGGCATGTCGACCACGAGCACGTCCAGCTCGCCCCAGGCGACCTCGCGCAGCATCTGGGTGATGGCGGAGATCACCATCGGCCCGCGCCAGATCATCGGCGTCTCCTCGTCCACCAGAAAGCCCATCGACATCACCTTGATGCCGTAACCCTCGAGCGGCTTGAGGATACGACCGGACACCGGTTCCGGCCGACCCGAGACACGGAAGAGGCGCGGGATCGACGGGCCGTAGATGTCCGCATCGAGCACGCCGACCTTGAGTCCGTTGGCCTGCAGCGCCAGCGCCAGATTGCAGGTGGTGGTCGACTTGCCGACGCCGCCCTTGCCGGAGGCGACCGCGATGATCGCCTTCACGCCCGGCACGCCAGGCTTTGCCGCCTGCTCGGGCGCTGCCGGTGCCGCACGGCGCTGCATCGGCGGCGGAACACTGCCCATGTCGGCGGCCGCGGGTGCCGGCCGCACCGGCGGCGGCGCCTTGGCTCCGGGCCCGCCCTGGCGCTCGGAGGTCAGCGCCGCCAGCACCTTCTCGACGCCGGCGAGCTTTCCGACGACCTTCTCGGCCGCCTGCCGCATAGGCTCCAGCTCCTGCGCCCGTTCCGCCGGCACGGTGATCGAAAAGATCACCTTTCCCTCGGAAATGAAAACATCCGAGACAAGGCCGAGCGATACGATATCCCCTTCGAGATCCGGTCCCTTGACCTTGGAAAGCTCGGCAAGGACCTCTTCGCGCGTCGGCATTGCATCCCTCTTTTTCTTCCAGAACATCACAGTTCCCGTGCCCGATCACATGCGCGGAACGTAAGGCCGTGCCCGGAAACGTCAATTGCTTTCCCGTCGCAGGCCCGCAAACACGCCCGGCCCGTCCGCGGTCATGACCGGCGCAAACGCGACAAAACGGCAGCAGGGAGCGATTTTCGCGCGCCCGTCGACGTCTCCTTAACCATTGGTCGAGACCTTGCGCGGCAAACTGCAAACGCGGCTGGGGAGACCGCAAGCAAGGATCGGAAAAATGGTACTGAGTGCGATCTGCTACAGGGCCCGCATCGACGGCAGCTCCCTTGACGGCGTTCCTTCCGCGGAAGTCGACCGCCTGCTCGACCGGACGCGTCGTCTCAACCGCCTCAACGGTGTCACGGGCGCTCTTCTGCGACAGGGGGACCATGTCCTGCTCTGGCTGGAGGGCGAGGCTTCGGGGCTCGCGGACAGCCGCGCCTGCACTGAGGGAGATCTTGGGCTGTCCCGCGTCGAGCTTCTCTGCGAAGGCCCGCTCGGCGCCCGCCTGTTTCCCCATTGCTGGCTCTGCCTTGCCAATAGCGGGGCCAGCACGCAGGACCATCGCATGGAAATGCCCGCGAAGGTTGCCGATGTGCTGGCAGGCCCAGGCTCTGCCGATTTCGCGCAGGTCGCGGATGCGGTCCGGTGCCTTGCCCGGCGGATCGAGGATTGCCGCTATACCCGCGCGGCACTCCTGGTCTGAGCCTCGCAGCGGCGATCCTGCTTGCTTGCCAGCGAGTTAATGGTCACAGGCAAGACTTCGGTTTTCCACTTACGGAACACCAAGGGGTTGTCACTAGACTGCATGCCATGACAGACGCATCGAGGCAGTCCATGACCATCACCCGGCTCAGCTACAGGAGCAGGATCAACTTTAGCGACATGACCTTGTCGTTCGACGAGGAGGTCAACCGCTTGCTCGCGGTCGCGCGCCGCAACAATGCCCGAGACGGCCTCACGGGTGCGCTGCTGCTCGCCGGACACACCTTTTTCCAGGTGCTGGAGGGCGAGTGCGGCGCAGTCGAAAGCGCCTATGCGCGCATTGTCGACGACACCCGGCACATCGGCTGCCAGATCATCGACCGGCGCGACGACACGGCGCGTCTTCTGCCCGGCATGCCGATGTTTTTCGCCGATGCGCTCGATTCGCATGACGGCGTGCTGTCGAATCTCTACATCCCGATCTGCCAGGCGCCGGATCTTGCAAGCTATGACGATCTGGCTTCGGCAGTGATCTTCAGCGCCGCCCGCCAGGCCCGTCTCTCCTCCCAGCCGCGCGCCATATCGGCTTGAGGCCAGAGCGCGCGTCCATCCCCTTGCCAGCCTCGCCCCTCCTTCCCTAGTTTGGTCGCAACAGACACCGTGCGCCGCGCGCCCGTCTCACGGGCGGATTCCGGGCGGCACGGCAGGGAGGACAGCTTGCAGGATCTTCGAAAAGACGCAGCTCCGGAACGGCTGCCGGACTTCCTCGTCCGGCCCGATCCGCAGGACGAGCGCCTGTCCACCCCGGTTACCGGCATCGACCAGACCGGCCGCGAGGTGGAGATCCGCGTCGTCACGGAGCGGGCGCTGACGCTTTATCTCAACGCGCAGGAGATCGTCACGATGATGACGATCGGCGACCGTCCGGATCTTCTGGCCGTCGGCTACCTGCTGAACCAGAACATGCTGCGGCCGGACGACCGCATCACCGGCATCGACTATGACGACGACCTCGAGGTTGTGGTCGTGCGCACCGAGCGCGAGACCAACTACGAGGAGAAGATGAAGAAGAAGGTGCGCACCTCCGGATGCGCGCAAGGCACCGTCTTCGGCGACGTGATGGAGCGCTTCGACGAGATCGTGCTCGATCCCGCGGCCCGTCTTCGCACCTCCTGGCTGCACGCCCTCACCCGCAAGATCAATACCCAGCCCTCGCTCTACCTGGAAGCCGGGGCGATCCACGGCTGCGTGCTGTGCCAGGAAGACCGGGCGGTCGCCTATATGGAAGACGTCGGACGGCACAATGCCGTCGACAAGATCGCCGGCTGGATGTGGCTCAACCATGTCCCGCCGCAGGACAAGATCTTCTACACGACCGGCCGGCTGACCTCCGAGATGGTCATCAAGACCGCGATGATGGGCATTCCCATCCTCGTCTCGCGCTCGGGCTTCACCGCCTGGGGCGTGGAGCTTGCCCGCCGCGTCGGGCTGACGCTGATCGGCCGGGCGCGCGGCCAGCGCTTCGTCGTGCTGTCGGGACCTGAGCGGGTCGAATACGACGCGCTGCCAGAGGCGGGCGAGCGGGAGGACCCGCGCCACGCCCGCAAGGGTGCGCGCAGCGAGGACGATGCCGCATGAGCACTGCAGATCTCGCAGGGTGCATCCTGGCCGGCGGCCTTGCCCGCCGCATGGGCGGCGGCGACAAGCCGCTGCTGGCGCTGGGCGGGGAAACCATGCTCGCCCGCGTCATCGCACGGCTCCGGCCGCAGGTCGGCCCTCTCGTGCTCAACGCGAATGGCGAGGCCGACCGCTTCGCCGGATTCGGCCTTCCGGTCGTCCCCGACCCCGTCGAGGGCTTTGCCGGGCCGCTGGCGGGCGTTCTCGCGGGTCTCCGCTGGGCTCAGGTCCATGCGCCGAGTGCGCAAGGGATCGTGTCTGTCGCCGGCGACACGCCGTTCTATCCGGTGGATCTTGCCGCCCGGCTCGTTGCCGCACGCGGCGAGGATCCGCACCGGATCGTGCTGGCCCGGGCCGATGGGCACATGCACCCGGTCTTCGGCTACTGGCCGGTCGCGGTCGCGGACTCGCTCGAGACTTTCCTGCGTGAAGGTCAGACGCGAAAGGTGCTGGCCTTCGTCGACATGCATCCCAACACAAGCGCCGACTTCACCCCGCCGCTTGGTGCGCCCGATCCGTTCTTCAACATTAACACGCCCGAGGATCTGGCTGCGGCCGAAGATCTCTTAAAGGCCGGTGCATGATCGACAAAAGCGCCCCTGCCCCGGTCTTCGGCATCGCCGGGTGGAAGAACAGCGGCAAGACCACCATGACCGAGCGCCTGGTCGCGGCGATCACCGCGCGCGGGTTTCGCGTTGCCACGGTCAAGCATGCGCATCATGCCTTCGACATCGACCATGAGGGCACGGACAGCCATCGCCACCGGACGGCCGGCGCTGTCGAGACCGCCCTGGTCTCGGGTCGCCGCTGGGCCGTGATGCACGAGTTGCGCGACGAGGCGGAACCTTCGCTGACAGAGATCCTTGCCCGCCTGTCGCCCTGCGACCTGGTGCTGGTCGAGGGCTACAAGCGCGAGCCGCTGCCCAAGCTGGAGCTGCGGCGGTCTTCTGCTACGCGCGGCGAGCCGCTTTCTCCGGGCGATCCGCATGTGGTCGCCATCGCTTCCGACAGCGCCGTGGCGGATACTGCCCTGCCGGTCTACCATCTCGACGATATCGACGGCATCGCCGGCTTCATCCTGACCACCTGCGGACTTTCCGGGACGCGCCATGGCTCCGACCAGACGACTGCTTGACGACTGCTTCCTGCACGACCGCGACCGGCTGCGCCACGCGGAGGCGCTGGCCATCCTGCGCGAGCGGATCGTCCCGGTGGTGGAGCAGGAGAGCGTCGGGCTCGCCCACGCCCATGCGCGTATTCTGGCAGAAGCCGTCTCGGCGCCTCAGAACGTCCCGCTCGCCGACAATTCCGCGGTCGACGGCTACGCGTTTCTCCATGAGCACTATCTCTCCGCCGGCGACGGCCTCCTGCCGGTCTGCGCGCGCATCGCCGCGGGCCACCCTCTGGACGGCCCCCTTGCGTCCGGCAGCGCCGCACGGATCTTCACCGGCGCCCTGATGCCGCAAGGGGCCGATACGGTTGCCATGCAGGAAGACTGCGAACTGACGGAGCGCAGCGGCCAGACCTTCGTGCATGTTCCCGCCGGCCTGAAGCCCGGCGCCAACCGGCGCAAGGCCGGCGAAGACCTGAAAGCCGGCGAGGTTCTGGTAGAAGCCGGCGCCCGGATGAGACCGCAGGACATTGCGGCAATCGCCTCCACCGGCACGGACAGGGTCGAGGTGTTCCGCAGGCTGCGCGTGGCGCTGGTCTCCAGCGGCGACGAGTTGCGGCGCCCCGGTCAGCCTTTGCCCGCTGGCGGCGTCTACGACAGCAACCACTTTCTCCTGTCGGGGTTGGTGGCGGCGAGCGGCGTCGAGGTCACGGACTTCGGCATCCTGCCGGATCGCGCAGAGGCGGTGCGCGAGGCCCTGGCGAGCGCCGCCGCGACCCACGATGTCATCGTCACCACCGGCGGCGCCTCGCGCGGCGAGGAAGATCATTTCGTCGACGCCATCGACGACCTCGGCAGCCGGCACATGTGGCAACTGGCGATCAAGCCCGGCCGGCCGATGAATTTCGGTCGTATCGGCGACTGCGTCACGCTCGGCCTGCCGGGCAATCCGGTTGCCGCCATGGTCTGCGGCCTGCTCTACGTCCTGCCGGTCCTGTCTGCGCTCGGCGGCGGCACCTTCTTCGAGCCTGTGCGCTACCAGATCCCGGCCGCCTTCTCCGTGCCGAAGAAGAAGCCCGACCGCCGCGAGTTCTATCGCGGCATTCTGGGCCGCGATGCGAGCGGGCGCACGGTGGTGCGCAAGTTCGCCCGCGACGGCTCGGGCCTCATCACCTCCCTGCGCGAGGCCGACGGCCTGATCGAGATCCCCGAGGAGACGACATCTGTCGCCGAGGGACAGCTCGTCGATTTCATCAGTTTCGGCGATTACGGCCTCGCCGCACGCTAGAGCCCTTTCTGCCAATTCGGAGCCGTTCTGACGGAGCGATCTTGCCCGATGCTACGGCATCGCACGGCGACCGTTTCGACGCCGGATCGCCGCCCCAATCAAGAAGCAGAATTGACTTCGAGTTGGCCGAAAGGGCTCTAGTCCAGACGCAAAACTCCCTGCACCTTCCCCTACGATACCGGAAACAATTGCGGAACAACGTTCCCCGTTCTGTGTGAGCGATGGGGACAATCCAGCGTAAAGCGGTTGAACTTCGGATAATTTTGATGGGAGTATGAAATCTGACCTCGCGCCGGAAAAATGGACGCGGGCAGAAAACAGTACCGCAGGGGATACATGATGCGTTTGATGAAGATCGCGGCTGCAGCCGCGCTGGCCATTGCTACCGTAGGCGCAGCCGAGGCCAAGGACTGGACCAAGGTGCTGATCGGCACCGAGGGCGCCTATCCTCCCTTCAACAACCTGACCTCCGACGGCCAGCTCGTCGGCTTCGACATCGACATCGCCAAGGCGCTCTGCACCGAGATGAAGGTCGAGTGCGAATTCGTCGTCCAGGACTGGGACGGCATGATCCCGGCGCTTCAGGCCGGCAAGTTCGACGCAGTGATCGCCTCCATGTCGATCACCGAGGAGCGCCTGCAGAAGGTCGATTTCACCAACAAGTACTACAACACGCCGCCGGCCATCGCCGTCCCCAAGGATAGCGACATTGCGGCCGCGACCAAGGAAGCGCTGGCCGGCAAGCTGCTGGGCGCGCAGTCGTCGACCACCCACTCCAACTATGCCGAGGCCAAGCTCGGCGATGCCGAGCTGAAGCTCTATCCGACGCCGGACGAGTACAAGCTGGACGTCGCCTCGGGCCGCATCGATGCGGTGATCGACGACGTCGTCGTCCTGTCCGAGTGGCTCGCCACCGAGGACGGCGCCTGCTGCAAGCTGCTCGGCACCCTGACGCCGGACCCGGTGATCAACGGCGAGGGCGCCGGCATCGCCATCCGCAAGAACGAGCCCGAGCTCAAGGAAATGTTCAACAAGGCCATCGAGGCGATCCGCGCCAACGGCACCTATGAGCAGATCCAGTCGAAGTATTTCGACTTCGACGTTTATGGCGGCTGACGACCGTTGAACCTCGCGGGGCGGCAGTCGTCTGCCGTCCCGCTAAGACCAGCGGTTCCGTCGCATGAATGAAGCTCTCACCCTGATATCGTTCGGCCCGGACGGCTGGGGCGACGAGATCGCGCGCGGCGTTCTCGTAACCGTGTCGCTGGCGCTGGCCTCGCTGCCCTTCGGCCTCGTGCTCGGGTTCCTGATCGCGCTGGCCAAGAACTCCGGCGAACCGTCGCTGCGCTCGGCGGCAAATGTCTACACCACCATCTTCCGCGGCCTGCCCGAGCTGCTGACCCTGTTTCTCGTCTATTACGGCGGACAGATGCTGCTCAACGAGATCGCCCGCGTCTTCGTCACCGGCGCGACCGTGGACGTGAACTCGTTCGTCGCCGGCATGGTCGCGCTGTCGCTGGTGTTCTCGTCCTACGCCTCGGAGGCTTTCCTCTCGGCGTTCCGCGGGATCCGCCAGGGGCAGTACGAGGGCGGCTATGCGCTCGGCCTCAGTCGCTCGCTGACGATGCGTCTTGTCATCCTGCCGCAACTGATCCGCCTCGCCCTGCCCGCGCTCGGCAATCTCTGGCTGATCCTGCTCAAGGAAACCGCCCTCGTGTCGGCCATCGGGCTCGACGACCTCCTGCGGTGGGCCGGCATCGCCGCCCGCGTCACCAAGGAGCCCTTCCTGTTCTTCGGCGGCGCCTGCCTGATCTATCTGGTTCTGTCCATGATCTCGTCTGCCGGGCTGTCCCGGATCGAGACCTGGACGCGTCGCGGCGAGGCACCGCGATGAGTTGGGTCAGCAGCCAGACGCTCGCCCCGCAGCCGGCACCGCCGGCCCGCCAGCGCCGCTGGACCGGAGCGCGTATCGCCGGCCATCTCCTCATGGCGCTCTGGATCGTTGCCGGCGCCAACCTGCTCTACTACCTCGCCAGCAACGTCATGTCGGACTTCTTCCGCGACTACTGGCAGAAGTATCTCGACGGCATCATCATCACGCTGCAACTGGTCGGCCTGTCGATGGTCGCCGGCGCGGCACTGTCGCTGCCGGTGGCGCTGGCGCGCGCCTCGCGCAACCCGTTCATCTCCGGTATTGCCTACGCCTATGTCTACTTCTTCCGCGGCACGCCGCTGCTCGCCCAGGCCTTCCTGATCTACTACGGCGCCGGCACGTTCCGCCCCTTCTTCAGCGACATCGGCCTGTGGTGGTTCTTCCGCGACGCCTGGTATTGCGCCGTCTTCGCCTTCACGTTGAACACGGCCGCCTACCAGGCCGAGATCCTGCGCGGCGCGGTCCAGAATGTCGACAAGGGCCAGTGGGAGGCCGCAGCCGCGCTCGGCCTGCGCAAGGGCATCACCTTCTGGAAGGTGATCCTGCCGCAGGCGATGATCGTCGCGCTTCGTCCCTATGGCAACGAGCTGGTGTTGATGATCAAGGGCTCGGCCATCGTCTCGCTGGTGACGATCTTCGACCTGATGGGCGAGACGCGGCGGGCATATTCGCGCACCTTCGACTTCCAGGCCTATATCTGGGCGGCCGTGCTCTATCTCATCGTCGTCGAGGCGCTGCGACGGCTCTGGGACGAGATCGAGCTACGCCTGACCCGGCACCTGCGCCGCAACTGACCAGTTCCCTTCCGCGAAAAATCGTAACGCCTGCCCCATTGCGGGGCCGGCGTTTCGCGGCTACCGCTTGCCTCAAGATCAGTCTCACCGGAGTTTCCCCATGGCCGAAACGACCAACCGCAGCCTTGCTCCCGCCTCGCTTCTCGCCCATGGCGGCGGCGGCATCGACCCGGTCAACGGCGCGGTGGTTCCGCCGATCCACACCGCGACCACCTTCGCCCGCGACACCGACTACCGGCTGACCAGCGCTGCCCACATCTACTCGCGGGACGACAGCGACCTCGTGCGGCAGATCGAAAGCCTCGTCGCCACGCTGGAGAACGGCGCCGAGAGCCGCGCCTTCGGCTCCGGCATGGCCGCAATCTCCGCGACGCTGCGCAGCGTGCGGCCGGGCGGCACCATCGTCGCGCAGTCCGGTATCTATTGGGGCACCACCTCCTGGCTGCGCAAGCATTGCGCTCATGCGGGCATCGCCCTGATCGAGGCGGATGCGGCCGACACGGCGCGTTTCTGCGAGACGCTCCGCGAGACCGGGCCGGACCTCGTCTTCCTGGAGGTGCCGTCCAACCCCTGGCTGACCGTCGCCGACATCGCCCCCATCGCCGAGGCTGCCCATGCGCTGAAGGCCGTTCTTGCGGTCGATGCCACCGCCGCCACGCCGCTGCTGATGAAGCCGCTGGAGCTCGGCGCGGATCTCGTCGTGCATTCGGCGACCAAGGCGCTGAACGGCCATTCCGACGTGTTGGCCGGCATCGTCACCTGCCGCGACGCGGACAGCGACGCCTGGCGCTTCATTCGCGAGGAGCGGCACGATGCCGGTGCGGTGCTCGGTCCCTTCGAGGCCTATCTGCTGCTGCGGGGCCTGCGCACCCTGTCCCTGCGGATGGAGCGCATGTGCGCCAATGCGCAGGCCGTTGCCGAGATGCTGGAGGCACATCCCGCGGTGGAGAGCGTCCTCTATCCGGGCCTTGCCAGCCACGCTTCGCACGGCGTCGCCAGCCGCCAGATGACGAGCGGCGGCTACCTGATGTCGGTCCTGGTCAAGGGCGGAGCCGCGGAAGCCCTTGCCGTCGCCGGGAGGCTGGAGCTGATCAAGCGGGCAACCTCGCTCGGCGGCGTCGAGAGCCTTGTCGAGCATCGCCACACCATCGAGGGCGACGCCACCGGCGTTCCGGTCAACCTGCTGCGCCTGTCCGTCGGCATCGAGGATGCGGGCGACCTGATCGCGGACCTGTCCTCCGCCCTTGCGCCGCTCGCCCGTTAGCCCGACGCGGCACCCTGCCCGTCGCGGTGGCTTCGCAGCCAGGCGATGAAGGTCTTGAGCGGCGGCCGCTGCACACCCGGCCGCGTGACGAGGTGGTAGCCGTTGCCGCGCTCCTCGTCCTCGAACAGGACCCGCAGATGGCCCGAGCGGATTTCCGGCTCGATGAAGGCGCGCGCGGCGGCTGTCACCCCGTCGCCGCGCCGCAGACTTTCCAGCATCATGTAGCCGGGCAAGTGCAGGTTGGTGCCGCGGTTCGGGGCGATGCCCTGGCGGTCCCACCAGTTGGCGCTTTCATTTGCCCCGAGTTCCTGCAGCCAGGGATACTCGCGCAGTTTCGTCAGATCCGTGAAATCCGCGTCGCCGACCAGCGAGCGCGCCGCCACGACGACGAATCCGGTCAGCAGCAGCGGCTCCGAATTCAGCCCCCGCCACTGCCCCTTGCCGAAGCGGATGGCGAGATCGACGCCGCCCGGCTCGAGCTCGACCACGTCCGCCGTCGGGTTCAGCATCAGTTCGATATCCGGGTGCCGATGCCGAAACTCGGAGATGCGCGGCATCAGCCAGCTGACCGCGAAGGTCGGCGTCATGGTCACCTGCAGCGGGCGGGTACGGTCGGCGTCGGTGAGTTCCGCCACCGCCCTGTGCATCAGCGAGAAGGCCTCGTCGAGATGGCCGGCCAGCGCGCGCCCCTCCTGCGTCAGGGCAAGTCCCCGCCCCTCGCGCACCACCAGTTCGGCCCCCAGATACGCTTCCAGTGCCCGCACCTGCTGGCTGATCGCAGCGTGGCTGACATTCAGCTTGCGTCCCGCCGCCGCCAGCGTTCCCGCCTCGGCCACCGCAGCGAAGGCGCGCAGGCTGGCGAGCGAGGGCATCCGGCTCCAGTCCATATGTAAGCCTCACTTACATGATCAAGTTTTTCCTGAGTCGCATGAACGGGCGAAAACCGCAATGCTTTCCTCAATGAAACGCCGTTGATGGAGAGCCGAACATGATCGACGCACTTGCACGAACCTATCTGATCGCGCTGCGCGCCGAGGACCAGGTCCTGCCTCCCCTGGAAGCGCCGCGCCAGATCTGGCGTCCGGTGAAGCGCCGGGCTGCAAACCCGCCGACCGCTTGCGAAGACAAGTGAACCATCGGCCGGAGCCCTGCGCTCCGGCCGGCATTCTTCGCGAGACCTCGCCTCCGATATGCCCCTTGCCGACGCTTGCCCCTGGCACTGCTACCTGACACTGGCACGATGATGCGCTAAAGAGGATGCGACATCATACAATTGCCGTCCCGACCGGGATGGCTCAGCCAACAGATGCAAACGGAGGGGCGCAATGGCGAAAGTTGCATTCATCGGTCTCGGGGTCATGGGCTATCCGATGGCCGGATACCTCAAGTCGCGTGGCGGCCACGAGGTCACCGTCTACAACCGCACCGCAGCCAAGGCGGAGAAGTGGGCGGCCGAGCACGGCGGCTCGCATGCCGCAACGCCGGCTGCGGCGGCCGAGGGCTGCGACTTCGTCTTCGCCTGCGTGGGCAATGACGACGACCTGCGTTCGGTCACCACCGGCCCGGACGGCGCCTTTCACGGCATGAAGAAGGGTGCGATCTTCATCGACAACACCACCGCCTCGGCGGAAGTGGCGCGCGAGCTTTACGAGGCCGCGAAGGCCAAGGGCTGCGGCTTCCTCGATGCCCCGGTGTCCGGCGGCCAGGCAGGCGCGGAAAACGGCGCGCTGACCGTCATGGTCGGCGGCGATGCCGACACCTTCGAGACCGCCCGTCCGGCCATCGAGTGCTTTGCCAAGATGGTCGGCCACATGGGCCCGGCCGGCGCCGGCCAGCTCACCAAGATGGTCAACCAGATCTGCATCGCCGGTCTGGTGCAGGGCCTGTCGGAAGCGGTCCACTTCGCCAAGAAGGCCGATCTCGACGTGGCCAAGGTGATCGAGGTCATCTCGAAGGGCGCGGCCCAGTCCTGGCAGATGGAGAACCGCTGGCAGACCATGCGCGACGACAAGTTCGACTTCGGCTTCGCCGTCGACTGGATGCGCAAGGATCTCGGCATCTGCTTGAAGACCGCCAACGAGACCGGCGCCCGCCTGCCGGTCACCGCGCTGGTCGATCAGTTCTATGCGGAAGTGCAGGCCATGGGCGGCAACCGCTGGGACACGTCCAGCCTGATCGCCCGGCTGCAGAACGCCGACAAGTAAACCTGAAAACAGCCCGGCGGCGCCTTGCCGCCGGGCCGGCCGGGTTGCATGCCGCGCCGGACTGCGCCACCCTGCGCCTCATCCCAGACCCCGCTGAGGGGGAGGAGCCGGGAGCATCCTGGGCCATGACCACACGGACAGACCATCGGCGCGACCCCATTGGACTTGTTGCCGATCAAGAACCGCCGGAGGCGGGCCTTCCCGCCCCGCATACACCTGGCATGACCATGCCTGCCGACTGCGAGGTCGTCTTCCTGCACAGGCCCGCGCCGCCTGCCCTGCGCCCCTTCTACACCGAAGTCGCCACCTATGAGGAAACGGGCGGATTTGCGATCCGCCAGATCGAGACCGCCTCGCTCGCCGCCCCCTTGATCATCAGTTTCGGCACGCCTTTCCGCATCCGTCTCGGCCGTGCGCCCGTGGCTGGAGACGAGCAGCCGAGCTTCATCGCCGGTCTCGATACTGCGCGCATCTTCATCGCCTCGAGCGGCCGCTCCGCCTGCCTGCAGGTCAATCTGACGCCGGTCGGCGCGCAGCGCCTCCTCGGCATCCCGGCGTCCGAATTCGCCGGACGGATGGTGCCGCTGGCCGATCTTGCCCATCCGCAGATCTCGGAGCTTCGTCGGCGCCTGGAGGATACCGACGACTGGAACGCCCGGCTCGACTGCGCGGAAGGCTTCCTCGCCGCCCGCTTCGGGGCGGCGGCCGCAGAGCCCTCCCACCCTCTGGTGGACGCTGCCTTCGGCCTCATCGCGTCCGGAGCTGTGCATCGCATCGACGATCTGGCGACGCGGATCGGCTGGAGCCGCAAGCATCTTGCCGACCGCTTCTCGCGCGCGTTCGGCCTTTCGCCGAAGACAGTTGCCCGCATCGCCCGCTTCAACCGGGCGCAGGCGCTTGCCCGCGCGGCGAAGCGCCCCGACTGGGCGGATATCGCCTGCGCCGGCGGCTATTCGGACCAGGCGCACATGATCAGGGAGTTCGAGGACTTCGCGGGGCTCACGCCGCGCGCATGGTGGTTGAGCCTCGACAAACTCGGCTCCGCGACCTGGCACGACCCGCCGGGCAGGTGACATTTGTTCAATCGTCTGCCGGATACGGCGGCTATCTCTGCCCTCGTTCCGCAACGAGGACAAAGACGACCCATGACCACATCCTCTGCCCCTTGCATCTTTCCGGCCCTTCGCTTCGGCAACGCCCGCCAGATGGTGGAGTGGCTGCAACAGGCCTTCGGCTTCACCGTCCATACCTGCCACGAGGCGCCTGACGGCACGATCGCCCATGCCGAGCTCGCGCTCGGCAGCTCGATCTTGATGCTGGGACAGGCGCGCGACGACGATTTCGCGCAGATCGTCGGCCAGCCGGACGGCCCGGCCGGCAAGACGCTCTACATCGCCGTCGAGGACATCGATGCGGCCTTCGCCCGCGCCGAGGCGGCGGGCGCGGTCATCGTCGAGCCGCTCGTCACCCGCGACTACGGCAGCCGCGAATTCATCTGCCGCGACCCGGAGGACAATGTCTGGTGCCTCGGCACCTACTGGCCGCAGGTCGGCGAGAACGCCTGAGGCGAGACCGGCATCGGCTCGCTCACTCGCCGCCAGCTTCCTCAACGATGCCGGCGAGCAGCGCGTTCACCTCGGCGATGGCGGCCCGCGATGCCTCGCTTCCCGTTTCGGGGAGCGGGCGATAGCCGACGGAGACCTTTCCGCCCGCATCCGGCGTCTCGTAGACGAACACCGAATAGGGACAGAAGGCGAGGTTTTCCGGCGCCGCCTCCATTGCCGCGCGCGACAGGCGGGCAGAGCAGAACAGCAGCGCTTCCGCATTCACGAAGACCTGCGTCTGCGACCCGACGTCGGCGGCCGTGCGGGCCAGCATGTCGCCGACATTGGAGACATGGTCGATGACGAGGCCGCGATTGATGATCGCGTTCTCCAGGTCGAAGCGCACGTCCTCGTAAGACCGCTCCACCTGGCGGATCTGCGGCCCGTCGGCGGCCATCGCCGGGGCGGCGGACACGGCGCATGCCATCAGGCCGGCAACCGCAAGCCGTCGCCAGGTCTGGCCCTGCCGCCGCGAATGCTTTCCCATGTCTCGCCTCCCTTGCTGGCGCGCCCTACTGGTCGTCGCGTTCGGCGCGCGGCTTCTCCGTCTGGACATAGCCGAGCGGCAGCTGGCTTGTCGACTTGATCTGCTCCATCGCGAAGGAGGTGGAGACGTCGGAGATGTCGATCTTGGCGATCAGGCGCTTGTAGAACGCATCATAGGCCTCGATATCCGGCACCGCGACGCGCAACAGGTAATCGACCTGCCCGGCCATCCGGTAGAACTCGATCACCTCGGGGAACTCGGAGATGACGTCGGCGAACTTGCGCAGCCAGTCGTCGTTGTGCCGCGAGGTGGTGATCGCCACGAAGGCGGTGACCTTCACGTTGATCTTCTTCGGATCGAGGATCGCCACCCGGCGCTGGATGACGCCGTCCTCCTCCAGCTTCTGGATGCGGCGCCAGCAAGGGGTCGTGGAAAGTCCGACGCGGCGGCCGATTTCGGCGACCGGAATGGTGCAATCCTCCTGGAGGATCGAAAGGATGCGTCTGTCGATGCGGTCGATCATGGGTTCCTGGCTCGGCGGCTCGAGAGGTGCACGGATTCATTTTCCAATGAATCGCATTCAGGCAACTCTCATTTTCTTCTACTGGCTGGAGAGTGGAGAATATTGGATTTTTCTTCCAATTTCCGTCTCGATTTCGCTTGCCGCGTTTTGTCTCCGGTGTCAACTCCTCCCTTGAAAAGGCGTCTGCAAGGCTCGCAGGCGGCCATCTTTTCTGGAGGCAGGCAGATGTTTGCGTTCTCTCGTCTTGCAGCGACCCTTCTGGTGGTCGCCACATCCTTCGCCGCACCGGTCGCCGTTGCTGCGCCCGAAGTGACGCCGCTGGTCAGCCCGCAATGGCTCGCCGACAATCTCGAGCGCGACGACGTCGTCGTCATCGACATCCGCTCGCCCTTCGCCGGCTCCGGCAAGGAGGACTATCTCAAGGGCCATGTGCCCGGTGCCGTGTGGAGCGAGTATCCCGGTTACTGGCGCACCGACCGCGGCGACCTGGTTGGCATCCTTCCGTCCGTCGAGAAGCTCGAGGCGGCCCTTTCGGAGCTCGGCCTGTCGGAAGACAAGGCGCTGGTGATCGTGCCGGCCGGCGGCAACAGCTCCGAGTTCTCCGCCGCAGCGCGCGTCTACTGGACCGTGAAGTATCTCGGCCACGACGCGGTCGCCATCCTCGACGGCGGTCACAAGGCCTGGGTCGCAGCCGGCCATCCGGTCGAGACCGGCAACGTGACGCCCGTCGGCGACATGTTCGTCGCCGAGCCGCGGGCCGATTATCTCGCGCAGACCTCCGATGTCGCAAAGCGCCTCGAGACCTCCGCCGTGCTGATCGACGGCCGCCCGGCCAACCAGTTCGCCGGACTGGACAAGCATTCCAAGGCGACGCGCTTCGGCCGTATCCCCGAATCCGTCAGCCTCGACCAGGCCGTCTTCTACGACGACGCGAAGGGCCAGCTGAAGCCGCAGGCCGAGATCTCCGCGCTGGTGCCGGCAACGCTGGGCGACAAGTCGGTGGAGATCGTCTCCTACTGCAACACCGGCCACTGGGCCGCGACCAACTGGTTCGTGCTGCACGAGCTGCTCGGCTACAAGAACGTGTCGCTCTACGACGACAGCATGGTCGGCTGGTCGCAGGACGAAACCCTGCCGATGACCTCGGACCGCACGGTCCTCGACGAGGTCCGCACCTTCCTGAGCGACCTTTTCGGCTGATCGGCCGCACGCTTCCCCCTCTGGGATACTCCCCGGGGCCTCGCGCCCCGCACCTTCCGCCGGCGTTCGGGCCTCGTCCCGGGCGCCGGCCTTTTTGTTTGCCCGCCTCAGTCCAGAAGACGCGCCACCTCCGCCCGCACCACCGGCAGGCACTCCTCCTCGAACCAGGGATTGCGCTTCAGCCAGGCATTGTTGCGCCACGAAGGATGCGGCAGCACAATCGCCGCAACGCCTTCGGCCCGGGTTTCCTCCAGGATCTCGCGCCAGGCGGCGACCGTCTCGCGCACCGACCCGCGGCGATGGTCGCCGAGGTGATAGGCCTGCGCATAGGCGCCGATGACGAGCTTCAGCCGCAGCTGCGGCATGGCGGCAAAGACGCGGTCGTGCCAGAGCCGGCGGCACTCGCGGCGCGGCGGCAGGTCGCCGCCCTTGTCGTCGAGCCCGGGAAAGCAGAACCCCATCGGCACGATGGCGAGTTTCGCAGGATCGTAGAAGACATCCTCGCCGATCCCCATCCACTCGCGCAGCCGGTCGCCGCTCGGATCGGTGAACGGCCGGCCGCTGGCGTGAACGCGCGTTCCCGGCGCCTGACCGCAGACCGCGATGCGTGCCGTCCTGGACATGACGCAGACGGGCCGCGGCTCGTGCGGCAGAGGCCGTCCCGTCGGAGCCGTGACGCAGGCCCGGCAGGCGCCGATCTCCTGCGCCAGCGCGGCAAGCCCCGATCCGCTTTTCGCTGTCATTCGCTCTCCTTGCCCCCGACTGCCCATGCGCCCGCGATATAGGATCGTGACGTTTGGTTAACCACGTCCTTGAGGCGGATATTAAGGGTTGGTCACCACACTGGACCTGTTTCGATCCAACCGGGCAAGGCCCCGGCAACCAGGTGCCCGAGTTACATGTCCGCGCAGGAAACCACCAGCAGCGAGGCGAAAACGGCCCTCAACAGCGAGCGCGCCCGGCGACGGCGCGACGTGGCGAAGACCGTGCGCAATGTGCGCGAGCGGCTGTCGACGGGCGACGGCTCTACGCCGAACTTCGAATACGAGCTGCTGCTCACCTTCGCCAAGAATCGCCTGAGCGCGGCGCTCGCGCTGCCGCTGTTCGCGCTGATCGTCGGCAGCATCTCGCTGCTGTGGATGCGGGTCGACATCGTCGTCGGCTGGCTCGTCTTCACGCTCATCGCGCACACGCTGCTGCTGATGGCCTGCCGCCGCTTCGAGCGCGAAACCCCGGCCGAGGCCGATCTGCCGCGCTGGCGCCGCCAGATGATCATCGGCGACATGCTCTACGGCCTGTCCTGGGCCGGGTTCTTCCTGCTGCAGTCGACCGCGCCCGGCCATGACGGCTCGGAAATCTTCCAGTTCGCGACGATGCTGATCGTCATCGCCATGCTGACCATGCTGTCGGCCAGCCTGCCCCGCGCCCTGCTCGCCGGCACGCTGCCGATCACGCTGGCGATCGTCGTGTCGTTCCTCAACCAGCAGACGGCGATCCACTACGCGATGATGGCCATGGCCATCGGCGCGCAGGGCTTCTTCCTGATGCTCGGCAACCAGCTGCACGTCTCCACCGTGACGATGCTGGCCTTCCGCGCCGAGAAGGACCATCTGATCTCCGAACTGGAACAGGCGAACGCGATCTCCGACGAGGCCCGCCGGCGGGCGGAGGAAGCCAATCTCGCCAAATCACGGTTCCTGGCGACCATGAGCCACGAGCTGCGCACGCCGCTCAACGCCATTCTGGGCTTCTCCGAGGTCATGAAGAACCAGCTTCTCGGCCCGATGCAGAATGACACCTATCGCGAATATTCGGCCGACATCCACAATTCCGGCCAGCATCTTCTCAACCTGATCAACGAGATCCTCGACCTGTCGCGCATCGAGGCGGGCCGCTACGAGCTCACCGAGGAAGCCGTGCCGCTGGCCGAGCTTCTCGACGACTGCAAGCACATGATGGCGATCCGCGCGCGCAAGAAGAGCATCACCATCACGGAAGCCTATGAGGTCGACCTGCCGAAGCTGTGGGTCGACGAGCGGGCCGTGCGCCAGGTCATCCTGAACCTGATGTCGAATGCGGTGAAGTTCACCCCGTCGGGCGGCGAGGTGCACATCAAGGCCGGCTGGACCGCGGGCGGCGGCCAGTACATCTCCATTCGCGACAACGGCCCGGGCATTCCGGAAGACGAGATTCCCATCGTCATGCAGGCCTTCGGCCAGGGTGCCATCGCCATCAAGAGCGCGGAGGAAGGCACCGGCCTCGGCCTGTCCATCGTCCAGGCGCTGGTGCAGATGCATGGCGGCAAGTTCGAGCTGCGCTCCAAGCTGCGCGAAGGCACCGAGGTGATCATCACCTTCCCGGCCTCGCGCGTGCTGGAAGCCATGCCGGCTCTGGAAGAGACCGCGAGCGCGGGCATCAACCCGCGCCGCAGCGCCGCCCGGCGGATGATCGTGCGCAAGGCGTCCTGAGGCGGCAGCACGCGCTGCCGCCTTCCGTCCGGAGCCCTTCGTTCTATTCGGCGCCTGTCCGGGACAGCCCGAGAAAGTCGGCCACGATCCCGACGATCTCTTCATGCGCCCTCGCCCGGTCCGCGCCCTGCGGATCGTCGCAGATCGGATCGTCCTGCCACTTTCGCAGCAGTTCCGCCCCGCCCTCCTTGCACACGCCAAGGAAGGTGAAATGGTGCGCCGGTGCGACTGCGAGATGGCGCGCACCGGGCACGCGGGCGGCCAGACCGCTGCCCTGCGGACCGACATCCACCGCCGGCCAGCGATCTTCCTCGCCCAGGTTGAGGAAAAGGACCGGCCCCCGGACACCGGCAAGGCTTTCCTCCGCCGCGGCATGGGTGAACCCTGGATCGACCGAGATCACCGCCGAGACGCGCAGGTCCCGCATATCGGCCGAAAACGCCTCCGGCAACGCATCCAGCCGCACTCCGCCCTTCGCCAGGAAATCGCAACCGGCCGCTTCCTCTCCGGCCTTCCGGCAATAGTCGGCGAAGGCGTCGCGGTCGAACCGCAGGCCGGCGAGGCCCAGAACGGTGCTGCCACCGAGCGAGAAGCCGAGCGCGGAAATGCGTTCGCGGTCGATATGCGGGGCGAACTGCGGGTCGCCGAGCACGGCCTCCAGGGCGGCGCCCAGATCGGCGGCGCGCGGCGCCAGCCGCATGGTCCGGCGCGGCGAGGAATCGCCCGACGTGGTGCCGGGATGGTTCACCGCCAGCACGATGGCCCCACGCGCGGCCAGGCGCGACGACAGCCACGTCAGCCCGTCCATCGCGCCGCCGGAGCCATGCGACAGCAGGATCAGCGGATAGCGGCCCTCGGCGACCGCCGCGCCGACCATTGCCGGCGCGCCCTCGAACAGGACGCTGTCGCCGATCAGGTTTCGATAGGTCGCCCGGCCTGCCGGATACCAGAGCGAGGCGGCAATCGGCAGGGCGCGGTGACGGGCCGGTACGTCCATCCGGTCGTAGCCGGGGATCGCCAGCGTTTCAGCAACTGCGGAAACGGGAGGCAGGACGGTAAGAACGGACAGCAGGGCGGCAAGGGCAAGACGTTTCATCGCGGGATCTCCTTCGGGGTGGCGATGAGATCCCGATGCCACCCCGAGCCCGCCCTTGCGTCCTGAAACCGGATCGAGGACGACTGCAACCGGATCCTGTACCAGGGATGCGTCCGGCCTCGTGCCCGATACGATTCACCGAGGACCCTTCATGCTCGTCCTGCCGATCCCCCTTGCCGTCGCTCTCGTGCTGGCATTCCTGGCCTGCCGCTTCGTGCTGCTGCGGGACGGGCCTTCGCTCTTTCCCTTGCTGCTCGGGGCGGCGGCGCTGCAGGGCACCCTGATTTCCCTGGTCCAGCACTACGGCATCGCTGCGCTTCAGCCGGTGCTGCCGGTCACCGCCTCGCTCGTGCCCCCGCTCGCTTATCTCGCCTTCCGGCAGGCGGCGATCCGCGCGCCTGCCCTGCCCGGCGCGCTGCCGCATGTGGCCGCGCCGCTTGCCGCCGCCCTTGCCGTGCCGCTCGGCCAGGGTGCATTGCAGTGGCTGCCGGATGCCGCCCTCGTCGCCTTGTATGCCGGGTATGGCGCCGCGATCCTCTATCAGGCGCGCGGCCGCGAGGACCTGCCGCTCGCACGGCTCGAGGCCGGCCATCTGCCCCGGCGGATCTGGCAGGCGGTCGGCGCCTCGCTTCTGCTGTCGGCGGTCAGCGATACGGCGATTGCCATCGCGCTGATGTCCGGCGAAGCGTGGTTGCGCCCGCTGGTGGTCAGCCTCACCTCGTCGCTGGCGCTTCTGGCCGTGGGCCTGCTCGGCCTCGTTGCCGCGCGCCCCGGATCGGTGGGAGAGGACGAAGGGCCCGATAGCGACGAGGCCGTCCCCAGGGAGACCGGAGCCGAAAGCGGGGCGGACATCGAGGCCGACAAGGAGTTGATGGCACGTCTCGGCGCACTGCTCGACCAGGGCGGTGCGTGCCTCGATCCGGACCTGACGCTCGCGCGCCTTGCCCGGCGCCTGCACGTGCCGATGAAACAGCTCTCGGCGGCGATCAACCGCACGCAGGGCGAGAACGTGTCACGCCATGTCAACGGCTACCGCATCCGCCACGCCTGCAAGCTGCTCGCAGAAGGCCACGGCGTGACCGCCGCGATGCTGGCCAGCGGCTTCAACACCAAGTCCAACTTCAACCGCGAATTCCTGCGCGTGACCGGCGAGACGCCGAGCGCCTATAGGGCGCGGGTTTCTGCCGGCTGAGACGGAAGCGGGAGTTAGTTATCGCCCTTCCCCGACACGCCGGCATCGGCAAACGTCGCCATGCCGTCATGCACCTGCGCGGCCGCACGCACGATACCGGCGGCGAGCGCTGCGCCCGTTCCCTCGCCGAGCCGCATGCCCAGGTCCAGCAACGGCTCCTTGCCGAGCTTTTCCAGCGCCATGCGATGCGCCGGCTCGGCGGACAGATGCGCGAAGAGGCAATGATCGAGCGCGCGCGGATCCATCGCATGCAGCACGGCGACGGCGGCGGTCGCGACGAAACCGTCGACGATCACCGGCGTGCGCTGCAGGCGCGCTGCCAGCACCGCACCGGCCATGGCGGCAAGCTCGCGCCCGCCGACGCGGCGCAACACCTCGAGCGGATCGCTGGTCCCCTCGATCCGGGCGACGGCCTGCTCTACGGCGGCACGCTTGCGCGCCATGCCCTCGGCGTCGACACCGGTGCCCGGCCCGACCCAGTCGCCCGGCACACCGCCGAACAGGCCGGCCAGCAGCGCGGAGGCAACGGTGGTGTTGGCGATGCCCATCTCGCCGATGCACAGCAGGTCGGTTCCGCCGGCGACCGCCTCCATGCCGAAGGCCATGGTCGCGGCGCAGTTGGCCTCGTCGAAGGCGTCTTCCTCGGTGATGTCCGGCGTCGGCATGTCCAGCGCCAGGTCGAAGATCTTCAGGCCGAGATCGTGGGCGATGCAGATCTGGTTGATCGCCGCGCCGCCGGCTGCGAAATTCTCCACCATCTGCCGGGTGACGCTGGCGGGAAACGCCGAGACGCCCTTGTCGGCCACGCCATGATTCGCCGCGAAGATCGCGACGACCGGGCGGCTGACCTTGGGACGGCCGCGGCCGCTCCAGCCGGCCAGCCATTCGGCAAGCTCTTCCAGCTTGCCGAGTGAACCGGCAGGCTTGGTCAGCTGCGCGTCGCGGGCGCGCACTTCCGCCACCGCATCCTCGTCGGGTCCGGGCATCTGGCGGATCAGGTTGCGAATGTCGTCGAAGGGAAGCGCGGACGGCGAAAGGGACATGGGCTGGAAACTCCGGCTGGCATCGGCAGTCCGCACGATCTTGGCGGCGGGCGGGGGCCGATCTATAAACCGGCGGGCGCAGGCTCGCAAAGTCGGATGAGTGAAAAATGAAGCCTGAGGCCGAAGTCCCCCGCGACAGGATCACTGACCCCGTGCTGCGCGCGGCTGCCGACCTTGCGGCCTGCCTGCGCTTCTTCTCGCGCGTGCCCGTCCCGGCGGCGAACCGGCTGGACGATCCGTCGCAGCTTCCCGCCTTCTCCCGCGCCGCCTGGCTCGTGCCCGTCGCCGGCGCCCTGCTCGCCCTGCCGCCGGCCCTGCTGCTGGCCCTCCTCGGCCTCACGGACCTGCCGCCGCTTGCCGCCTCGCTTCTTGCCGTCGCCTTCGCGATGATGCTCACCGGCGCGTTGCACGAGGACGGGCTCGCCGATGTCGCCGACGGGTTCTTCGGCGCCAGCCGGCGCGAGCGGCGGCTGGAGATCATGAAGGACAGTCGCATCGGCGCTTTCGGCACGCTGGCGCTTGTGGTCTGCGTCGGATTGCGGGCCGTGCTGCTCGCAGCCCTCATGGCGCGTGTCGGCGCGCTTTCGGCAGCTCTCCTGCTGATCCTGGTTGAAGCCGCGTCGCGCGCTGCCATGGTCGGCGTGTGGACGGCGCTTGCCCCTGCCCGCCCCGACGGGCTCGCGGCGGCCAGCGGCCAGCCGTCGTCTCGCGCGGCGATGGTTGCCATGCTCCTCGGCCTGGCCGCAGCGCTCACCGGTCTTGCCCTGCTTCCCGCCCCGGCCGTCTTCGCCGCGCTGCTTCTTGCCGCTACGGCAGCTACCGGCACCGCCCTGCTGGCACGGGCACGCATCGGCGGGCACACGGGCGATGTGCTCGGCGCGACACAGCAGCTCGCCCTTGTCGGCCTGCTTCTCGGCTTCTGCCTTGCGCAATGACTGCATCCAGGCGCATTTGCTGATAAGAAGAACAACGGCTTTCGGCAGGCGCTGCCGGCCGGTTTCAAGTGAGGTCCGCAGCGTGCCGAGTTCCGCTTCCCGTTACGGCAGAAACGCCTCCGCCCGGCCGGCGGCGGTGATGATCCTTGTCGCCGCGCTGGTCCTTGCCGCCTGCGCCGGGCGTCCCGGCCCGGGCAGCCTGATCGAGACAGAGGCGACCGCACCCGGCGCAAAGATGCACGAGATCCTGGTCGCCACCACTCGCAAGCGCGACACCACCCGCGGCAGCCTGTTCAGCGGCGAGCGCGGCGGCGGGCTCGACCATGCGGTCGCCACCGTTTCCGTCCCGCCCGACCACAAGCCGGGGGCGATCGAATGGCCGTCCATTCCGCCCGGCGACCCGGCCAAGGACTTCACCCTGCGCTCGGCCGCCTATCTCGACGACAAGGGCTTCAGCGCCGAGCTGGAGCGCCAGCTGGCGAAACGACCGAAGGGCAAGCGCGAAGTCTTCCTCTTCGTCCACGGCTACAACACGCGCTTTCCCGAAGCGCTCTACCGGATGACGCAGCTGAAGCACGACAGCAACATGCCGAGCGTGGCGGTGCTGTTCACCTGGGCCTCCAGCGGCGACGTTACCGGCTATCTCTACGATACCAACAGCGCCACCATCGCGCGGGACTCGCTCGAGCGGACCCTGCGTGCGCTCACCGCCTCCAGTGCCGACAGGGTCAATGTGCTGGCCCACTCGATGGGCAACTGGGTGCTGACGGAGACGATCCGCCAGATCCGCATCTCCGGAAAGCCGTTGCCGGCCCACAAGATCGGCCTGATCGCGATGGCCGCACCCGATGTCGATGTCGACGTGTTCAAGGCGCAGCTGCGCCGCACGGGCAGGCCGGAGCGGCCCTATGTCATCCTCGTTTCCCGCGATGACCGGGCCTTGCGGGCGTCCAGCCTGCTCGCCGGCGGCGAGCGGCTCGGCGCCTATGGCGACGAGGAGGAACTGGCAAAGCTCGGCGCGGTGGTCATCGACCTTACTGCCGTGAAGGGAGGCGATGCCGCGAACCACGGCAAGTTCGCCCAGCTCGCCCAGGTCGCGCCCGAACTCAACCAGGCACTGCAGTCGCTGGAGCTGCGACAGCAATCCGGGCCGACAGAGACGACCCTGGACGTAGTGGGCAACACGGCCAAGGCGGCGGTCACCTTCCCGCTCAAGATCCTTGCCGCGCCGATCACGATCTTGTCCGGGCGATGAAATCTCCCACATGGGATGGATGACACCGCAACGACAGGACCAGCGAGAGACATGACTGGCAGCGACAGCCCCTGCATCCGCCTTTGCCGGATCGACCCGGCAACCGGCCTTTGCGTCGGCTGCCGGCGGACGCTCGACGAGATCGCCGGCTGGGCGGGCTTTTCGGACGATCATCGGCGCGCGATCAACGCCTCGCTTCCAGAGCGGACCACCTCGACGGCGGAGGCAAGCTGATGTTTCGCGGCAAGACTGCAGGCCTCGTCATCCTCGCGCTCCTGGCCGCCGTGATCGTGACGGCCCTCGTCGCGTATCTGTTCGGCTTCCAGATGCCGGGCGATGACGGCGGCTATTCCGAAACCGGCCCCCGCATCGTCGCGCTGCTGGCCTTGCTCGTGGTGATCGGCGGCTCGATGGCCGCCTCCCCTCGCCAGGTGCCGGCGCTGCTGCGCAGCCTGCTCATCTGGGGGGCTCTCGGTGCACTGCTGGTCACCGGCTATGCCTGGCGGGACGAACTGGAGGTCGTCGCCCGCCGCGTGGTCGGAACGCTGGTTCCCGGCATGGCGCTCACCGATCCGCAGACCGGCACCATCACGATCATCCGCGACGGCTCCAGCCATTACCGCATCGCCGCGCAGGTCAACGGCGCCGATGTCGACTTCCTGTTCGACACGGGCGCCTCGGCCGTGACGCTGACGGATGCCGATGCGCGGGCGGCCGGCATCGATCCTTCGGTGCTGTCCTACACGGTTCCGGTGTCGACGGCGAACGGGCGCACCGAGGTCGCCACCGTACGGCTGGACCGGTTGCAGATCGGCGAGTTCACGCTTGCGGACCTGCGCGCCTTCGTTGCCCGGCCGGGTGCGCTGGAAACGAGCCTGCTCGGCATGTCGGCGATGGACCGGCTCAAGAGCTGGCGAGTCGAGGGCAACAGGTTGATCCTGGAGCCGTGAGGCGTCAGCCCCACAGGCTCCAGGCGAAGCGGGCGGCCACCGACAGCAGGAACAGTCCGAAGAAGACCTCGAGATAGCGGCGCGGCAGCGCATGGGCGATCTTGACGCCGAACGGCGCGGCAAAGGTGGTGATCGGGATGATCAGCGCCACGCCGAGGAGGTTTACGTAGCCGAGCGAGAACGCCGGCAGGTTCGGCTCGCCCCAGCCGGCCCACATCATGCCGATGACGCCGGGAATGGAGATCAGCACGCCGGTGCCGGACGAGGTCGCCACCGCCTGGTGGATGGGCCGGCCATAAAGGGTCATGAAAGTGTTGTTCATGACGCCGCCGCCGATGCCCATCAGCGTGGAGAAAAAGCCGATCAACACGCCGCAGATCGCCCGGATGGGATTGCCGGGGATGTCGTTGCCGATCTTCCAGCTTTCACGGTTGAACAGCATGCGCAGGCCGACGATCACGGCGATGCCGGCGAAAATGCCCTTGAGGCTGTCGCCGGAGACATAGGCTGCGACCAGGCTGGCGGCCACCACGCCGGCAGGCACGGGGATGATCCAGCTCTTCAGCAACTCGAGATCGGCCGCGCCGCGCTTCTTGTGCGCCATGAAGGAGCGGATGGACGTCGGCACGATGATGCCGAGCGAGGTCGCCACCGAGATGTGCATGCGGACGGACTCGTCGACGCCGAGCCAGGTGAGGAACTGGTAGAGCACCGGCACCAGCACCGCCCCGCCGCCGATGCCGAAGACGCCGGCAAGCAGGCCGGCGACGGCGCCCGACGCAACAAGGGCAAGCGCGAGGCCGATGACCTCGCCGTTGATCGACGACAAATCCATGAAAGCCCCCACTGGATGCGGCGCGGGAAGGAAGCGGGGACGGGCGGGCCGGACTCAGCCGGTCGCCTACCCCGTGGCTTCTAACTGACCCAAGGCGGCCGCTTTGTCCAGTCCGGCACTGGCAATCTCGGCAAGGGCCGTGTCCAGCACCTCGATGCCGGCGCCCGGCTTCACCGCGTCCACCGTGAGGCGGCGGCGCCAGGAGCGCGCGCCCGGCACCCCGTGATAGAGCCCCAGCATGTGGCGCAACATCTGGTTCGCCCGGCCGCCTTCTTCGAGCCGCGCCAGGATATACGGGCGGAAGGCCTCGACCGCCTCCTCGCGCGTCGCCACAGGATTTTCCGCCCCGTGCAAGCGGCGGTCGACATCGGCCAGCAGCCAGGGATCATGATAGGCCGCACGGCCCAGCATCACCCCGTCGACCCGCTCAAGATGCGCCTCCGCCTCATCGAGGTCGGCGATGCCGCCGTTGATGCCGATGTAAAGGTCCGGCAGGCGCTGCTTCAGCCGGTAGACGCGGTCGTAGTCTAGCGGCGGAATATCGCGGTTTTCCTTAGGCGACAGGCCTTTCAGCCAGGCCTTGCGGGCATGAACCCACAGCGCGTCGACGCCGGCCGCGACCACGGCGTCGGCAAGCCGGTCGAGCGCCTCTTCCGGGTCCTGGTCGTCGACGCCGATGCGGCATTTGACGGTGACGGGGATCGAGACGACCTCACGCATGGCGGCGACGCTTTCGGCGACCAGCTCCGGCTCGCGCATCAGGCAGGCGCCGAAACGGCCGGACTGCACCCGGTCGGACGGGCAGCCGACATTGAGGTTGACCTCGTCATAGCCGAACGCCTCGACCACGCGTGCGGCCTCGGCCAGTTCGCGCGGGTCCGAGCCGCCGAGCTGGCAGGCAACGGGATGTTCCATGGCGTCGAAGCCAAGGAGTTTTTCCCGGTCGCCATGAATGACGGCGGCGCTCGCCACCATCTCGGTATAGAGCAGCGCATGGGAGCTGAGATGACGGTGGAACGCCCGGCAGTTGCGGTCGGTCCATTCCATCATCGGCGCCACGGCCAGCCTGTTCGATTGATATCTCATAACTCTACATACATCGGGTGCATCGGGAACGGAGTGTGTGTACTCCATTTTAGGGCCGAACTCTCCCGGTTTCGACCTCCCATCGTGCACCTCGCCCGTCTCAACCACCGTCTCAAGCGCCGCCGCACGCGCGTCGAAGGGGCTGGCGACCGCTCCTCCCCCAGTGCGCGGCGCGGCGCGGATGTACCTTTCACGCGAGCGCGCTGCCCGAAATCCGCTCCGCCGGGCGGCGTCCCGCTTTGCAACCTTGCGGTACGCATTACAACTAATGAGATAATATTCTATATTTACCAACTTAAGATTGAAAAACTATACTGCGATGCGCAGCATAGCACTTTGCGGGCACGATTCGGGCCGCGCGCAATAGGAAGGAGACTGGCATGAAGGGCAAACTCCACCTGCATCATACCCTTGCCCGGGGGCTCTCCGCCCTCGGCATCGCCGGAACGCTCGGCCTGGGCGGCGGCCTGCTCGTCGTCGGCACGACGCCTGCACAGGCCTGCAACATGGAGGCCTACATCGGCACCGTCTGTGCCTTTGCGTTCAACTGGTGCCCACGGAACTGGCTCCCGGCCGACGGACGGCTGATCGCGATCAACGGCAACCAGGCCCTCTACAGCCTGATCGGCACCCAGTACGGCGGCTCGGCCCAGAGCGGCCAGTTCGGTCTCCCCGATCTGCGCGGCCGGGCGATTCTCCACTACGGCACGGGCCCCGGCCTGCCGACACAGCCCTTCGCCATGCAATCCGGCGTACCCACCACCACCCTCAACGTCTCCACCCTGCCGCCGCACAACCACGCGGCAACGTTCACCGGCACCGGCGGCGGCATTCAGACGGTCAATGTCCCGGCAGATGCCGGCACGCTTGGGGTCACTGCCACGCTGTCCGCCAAGGACACGGCCGGCATTGCCGATATTGCAACCGGTTCGTCTCTCGGCAAGGGCGCATCGACGGGGGGAGGAGCGGCAACGATCTATGTGCCGGCGGCCACCTCGGGAACCGAAGTGGCGCTCGGCGGCCTCGACGTGCAACTGACGGGCACAGCCGGTCACGGCCCCA